>NZ_JBVJYZ010000001.1:351660-1159157 GCF_055600045.1 Streptomyces sp. NPDC038280
CCGAGAGGGAGAACGCGCGGAGGTCCCGAGGAACGAGGGACCGAGCACGATCGACCATCGGCGCACGCTCACGGCGCCCCGGAGGCGAACCGAGCCACAAACGAGCCGAAGGGGCGCGCGGGCGCCGAGAGGGAGAACGCGCGGAGGTCCCGAGGAACGAGGGACCGAGCACGATCGACCATCGGCGCACGCTCACGGCGCCCCGGAGGCGAACCGAGGCACGAGAATCCGGGAGGCGTCCTCATGGGGGCTGGGCACGATCACGGGCATACGCATGGCGGGCCGCTGCCGACCGGCACCGCGGCCCACGCCTATCGGGTGCGGCTGCGGGTCGCACTGGCCATCACGCTCTCCGTGATGGTCGTGGAGATCGTCGGCGGTGTCGTCGCCGACTCTCTCGCTCTGATCGCCGACGCCGCCCACATGGCCACCGACGCCGTGGGCCTCGCGATGGCCCTGCTCGCCATCCACTTCGCCAACCGCCCGGCGTCCGCGAACCGTACTTTCGGATTCGCCCGGGCCGAGATCCTCGCCGCGCTCGCGAACTGTCTGCTGCTCCTCGGAGTGGGCGGCTACGTGCTCTACGAGGCGGTGCAGCGGTTCATCGAGCCGGCCGCGACCAAGGGCGGTCCGGCCATCGTCTTCGCCCTGATCGGTCTGGCGGCGAACATGGTCTCCCTCTCGCTGCTGATGCGCGGCCAGAAGGAGAGCCTCAATGTGCGCGGCGCCTATCTGGAGGTCCTCGCGGACGCCCTGGGCTCGGTGACCGTGCTGATCGCCGCGGGCATCATCCTCGCCACCGGCTGGCAGGCGGCCGACCCGATCGCCTCACTGGTCATCGGCCTGATGATCGTGCCGCGTACGGTGAAGCTGCTGCGCGAGACGCTCGACGTGCTCCTGGAGGCGGCCCCCAAGGGCGTCGACATGGCGGAGATGCGGGCCCACATACTGGCGCTGCCGGGTGTGGAGGACGTCCATGACCTCCACGCCTGGACGATCACGTCCGGGATGCCGGTGCTCTCCGCGCATGTGGTCGTCGCCCAGGACGTACTGGACTCGATCGGGCACGAGAAGATGCTGCACGACCTCCAGGGGTGCCTCGGCGACCACTTCGACGTGGAGCACTGCACGTTCCAGCTGGAGCCGAGCGGCCATGCCGCGCATGAGGCCCATCTCTGTCACTGATCGCTGCTACGTTTTCCGCGGAGACATTCGCGTCTCGGATGTGTGGAGAGGAGCTGGCTCGATGACCGTCGCGATGGAGGCTGCCCCCAGCAGCGCCCGGTCCGGCTTCAGCTTCCCGGGTCCGCGGTCGACCTGATCCCAGACGTCGGCCGGGACCCTCTCACTCAAGGGTCTCCCACGTTGTCCGACAACACCTCTTCCTCTCCTTCCTCCTCGTCCTCCTCCGTCGACGCCTTCTTCACGCTGCACCACGGTCTTCCACGGCAGGGCCCCGGTTCCGACGACACCACCCGCCGGCTGCTCTCCCTGGCCGGGCCGCTGCCGTCGCGTCCGCGCGTCCTCGACCTGGGTTGCGGCCCGGGCCGTGCCTCGTTGCTGCTGGCCGCCGAGGCCGGCGCGGAGGTGACGGCGGTGGACCGCCACGAGCCGTTCCTGGACGAGCTGCGGTGCGCCGCCGACGCTCGCGGGCTTGGTGACGCCATCAGGACCATGAACGCGGACATGGCTGACCTTCCCTTCCCGGACGGGTCCTTCGACCTCGTCTGGGCGGAGAGCTCCGCGTACTGCATCGGTTTCGACACCGCCCTGCGCTCCTGGCGCCGGTTGCTCGCCCCCGGGGGGACGCTGGTGCTCACCGAGTGCGAGTGGACGGTGGACGAGCCGAGCCCGGACGCGCGCGCGTTCTGGGAACAGCACTGTCCTCTGCGTACCTCCGCCGCCGACATGGCGGCGGCGACCGCGGCCGGTTACCACGTCCTCGCCGTGCTGCCCCAGCCGGAGAGCGACTGGGAGGAGTACTACGGGCCGCTCGGCGAGCGTGCGGACGCCGCCGACCCGTCGCTTCCCGGCATGGCCGAGGTGGTCGCCGCCACCCGGGCGGAGATCGCCATGCGCCGTGACCACGGCTGGGAGTACGGCTACACCGGCTATGTGCTGCGGCCGGCGGACCACCGCTGGCGCACCCGGCCGGAGTCCGAGGCGGACATCCCGTCCGTCCGGGCGGTCAACGCCGCCGGCTTCGAGACGGCTCAGGAGGCGGCTCTCGTCGACGCCCTGCGCGCCGACGCGACCGCCTGGTTGCCTGGCCTGTCGTATGTCGCCGAGGCTCCGGACGGCACGGTCGCGGCGTACGCCCTGATCACCCGGTGCCATGTCGGGGGCGTGCCCGCCGCGGCGCTGGCGCCCGTCGTGGTCGCCCCCGCCCATCAGCGCGCCGGCGCGGGGCAGGCGGTCGTCCGGGCGGTGCTGGACGCCGCCCGACTCGCCGGTGAGCGGCTGGTCCTGGTACTCGGTCATCCGGAGTACTACCCGAGGTTCGGTTTCGTACCGGCTTCGACGTACGGCATCCGGGCGCCGTTCGAGGTGCCGGACGAGGCCATGATGGCGCTGTTCCTCGACGGTTCCGGGCCTGGGCCGCGGGGCACGATCCTCTATCCGGACGCCTTCGGAGTCTGATCCGACGTCCGCTCCCGCCGCGCTCCGGCGCGACGGGAGCGGACATGCCCGGCGGGCGAAGTACGGACAAGCCGGGTTTGTACGGCAGACTGAGGTGGCCCCACAGGGCCGAGGACCGATGCGAAGGATGGTTATGCCGACCACACCAGCCACCGCGGCGCACAGCTCGTCGAACGGAATCCAGCCGTCGATCATGCTTGAACTGGTCGATGAGGACGGCAATACCATCGGCACCGCGGAGAAGCTGTCCGCCCATCAGGCGCCGGGGCAGTTGCACCGGGCGTTCTCCGTGTTCCTCTTCGACGAGTCGGGCAGGTTGCTGCTCCAGCGCCGCGCGCTGGGCAAGTACCACTCCCCCGGGGTCTGGTCGAACACCTGCTGCGGCCACCCGTACCCCGGCGAGGCGCCGTTCGCGGCCGCCGCCCGGCGTACGCAGGAGGAGCTGGGGATCTCGCCGTCGCTGCTCGCCGAGGCGGGGACCGTGCGCTACAACCACCCGGACCCGGCGTCGGGCCTGGTGGAGCAGGAGTTCAACCATCTCTTCGTGGGCATGGTCCAGGCCCCGCTGCGGCCGGATCCGGACGAGGTCGGCGAGACGGCGTTCGTGACGGCTCAGGAGCTGGCCGAGCGGCACGCCGCGGCGCCGTTCTCGGCCTGGTTCATGACCGTGCTGGACGCCGCGCGCCCCGCCATCAAGGAGCTCACGGGGCCGGCCGGGGGCTGGTGACCAGCTGCGGAGGGGGCGGCCCGGCGGCCTTGAGCGGCAGCGCCGCCCAGATGATCTTGCCGCCGCTCGCGGTGTGCTCGACATCGCACGTGCCGCCCGCCTCCAGAGTGATCTCCCGCACCAGCAGCAGTCCGCGGCCGCCCGTCTGGGCGTCGTCCGCCTCGAGCGCCTTCGGCCGGTACGGGTGGTTGTCCTCGACGGACACCCTGATCCACTCCGCGCCGATCGCCACCTCGACCGCGATCTCCGGGGAGAGCACGGCCGCGTGCCGTACGGCGTTGGTCACCAGCTCGGAGACGATCAGCAGCAGCCCTTGGACGAGGTCGTCGTGGGCCGGCACCCCCTGGCGGTTCAACAGGTCCCGTACGGCGTGCCGGGCCTGCGGCACCGAGACGTCGACCGCGGGAGCGGTGAAGCGCCAGACCCCTTCGTACGACGGCGGCCGTGCGGGGACGCTCCCGCCGCTCTCCATAGTCCGGCTCCCACCCTCGTGCTCGATTGTCGCCACGGACCGAGTGTTGGGAATGGGCTGGTCCGTACCGACCTACTGACCAGAAGTCGACACGTATCGATGGATTCTGACCGAGTACGCACAAGAGAATCAGTTAGGCGACTGGTTCTGCCCCTCCGTTGACGGCTTCGCGGCCTGTTCGCCGCACTGCACGCCGACGCCCCGACCGGCCCCCGCTCGACGTGCCCGGATAGCATCCGGCGCATGGAGCCGCAGCTGGAGCACACCGTCGCGGACGGCGTCGCCACCCTAGTGATCAGCAACCCCGCCAAGCGCAACGCCATGACGGCGGGCATGTGGCGGGCGCTGCCCGACCTGCTCGCCGTGCTCGCCTCCGACCGTGGCGTACGGGCCCTCGTTCTCACCGGCGCGGGCGACACCTTCTGCGCCGGGGCCGACATCTCCACGCTCCGCGAACCCGGCGACGAGCAGCAGTCCCTGGCGGTGCGGGCCGAGGAGGCGCTCGCCGCCTTCCCGAAGCCGACACTCGCCGCGGTGCGCGGCTACTGCGTGGGCGGCGGCAGCCAGCTGGCGGCGGCCTGCGACCTCCGCTTCGCCGAGGAAGGTTCACTCTTCGGGGTCACTCCGGCGAAGCTCGGCATCGTCTACCCGTCCTCCTCCACACGGCGGCTCGTGTCGCTGGTGGGGCCGTCGGCCGCCAAGTACCTGCTCTTCTCCGGGGAGTTGATCGACAGCGAGCGGGCGCTGCGCACCGGTCTGCTGGACGAGGTGCTGCCCGCGGGTGGACTGGACAAGCGGGTGGCCGAGTTCGTCCGGGTCCTGGTGTCGCGCTCGCTGCTGACGCAGGCCGCTGCGAAGGAGTTCGCGTCGGGCCGCACGGACCGGGACGCCTACTGGTCGGAGCGGGCACGCGGCAGCGGCGACACCGCCGAGGGTGTCGCCGCCTTCCTGGAGCGCCGGGCTCCGCGCTTCACGTACGACGGCTGACGCGCCGGGACCGTCCCAGGTCGTGTCCGGAATGCCGGACACTCCCTAGTCGGCGAGGACCTGCTCCGCCTGCCCCCGCCACTGGGCGACGATCTCGGCCGGGGCCTTCTCCGGCGAGCCCGCGTCGTACGGCGGCTGCGGGTCGTACTCGGTGAGCAGCTGGACCGTCTGGGCGACCGCGTCGCCGCCGATCCGGCCGAGCAGGTGGAGCGCCATGTCGATGCCGGAGGACACCCCGGCGGCCGTGACGTACTTGCTGTCGAAGACCACGCGCTCGCCGGTCGGCTCGGCCCCGTGGGGCACCAGTTCATCGAGGGCGAGCCAGTGGGTGGTGGCCCGGCGGCCCTTGAGGAGTCCCGCCCCGGCGAGGATCAGGGACCCGGTGCACACCGAGGTGGTCCAGGTGCTGGTGGCATCGGCCGCGCGGACCCAGTCGAGGATCGCCGCGTCCTTCATGGCCTCGCGGGAGCCGGGACCCCCGGGGATCAGCAGGATGTCCGGAGCAGGCACCTCGGCGAGGGTCTTGTCCGCGACGAGGGCGAGGCTCCCCTGGTCGCCGCGCACCGGGCCGGTCTCCTTCGCGACGAAGACGGTCTCGGCTCCGGGGAGCCGGGCGATCAGCTCGTACGGGCCGACGGCGTCAAGGGTGGTGAAGCGGTCGTAGAGCAGGACGGCGATCTGCATGGGATCCCTTTTCGTTCCGGTGGATGGATGGCGGGTCAGTGCGTGCGTTGCAGGGGTGCGTGGAAGCGGCGGCGGTACTCGGCGGGCGCGGTGCCCAGCGCCTTCGCGAAGGCCCGGCGCATCGCCTCCGGGGTGCCGTAGCCGGCCGCTCTGGCGACCTCCTGGACTCCGTCGGTGGTCTCCTCCAGGAGACGGCGGGCGTGTTCCAGTCGGACGCGGTCGACGTACCGGCCCGGCGTGGTGCCGGTCTCCGCCTGGAAGGCGCGGGCGAAGTGGCGCGGTGAGAGCCGGGCGCGGGCCGCCAGGGCGTCGACGGAGAGATCGCCGTCGGGATGTTCGGTGATCCACGCCTGGAGCTCACGCAGCGGCTCGCGCCGGGCGGTCTGGGCGGCGAGCTGGGCGCTGAACTGGGCCTGGTTGCCCGGCCTGCGCAGAAAGACGACCAGGTGACGGGCGATGGTGAGGGCCGCCTCCCGGCCCATGTCCTCCTCGACCAGGGCGAGCGCGAGGTCGATGCCGGCGGTCACGCCGGCAGATGTCGAGAGCTTTCCGTCCCGCACGAAGATGGGGTCGGGGTCCACGTCGACCTCGGGGTAGCAGCGGGCGAGGTGGTCGCAGACCACCCAGTGGGTGGTCGCCCGGTGACCGTCGAGGAGTCCCGCCTCGGCGAGCAGCAGGGCGCCGGTGCACACCGACACGAGCCGTTCGGCGCGCGGGGCGTGCTCCCGCAGCCAGTCGATCAGCCGGGGGTCGGGGTGCCGCGTGCCGTGGCCGCCCGGGACGAGCAGGGTGTGCGGTTCCTCCGCGTCGGCGACTGCGGAGTCCGGCAGCAGACGAAGGCCGCTCTGGGTGCGCACGGGCGCGCCGTCCAGGGAGGCGGTGCGGATCGGGTACGCGGCGAGGTCCCCGCCGAGCCTGCCCGCGCCGGCGAACACCTCCACCGGGCCGGTCACATCAAGGCTCTGGACGCCGTCGAAGAGGACGACGAGCACGGGTCGCTGCGTCATGCCTCTCATCCTTCGCCGGACGGCGGATGGCCGCAACGACGAGGACCCCACCTTTTCTGCCATGGGGGCTCCGGGGCTTTCCGCCGTACCGACCAGTCGGTAACGTGCGGTCATGACTTCTCTGCCCGCGCGCGCCGCACGTCGCTGTCACCACGTCCTGAACCCGTTCCACTCGACGCACTACTTCTCGCCCGACTGCGAGCGCGAGTTCGCCGCGATCGGCGTCGAGGACATCGCCGCCGGCCGGATCGCCGCCCGCAGCGCCGCGCTGGGGGCGGTCGGGCCCGGCACGGTCGCCGCCGCCTTCTACAACTACAACCACGAGCTCCTCTCCCGTTATCTGCCGGCCGTGTGGGAGGCGGCCTCGCCCGCGACGGTCCTGGAGGCGCGGCTGCGGGTCGTCGACACCACCCTGCGGCGGCTCCTCGGCGACGCCGTGGAGTCGGCGGAGATGAAGGAGGCGGCCGGACTCGCCCTGCGCGCCACCGAGGCGTGCACCCGCCACGCCAGGCCGCTGTACTCCGCGCACGCCGACCTGCCCGTGCCGGAAGCCCCGCACCTCGCCTACTGGCACGCCACCACACTGCTGCGCGAGCACCGCGGCGACGGCCACCTGGTCGCCCTGCTGTCCGCCGGGCTCGACCCGGTGGAGGCGCTGGCCAGCCACACCGCGACGGGCAAGGGCATGGCGCCGCGCTGGATCCTGGGCACCCGCGGCTGGCGACGCGCCGACTGGGAGGCGGCGGTGGAGCGGCTGCGCGAGCGCGGACTCCTGGACACCGAGGGCGAGTTGACGCCCGAGGGCGCCGCCCTGCGCGACGAGGTCGAGGAGCACACGGACCGGCTGGACTCCGCCCCGTACGAGCACCTGGGCGCCGCCGGCGTCGAGCGGCTCACCGAGCTGGGCCGCGGCTTCCTGGGCGCCGCGGTGGCCGCCGGTGCCTTCCCGGCAGACCTCATCGGCAAGGGCTGAGCGCCGCGCGGTGGGGGGCTTGCGGCACTTCCGGCGCCGAACCGGCAGAATGCAGGCTCATGCTTGAGGCACGAGAAGGCGAGTCGGGACACGTGACGACGTCCATCGAAGGCAGGATCGCCGAGGAGCTCGGCGTACGGGAGCGGCAGGTGAAGGCGGCCGTCGAGCTGCTCGACGGCGGTTCGACCGTGCCGTTCATCGCGCGCTACCGCAAGGAAGCGACCGAGATGCTCGACGACGCGCAGCTGCGCACGCTCGAGGAGCGGCTGCGCTATCTGCGGGAGCTGGAGGAGCGCCGGGCGGCGGTCCTCGACTCCGTGCGCGAGCAGGGGAAGCTGACCGACGATCTGGCGGCGCGGATCCGGGCCGCCGACACCAAGGCGCGACTGGAGGACATCTACCTGCCCTTCAAGCCCAAGCGCCGCACGAAGGCGCAGATCGCGCGCGAGGCGGGGCTGGAACCGCTGGCCGAGGGCCTGCTCACCGATCCGTCGGTGGACCCGCTCGCGGCGGCCACCGCCTTCGTGGACGCCGACCGGGGCGTCGCGGACGCCCAGGCCGCGCTGGACGGCGCCCGGGCCATCCTCACCGAGCGGTTCTCGGAGGACGCCGACCTGATCGGCGAGCTCCGCGAGCGGATGTGGACACGGGGACGGCTCGTCGCCAAGGTGCGCGAGGGCAAGGACGACGCCAAGGAGGGGCCGGGCGCGAAGTTCGCCGACTACTTCGACTTCGCCGAGCCGTTCACCGCGCTGCCCTCGCACCGCGTCCTCGCGATGCTGCGCGGCGAGAAGGAGGACGTCCTCACCCTCGAGCTGGAGCCCGAGGAGCCCTCGGACACCCCCGGGCCCTCGACGTACGAGGGCATGGTCGCCCGGCGCTTCGGCGTGGCGGACCGGGGCAGGCCCGGCGACAAGTGGCTCGCCGACACGGTCCGCTGGGCCTGGCGGACACGGATCCTCGTCCACCTCGGCATCGATCTGCGGCTGCGGCTGCGGACGGCCGCCGAGGACGAGGCGGTCCGGGTCTTCGCGGCGAACCTGCGCGATCTGCTGCTGGCGGCGCCGGCCGGGACCCGGGCGACCCTTGGGCTCGACCCCGGTTTCCGCACGGGTGTGAAGGTCGCCGTGGTCGACGCGACGGGCAAGGTCGTCGCCACCGACACCATCTACCCGCACGTCCCGGCGAACAAGTGGGACGAGGCACTCGCGAAGCTGGCGCGGCTCGCCAAGGAGCACGCGGTCGAGCTGATCGCCATCGGCAACGGCACGGCGTCCCGGGAGACCGACCGTCTCGCGGCCGAACTCTGCGAGAAGCACCCGGAGTTGAAGCTCACCAAGGTGATGGTGTCGGAGGCGGGCGCCTCGGTGTACTCCGCGTCCGCGTTCGCCTCGCAGGAGCTTCCCGACCTCGATGTGTCCATCCGCGGAGCGGTGTCCATCGCGCGGCGGCTGCAGGACCCGCTCGCGGAGCTGGTGAAGATCGACCCCAAGTCGATCGGTGTCGGCCAGTACCAGCACGACCTGTCCGAGGTGAAGCTCTCGCGCTCCCTGGACGCGGTCGTCGAGGACTGTGTGAACGGTGTCGGCGTCGACGTCAACACCGCGTCCGCGCCGCTGCTGGCGCGGGTGTCGGGCATCGGGGCAGGACTCGCCGAGAACATCGTGTCCCACCGCGACGCGAACGGGCCCTTCCGCTCGCGCCGGGCGCTGAAGGACGTGGCGCGGCTCGGGCCGAAGGCGTACGAGCAGTGCGCGGGGTTCCTGCGGATCCGCGGCGGCGACGATCCGCTGGACGCGTCCTCCGTCCACCCGGAGGCGTACCCGGTGGTGCGACGGATGGTGAAGACGGTGGGCGGTGAGGTCGCCGCCCTCATCGGCAACACGGCGGTCCTGCGGTCGCTGCGGCCCGACACCTTCGTGGACGAGACGTTCGGCCTGCCCACCGTCACGGACATCCTGCGCGAACTGGAGAAGCCGGGGCGGGACCCGCGTCCGGCGTTCAGGACCGCCACCTTCAAGGAGGGCGTCGAGAAGATCGGCGACCTGGCGGCGGGGATGATCCTGGAAGGCGTCGTCACGAACGTGGCGGCGTTCGGCGCGTTCGTGGACATCGGCGTCCACCAGGACGGCCTGGTGCACGTCTCGGCCATGTCGAAGACGTTCGTCAAGGACCCGCGGGACGTGGTGAAGCCCGGTGACGTGGTGCGGGTGAAGGTCCAGGACGTCGACATCCCGCGCAAGCGGATCTCGCTGACGCTGCGCCTCGACGACGAGGCGGCGGACGCCGCCCCGAAGCGGGAACGGGAGCGCGGGGGCCGGCCTCCGCAGCAGCGTCAGGGCGGCGGCGGCCGTGAGCGCCGGGGCGGTGGCGGTCAGGGCGGCGGCCGCGAGCGCGCCCCCCAGACGCCCGCCCCCTCGAACAGCGCGATGGCCGACGCCCTGCGCAAGGCGGGCCTGCTGAACGAGAAGGGGCGCGGCGGGCGGTAGCCCCAGCCGGGTGCTGGGTGGGCCCTCTCAGGGGCCCACCCGGCGGGCGGCGGCGGGCCCGTCGCGTTCGCCTTGCCGAGACCGACGCACCGGCCTCGGAAGGATCGCCTCCTGCATCCCCCGGCGGGAAGGCCCGACCCCGCCAGCACCGGGCATGGTGGCCGGGCCCCGCACGGCGACACCCCCGGGAGGAAGGGACACGCCTGCCACCCCCGCAGGAAGGCCCGACCCAGCGCCAGCACCAGTCCTCGCCGGCCCGACCCTGGGCGGCGACACCCCCGCGCGGCCGAGACCCGCGCGGCTGAGACACGTCTGCCACCCCGCAGGAAGGCCCCACCCGGCCGCGGGCGGCCCGGGCGGCGGCGTTCGTTGGGCGGGCCGCGTCGGGGAGGGGCGTCGTGGCTGGGCGCCTGGAAGGTCCGCGCGGGGGCCCAGGGGATTACGGCGTCGGCAGGAAGCGCAGGGCCCATTCGGCGCGGGACGCCGTCGCGAAGTCGGGGTCCTTCGTCAGCGGCTGGAGCTGGGCGCGGGCCTCGGTGGGGTTCGACTGGACCAGGTCGACGATTTCGGCGGCCAGGGCGTCCTGGTCGTCGCCGAGGTCGACCGCCGAGGCCCGGATCAGCACGGGCAGCGCCTCCGCCCCGGCGATGGCGGCGAGCACTCCCCCGAGCAGCTCCCGCGCGTAGGCGTTCCGTTCGCTGAGGGCGCGGTCCAGTTCGGCTTCGAGCCGCGGGACGAGGGCGCGGTCGCCCGATGCCGCGATCTCGTCGGCGAGGTCGATCGTCTCGTCGACGTCGGCGTCGACGTCGTCCAGCAGCCGGATCAGCCGGTCGATCATGCGTGCTCCCTGAAGGCGCCGTCCCGCAGGACGGGGACGGTGGTCGAGGTGTCGAGTTCGGCCGCGACGGCGACGTCCTGCGGGAAGCCGTACTCGTGCAGTTCGCGGCCCGACTCGCAGGCGTGCAGGACGGACACCGGATCCGCGGTGGAGTCCCAGGCCGCGGCGGCCGCGGCCGCCTCCGGCGAGAGGTCGTACGGACCGCCTTCCCGGCGCAGTGCCGAGAGGACCGCGCCCGCGCCGAGAAGGTCCTCCAGCGCCGGGCGCAGCGAACCGTCGGGCCACCGTTCCCCGGAGGCGACGACGGCCAGGGGGCGCTCCTTCGAGCCGTACCCCTGCCGCGTGAGCCACCGGGCGACGGCCGCGCTGTTGCGCAGCGAGGCGGCGACGACGGTCGCGTTCCCCGCCTCCGCCGCGATCGTGGAACCGTTCGGGGAGGGCAGGACGAGGCGCGGGGTGTACGGGGCGGCGCGCAGGGCGGCCGGCGAGAGCGTCCACGGCGTGCCGGGACCGGCCTCGCTTCGGCCCACGGCCAGGGCCGCGCCCATCCGCTCGGCGTGGGCGGCGGCGCGGGCGTCCCGCCAGCGGTGGGGGAAGACCTCGGTGCCGGCCTCCACGGCCACGCCCACGGACGTGGTGAAGGAGAGCACGTCGACGACGACGAGACAGCTCACCTCCCCCGCCAGGTGCCGGGCGCCGACCGGGCCCCACGCGAAGTGGACCGTCGGCATCAGTGCTCGGTGACCTTGCCCGCCGCGACCTCGACGCGACGGGTCGTGTGGACCGCGTCGAGCATCCGGCGGTCGTGGGTGACCAGGAGCAGTGTGCCGGTGTACGTGTCGAGGGCCGACTCCAGCTGTTCGATCGCCGGAAGGTCGAGGTGGTTGGTGGGCTCGTCCAGGACGAGGAGGTTCACGCCCCGGCCCTGGAGGAGCGCGAGCGCGGCGCGGGTGCGTTCGCCCGGGGACAGGGTGGTGGCCGGGCGCAGCACGTGCTCCGCCTTCAGGCCGAACTTGGCGAGCAGCGTACGGACCTCGGCCGGTTCGGTCTCGGGCACGGCCGCGCAGAACGCGTCGAGCAGCGTCTGCGAGCCGTGGAACAGCTTGCGGGCCTGGTCCACCTCGCCGACGACGACGCCCGATCCGAGCGTGGCGTGGCCCGCGCCGAGCGGGACCCGGCCGAGCAGGGCGCCGAGGAGCGTGGACTTGCCCGCGCCGTTCGCGCCGGTGATCGCGACCCGGTCGGCCCAGTCGATCTGCAGCGAGGCCGGGCCGAAGTGGAAGTCGCCCCGGTGGATCTCGGCGTCCCGGAGCGTGGCGACGACCGAGCCGGAGCGCGGGGCGGCGGCGATCTCCATCCGCAGCTCCCACTCCTTGCGGGGCTCGTCGACCACGTCGAGGCGTTCGATCATGCGCTGCGTCTGGCGGGCCTTGGCGGCCTGCTTCTCGCTCGCCTCGCTGCGTGCGTTGCGGCCCAGCTTGTCGTTGTCGCCGGCCTTGCGGCGGGCGTTCTTGACGCCCTTGTCCATCCACGAGCGCTGCATGTGGCCGCGGGCCTCGAGCGCGGCCTTCTTGCCCGCGAACTCCTCGAAGTCCTCGCGGGCGTGCCGGCGGGCGGTGTCGCGCTCCTCCAGATAGGCGTCGTAACCGCCGCCGTAGAGGGTGATCTGCTGCTGCGCGAGGTCGAGTTCCAGGACCTTGGTGACGGTACGGGTGAGGAACTCGCGGTCGTGGCTGATGACCACGGTGCCGGCGCGCAGCCCCTGGACGAAGGTCTCCAGCCGCTCCAGGCCGTCCAGGTCGAGGTCGTTGGTCGGCTCGTCGAGGAGGAAGACGTCGTAGCGGGAGAGGAGGAGGGAGGCGAGCCCCGCGCGGGCCGCCTGGCCGCCGGAGAGCGAGCTCATCGGCTGGTCGAGGCCGACGGTGAGACCGAGGGTGCCGGCGACCTCCTCCGCACGCTCGTCGAGGTCGGCGCCGCCGAGGGCGAGCCAGCGCTCGAGGGTCGTGGAGTAGGCGTCGTCGGCCCCCGGGGTGCCGTCGACGAGGCCCTGGGTGGCCTCGTCCATCGCGCGCTGCGCGGCGGCCACGCCGGTACGCCGGGCCAGGAAGTCCCGTACCGTCTCGCCCTCCCGGCGCTCCGGCTCCTGGGGGAGGTGGCCGACGGTGGCGGCGGGCGGGGAGAGCCGCAGCTCGCCCTCCTCGGGGGTGTCGAGTCCGGCCAGCAGCCGCAGCAGGGTCGACTTGCCGGCGCCGTTGACGCCGACGAGGCCGATCACGTCTCCGGGCGCGACGACGAGGTCGAGCCCGGAGAAGAGGGAGCGCTCGCCGTGGCCGGCGGCGAGGTTCTTCGCGACGAGGGTTGCAGTCATCAGGAGACGAATTCTAGGCGGCGGTGGGGTGGGGGTTGCGCCGGGAGGGTGGGCGCGGTCCACCGGCTCACTCGCCCTTCGGCTCCTGGTCCGGCGACGCCGGCTCGATCCGCAGCTGGAAGTCGCCCTCGTACTTCTCGTGGCCCGCGATCACGGCCAGTTCGACTGCCTCCTCCGCGCGCTCGCCCCGCACGATCAGCGGGTCGTCCCGCAGGTCCCGCATCAGCGCGACGCACATGGCGGCCATCACGATCACGAACGGGGCCGCGGCCAGGATGGTCAGGTTCTGGAGGCCGGCCAGGGCGTCGCCCTTGCCGTTGCCGATGAGCAGCATGACGGCGGCGACGGCGCCGGTGACCACGCCCCAGAAGACGACGACGGCCCGGGTCGGCTCGAACGCGCCCTTCTGGGAGAGCGTCCCCATCACGATGGACGCGGCGTCCGCGCCGGAGACGAAGAAGATGCCGACCAGGATCATCACCAGCAGGCTCATGACGGTGGAGATCGGGAACTCCTGGAGCAGGCCGAAGAGCTGGCCCTCCGGTGTCGTCTCCTTGGCGAGCTCGCCCCGCTCGGCCAGCTTCATCGACGTGCCGCCGAAGATGGCGAACCAGACGAGGCTGACGGTGCTGGGGACGAGGATGACGCCGCCCACGAACTGGCGGATCGTCCGTCCACGGCTGATCCGGGCGATGAACATGCCGACGAAGGGCGTCCAGGAGATCCACCAGGCCCAGTAGAAGACGGTCCAGGTGCCGAGCCAGTCGGCGACGGCCTTGCCGCCGGTGGCCTCCGTGCGCCCGACGAGCTGGGGCAGGTCTGCCAGGTAGGCGCCGATCGACGTCGGCAGCAGGTCGAGCACGATGATCGTCGGGCCGGCGATGAAGACGAAGAGGGCGAGCACGACCGCCAGCACCATGTTGGTGTTGGACAGCCACTGGATGCCCTTCTCGACGCCGGAGACGGCGGACAGGACGAAGCAGACGGTGAGGACGGCGATGATGGCGACGAGCAGGCCCGTGCTCGCCTTCTCCATCCAGTTCAGTTCGTGGAATCCGCTGCCGATCTGCAGGGCACCGAGGCCCAGGGAGCACGCGGAGCCGAAGAGCGTGGCGAAGATGGCCAGGATGTCGATGACACGGCCCGGGACGCCGTACGCGTGCTTCTCGCCCATGAGGGGGACGAAGACGGCACTGATCGTCTGGCGCCTGCGGCGCCTGAAGGTGGAGTAGGCGATCGCCAGTCCGACCACCGCGTAGATGGCCCAGGGGTGCAGGGTCCAGTGGAACAGGGTGGTGGCCATGGCGGTCTGCATCCGGTCCGCCGCGTCGGCGGGGTGGGTGCCGGGCGGCGGGGTGCCGAAGTGCGCGAGCGGTTCGCTGACTCCGTAGAACATGAGGCCGATGCCCATGCCGGCGCTGAACATCATCGCGACCCAGGACACCGTGTGGAACTCGGGCGCCTCGGACTCCTGGCCGAGGGTGATCCGTCCGTAACGGCTGATCGCCAGCCAGAGCGCGAAGACGACGAAGCCGGAGGCGGCCAGCATGAACGCCCAGCCGCCGTTGTGGATCAGGCCGTGCAGCATGGAGCTGGAGACGCTCTCCAGCGAGTCGGTGGCGACCGCGCCCCAGACGACGAAGGCCACGGTGAGCACCGCCGTGACGCCGAACACGATCCGGTCGGTCGCGGGGCGCTTGGTCTCATGCGGGTGACGCCCCGGAAGAGAGGCCGTCACCGGCAGCTTTCCCCGGTCGGCCGGCTGCTGTTCCTCCTGCGACACGAGCGGCACCTTTCACATGAGGAGGGAAGCGGAGTTTTCCACTCCACTCCCCTACCACATGTGACCTACCTCACTCGCCTCAACAGGCGGTGACCGGCTGACCAGTGGTGAGACGGTAGGCCGCGCGCTCGTCGAGCAGCAGCGCCACGAGGTCGCGCCGTGACTGCCGAAGCGGTACGAACGCCCCGTCCCCCGCGGGCCGGGAGATCACACCGTGCAGCGCGAGTTCGTCCCTGACGTCGGCGTACTGCGTGGCGTCCAGCCGGTATCCGCAGGGCGGGTCCTGGAGGATCTCGGCGGGTTCCGCCGGGTCGTTGTCGGCGCCGCCGAGATAGACCGGGCCGCTGTCGGTGAACCCGGCGCGCCAGGCGGCCGAGGTGGCCGCCTCGATCCCGGCCCGCCGCTCGTCGACGTACGAGAACGCGCCGTCCAGGGCGGCCAGTTGGGAGCCGACCCGGCGCCGGTTGTTGTGCGCCGGGTCCTTCTTGTCCGCCTCCGTCAGGGGCTCGACCCGGGTTTCGACGAGCAGGCCGACGGAGTGCTTGACGCCGGCCGTGTTGCGCAGGATGCGCTCCTGGCCGTCGCCCGCGACCTGCTTGAGGGGTTCGCCGGTGACCGGGTCGGTCCAGATTCCGTAGATGCCGCTGCTGAAGCCCGCCTCCCCCGCCGCGGGGCGCACATGGCTCTCGGAGAGTGTGCGGGCCTCGGCATGGACACGGTCGTCGGTGTTGAGGTTGCGCGGCCAGAGCGCGAGCAGGTCCTTGTCGTAGTACGGCGTGGTGCCTCCGTACTCGTGGAGGTCGTAGATCACGTCGGGCCGGCGGTCGCGGATGACGGCGGCCAGGGCCCGGCCCTCGGCGGTCTTGAGGGCGATGTGGTCGCGGTTGATGTCGACGCCGTCGGCGTTGCCGCGGGTGTCCGCCGCCCGGCCGTCGGGGTTGGCGGTGGGGACGACGAGGACGGTCGTACGGGAGAGGAAGCGGCGCGTCTCCCTGTCCTCGGCGTAGCCGAGGTCGCGGACGGTGGTGAGACAGGCTTCGCGGCCGGACGGTTCGTCACCGTGCTGGCTGCAGATCAGCAGGAGGATGTTCTCGGTGCGGGCGGTGCCGATGGTGACCAGCTGGAGCGGCCTGCCCTGGCCGGTGGAGCCGATGGTCCGCGTCGAAACGCGGTCGCTCCCACGGTCGACGGCGGCGAGGAAGGCCTGCTCCTCGGGCTGGGTGGTCCAGCGGGCGCCCGCGGTGCTCTCGAAGCCGGTGCGCGGAGGGGCGGAGCCGGCCGCCTGGGCGGGGGCGGTGACCAGCGGCAGGGCGAGCGCGGCGGCGGTGACGGCGAGCGCGAGCGTGCGGGCGAGGGGCCTCATCGCGTTCCTCCGGGGATCGGGCGGTGGGAGCGCGGCGCGGCCACACCGCTGTCGAGATGGCCGGGGCGCGGGGCCGCGGCGCCGGAAGTGGCGCGTACGAAGGAGGCCGCACCACCGACCAGCGGCACCCGCGCCGTGGTGCGGGCGAGGTCCAGCGTCAGCGTGGGGGTGGAGGCGGGCGGGTCGATGAGGTCCTTGTCCGTGCCGCCGATGATCAGGGCGAGCCGGTGCCCGGCCGGGACGACATGGTCGCTCGCCGCGAGGTCGATGGTGAGCGTGTACGCCCTGCCGGGGGTCAGCGGGCGGCCCTTGCGGGGGTCGGCCCACGTGCCGAGGTCGGCCCAGCCGCGGCTGAAGACGGTGTGGCCGACGGCGGCGGCCGCGGCCCTCGTCTCCTTGAAGCAGGCACTGTCTCCGGTCGTGCTCGCCCCCCAGCAGGTGCGTTCGGGGAGCGTCGTGATGCCTTCGCCGGTGGCCGTGTAGTCCCGGATCGTGTCGGGGCCCAGGTCGACGAGGACGGCGGAGAGGTGGGCGCTGGTGGTGGTCGGGGTCGCGGTGACCGTGACCTTCGAGGACCCGGAAAGACGCAGGTCCTTCGTCAGCGAGCGGGTGATGAACCCGGCCTTCGAGGAGGTCGGCTGATCGATGTGGGCCGCCCAGTCGGTCTCACCCAGCTTCGGGTCGTCCGTGAAGGTCTCGGCGGCGCCGGGCTTCGCCGGGGCCAGGCCGAGCGTGCCGACACCGGCGGCGGCTCCCGTACCGGGTCGCAGGGTGGTGGCCGCGGTGGTCCTCGGCGGCCAGGAACGGTCGGTGGTCCACCGGTCGGGGGACCTCTCGATGTCGGCCATCGGCTCGCGGTCGATGCCGTTGTCGTAGCCGAGGAGGTAGTGGTCGAACCAGCGGTGGAGGGTCGGGACCCACACGGCGCGGCGGAAGTCGAACGGGTCGACGTGCCCCGTCTGGGAGAGCCAGATCTTGCGTGCGACGCCCTGTCCGGCGAGGGCGTCCCACCACTGACCGAAGTGCTTGGTACGGACGTTGAGGTCCTGCATGCCGTGGACGACGAAGACGCTGGCCCGGACCTTGGCGGCGTGGCGCACATAGTCGCGCGTGTCCCACAGCGGGGTCCGGTCGCCCGTGCGCGGGGCGCCCTCGATCAGGCGCTGCTGGACGGCCGCGCAACGCCCCCGTGCCTCGGGGGTGTCGACGTAGTCGGAGAGCCACTCGGGGCCGGAGTCGTAGAGCGGGGCGCCCTGGGCGAAGTAGTAGTCGTACCAGGAGGAGATGGCGCCGATCGGGACGATCGTCTCCAGGCCTTCGACCCCGGTCGCGGCGACGCCGTTGGCGATGGTGCCGTCCCAGCTCTTCCCGATCATGCCGGTCCTGCCCGTGGACCAGCTCGTGGCCCGCGCGCGGTCGGAGCCCGTACGGGTGGTGTAGCCGCGTGCGCGGCCGTTCAGCCAGTCGACGACGGCCTTGGCGGACTGGATGTCCGAGGGTCCTCCGACGTCGTCGCAGCCGTCGGAGCGACTGGTTCCGGCCAGATCCACGGCGACGAAGGCATAACCGCGCGGGACGAAGTAGTTGTCGTAGAAGAGCGGGAACTGCACCGGATCGCCGTTGCTGTCGTAGGTCTTCTTCTGGCTCTCGTTGCCTCGTCCGCAGCAGGCGTAGTACGGACTCGCATCCATGATCACGGGTACCTTGCGGCCGCTCGCGGAGGCTTCCCGCGGGCGCACGATGTCGACGGCGACCCGGTCGGCGCGGCCGTCGGCGTCCCCGTCGAGACCGGTGTCCACCCAGACGGACTCACGGATGGCGTCGTCGTAGGAGTAGACGGGCCTGGATTCCCCGGCGTGGCCCCGGGGGACACCGGTCGCGGCGAGCGCGCCGGACGACGGGGCCAGTGCGGTCATCAGGGCGGCCACGGCCGCCACCACCAGCGTTCTGCACGACAACGGGGTTCTCCGCGCGGATATCGGCATGGGCGGACCGTACTGGAGTGAACTCCCGTGCAAAAGAGGGCAGTCGGCGGACCATCGCGACTGAAGGGGCACCCGGGTCGATGGCGGTTCATGTCCGCCAAATGGCGATCGTGTGACAGAAGGGGCCATGGACATGACTGCGCGCGAAGGGGCTGAATAGTCTTCAAGAGATCTTCCGGTCCTACCACTTGGAGAGCTTCCGTGCACCGCAGACTGATCGTCCCGAGCGCTCTCGCGGCCTCCCTGCTGCTGGCGATCCCGGCATCGGCCGCCGACTACGTTCCGGGCACCCCGGGAATCGGCGACCCCTATTACCCGGCCAGCGGCAACGGCGGATACGACGTATCCCACTACGACCTCCGGCTGACGTACCAGCCGGAGACCGATCTGCTGGAGGGCACGGCAACGATCGTCGCCACCACCAAGCAGAACCTCTCCCGCTTCAACCTCGACCTCGGCCTGAAGGTCAGCGAGGTGCGGGTGAACGGCAAGAAGGCGGGGTTCACCGCCTCCGGGGCCCATGAGCTGGAGGTCACCCCGGTCACGCCGCTCGACAAGGGCAGGACCGTCTCGGTCGTCGTCCGCTACGCGGGCAAGCCCTCCGAGCTGAAGATCGACGGCTGGACGGCGTGGCACCGCACCCCGGACGGCGGCGTCGCCGCCCAGGAGCCGGACTCGGCCGTCTGGTGGTTCCCGTCCAACGACCACCCGCTGGACAAGGCCACCTTCGACGTCTCGGTCTCGGTGCCGGACGGTACGCAGGCGATCAGCAACGGCACCCTGCAGTCGCAGTCGTCGAAGCTCGGCCGGACCCGCTACAACTGGCGCTCCAACAAGCCCCAGGCCACGTATCTCGCCACACTCGCCATCGGCAAGTTCGACATCACCACCGACAAGACCGCGAGCGGTCTGCCCGTGCTCAACGCGTACAGCAGGGACCTCGGCGACAACGCGGGCGCGGCGCGTGCCTCCATCGAGCGCACCACCGAGGTGGCGGAGTGGCTGGAGGAGGTCTTCGGGCCGTACCCGTTCAACGCGCTCGGCGGTTACGTTCCCAATGTGACCAGCGGCTTCGCGCTGGAGACGCAGACCAGGCCGTTCTACAGCCCGCGCCAGTTCGCCAATGGCGCGAACGTCTCCGTGGTGGTCCATGAGCTAGCCCACCAGTGGTACGGCGACAGCGTCTCCGTCGACGGCTGGAAGGACATCTGGGTCAACGAGGGCTTCGCCCGCTACAGCCAGTGGCTGTGGTCGGAGAAGGAGGGCGAGGGCACGGCCCAGGAGCTCGCCGACTACGTGTACGCGCAGCGGGCGGCGGACGACCCGTTCTGGACGGTCAAGCCGGGGGACCCGGGCCCGGACAAGCAGTTCGACATCGCCGTCTACGACCGCGGAGCGCTCGCCCTCCAGGCGCTGCGCAACGAGATCGGGGACGAGGACTTCTTCGCGATCCTCAAGGGCTGGCCGGCCGAGCGCGCCTACGGCAACGCGAAGGTCTCCGACTTCGTGACGTACGCGGAGAAGGTGTCGGGCAAGCCGCTCGCCGGACTCTTCGACACCTGGCTGTACCAGCCGGAGAAGCCGGCGGCGTCGGCTGCCGCCGGGGCGAGGATCGCCGGGTCGGGGGCGGCGACGCGCTCCGGCCCGTCGGCCGGGTCGGCGGCGAAGCCCGTCCAGCCGAAGTCGTGGAAGAAGATCGCCGCGACGAACACGGTGCACGAGCACGGCCACGGTCACTGAGGTCCGCGCGGCGTCCGGACCGACGCCGCCGGCGCCGTCCGCCCCACGGAGGGGCGGGCGGCGCTTGTGCGCGCGGGCCAGGCGGGCCATCGTCATGAGAGCGCTCTCACCGCTCGCGGAACCGGATACCCTCTCTGGTGTACGGAGGTCCCGACCTCCCGTACGGTCCGCCCGCCGCGCCCGACGAGGAGCATCCGTTGTCCGATCCGACCTCTGGGTCCCGTCCCACCCTGGAAGCCGTCGCGGCGCGCGCCGGAGTCTCCCGGGCGACGGCCTCCCGTGTCGTGAACGGCGGCGCGGGTGTCCGCCGGCCCCTGGTGGAGAAGGTCAGCCGGGCCGTCGAGGAACTCGGCTACGTCCCGAACCACGCGGCCCGCTCCCTCGTCACGCGACGGAACGGCGCGGTCGCCGTGATCATCGCGGAGCCCGAGTTCCGGATCTTCTCCGACCCGTTCTTCGAGCAGCAGGTCCGTGGCATCAGCCGTGAGCTGACCGCTCACGACGCCCAGTTGGTGCTGCTCTGGGTGGAGGGCTCGGGCGACTACGACCGGATCGCCCGCTATCTCGGCGGCGGCCACGTCGACGGCGCGCTCGCCTTCTCCCTCCACAACGACGACGAACTGCCCTCGATCATCCGCCGGGTCAACGTGCCCACGGTCTTCGGTGGCCGGCCGGGGTGGCCCGGAGCCGACGCCGAGCTCGCGGTGCCGTACGTCGACTGCGACAACCGGGGAGGCGCCCGGCAAGCGGTGCGCCATCTGCTCTCCCTGGGGCGTGAGCGCATCGCGCACATCGCGGGCCCGCGCGACCAGACCTCCGCGATCGACCGGATCGACGGCTACCGCGACGTCCTCCTGGACGCCGGTTCCGCCCTGATCGCCCATGGCGACTTCACCGAGGAGAGCGGCGCGCGGGCGATGGCGGAGCTGCTGGACCGCGGTCCCGCGCCGGACGCGGTCTTCGCCTCCAACGACCTGATGGCGTGCGGAGCCCTGCGGGTGCTCCGCGAGCGCGGTCTGCGCGTGCCGGAGGACGTCGCGGTGGTCGGCTTCGACGACATGGTGCCGGTCGCCGAGTCGGCCCTGCCGCCGTTGACGACGGTCCGTCAGGACATCGAGGGGATGGGCCGGTTGATGGTGCGACTGCTGATGCGTGTGCTGAACGGCGACGAGGACGAGCCCGGGGCGGGCGCCCCGGGCTCGGTGATCACTCCGACGGAACTGGTCCGCCGGGCCTCGGCCTGAAGCCGGAGACCGTTGTCACCCGGCCACCACTCCGGGCCGCGGCTCCTGGTCACTGCTCGCGGTCACTGCCGGCCGGCCGCCGCTCCTGACCGCTGCCGCTTCCGGCTACTCGTACGGAATGACGAGGACGGACCGGTCCGTGCCGGTCCGGAGCTTCGCCGTGCCGTTGCCGATGGCGTGCCACACCTCGAGGCGTACGGTGCCACCCCGCAGGTCGCCCAGCGCACCGGTCGCCGACTTCAGGCCGCGGGACTGGTCGTACTCCTCCCATCCCGTCACCGGGTCGGTCGCGAAGTAGTGGTACGTCTCGGTCCGGTCGAAGGTGCCGTCGCCGGTGAGGTCGTAGCTGATCCTGGCCTGCTGTCCGAGACCGACCGTGGCGCCCGCGTCGACCTGGAGGCGGAAGGCGGTGACGGCACCGGCCTTCAGGGTGCCGTTGACGTTCTTCGCCTCGTAGACGAGGGGCTGGTGCGGTGTGCCGTCGTAGTTGGCCCCTCCGGCGGAAGCGAGGGTGTCGCTGCCGGCCGTGGCGCCGGTGGCGGTGGTGAGGACACCGCCGGTGCGCAGCTGGAAGGTGTTGCCGGTGGACGGGCCGGGGTCCGGGTCGGGATCGCCGCCGGTTCCGGTGCCGGTGGCCGTGGAGCGCGCCGGCACGGTGAGCTTGGCGCCGTCGGAGAAGGTGACCGTGCGCGCGGTCGAGCCGTGGTTGTGCGCCGCGTACGTCCGTACCGTGCCCTTGGTGAACACCGCCGAGGTGGCGAGGTCACCGGTCACGGTCGCGTCGGGTGCGCCCAGCGCGTCCAGGGTCGAGATCCAGTGGTAGGTATGGGCCTTGGACTCGCCCTGCTCGGGGGTGTATCCGGCGTTGCCCGCGTCCCACTTCGCCTTCGCCGCCGCCGGGTCGGCGAGCGCCTGGAACTCCCAGAGGATGTCGCGCCACTCGACGGCCGGGCCGCCGTTCTCCCGTTCCATCTCGGCGAGATTGCGCCGGATGGCGGCCTTCTCCCCGGCCAGATGGAGCGAACCTCCCGTCACCGGGAGCACGTTGATGCCGTGGATCTCTTCGGGATTGGCCGTCCACCAGGTGGCGTACGCGGCGCCGCTTCCCCACACCATGCCGGCCGTGTCATGCCCGAAGGACGACGGGAAGACCTGCTGGTCGGCGTCGAACCAGTACTGGGCGATCGCCTCGGACTCGGTGGTCAGCAGATAGACGCCGAGATCCCGCAGTGTGGCGTCACCGGTGGCCGAGCCCCAGAGCACCAGGCCCGCGCTGAGGTTGGTGGACTCCGACGAGGACTCCTGGTTGTTGCCCGCGGCGAAGCCCTGGTGGCCCGAGGCCCAGCTGTGGCCGGCGTACACGTCGAAGCCGCGCAGGAACGGGAAGGCGGTGTCGGTGCGGCTGGGGTTGGCGGCGTCCCGCACGAGCGCCTTCACCATGCCGCCCCAGGCGGATTCGGCGGCCCACGCCGGGTCGTACTGGGCGACGATCGCCGCCGCGTAGACGTAGTACGAGTAGTGGAAGTGGTGGTCGTTGAGTTCGGTGTCGCTGCCGTAGGACGCGGGGTAGCCGGTGAGCGTCTTCCAGTTCCTGTCGTAGGAGAACTCGTTCGCGCCGCCCGCCGTGAACCAGTCCTGCAGCCGGCCCTTGAGAAGTCCGAGCAGCTTGTCGCGGGTCGCGCTCTCGCCGATCTGGTCGGCGGCCGGGACGAGCTGCGCGAGGCGGCCGAGCGCCTTGCCGGTCCAGTAGGTGTCGGTGGCGCCGGAGAAGGGGTCGGCGGCGTTCGCGGCCTCGTTCAGATGGCCCCTGAGCCTGGCCGCGTCCGTGCCCGCCGACCTGGGCAGCCCCGGCAGCACGGCCGCGGCCTTCTGCGTGGTGGTGAAGGTGGTGGAGGCGCGGACCTTCATGGCGCCGCGCGGTGAGACATAGGTGTACGGCGTGAGCGGATCGGTGCTGTGCAGCCACTGGTGGCGGTAGAGCGCCTGGAGCGTACCGGTCTCACCACCCTCCTGGGCCTGGGTGGTGAGGGTGTAGGTGGCGCCGACCTGCCCGCCGCCGTAGCTCCAGGTCGCCTTCGACCCGGTGACGAAGCTGAAGGCGTACTTCCGGTAGGTGGCGAGGGCGTCCGTGGAGGGCAGCACGGCCAGCGAGAAGTAGTCCTTGGCACCCAGGCCGGCGGTGAGGGTGGAGCCGGAGATGTTCCAGTCGCTGCCGGTCGGGGCGAACAGGGCGTAGTGGTGGCCGGCCACCGTGATGCCGAGGACGTTGCCCTGGTCGGCGAAGACGGTGGGCGCGGTGGCGGTCGTGATCTGGGCGCTGCCACCGGTGCCCTTGGCGTATACGAAGGGCAGGCCGTGGCCGATGGTGGTGCGCAGGGTGCGGGTGCCGTCGGACCAGTACGGCGTGACGGTCCAGTCGGACCAGGCGTCGGCCTTGGTGTCCGGGGAGTTGAGCCCGCTCAGGCCGAGGGTGAGATCGCGCTTGTGGGCGAACTCGTACTGGCGGCCGTCGCCGACGATGGCGGCGGCTGTCGGGTAGCCGATGTCCAGGCCGGCGGCGGTGGCCTGGTAGGTGAGGGGGTGGCCGTACATCGGGGTGGAGTAGGGGTTGTCGCCGTAGCGCTGGAAGGCCAGTGACGACCACCAGTCGTTGGTGGGCACGGGCTTGCCCTGGGCGGCGGGGGTGACCTTGGGGAGGACGGGCGCGCCGGTGTTGGTGGTGGGGCCCGAGGTTCCCGCGGGGCGGGTGTCGGAGTAGCTGCCGGAGCCGACGGGGACGGTGGCGGCGGCGGCCGGGGCCGCGGCGGGGCCGGCCAGGCCGGCGGTGGCCAGGGCGGTGACCAGGAGGATCGCGGCGGTGGCTCTGCCGCGGGCGGCTGATGGGGCGCGATGGGCTGGCATGGACGGCACCTCGAAGTGGTGGGGGAAAGGGCGTCCGAGAGCGCTCTCAGATGGCGAGGAACGTAAAACTCCTGAAACGCGCCTGTCAATACACCCGGCAGCAGGGGGACTTGGGTCGAAGGCCAAGCCGTTATGCGTTCGACTCTTGACGGGAGGGGGCTGGAAGGGGCACGCTCCAGACGCATTCCTGAGAGCGCTCTCAGACCCTGTTTGGCCGGTCAGGACGCGCTTTCGCTCCCGCACGAAGCCAAGGGAGGCTTCCCATGCCCATCGCCCGAGCCGCCAAGAGAGCCGCCGTCAAGAGGGCCGCCGTGCGCCTCGGCGCGGTCGCCCTCAGCGGGGCCCTGCTCGCCGCCTGTGGATCCGGCTCATCGGACAGCGCGTCCGACGGCGCGGGCGGCAAGGTCACGCTCACCGTCGACCTCTTCGGCTCGTTCGGCTACAAGGAGGCCGGGCTCTACGCGCAGTACGAGAAGCTCCACCCCGGCGTCACCATCAAGCAGACCGACACCGAGGACGAACAGGACTACTGGAAGTCGCTGCAGACCCGGCTCGCGGGCGGCGGCGGCCTCGCCGACGTCCAGGCCGTCGAGGTCGGCCGGATCGCCTCGGTCACCCAGCAGCAGGCCGACAAGTTCGAGGACCTGAAGAAGTACGGCGCCGACAAGCTCAAGGGGGAGTTCGCCGAGGCCAAGTGGTCCGCGGCGACCACCAAGGACGGCCGCGTCCTCGGGCTCGGCACGGACGTCGGCCCCGAGGCCATGTGCTACCGCAGCGATCTGTTCAAGCAGGCCGGGCTGCCCACCGATCGCGCGCAGCTGGCCGCCAAGTGGTCCACCTGGGACGGCTATCTGGAACTCGGCAAGCAGTACAAGGCGAAGGCTCCGGCCAAGAGCGCGTGGCTGGACAGCGTGGGCAGCCTCTTCACGATCATGATCGGCCAGGAGAAGGAGCGGTACTACGACGCCTCCGGCGCGCTGGTCTACGAGAACAATCCGGCGGTCCAGGCCGCCTGGGACGCCTCCACCGAGGCGGCGAAGGAAGGGCTGAGCGCCAAGCTCGACCAGTGGTCCCCGCAGTGGAACCAGGCCTTCTCCTCCGGCTCCTTCGCCACCCTCCCCTGCCCCGCATGGATGCTCGGGTACATCAAGGGCCAGGCCGGCGACGCGGGCAAGGGCAAGTGGGACATCGCCAAGCTGCCCGGCGGCGCCGGAAACTGGGGTGGCTCGTATCTGACCGTCCCGCGCGCGGCCAAGCACAAGAAGGAGGCGTACGAGCTGATCCAGTGGCTCACCGCCCCCGAACAGCAGGCCGCGCTCTTCCGCAAGCAGGGGAACTTCCCCTCGTCGACCGGTGCCATCGCCGAGGTCGCCGACGCGAAGGACCCGTACTTCTCGGGCGCGCCGATCGGGCAGATCTTCGGAGACGCGGCGAAGGCCGCCCCGGTGCAGGTCCTCGGCATCCACGACAAGAACGTCGCCGACCAGATCACCAACGCGCTCAGCGAGGTCGAGCGGAAGGGCACCTCGCCGGAGAAGGCCTGGTCGAACGCGAAGAAGGGTGTCGAGAACGCCACCGGCTGACCCGGGTACCGGGGGCCGGCCTTCCCCCTCCCCCGCCGGCCGGTCCCCGGTTCCCGACTCCGGTCCCGACACCCCCGTACCGACTCCCGAAGGGCCGCACGATGACCCTCACCGCACCGGCCGGAACGGCGACCTCGCCGCCTCCGCGCCCCGTGCGCCCCGTGCCCGCCGCACGCCGCGCCTGGCGCACGCTCTCGCCGTACGCCTACATCGCCCCCTTCTTCACCCTGTTCGCCGCCTTCGGCCTCTTCCCGCTGATCTACACCGCGTTCGTCTCGCTCCACCGGGTCGAGCTCCAGACGCCCGGTGACATGCGGTGGCGGGGACTCGGCAACTACGCCGCGCTCTTCACCGACGAGTTCTTCTGGATCGCGCTGCGCAACACCTTCACCATCGGGGTGATTTCGACCGTCCCCCAGCTGGTGATGGCCCTGGGCCTCGCGCATCTGCTCAACTACAAGCTGCGCGGGCGGACCTTTTTCCGTACGGCGATGCTGCTGCCGTACGCCACGTCGGTCGCCGCCGCGACGCTCGTCTTCGCCCAGCTCTTCGGCCGCGACTTCGGACTGATCAACTACTCCCTGGGGCTCCTGGGGTTCGGCCCGGTGGACTGGCAGACGGGCACGGTCGCCTCGCAGATCGCCGTCTCCTCGATCGTCGTCTGGCGCTGGACGGGCTACAACGCGCTGATCTATCTGGCGGGGATGCAGTCGATCCCGTCCGAGCTGTACGAGGCGGCGGAGATGGACGGGGCCTCGCGTTGGCGGCAGTTCCTCCATGTCACCCTGCCCGGGCTGCGTCCCACGATCGTCTTCACCACCGTCGTCTCCACCATCGGCGCGACCCAGCTCTTCGGTGAACCCCTGCTCTTCGAGGGGTCGATATCGGGCGGCATCTCGCACCAGTACCAGACGCTCGGCCTCTACATGTACGAACAGGGGTGGGGCTTCTTCCACCTGGGACGGGCCGCCGCCATCGCCTGGGTGATGTTCCTGCTGATCCTGCTACTGGTCGGCGTCAACGCCCTGATCGCGCGCCGCCGTTCCCTCAGGGACAGCGCGCCCAAGGACCGCGGGGAGGGTTCCCGATGACCTCGCGCGCAGGACGCACCCTGCACGGCGGGAAGCTCGCGTACGCGTTCCTCGCCGTCGCCGTACTCGTCTCGGCGTTCCCCTTCTACTGGACGATCGTCGCCGCCAGCCGCTCCAACGCCGATCTGGCGAAGGTGCCGCCGACACTGCTGCCCGGACCGAACCTGATCCGCAACGTCGAGGCGGTGATGGAGGAGGCGGACATCGGCAAGGCCCTGCTCAACTCCCTCATCGTCTCCGGCTCCATCACCGTCGGGACGGTGCTGTGCTGCACGCTCGCGGGCTTCGCCTTCGCCAAGCTGCGTTTCCGCGGCAGGGGCGCGCTGCTCGCGGTCACCGTGGGGACGATGATGATCCCGCCGCAGCTCGGGGTGATCCCGCTCTTCATGCTGATCGCGAAGCTGGAGTGGGTGAACCAGCTCCAGTCGGTCATCCTGCCCGGTCTGGTGTCGGCGTTCGGTGTCTTCTTCATGCGGCAGTTCCTGGTGCAGTCGCTGCCCGACGAGCTGATCGAGGCGGCGCGGGTGGACGGCGCGTCCACGGCACGGATCTTCTGGTCGATCGTCGTGCCGATCGCCCGTCCCGGGATGGCCGTGCTGGGACTGCTGACCTTCATGGCGGCCTGGAACGACTTCTTCTGGCCCATCGTGGCGCTCTCGTCGCAGGAGCCGACCGTTCAGGTCGCGCTGCGCCAGCTGGGCGGCGGTTATGTCCACGACCAGTCCGTGATCATGGCGGGCACTCTGCTGGGCACCCTGCCGGTGCTGCTGGTCTTCGGTCTCCTGGGCCGGCAGATCGTCGGCGGCATCATGCAGGGCGCCGTCAAGGGCTGACCCTTCCTCACCTTCTCTCCTTCACACGCCTGTTGGGAGCCTCCACCTGATGACAGCGCTCGACGCACGCCCCGCGGCCCCCACCCTGGCTTTTCCCGCCGGGTTCCGCTGGGGCACGGCCACCGCCGCGTACCAGATCGAGGGCGCGGCCGCCGAGGACGGCCGCACCCCGTCCATCTGGGACACCTTCAGCCGCACACCGGGCCGGGTCCGCAACGGCGACACCGGTGACATCGCCGCCGACCACTATCACCGGATGCGCGAGGACGTCGCGCTGATGAGGGAGCTCGGCGTCACCGACTACCGCTTCTCGGTCGCGTGGCCACGCGTCCAGCCGACGGGGCGCGGGCCGGCCGTCCAGAAGGGCCTGGACTTCTACCGAAGGCTTGTGGACGAGCTGCTGGGCTGCGGCATCCGGCCGGTCGCGACGCTCTACCACTGGGACCTCCCCCAGGAGCTGGAGGACGCGGGAGGCTGGCCGCACCGGGAGACCGCCGAGCGGTTCGCCGCCTACGCGGGGATCGTGGCGGAGGCACTGGGTGACCGCGTCGCGACCTGGACGACGCTCAACGAGCCGTGGTGCGCGGCCTTCCTGGGCTACGGCTCGGGTGTCCACGCCCCGGGCCGCACGGAGCCCGCGGCCGCCCTGCGCGCGGCCCACCACTTCAATCTCGCGCACGGCCGCGCCGCCCAGGTGCTGCGGGCGGCCCTGCCGTCGTCCGCCGAGATCTCACTGACGCTCAACCTCCATGCGGTGCGGGCCCGTTCGGACTCCGACGCGGACCGGGACGCGGCCCGCCGGATCGACGCGGTCGGCAACCGGATCTTCCTCGACCCCGTCTTCCACGGCCGGCTGCCCGCCGATCTGGTGGCGGACACCTCGTCCCTCACCGACTGGTCCTTCGTCCGGGACGGCGACCTGGAGGTGATCTCCACGCCGATCGACTCGCTCGGCATCAACTACTACTCCCCCACGGTCGTCGGGGCCGGAAGCTGCGAGACCCCGTCGCCGTGGCCGGCCGCCGAGGACCATGTCCGCTTCCTTCCCGCCCCCGGTCCGCGCACGGCGATGGACTGGCCGGTGGACGCCGACGGGCTGTACGAGCTGCTGACCCGGCTGCGGGACGAGCTGCCCGGCACTCCGCTGGTGATCACGGAGAACGGCGCGGCCTACGACGACTACGCCGACCCGTCCGGCGCGGTGCACGACCCGGAGCGGGTCGCCTATCTCCACGCCCATCTCGCGGCCGTGCACCGGGCCATTGGGGACGGCGCCGATGTCCGGGGCTACTTCCTGTGGTCGCTGCTCGACAACTTCGAGTGGGCCTACGGGTACGGCAAGCGGTTCGGGATCGTCCATGTGGATTTCGCGACCCAGCGCCGCACCCCGAAGGACAGCGCGCGGTGGTACGCGGACGTCATCGCCCGGGGCGGCCCGACCGGCTGAGCCGGTCGCGGCGGCGCGCCTCACGGGCGAGCGGCAGGTAGCGCAGGCGCTCGGGGAGTACGGGAACCACGGCCCGTACGACCCGGGCGAACCGGCGCAGTCTGCGTTCCTGCCCGTCCGTCCAGGGCAGCCCGATCGCCTCACGTGCGTCGGGCGGCATGAGGCCGACGGTGACGAAGGCGCGGAAGCGGGCGAGCGGTGGCAGGATCAGCGGCCACAGCGCCTTCAGCAGGAGCCTCACGGGCAGGGGCCCCCCGTTGGGCGGGGGCACGGGCTGGTCGGTCGCGGTCAGCTCCCGCACCACCGCGGTCGGCTCCAGTTCGTCGGCGAGGACCTTGCGGTAGTACGGCCAGAACTCCTCGATCGTCTGGGGCATGTCGCGGTCGTGGATGCCCAGGACGCGACCGACCTGGAGCCACTCCGCGTACAGCTGCCGCTCCTGTGCCGGGGTGAGGGGCCGGGCCAGGTAGCGCAGGCCGTGCTGGTAGACGGGGAAGCCGGTGGCGTGGACCCAGGCGTAGTTCGCGGGGGTGAGCGCGTGGTAGGGGCGGCCACGGGTGTCGGTGCCCTGGATCGTCCGGTGCAGCCTTCGCAGGCGGCGCCCCTCCTCGGCCGCGGCCTCGCCCCCGTACACCCAGAGCTGCGCCGACCTCAGGGAGCGCTCTCCACGGCCCCAGGGGTCGGTGCGGAAGACGGAGTGTTCGTCGACACCGGCGCCGACGGCGGGATGGGCGACCTGCATGGTGAGGGCGGCCGGCAGCATCAGCAGGGCGCGGACGTCTCCGGCGACGCTCCACAGCACCCCGCCGGTCGGCGGAGGTACGGGGTCTTCGGCCCTGGTCATCGGTGCTCACCTCGCTCGTGCCCCTCCAGTATGCGAGGGGCCGGCCAGGAAGAGTTCCCGGGTCGGACGCGACCCGGCAAGATTCCCGGCATCCGGAGGCTACCGGAAGGTAACCGTGGCTGATTTGATGTGCGGCGCCGGTCCAACCCCCCACCAGAAACGGGAGTTCCTGTGCCGCATGCCCCGCTCCACCGCCGGATATCCGGTGCGGTCGTGTCCACGGCCCTGTCCACCGTGCTCGCCGCCGCCGGCCTGGCCGCGGCCGCGCCGTCGGCTTCGGCCGCCCCCGCCGCGGAGACCCCGCGGCTGAAGGTGCTCACGTACAACGTGTTTCTTTTCAGCAAGACCCTGTACCCGAACTGGGGCCAGGACCACCGGGCCACCGAGATCCCGAAGACGTCGTTCTACCAGGGCAATGACGTGGTCGTGCTCCAGGAGGCGTTCGACAACGCCGCGTCGGACGCGCTGAAGCGGAACTCCTCGGCCCAGTACCCGTACCAGACCCCCGTGGTGGGGCGCAGCAAGGACGGGTGGGACGCGACCGGCGGTTCCTACTCGGCGACCACTCCGGAGGACGGCGGGGTCACGGTCCTGAGCAAGTGGCCGATCCTGCGCAAGGAGCAGTACGTCTACAAGGACGCCTGCGGCTCCGACTGGTACTCCAACAAGGGCTTCGCGTATGTGGTCCTGAACGTCAATGGCGTCAGGGTCCATGTGGTCGGGACACACGCGCAGTCGACCGACCCGGGCTGTTCGGCGGGCGAGGCGGCGCAGATGCGCAGCCGCCAGTTCAAGGCGATCGACGCGTTCCTGGACGCCAAGAACATTCCCGCGTCCGAGCAGGTGCTGGTGGCGGGCGACTTCAATGTGGACTCGCGCACGCCGGAGTACGCCTCGATGCTGTCGGACGGCGGACTGACGGGCGCCGACGCGCGCACCGGGCACCCGTACTCCTTCGACACCGACCAGAACTCGATCGCATCCGAGCGCTACCCGGACGACCCCCGCGAGGATCTGGACTACGTCCTTCACCGCGCCGGCCACGCCAGGCCCGCCGGATGGACCAACACCGTGATCAAGGAGCAGAGCGCGCCCTGGACGGTCTCCAGCTGGGGCACGAAGTACACATACACGAACCTCTCCGACCACTACCCGGTTGTCGCCTCGGGGCAGTAGTCGCAACCCCTTCGCAGCTGGTCACAGGCCGTATCTCGGCAATAGCCGCAAGGGGGTTGGAGTGCCATGGTGGTGTCCATGACGGGTCATGGACACCACCATCGCCATCCTCATCATCACCACACGCACGACCGGATCGACCGGGCCCTCGAGGGGTCGGCGCGGGGACTGCGGACCCTGTGGTTCTCGTTCGCGGTACTCGCCGCGACCACCGTCGTCCAGGCGGTCGTCGCCGGTCTCTCGGGGTCCGTGGCACTGCTCGGTGACACCGTGCACAACGCCACGGACGCCCTGACCGCGCTGCCGCTGGCGCTCGCCTTCGTCCTGGGCCGGCGGGCGGCAACCCGCCGGTACACCTACGGCTTCGGACGGGCCGAGGACCTGGCCGGGGTCTTCGTGGTCCTGGTGATCGCCGCGTCGGCGGCCTTCGCCGGGTACGAGGCGGTGCGGCGGCTCGTCGAACCCAGGGACGTCGGGCATCTGGGCGCCGTCGCGGCGGCGGCGCTGGTGGGCTTCGCCGGGAACGAGTGGGTGGCCCGGGCCCGGATCCGCACGGGGCGGCGCATCGGCTCCGCGGCCCTGGTCGCGGACGGCCTGCACGCCCGCACCGACGGCTTCACCTCGCTCGCGGTGCTCCTGGGCGCCGGCGGCGCCGCCCTGGGGTGGCGGTGGGCCGACCCGGCCGTCGGTCTAGGGATCACCGCCGCGATCCTGCTGGTGCTGCGCGGCGCGGCACGTGACATGTGGCACCGGCTGATGGATGCCGTCGATCCTTCCCTTGTGGACGCCGCCGAGCACGCACTGTCACACGTCGAGGGCGTACGGGGCGTCGGAAGCGTACGGATGCGCTGGCTCGGGCACACGCTGCGCGCGGAGACCGCCGTCGTGGTCGACCCGGGGCTGACGGTGGTCCAGGCCCACGCCGTGGCCGTGGCGGCGGAGCACGCGCTGCTGCACTCCGTGCCGAGGCTCGCCGGAGCGACCGTCCATGTGGACCACGTCCACGCGGCGGACCAGGATCCGCACAGCGCCCTGGCCCATCACTCTTCCTGAGGGCTGCCCGCGTCACCCGTTTCCCCCGTGTGGAAATGCCGCGGCGGCCGGATCCTCCTTCAATGGCGTTGATCGGGTGCGTCGTCGGCCGTCGGGAGAACGCATGACAGTGCCCAGGCCCGCAGCCGAGCGCGCGAGCGCGCCGCGACCCAAGGGAGCGCTCCGGCGCCTCGGAGAGTGGTGCGGCCGCCACTTCGTGACCGTCATCGTCCTCTGGCTGGCCGCCGTCGTCGGCCTGCAGGTGCTGGACCGTACGTACGGCGGCGAGTACTCGGACGACTTCGCCCTGCCCGGCTCCCAGTCGCAGGACGGGCTCGACGTCCTCAAGGCCCACGAGCCCGTCGCCGGGGGATACGGCGCGCAGATCGTGCTCCACGACACCGCGAAGCCGCTCACCGGCGTCGGCGGCCAGATGGCGACCGCGGTGGCGAACCTGCAGAAGCTGCCCCATGTGCTCAGCGCGCAGAACCCGCTCGCCGCACCCGCGCCCCCGGCCGGGACCCAGAACGTCGGTCCGCTCTCCACCGACAAGAAGAGGGCCTACATCACCGTCCGGTTCGACGTGCAGCCCGCCACGCTGGAGCCGGACTACCTGCACGGGGTGGACACGGCCGTCCAGCCCCTGCGTGCCGCCGACGTGACGGTCGAGTACGGCGGGCCCCTCGGCGAGCTGGCCCGTCCCGAGGCCGACGACCGGACCAGCGAGGCGATCGGCTTCGGGGTGGCGATCCTCGTGCTGCTGCTCGGCTTCGGCAGCGTCGTGGCGGCGGTCCTGCCCCTGGTCACCGCGCTCGTCGCGGTGATCTGCGGGCTGGGCCTCCTCGGACTGCTGGCAGCGGCCTTCACCTTCGCGACGGTCTCCCCGACGCTCGCCACGATGATCGGTCTCGGCGTCGGCATCGACTACGCGCTCTTCCTGATCACCCGGCACCGCCAGAACCTCATGAACGGCCAGGACCCGGTGACCGCGGCCGGCCTCGCGACGGCCACCAGCGGCCGCGCCGTGCTGGTCTCCGGCTGCACGGTCGTCATCGCCCTGTCGGGGCTGTGGGTCTCCGGCATCAGCTTCATCGGCAAGCTGGGGCTGGCCGCCGCCGTCACCGTGGTCACGGCGGTGCTCGGCGCGCTCACCCTGGTCCCGGCGGTCCTCGCGATGATCGGCCGGCGGATCGACAGACTGCGGGTCCGCAGGCCCATCGCCGAGACCGACGCCGAGCCGGGCCAGGAGGCGCACGGCACCTGGCACCAGTACGCCCTGCGCGTGGAGCGCCGCCCCTGGTGGTTCATGGCGTCCGGCGTGGTGGTCCTGGCCGTCCTCGCCATCCCGCTGTTCTTCATTCAGCTCGGCCACATCGGCGACGGCGCCGATCCGAAGTCCTTCACGGACCGCCGGGCCTACGACCTGATGTCCACCGCCTTCGGGCCCGGCTCCAACGGCCCGATGACCCTCGTGATCGACCAGACCGCCGTCCCGCAGGCCGACCGCGCCGCACTCGCGACCTCGGTGCGCAACGCCCTGGCCAAAGTGCCGGACGCGGCGGTCATCACCCCGCCCAACCCCACGTCGGACGGCGATGTGCTCCTCTCGACGGCGTACTCCGTGGCCAGCCCCCAGGACGAGAGGACGACCCGGCTGGTCAACCGTCTCGTGGACGACGTCCTGCCCCAGGCGGTGTCCGGCACCGAGGCCCGTACCTATGTGACGGGCACGACCGCCGCCCAGGTCGACTTCCTGGACATCGTCTCCAGCAGACTGCTGCTCATCATCGCGGTCGTCGTCGGACTCGCCTTCCTCGTCATCCTCATCGTCTTCCGCGGCGTTCTCGTCGCCCTCAAGGCGGCCGTGCTCAACGTGCTGTCGATCGCCGCCTCGTACGGCGTCGTCGTGGCCGTCTTCCAGTGGGGCTGGGGCGGCCCGGCACTGGGCGTCTCCGGCGACGTACCGATCGAGAGCTATGTACCGATGATGATGTTCGCCATCGTCTTCGGGCTGAGCATGGACTACGAGATCTTCCTGCTCTCCCGGGTCCACGAGGCATGGCTGCGCACCGGCGACCCGAAGGCCGCCGTGGCGCACGCGCTGGAGATCACCGCGCGGGTGATCACCTGTGCGGCGCTGATCATGGTCAGCGTCTTCGCGGCCTTCATCCTCAGCGACAACATCGTGGTCAAGATGCTGGGCCTGGGGCTCGCCGCCAGCGTCCTCATCGACGCGACGATCGTCCGGCTGCTGCTCGTCCCGGCGGCCATGACCCTTCTCGGCAGGTCCGCGTGGTGGACGCCGCGCTGGCTGGACCGGATCCTTCCGCATGTGGACACCGAGGGGGAGGCCGAGACCGCCTCCGCCTAGCGACGCGGCCCGCGCCGCCGGCCGAGACCGTCGGGGAGCGCCGAGCCGTCTCGCGAGGCGGCGGGCGCGCCCCGGAAATACGATGAGTCGTGGAACCTCACGCAGCGGCCCCCGGAACAGCCATTGCTCGGAGCGGCCCATGACCTGGCGTCGTGCCCTACGACCCGAGAGCGCGGACGACCTCCTGACCAGACTGGGGTCGCTTACCGCCCAGGCGCGGCAAGGGGCCGCGCTGCAGCGGGCTCGGGTCGAGCTGGCCGAGGCGCTCCAGCGCGAGATGCTCCCGGCTTCGCTGCCGGGTCTGCCGGGCTTCCGGACCGCCGCCCGGTACGCGCCCGCCCGTCACGGCCTGGACGTCGGAGGCGACTGGTACGACGGCTTCCCCCTGCCCGGAGGTGCTCTGGCGTTCTCCATCGGCGACGTGCAGGGCCATGACGTGGAGGCGGCCGCCTTCATGGGCCAGGTACGCATCGGTCTGCGCGCCGTGGCCCCCACCGCCGGTGACCCGGGCGATGTCCTGAGCCTGGCCAATGACCTGTTGCTGTCGGTGGACCGCGATCTCTTCGCGACGTGCAGTTTTCTCCGTTTCGATCCGGCCACCCGGGAGCTCGCGAGCGCGCGTGCCGGCCATGTTCCCTCGGTCTGGGCCACCGCCGACGGGGACCACGGCATCGAGGAGGACGACGGCGGTCCGCCGCTCGGGATGGTGCCCGGGGCGGCCTTCCCGGTGACCCGGCGACGGCTCACGAAGTCGGGGGCGTTCGTCCTGGTCACCGATGGTGTCGTCGAGGGGCCGTCCTTCCCGATCGAGGTGGGGCTGGAACGGGTGGCGCGCGTGGTCGCGGCGGGCGTGGACGCCGCGCCCGGCGAACTGGCCGCCGAGGTGATCAAGGTGGCCGATTCCACCGGCCACGCGGACGACGCCGCGGTCCTCGTGCTGCGCCACGGAGGGACGGACGGAGAGTGGGACGGGCGAGGGGGCGGGGCTACGGACGGTGACGTCGGGGAAGCGCACGGATGAGGGTCGGGTGGGGGTCGGGCGAGGGGGCGAAGGCGGGCGAATGGCGCGTGTCGGCCACTCACCGAGCGAGCCCTGTTGTCTGATGGCGAGGTGCGCACCGAGGATTTCCGACGTCTCTCCGGAGCCTTGCTGCGGATCCTCGCCGTCACCGCCGCGTACTACGCGACCGGACGGCTCGGTCTCCTGCGGCGGGTGGTGGTCGAGGGTGCGATCGTCACGCCGCTGTGGCCGTCCACGGGCATCGCCCTGAGCTGTCTGCTGTGGATGGGCCTGCGCGTCTGGCCCGGCATCGCTCTCGGCGCCTTCTTCGTCATCATGACGCTCGGTTCGTTCAGCTTCTCCGGTCTGGCGATCGTCGCGGGAAACACCCTCGCGCCGATGGCGGCCTGCCTGTTGCTCCGCGCGGTGGGCTTCCGCACCGAACTGGACCGGCTGCGGGACGGGCTGTCGCTCGTCTTTCTGGGCGGCCTGGTGCCGATGCTGATCAGCGCGACCGTCGGAACGGGTGTGCTGGTGATGACCGGCAGCCTCGCGGCGAACGCGTTCTGGCCGGTCTGGTCCGCGTGGTGGGCCGGCGACGCTATGGGCGTCATCGTGGTGACCCCGCTGCTCCTGGTCCTGCGCAGGGCGCGGCCGCCGCGGGACATGTCGCGGGCGGCGGAGGCCGCGGTGCTGGCGGTCGTCGCGGTCCCTGTCACCCTGCTGGCCACGAGGAGCTCCCTCGCCCTGCTGTTCCTCTGCTTCCCGCTGGTGATCTGGGCGGCCCTGCGATTCCAGCTCGGCGGCAGCGCGCCCTGTGCGCTGCTCGTCTCCGTCCTTGCGATCTGGGCGGCGACCGACCGCATCGGGGCGTTCGCGCATCACACGCTGCTGGAGGTCATGGTCAATCTGCAGGCGCTCAACGGGTCCGTGGCGTTGACGGGTCTGCTGCTGGCGGCCGTGGTGACCGAGCAGCAGAACATCCGGCTGAGGATCGAGCGGGTGTGCCAGGAGCTGGCGGAGGTGGTGGACCAGATCGCGCCGGGGAGTACGGCGGACCGGTGGCCCCCTCCGGAGGAGCAGGAGCGGCGCGGCGGCTAGTGCTGTGACCGCATAGGTTCGCCGGGTCGGTGGTCGTGGCGGTTGGATGTGCGGTGACATCCGATCCGATCGCTGGAGGCGCGGTGGCTGATCCTGTCCGTGTGCGCAGACTGACCGACCATGAGGGGCAGAAGCTGCAGCAGATCGTGCGCCGGGGCAGCACCAGCACGGTGCGTTACCGGCGGACGATGATGCTGCTGACCTCGGCCGGCGGGAACCGGGTGCCGGTGATCGCCCAGCTCGTGCAGGCCGACGAGGACACCGTCCGGGACGTGATCCACCGCTTCAACGAGATCGGCCTGGCCTGCCTGGACCCTCAGTGGGTGGGAGGCCGTCCCCGCCAACTCAGCGATGACGACGAGGATTTCGTCATCGCGACGGCCACTACCCGACCGGTCAAGCTCGGCCAGCCGTTCACCCGCTGGTCGCTGCGCAAGCTGGTCGCCTACCTGCGCAAAGTGCACGGCCGGGTGATCCGCATTGGCCGCGAGGCGTTACGGTGCCTGCTCGCCCGCCGCGGCATCACCTTCCAGCGCACCAAGACCTGGAAGGAGTCCCGGGACCCCGAGCGCGACGCCAAGCTCGACCGCATCGAGGAAGTCCTTCACCGCTTCCCGGACCGGGTCTTTGCGTTCGACGAGTTCGGCCCGCTCGGGATCCGGCCCACCGCGGGCTCGTGCTGGGCCGGACAAGGGCGTCCCGACCGGCTGCCGGCCACTTACCACCGCACTCATGGAGTCCGGTACTTCCACGGCTGCTACTCGGTCGGCGACGACACGTTGTGGGGCGTGAACCGCCGCAAGAAGGGCGCCATGAACACGCTGGCCGCGCTGAAGTCGATCCGTGCCGCCCGCCCGGACGGCGCCCCGATCTACGTGATCCTGGACAACCTGTCCGCCCACAAGGGCACCGACATCCGACGCTGGGCGAAGAAGCACAAGGTCGAGCTGTGTTTCACGCCGACCTACGCCTCGTGGGCGAACCCGATCGAGGCCCACTTCGGGCCGCTGCGGCAGTTCACCATCGCCAACTCGAACTACCCCAACCACACGGTTCAGACCCAGGCCCTGCACGCCTACCTGCGCTGGCGCAACGCCAACGCCCGCCATCGCGACGTCCTGGCCGCCGAACGCAAGGAACGCGCCCGCATCCGCAGCGAGAAAGGCATCCGCTGGGGCGGACGCCCCCTCAAGACTTCAGCCTGACCCAACGCGGCGAACCTATGCGGTCACAGCAGCAGGTCGGCCGGCAAATTGATCGTCTTGTACTCCAGGAACGAGCTGAGGCCCTCGGGCCCGAACTCGCGGCCGATCCCGGATTCCTTGTATCCGCCGAAGGGGGCGGCGAACTCGATCCGGTACCCGTTCAGCGTCAAGGTCCCTGTGCGCACTTGACGAGCGATGCGCATGGCTCGGTGCAGGTCGTCGGTCCAGATGCTTCCCGACAGGCCGTACTTCGAGTCGTTCGCGATACGGACCGCGTCGTTGTCGTCGTCGAATGGGATGACGACGAGCACGGGGCCAAAGATCTCCTCCTGCGCGATGCGCATGGAGCTGTCTACGTCTGCGAAGACCGTCGGGTCGACGTACCAGCCCTTCGACTGGCTCGCGGGCCGGCCGCCGCCGACCGTGATCGTCGCGCCGTCCTTCCGTCCGCCGGCGATGTAGTCCTCGACCCGCCGCCGCTGGCGCTCGGCCACCAGGGGGCCGACCTCGGTCGAGGGATCATCCGGATCGCCGATCCGCAGCGCAGCAGCTGACTGTGAGATCGCATCCACGACCTGCTGGTAGCGGCTGCGGTGAGCGAGGATCCGGGTCTGCGCCAGGCAGTGCTGGCCGGACATCATGATCGCGTACGGCATGAGGGCGGGTACGACGCTGTCGATGTCGGCGTCCTCGAGGATGATGGCGGGCGACTTCCCGCCGCACTCGAGAGTGACGCGCTTGAACTGCTCGCCGCACAGTGCCCCGATCCGTCGCCCTACGGCGGAGCTGCCCGTGAAGCTGATCTTGTCTACCAGCGGGTGCCGCACGAGCGCCTCACTGTTCTCCCGGTCGGCAGGCACGATGTTGAGGACACCGGGGGGCAGACGGGCCTCCATGGCAGCGTCGGCGAGCAGGTACGGGTGCAGCGGGGTCTCCGGCGCGGGCTTCAGCACGACGGTGCAGCCGGCGATGAGGGCGGGAGCAAGGTTCACCATCGTCAGGATGAGCGGCGCGTTCCACGGCACGATCTGCCCCACGACGCCCACAGGCTCCCGAAGGATCCGCGCGGGACCGCTGAGACCTGCTCGATCCTGTTCGAAGGGGAACGTCGCGGCAAGTTCCCGGTAGTAGTCCAGAACCATCACGGGAACCGGTGCCTGAAGCTGATTTGAGAAGCTGATCGGTGAGCCCATCTCTGTGGTGATGAGCTGTGCGATCTCGGGGACACGTGCGCGCAGGTACTCGCCGAACGGACCCAGCGCGTCTGCGCGCTCCTGTGGAGACATGCGGGGCCAGGGGCCGTCGTCGAAGGCGGCGCGCGCCGCGCGTACTGCTCGGTCGATATCGGCAGGCGTCGATGAGGGAGCGGTACCGACCCGCTCCTCCGTGACCGGAGAGATGACCTCGATCACGTCTTCCGAGGCAGGCGTGACCATGTCCCCGCCAATGAACAGCCGGTCCTGCACTGTGCGGCTGGTCATGGCCGCTCCTCTCGCCGTGCCAAGACGCGCCCACGTGGACGTCCGTCGGTGAGCGAAGCCAAGCCGTCATAGTGGGCTGCTGTCTTCAGCCGACCACGTCCGGGCCTCGGCCGCGCGCGGGCTTCCCCCAGACGGAGGACCGATGCCGTGGCGACCCACTACCACCAACCCGGCGAACCTATGCGGTCACAGCACTAGGTGCTCCCTTCCCCCCCGTACGGAGCGATCCGCAAGCCCCTGGGAAGTACCCCACGTCATGGGCGGAACAGGCGGCTTCGGAGGGCGGCGGCCCGGTCAGTAGCCGGCCGTGGCGACGCCGTAGGCGTAGAGGCCGACGAGTGCGACGACGCAGCCGATCACGAGCCACGAGCCCAGGCCGGTGTGCCTGCCCTTGCCACGCACCGGCCGCGCGGACCCCTGACGCCTCTTCGCCCCTACGGGTCCCGGTGTGCGCGGCTCCGCGTCGACGGCGGCGTCGGCGAGCAGTCGCCGGCAGATCGCAGCGAGTTCGTTCGTCCCGGCGGAGAGGCTCACGATCATTTCCGAGCGCGCGGGGGCCGTCGTCCCTCCTTCGAGGATGCGTCCGGCCCGGACCAGGGCCTCGTCGCGTCCCCCCGTGGGCGCGAGGCTGATCCAGCGCTGGACGTGCTCGCCGCGTATCACCACGCCCCCGCCGCGTTCCCGGTACACGGTGTGCTCCCGCCACAGCACATCGGCCAACTCGGCGGCTCTCTCCCGGAGTTGTGCGTACATGCCCCTCCCCTTCACAGCGCCCGGATTCGAACAAGCACATGACTGTAGCGGCAGTCACAGGGCTTCGGGACCGCGGGGCCCTGAAGGAGGGTCACCTTCCGCTGTCGACGCCGAATGGCCCGGCCCGCTAGTCCGCGTAGTCGTACACCGTCACGGGTATGCCCGTCGCCACCAGCCGTTCGGTCACCAACGGCTCGATCCGCGACCACTTCCCCCCGGCCAGCCCGCAGCCGATGCGCGGCATGTGAACGGAGGCGCCGAGCTCGGCGGCCTTGCCGGCGAGTGACGCGAGGGCGGTGTCGATCGCTTCGTACCGCACGGGAACCCCCTTGCTGCCCGTGCGCATGCCCCGCTGACCCACCATGTTGGCCACCCACACGTACGGCCCCGCCTGGACGTACTGCACGGCACCGAGGCCGAAGTCGTTGGCGGCCCGCTCCCGGTGCCAGCGCCGGTAGGCCTTCTCCGGTTCCGCCCAGCGGCGTGAGAGGGCCAGGACGAAGCCCTTGCCCCAGCCGCCCAGGTCGTTGCAGACATGCGCGATGATCTTGACGCCCTTGCCCAGCGGCGCGGTGGCGTCCCCCTGTACGTACACGATCCCCGTCATGCGAACTACCGTACGACCCACCACTGACAGCCGCACCGGACCCGAGCCGTCCCGCTCGCGGTGATCGGGCACTTTCACAACAATGGTGAGACAGCAATACTGTTCTACTGGAAACCCGCACGGCAGCAAGCGAGCAGAGCGACAGGAAGCGAGCCACCGACATGGCGACCGAGACAGCCGAGCCGGCGGAGCGGACGCTCACCGTCGACGAACTGGCCGCCCGCGCCGGGGTGACCGTGCGGACGGTCCGCTTCTACAGCACCCGCGGCCTGCTTCCTCCCCCGGTGATCGGGCCGCGCCGCGTGGGCCGCTACGGCCCCGAGCACCTGTCCCGGCTCGCTCTGATCGAGGAACTGCAGCACCAGGGGATGACCCTCGCCGCGATCGAACGGTACCTGGAGCAGCTCCCGCCCGGTCTCAGCGCCCACGACCTGGCCATCCACCGCGCGCTCGTCGCCTCCTGGGCACCCGAGTCGGCCGAGGAGATCACCGGCAAGGAACTGGAACGCCGGGCGGGTCGGCCGCTCGCCGAGGAGGACATCGACCGGCTGGCCGCGATGGGCGTCCTGGACCGGGGGCCGGACCCGGAGGTTTTCCGGCTCGACGGCACGCTGCTGCGGCTCGGGGTCGAGCTGCTCGACGTGCCGATCGCCCACGAGACGATCCTCGCCTCCCGTACGGTCCTGCTGGAGCACGCCCGGGCCGCCGCGCACGAGTTGTCGCGGCTGTTCCGGGACGAGGTGTGGAACCCGTACCGGGAGCGCGAGTCGGACCCGGACCATGTCGCCGCGATGAAGTCGCTCTCGGCGCACATGCAGCCGATGGTGATCCAGGCCCTGGTCACGGCGTTCCAGCGGTCGCTGCGGGAGGAGCTGCGGGCCGCGTTCGGCCAGGAGGACTGAACGCGACCCGCGAGCGGGCAAGGGCAAGGCCTCGGGCTGCCGGTGAAGCCCCCGACCCCGCCCCTCCCGGCGGCCCTCACGCGTCGGTGAAGGCCCCGCCCCTCCGGCCTCACGCGTCGGTGAAGACCTCGCCCCTCTCCGCCTTCTCCACCAGCAGCGCGGGCGGCGTGAACCGCTCCCCGTACGTCCGGGCGAGCTCACGCGCCCGCGCGACGAAGCCGGGCAGCCCGCCCTCGTAGCCGTTGATGTACTGGAGGACACCACCGGTCCAGGCCGGGAAGCCGATACCCATGATCGAACCGATGTTGGCGTCGGCGACCGAGGTCAGGACGTTCTCCTCCAGGCAGCGGACCGAGTCCAGCGCCTCCGAGAACAGCATCCGCTCCTTCATGTCCTCGAACGGGATCGAGACCTCCGGGCGCGTGAAGTGCTCGCGCAGCCCCGGCCACAGCCCCGCCCGCTTGCCCTCCTCGTCGTACGCGTAGAAGCCGCCTCCGCCGCTGCGGCCCGTCCGCCCGAACTCGTCGACCATCCGGTCGATGACCGCGTCCGAGGGGTGTCCGGCCCAGGTGCCGCCGGCCTCCTCGATCGCCCGCCGGGTCTCGTTGCGGATCTTCCTCGGCAGGGTCAGCGTCAGCTCGTCCATCAGCGAGAGGACCTTCGCCGGATAACCCGCCTGCGCGGCGGCCTGCTCGACCGACGCCGGGTCCGCGCCCTCCCCGACCATGGCGACGCCTTCGTTGATGAACTGGCCGATGACCCGCGAGGTGAAGAAGCCGCGCGAGTCGTTGACGACGATCGGGGTCTTCTTGATCTGCCGGACCAGGTCGAACGCGCGGGCCAGCGCCTCGTCGCTCGTCCGCTCGCCCTTGATGATCTCGACGAGCGGCATCTTGTCGACGGGCGAGAAGAAGTGCAGCCCGATGAAGTCCTCGGGCCGCTCGACACCCTCCGCCAGCACCGTGATCGGCAGTGTCGAGGTGTTGGAGCAGAGCAGCGCGTCCGGGTCGATGACGCCTTCGATCTCCTGGAACACCTTGTGCTTGAGCGCGGTGTCCTCGAAGACGGCCTCGATGACCGCGTCACAGCCGGCGAGGTCGGCCGGGTCGGCGGTCGGGGTGATGCGGGCGAGCAGTTCGTCGCGCTTCGCCTCGGTCGTCCGGCCCCGGGAGAGCGCCTTGGCGAGGATCTTCTCGGAGTACTCCTTGCCGCGCTCGGCGGCCTCGGCGGAGACGTCCTTGAGGACGACGTCCATGCCGGCCCGGGCGCAGGAGTAGGCGATGCCGGCGCCCATCATGCCCGCGCCGAGGACGGCGACCTTGCGGACCGGGCGCGGTGCGATGCCCTGGGGGCGGTTGGCGCCGGAGTTGACGGCCTGGAGGTCGAAGAAGAACGCCTGGATCATGTTCTTCGCGGTCTGGCCGGTGACCAGCTCGGTGAAGTACCGGGCCTCGATGGTCAGCGCGGTCTCGAAGTCGACCTGTGAGCCCTCGACGGCCGCGGCGAGGATGTTGCGCGGGGCCGGGTACGGCGCGCCGTTCAGCTGCTTCTTCAGGTTGGCCGGGAAGGCGGGCAGGTTGGCGGCGAACCGCGGGTTGGACGGGGTGCCGCCGGGGATCTTGTAGCCCTTGACGTCCCAGGGCTGCTGCGACTCGGGGTTGGCGTCGATGAAGGCGCGCGCCTTGGCGAGCATCTCCTCGGGGGTCGCGGCGATCTCGTGGACGAGACCGTTCTCGAGCGCCCGCTGCGGGGAGTACTGCGTGCCCTGGAGCAGCACCTTGAGCAGCGCGTCCGCGATGCCCATCAGCCGTACGGTGCGGGTCACTCCGCCGCCGGCCGGGAGCAGGCCGAGGGTGACCTCGGGCAGGCCGATCTTGGAGCCGGGCGCGTCGAGCGCGACCCGGTGGTGGCTGGCGAGGGCGATCTCGTAACCGCCGCCGAGGGCCGCGCCGTTGATGGCCGCGACGACCGGCTTGCCGAGGGTCTCGATCCGGCGCAGGGAGCTCTTGATGGCCGTACCGGTGTCGAAGGCGAGCTGGGCGTCCTCGGGGCGGAGCCGGATCATGTCCTTGAGGTCGCCGCCCGCGAAGAAGGTCTTCTTGGCGGAGGTGTAGATGATGCCCCGGATCGACTCCTTCTCGGCCTCGGCGCGGTCGGCGATCGCCGCGATGGAGTCCTTGAACGCCTGGTTCATGGTGTTCGCGGACTGGTTGGGGTCGTCGAGGACGAGGGTGACGATCCCGGTCTCGTCCTGTTCCCAGCGGATGGTGGTGCTCGTGACTGACATTGCTGCTTCTCCGTAAAGAGGAAGAGGAGGGGGAACGGACGGGATCAGAGACGCTCGACGATCGTGGCGATGCCCATGCCGCCGCCGACGCAGAGGGTGGCGAGGCCGTACCGCTTGTCCTGCCGTTCCAGCTCGTCGATGAGCGTGCCGAGGATCATCGCGCCGGTCGCGCCGAGCGGGTGGCCCAGGGCGATGGCGCCACCGTTCACGTTGACCTTGTCCAGCGAGAGGCCCATGTCCTTGACGAAGCGCAGGACGACTCCGGCGAACGCCTCGTTGATCTCGACGAGGTCGATGTCGTCGATGGTCAGTCCGGCCTTGGCGAGCGCCTTGTGGCTCGCGGGCGCGGGACCGGTGAGCATGATGGTCGGCTCGGAGCCGGAGACCGCGGCGGCCACGATCCGGGCGCGGGGGGTGAGTCCGTAGCGCTCGCCCACCGTCTTCGATCCGATGGCGACGAGCGAGGCGCCGTCGACGATTCCGGAGGAGTTGCCCGCGTGGTGGACGTGGTCGATCTTCTCGACCCAGTGGTACTTCTGCAGCGCGACCGCGTCGAAGCCGCCCATGTCGCCGATGGCGGCGAAGGAGGGCTTGAGGGAGGCGAGCGAGTCGGCGGTGGTGCCCGGACGCATGTGCTCGTCGTGGTCGAGGACGACCAGGCCGTTGCGGTCGCGCACGGGGACGACGGACCGGTCGAAGCGGCCGTCCTTCCAGGCCGCCGCGGCCCGCTCCTGGGAGAGCGCGGCGTACTCGTCGACATCGCGGCGGGAGTATCCCTCCAGCGTGGCGATGAGGTCGGCGCCGATGCCCTGGGGGACGAAGCCGGTGTCGTAGTTGGTCATGGGGTCGGCGAACCAGGCGCCGCCGTCGGAGGCCATCGGGACCCGGGACATCGACTCGACACCGCCGGCGAGGACGAGGTCCTCCCAGCCGGAACGGATCTTCATCGCGGCCATGTTGACGGCTTCGAGGCCGGAGGCACAGAAGCGGTTCTCCTGGACGCCGGCGACGGTGTCGGGCAGGCCCGCGGCGATCGCCGAGATCCGGGCGATGTCGGAGCCCTGGTCGCCGACGGGGCCGACGACGCCGAGGACGATGTCGTCGATGGCGGCCGGGTCGAGGCCGGGGAAGCGGTCGCGGATCTCATGGATGAGGCCGACCACCAGGTCGATCGGCTTGGTGCCGTGCAGGGCGCCATTGGCCTTTCCGCGCCCGCGCGGGGTGCGGATCGCGTCGTACACGTACGCTTCGGTGCTCACTGGTCTGGAGCCTTTCTGACAACGCAGCGGGAGGGTGAGGTGAGGGTCAGCCGAGCAGGGAACGGCCGATGATCTCCTTCATGATCTCGGTCGTGCCGCCGTAGATGGTCTGGATGCGGCCGTCCGTGAAGGCCCGGGCCACGCGGTATTCGGTCATGTAGCCGTATCCGCCGTGCAATTGCAGACAGCGGTCGGCCACGCGCTTCTGCAGTTCCGTGGCCCACCATTTCGCCATCGAGGCGTGGACCGCGTCGAGTTCCCCGTTCGAGTGATCCACGATGCAGCGGTCGAGGAAGGTCCGGGTGACGGCGCACTCGGTGGCCATCTCCGCGATCTCGAAGCGGATGTGCTGGAGCTTGGAGAGCGGCCGCCCGAAGGCCTCGCGCTCCTTCACGTACTGGGTGGTGATCTCCAGGAGATGCTCGGCCGCGGCGATCCCGGCGACCGCGATGCCCATCCGCTCCTGGGCGAGGTTGGTCATCAGATGGACGAAGGCGCCGTTGAGCTCGCCGAGGAGGTTCTCCTTGGGCACGCGGACGTCGTGGAAGAACAGCTCCGCGGTGTCCTGGGACTTCTGGCCGATCTTGTCCAGGTTGCGGCCGCGTTCGAAGCCCTCCGCCCCCCGCTCGACCACGAGCAGCGACAGTCCGTGCGCCCCGCCCTCGGGGGTGGTCTTCGCGACGACGACCACCAGGTCGGCGAGGATGCCGTTGGAGATGAAGGTCTTGGAGCCGTTGAGCAGCCAGTGGTCGCCCCGGTCCTCGGCGGAGGTCCGTATCCCCTGCAGGTCGGAGCCCGCGCCCGGCTCGGTCATGGCGATGGCGGTGATGATCTCGCCGCTGCAGAAGCCGGGCAGCCAGCGCCGCTTCTGCTCGTCGGTGGCGAGCCCGGTCAGATAGGGCCCGATGATGTCGTTGTGCAGACCGAGGGCGAGCCCGGCGGCGCCTGCCCGGGTGAACTCCTCGGCGAGCACGGCGCTGTAGCGGAAGTCCGCGTTCCCGCCACCTCCGTACTCCTCCGGGACGGCGAAACCGAGCAGCCCCTGTCGCCCGGCGGCCCGCCAGGCGTCGCGCGAGACGATGCCGTCCTTCTCCCACTGGTCGTAGTGCGGGAGCACTTCCTTGTCGAGGAAGGTACGGACGGTCTCCCGGAACGCGTCGTGCTCGGCGGTGAAGATCTGGCGCTTCAACTCGTCCTCCTGTAAGCGGTGTGCGGCCTCACCCTGTGTCCCCTGTCCCCTTCTACGGCGCGATGCCCGGGACGTCCCAGTCCCGGGCGACGTCGTCCATGTCGGCGCCGGGCAGCGCGGGTCCGCTCCGCACGGCGGCAGGGGTCGCCGAGAAGCGGGGCGCGGGGGCGGGCTGGGTGAAACCGGCGTGGTCGACGAAGGTCGAGCGTGCGGCGAGATGCGGATGCGCGGGCGCCTCGCTCAGCGACAGGACGGGGGCGACGCAGGCGTCCGAGCCCTCGAAGACGGCGGTCCACTCGTCCCGGGTCCTGGTGCGGAAGCGGGCGGCCACGGCGGCCCGCAGCTCCTCCCAGCGCCCGAAGTCCTTACGGGCCGGCGCCTCGTCGGTCAGTCCCATCAGGGCGATGAACTCGTCGTAGAACTGCTGCTCCAGCGCCCCGACCGCCATGTACTGGCCGTCGGAGGTCTCGTAGTTCCCGTAGAAGGGGCAGCCGCCGTCCAGCAGGTTGGAGCCGCGCCGGTCCTGCCAGCCGCCGGCCGCCATCATGCCGTGGATCATGGTCGCGAGGTGGGCGGCCCCGTCGACGATCGCCGCGTCGACGACCTGGCCCTCCCCGTGGGCGCGGGCGTGCTGGAGGGCGGCGAGCACGCCGACGACCAGGTAGAGCGAGCCGCCGGCGTAGTCCCCGACGAGGTTGGCGGGCACGGTCGGAGGCTCGTCCGCCTTACCGATCATGGAGAGGGTGCCGGTGATGGCGATGTACGCGATGTCGTGCCCGGCCCGCTGGGCGAGCGGCCCGTCCTGGCCCCAGCCGGTCATTCGCCCGTAGACCAGCCCGGGGTTGCGGGCGAGGCACGCGTCGGGGCCGACCCCGAGCCGCTCGGCGACGCCGGGCCGGTATCCCTCGATGAGGATGTCGGCGCGTTCCACCAGGTCGAGGACGCGCGCGGCCCCGCCGTCACCCTTGAGGTCGATCAGTACGGACCGCTTGTTGCGGTTGGTGAGGTCGTACGCCGGGTCGATGCCGAGGCCGGAGCCGCCGGGCCGGTCGACCCGTACGACGTCGGCGCCGAGATCGGCCAGGAGCATGGCGGCGAACGGCCCGGGCCCGATGCCCGCCAGCTCGACCACGCGCACTCCGGCCAGCGGGCCGCCGCCACCGTTCCCTGTCGCTGCCATCAAGCCCCCAGCACTGTGACACTACTGATGTAACAGCAGTGATGCTAAGAACACGTTCCACTCGGCACAAGCCCCTGGGCCGAGCAAGCGCTTGATCCCGGACGGAAAATCCCGGTGGGCCGGTCCGGCGGTCGGCATGATGAGCCGATGCGACACGATCACACGCGCACCGAGCCCCCGCACTCCGGCGACGAGCTCGCCACCCTGACCGGGATCCTCGAGTTCCAGCGCTCCACGCTGCTCATGAAGTGCGCCGGGCTCAGTGCCGAACAGCTCACGCGGCGGGCCGTCCCGCCGTCGGACCTCTCCCTTCTCGGCCTGGTCAGGCACCTCGCCGAGGTGGAGCGGAGCTGGTTCCGGCGCACCCTCAAGGACGAGGTGGCCCCCGCCCACTGGCCGGGCCCGGAGCCCGGCTCGTTCGCCGAGTTCGACGTCGAGGGGGCCGATCCGGACGAGGCGTTCCGGATATGGCGCGAGGAGTGCGCGCGGTCCCGGGCCACCGTGGAGGCGGCCGAGTCCCTCGACATCACCGGCCTCCACGGCGACGAGCCGTACTCGCTGCGCTACGTCCTCACGCACCTGATCGAGGAGTACGCGCGCCACAACGGCCATGCCGACCTGCTCCGGGAGAGCATCGACGGCTCCACCGGGGAGTGACTCACGCCCGCTCCGGGACGACCGCTAGGCTCCGCCTCCGACAGCAGCGGGTCCACGGGCCCGCGGGGTGAACGCGGAGGGCTGGATGGACACAGGGCGGGCGTACGACGTGGTGCTCTTCGGGGCAACCGGTTTCGTCGGGGAGCTGACCGCGGAGTACCTCGCCGCGCAAGCTCCGGACGAGTGCCGGTGGGCCCTCGCCGGGCGCAGCCCCGAGAAGCTGGAGCGCCTGCGCGACCGGCTCGCGGCGACCTGGCCGGGGTGTGCGGACCTCCCGCTGCTGACGGCCGACGCGGAGGACCCCGACTCGCTGCGGGAGATCGCCGAGTCGGCCCGGGTGGTGGCCACCACCGTGGGGCCGTACGTCTGGTACGGCGAGGCCCTGGTCGCCGCCTGCGCGGAGGCGGGAACGGACTATGTGGACCTGACCGGCGAGGCGGAGTTCGTCGACCTGATGTACGTACGGCACGACGCGCGCGCCCGGGAGACCGGCGCGCGGATCGTGCACGCCTGCGGCTTCGACTCCGTCCCGTGCGATCTGGGCGTGTACTACACCGTCCAGCAGCTGCCGCAGGACGTGCCGCTGCGGATCGAGGGCTTCGTGCGGGCGGGCGCGGTCTTCTCCGGCGGCACGTTCGCCTCAGCGCTGACCGCGATGGGGCGCGGGCGGCAGATACTGCGGGCCGCCCACGAGCGCCGGCTGCACGAGCCCCGTCTGGTGGGACGGCGGGCCCGGGCCCCGCTGGGCACCCCGCGCTTCAGCCGGGAGACCGGCACCTGGGCCCTGCCGCTGCCGGTGCTCGACCCGCAGGTCGTCGCCCGCTCGGCGGCCGCGCTCGGCCGGTACGGTCCGGACTTCCGCTACCGCCATTACGCGTCGGTGCGGACGCTCCCGATGGCACTCGGCGGCGCGGCAGCCGCCGGCGCGGGCGTGGCGCTCGCCCAACTCGCGCCCGTGCGCAAATGGCTGATGGACCGTTACGAACCGGGCCAGGGGCCGAGCGAGGAGCGCAGGAAGCGCAGCTGGTTCTCCCTGCGCTTCGTCGGCGAGGGGGGCGGGCGCCGGGTCTTCACCGAGGTGTCGGGCGGCGATCCGGGCTATGACGAGACGGCGAAGATGCTCGCCGAGTCGGCGCTCAGTCTCGCCTTCGACGACTTGCCCAAGACCGCCGGCCAGGTCACCACGGCCGTCGCGATGGGCGACGCGCTGCTGGGGCGGCTGCGGGCGGCGGGCATCCGCTTCCGGGTCGCGGACGCGCGCTGAGTCCTCCGCGTCAGTGGCGTACGAGACAGAAGGGGTGGCCCGCGGGGTCGGCGTAGACACGCCAGCTCCGCGTGCCGCCCCCGTCGTCGAGCAACGCCGCACCCAGGGCGATCACTTCGCGCTGGGCCCGCTCCACATCGTCGACGCGGACGTCCAGATGGAACTGCTGGGGCCGTGCCGGCTTCCCGTGGACCGGCGGCCGGTGATCCTCCACCCGCTGGAACGCCAGCACCGGCCCGGCGTCCGGATGCAGCGTCGCCCAGCCCTCACCGACGGCCCACTGGGGGTCGGGGCGGTTCACCTCACCGCCGAGCAGCCCCTGATAGAAGCGGGCGAGTACCTGAACATCGGCACAGTCCAGAACCACACACTGCAAGCTGCCGATCATGCGCCATTCCCCCCATTGGGCCTCCCGGACCCGCCGGGCCGGCCGGATCCTTCCGACCCCCGGATACTCTCAGCACGCCCCCGGCACCGGTCAGAGGGCCGCCGCCCAGACGGCGATGGTGTAGGCCATGGACCCCACCCAGCCGAGCCCGACGAGCCCGGCCACGATGAGAACGGTCATGACGCCGCGTTCAACGGGGCGCGGAGGCGTGGGTGTTGTCATGGGTCCCAGCCTGTCGGCCGTGATCGGCCGGGGATATCCGTACGCGTACTCAGCTTGTGGAACGGAGTGACGAGGTGGGACGCCTCGCCCGCGCCGCTCAGCCCTCGGTCGTGCCCGTCGCCTCCCGCAGCGCCCGGCGGCACAGTGCGTCGGCCAGGCGTGTGGTCTGCGGGAGTCGGTAGCGGGGCGTCAGCAGGAGCGTGTGGGCGCAGGCCGTCTCCAGGGTGACGCGGTGGCCCGCGGAGACGAAGACGGGCTTGACGCCGTGCTGGGTCCGCAGGGCCCGGCCGACCTCCTCGTGGCCTTCGGGGTCGTCGGCGACGAGGGGGCTGAAGTCGCCGCGCCGCTCGCCCGGTTGCTCGTACGAGAAGGTGAAGGGATTCTTCGCGACTCCGATGACGGGCAGGCCGGTGAGGACACCGAGGTGGCTGGCGAGGCCGAAGCGGCGCGGGTGGGCGCGTCCGTAGCCGTCGCAGACGACGAGGCCGGGGCCCGTGGTCAGGGACTGCAGCGCGGCGAGCACGGTCGGGATCTCCCGGAAGGCGAGCAGCCCCGGGACATAGGGGAAGGAGATGCGGCCGACGGCGGTGGCTTCCTCGACCACGTCGAGCGTCCGGGCGTCGAGGACGACGGCGGCCGCGGCGACGACGTCCCGCTCGTCGTCGTACGCCACGTCGACGCCGGTCACCACTCCGGTGCCGGGCGCCGGGCCGGGCTCGTCGAGGACGACACGCTCGCGCAGGTCGTCCTGTACGCGCCGGGCGGTCGCCTCGTCGGCCGGCCAGTCCTCGGGAGTTGCGATGATCGTCATGATGACGGCCACCTTACGGGCCGGCCCACCCTTCGGACCGGCCCGATCGGCTCCCCGCCCGCCCGGTAACCTGCTGATCATGTTCGTACTGGAATTGACCTACACCGCCCCCGTCGAGCAGGTCGACGAGCTGCTCGCCGCCCACGTCGAGTGGCTGGACGCGCAGTACGCCGAGGGCGTGTTCATCGCTTCGGGGCGGAAGAACCCGCGGGACGGCGGTGTGATCCTGGCTGTCGGGGACGACCGCGCGCGGATCGAGAAGATCACGGCGGCCGACCCCTTCACCATCGGCGGCGTCTGCGCGTACCGGATCACCGAGTTCTACGCGACCAAGACCGCGCCGGAGCTCGCCCCGTACCGCGAGCAGCTGCCCGGCTAGAGCGCCGCACCGGCCGCACCGGCGGATCGCGTGATCACGAAGACGCCTTGAGCGTCAGCCGCGCGACCCTCCCCCGCTCTCCCGACGCCCAGCACCCGAAGTCCGCCGCGCAGTCGACCGTGTCGTACGAGCCGGTGTCGACCGTCCGCCAGGTGCGGCCGCCGTCGGTGGTCAGGTCGGTCCCGGTGGGACCGACGGCGAGTGCGGCGGCACGGGTGTGAGGCAGCCAGGTGACGCCCGACCGGTAGGCGGGCGGCGGCGTGGTGGACGGCTGCCAGGTGCGGCCGCCGTCGCGGCTCACCGATCCGGCGTGCGGCGACGGCTGGTCCTTGCGGTAGTCGCCGCCGACCGCGATGCCGTGGCCCCGGTCCCGGAAGGCGAGGGCGAAGACCCCACGGGCCGGGTCGCCGGCCGGGATGCCCGCGTCGGAGGCGGTCCAGTGCAGGCCCCGGTCCGAGGAGTGCAGGACCCGGGCGGTCGCGCCGCCGCCGGTCGCCAGCCACACGTCCTTCGGACCGGAACTCACCAGGCACTGCCCGCTCGCCGCGAACCCCGCCTCGCCGGGCTGCGCGTCGGGCATTCCCTCGCTCGGCAGCACCTTCCACGACCTTCCGCCGTCGCCGGTGGACAGGATGCGGTACTTGCCGTCGACGGGGTCGCTCATCGCCAGCCCGTGGCGGCGGTCGAAGAACGTCACGCAGTCGTAGAAGGCCTTCGGATCGCCGTTGCGGAAGGCCTCGGTCCAGGTCTCGCCGCCGTCCTCGGTGCGCAGGAGCCTCGAGGCCTCGCCCTCCCCGATCGCCAGGACGACGGCCCGCCTCGTGTCGAACGCCTCGATGTCACGGAACTCCAGGTCCGCCGCACCGGCCGGGGACACGTCGCGCCAGGTCCGGCCCCCGTCGGAGGTCCGCAGAACCGTGCCCTTCGATCCGGCGACCCAGGCGCTCTCGCGGTCGACGGCGGCGAGCCCCCGGAAGCGCGCGTCGGTCCCCGTGTCGGTCAGCTTCCACCCCGGCCCTCCGCTCTCCGGCACCGTTCCCTCGGCCTGCGCCGGAGTGGCCGCAAGGGCCGCGGCGAGCGCCACCCCGCACAGTCCCACCGACATCATTCGTCTCGTCTTCCCCTTGGACGTCATGGCGCCGGAAGCTAGCCCACCGGGCAGAACCCGTCCAGGGTGCCTCCCTCGGCCCAGGCCGGAGCCGACGGGTCCGGCCCGGGCGCCGGCCGCCCCGCCTCGCCCCGCGATGACAACGATGGCGGTGACACAGGTCACGCTCCCCTCCAATGCACGCCGCGACCGATTTCGTCGTCCTCCCCGGTGTAGGGAGGCGTCAGCCGAAGCCGCGCGCGAGGAGCAGGCCGTGTCCATCGTCATCGAGCAGGCCGTCCAGGCCCGCATGGTCGCATCCGCTCCCCGGATGGAGACCGTCTTCGCCATGCTGCGGTACGACCGCGAGGACCCGTTCGCGGTGAGCATGGCGTTCCCGCCGCCGGCGACGCTGGAGGGCGTCGAGGTGTCCTGGGCGTTCTCCCGCGAGCTGCTGGCGGCCGGCATGGACCGGCCGGCGGGGGTCGGGGACGTACGGGTACGGCCGTACGGCTACGACCGCACGGTCCTGGAGTTCCACGCGCCCGAGGGAGTGGCCATGGTCCACATCCGCACCTCCGAGGTGCGCGATTTCCTCGAGCGCGCCCAGCACCTGGTGCCGTCGGGACGCGAGCACCACTATCTGGACCTGGACCACGAACTGGCGGAGCTGCTGCGCGACGCGCGGTGACGCGCCGGCTCGCGTCCCCTTGATTCGCCCGCTTCCCCCTCCCCTTGGTTCGCCGCCTTCCCGCTCCCCTTAATTCGCTGGCTTCCCGCTCCGCCCCAGGGGTAGCGTCTTCCTCGTTGCCCTGTTGTCGTCGGATCGGAGTAGGACGTTGCTCGTCTGAGGTCTGAGACACCGTGCCGCACAGCCGCCCCTCGCGCCGCTGTGTGTGCCGTGCGACCTCGGCGTACGAGCCGTTCCCGCTACTCCCCGACCGGTCGCCCGGTGTCTCACCCGTTGCCCCAGCCCTCATCAGCAACCGGGAGACCCGTATGTCAACCCACCCCACCTTCATCACCTGCTCCGACCTCTCCTTCTCCTGGCCCGACGGCAGCGAGGTCCTCGACGGCTTCCGGCTGACGGTCGGCCCCGGCAGGACCGGACTCGTCGGCCTCAACGGCTCGGGAAAGTCGACCCTGTTGAAGCTGATCGCCGGAGAGCTCACCCCGACCGGCGGTACGGTCCGCACGGCGGGCGAGGTCGGGCATCTGCCACAGAACCTGGTCCTCGACACCACGCTGCGGGTCGACCAGGTCCTCGGAATCGCCGCGACCCGCGCGGCACTGCACGCCATTGAGGCGGGTGATGTCCGCGAGAGCCACTTCACCGCCGTCGGCGACGACTGGGACGTGGAGGAGCGGGCCCTGGCCGCGCTCGACCAGCTCGGTCTCGGGCACATCGGCCTCGACCGCTCCATCGGCGAGCTGTCGGGAGGCGAGTCGGTCCTGCTGCGGCTGGCCGCCCTGCTGCTGGCCCGCCCGGATGTGCTGTTGCTCGACGAGCCCACCAACAACCTCGACCTGTACGCCCGTCGGCGGCTGTACGCGGCGGTGGAGGCCTGGTCCGGCGTACTCGTCATGGTCAGTCACGACCGTGAACTGCTGGAGCGCGTCGATCAGATCGCCGATCTGCGCGACGGGGAGGTGACGTGGTACGGCGGCTCCTTCTCCGCGTACGAGCGGGCACTCGCCGCCGAACAGGAGGCGGCCGAACGCATGGTGCGGGTCGCCGAGGCCGACGTACAGCGCCAGAAGCGCGAACTGTCCGACGCCCAGATGAAGTTGGCCCGCCGCAAGCGCTATGCGCAGAAGAGCTTCGACAACAAGGTCGTACCCAAGATCGTCGCCAACGGCCGCAAGAGCGAGGCGCAGGTGTCGGCCGGCAAGCACCGCGCCCTGCACACCGAGCGACTCGCCGAAGCCCGGGAGCGCCTCGGCGAGGCGGTGGAGGCGGTGCGCGACGACGACGAGATCCGCGTCGAGCTGCCGTACACCACGGTGCACCCGGGGCGGGGCGTCCTGCTCCTGAAGGACCTCGAACTGCGCTACGGGGCCACCGTCCGCGGTGAGTGGGAGCTGCGCGGCCCGGAGCGGATCGCGCTCGTCGGGCGGAACGGAGCGGGCAAGACGACGCTCCTGCGCACCATCGCCGGCGACATGGAGCCCGTCGCGGGTGAAGCGGTCGCGCACGTGCCGCTGCGCTTCCTTCCCCAGCGGCTCGATGTGCTGGACGACGACCTGAGCGTGGTGGAGAACGTCGCCCGGTTCGCGCCGGAGGCGACCGGCAACGCGATCAGGGCGCGGCTGGCGCGGTTCCTCTTCAAGGGGGCGCGCGCGGACCAGCCGGCCGGGACACTGTCCGGCGGGGAGCGATTCCGGGCCGCGCTCGCCGCCCAGCTGCTCGCCGAACCGGCGCCACAGCTCCTGATGCTGGACGAGCCGACGAACAACCTCGACATGGCGAGCGTTCGGAAGCTCACCGCGGCCCTGGAGGCGTACGAGGGCGCGCTGATCGTGGCGAGTCACGATGTGCCGTTCCTGGAGTCCTTGGGTATCACCCGGTGGCTGCTGCTCGACGGCGAGCTGCGCCCCACGACGGCGGAGGAGGTACGGGAGGGGTACGCGACGGCCTGAGGGGTCGGCCCCGAGTGGGCGGCCCCGCGTCGACGGCGCCACGCGGGCGGCCCTGATCGTGAGGCCGCCCCGCGGCCGCCCCGGACAGTCGGCCCCCGAGTGGACGGGCCGGGCCTGGGCAGCAGACAACCCGGGAACCCCGGCTGATCCGGGGACTTCAGGAGGTGGACGACCGTGCCCAGCCCAATCGCCCTGATCCGGCGCCCCGGCCCGCGCCTCGCCGAGGGACTGGTGACACACATCGAGCGCTCCCCCGCCGATCCGGCCCGCGCGCTCGCGCAGTGGGAGGCCTACACCGCGGCGCTGCGCGCGCACGGCTGGCGGACGGTCGAGGTGGACCCGGCCGACGACTGCCCGGACGCGGTGTTCGTCGAGGACGCCGTCGTGATGTTCCGGAACGTCGCCCTGATCGCCCGCCCCGGCGCCCCCTCCCGCAGAGCGGAGACGCCGGCCGTCGAGGAGGCCCTGACCGGGCTCGGCTGCTCGGTGAACCGAGTCAGGGCGCCGGGCACCCTCGACGGCGGCGACATTCTCAAGATCGGCGACACGGTGTACGCCGGGCGCGGCGGGCGGACGAACGCGGAAGGCGCACGGCAGCTGCGGGCCGCGTTCGAGCCGCTGGGCGCCCGGGTGGTCTCCGTACCGGTGAGCCGGGTCCTGCACCTGAAGTCGGCCGTGACGGCGCTGCCGGACGGCACGGTCATCGGTCATGAGCCGCTCGTCGACCAGCCGTCGCTGTTCCCCCGCTTCCTGCCGGTTCCGGAGGAGGCGGGGTCCCACGTCGTCCTGCTGGGCGGCGGAAAGCTCCTCATGGCGGCGAGCGCACCCAAGTCGGCGGAGCTCTTCGCGGATCTGGGTTACGAGCCCGTCGTGGTCGACATCGAGGAGTTCGAGAAGCTCGAAGGCTGCGTGACGTGTCTCTCCGTGCGCGTCCGTGAGCTGCACGCATAACGGAACGTAACCGGACATCGAGCCGAGAGGGCTTGGCCGACCCCTTATCGTCCCCTTAACCTACGGTCTCGTAACCTACGAAGCCGTAGGTATTTCCCCTTGCCCCCGTCCCCCTGGAGCCCCCGTGACGCTCGCCTCTCCCCACCTCGGCAGTTCGGAAGCGTGGACAGACGCCCGGCTGCTGTTCGCGCTGGAGGAGGTGGTGGAGAAGGAACTCAACCGCCATCTCAAGGTCACCAAGGACTGGATGCCGCACGAGTACGTGCCGTGGTCCGACGGCCGGAACTTCCCCGGCTTCTTCGAGGACGGTGAAGCCTGGGACCCCTCGCAGTCCAAGGTCACCGACATCGGCAAGATCGCTCTGGTGGTCAACCTCCTCACCGAGGACAACCTCCCCAGCTACCACCACGAGATCGCCACCCTCTTCGGCCGCGAGGGCGCCTGGGGCACCTGGGTGCACCGCTGGACCGCCGAGGAGGGCCGCCACGGCATCGTGATGCGCGACTACCTCCTCGCCTCGCGCGCGGTCGATCCGGACAAGCTCGAGCAGTTCCGCATGTCGCACATGAGCGAGGGCTTCGAGTCGGACAACCGGCACTCGATGCTGCACTCGATCGCGTACGTCGCCTTCCAGGAGCTCGCGACCCGCATCTCGCACCGCAACACCGGTCACCAGTCCGGCGACCCGGTCTGCGACCGGATGCTCGCCCGCATCGCGACCGACGAGAACCTGCACATGGTCTTCTACCGCAACCTGCTGGGCGCGGCCTTCGAGCTCGCCCCCGACCTGACGATGCAGGCGGTACGGGACGTGGTCGTCGAGTTCCGCATGCCCGGGCACGGCATGCCGGGCTTCGAGCGGGCCGCCGCGCAGATGGCGATCGGCGAGATCTACAACCTGCGCATCCACCACGACGACGTCCTGCAGCCGGTGCTGCGCTACCTGAAGGTGCTGGAGATCGGCGGGCTGGGCCCGCAGGGTCTCAAGGCGCAGGAGGAGCTCGGCCTGTACATGGGCGGGCTCGACTCGGAGGCGAGCAAGTTCGACGCGAAGCTCGCGGCGCGCAAGGCGCGCATGGCGGCGCGCGCGGCCGGCTGAGGCCGCCGCGGCACGAGGTGACGACCCGGGCCGTGACGGGGGCCCGGGTGTCAGCGCCCGTTGCCCCCGCCACCCGGCCGAGTGACGGCATTTCTCCGCTTTGGCGATGATCTGCAAGTGTGGTCCGCCATGCATCGCGATCTCCAGGTGGACACCGATCAACTGGGCCGATTCTCCCGCGCGCTCGGGGAATCCCTCACCTCGCTCACCGAGGCGAGACGCGCGCTGGAGCACGCCCGCGCCGACCGGCTGGGCACGCCCGAGCTCGACGAGGCCTGCGACGGCTTCCAGAAGCGCTGGAAGTACGGCGCGGAGCAGCTGGGCGTCCGGATCAAGGCCGTGCGCGAGGGCGTCCACCTCAGCCGCGAGGGGTACGTCCAGCTCAACCGCTCGATCGAGGCGGCGTTCCGGGCGGTGACCCCTCACGACGGCGGCGGCCGCCATGACAGCGGCGCCTCGCCGGAGGGCGGCGTCCCGCACGACAGAGGGCTCTCGCGTGACGGCGGCGCCCCGCACGACGGAGGGGCCGGCCGTGGCTGAGGTCCCCTACCCCCACCTGGGCTGGGACCCCGCCCCCGGCAGCCCCGCCGAGATCGCCGCCCTGCGCGTCAAACTCACCGCTTCGGCCACCTCGCTCGGCACCGCCCACCGCTTGGTGGCCCAGCTGCTCGGCGAATCCTCGTACTGGCAGGGAGAGGCCGCGGACGCCTTCCGTGAAGCCCTCGACGGCGATCTGCCCCGTTTTCTGAAGAACGCGCATCACTCGCTGTCCAAGGCGGCCGGCCGCCTGGGCGCGTGGCACGACGACCTGGTGGGTTACCAGGCCACGGCGCGGGCGTACGAGACGCGGGCGGCCCTCGAAGCGGCCGCCGTCCGCAAGGCCGAGGCCACGGACTCCACAGTGCGCGGCACGCCCGGCGTTCCGGCCGCCGATCTCACGGCGGCGGCGGACGGGGTGACCCGGGCGAGGGCGGCCCTCGAGGACGTGCGGCGGCTGGCCCGCGAGCTGGAGGAGACCCACCGGGTGCGGGCCGGGCGGGTCGCGAAGTCCCTCAACGAGGCAACGGACCGGCTGGCGCCGAAGGAGCCGGGACGGACGGGCGGACTGCTGGACTGGGTGGACGGGGATCTGGGGGACGGCCTCAGCTTCCTGTCGGCCGTGGCCGGCCTGGCCGCGTTCCTGCTCTCCGGACCTCTCCTGGTGCCCGTACTGTTCCTCGCCGCCGGTCTGAGCCTCGCGGCCTTCGTCGCGCACGCGCGAGATCCCCAGCTGCGGGCCGCCCTCAGGGGCGGGGTGGTCGACGGCCGGCTCGACGCGAAGTTCTGGGGAGCGACCGTCACCCTCGCCGGAGACGCCGTCGGCGCCCTGCCGGGCGTGGGGGCGGTCGCCCAGGGGGCCAAGGGCATGGCGGCGGCCGTCCGGACCGGCCGCGCCGCGGGCGGGGGCATGGCGGCGGGACTCCGCGGCGGGGCCGAAACGTTCGCCACCGGCTCCGGTACGGCGATGCGGCACATCGACGAAGCCCCGAAGCCGCTGACCGACTGGGTGGTGCGCCGGACCGGACCTCGCGCCGAGCGGCCCGTCCTCGTCGGCGTCTCCGCCACCGGTGTCGCCACCTCCGGAACGGGGCTGGTCACCTCGGAGGAGAACGGGACCGCGAGGAACACGGCGAGCGCCGTCGACGGCGCCCGGCTGGCAGGGTCCGACGGCCCGAATCTCACGAGCGCGGCGCGGGCGTGGGTCCGCGCCGCACGCTAGGGGGCTCCATGAACGACTTCTGGTTCCGGCTGCCGCCGGGGTACGTCGACCTCGACCTCGACACGGGCCTCGACCTCGGCACGGACGACCTCGACACGGACGACCTCGACACGGACGACCTCGACACGGACGACCTCGGCACGGACGACCTCGGCACCGACGTCCATACCCACGCCGACACGCAGGTCGAGTGCACCACCGCGCCCGGGCTCGGCGAGGCCCGCACCCTGCTGAGTCTCCTCGGCGGCCTCGCCCGCCATGACGTCATGCACACCGCCGTCGGCCTGCACGACAGCGGCGACAGCGGCGTCGGCGGGGGCGGGATCTGCGTGTCGGTCGTGTGCCTCTCGGACTTCGACACCGGCTCCCCGCACGCGAACGTCGCCGCGGCCCGGTGCGCTCTGGGGATGGCGACCGACGCGATGGGCGCCCTGCGGACCCGTGAACTCGTCACGCTCGCCTGCGGACGCCCGGCCGCGCTCGCCACCCATGTACTGGCCGCGCCGCCCGAGGACCTCCTGCGCGCCGCCCGCCTGCCCGCCGCCGGGCGGGACGTCTTCCAGGCCCGGCTGGCCATCGCCCGGCCCCACGGCTCCCGTGTCATCGTCATCGACCTGACCACGACCGAACTGGCCCTCGCCGAGGCCTACACCGACATCCTGCTCGGCATCGGGCAGACCGTGGCCTTCGAGGACCCCACGGCCCCGAGCAGCGCACCGCCGCGACCGAGCCGCCTCCTGGAGGTGCTGCTGTGACCCGCGTTGATGGTTCGTTGACGGCCCGTTTATGAGCGCCGGGCAGCGTGTCCCGCATGCAGATCGACACCACCATCTACGCCGACCCCGAACTGTCCTGGCAGGAGGACGCGCTGTGCGCGCAGGCCGGGCCCGAGTTCTTCTTCCCCGCCCCCGGAGCCTCCACGCGTGAGGCCAAGCAGCTCTGCGGCGCCTGCGACGGACGGGTGGCCTGCCTGGAGTACGCGCTCGCCAACGACGAACGTTTCGGTGTGTGGGGCGGCCTCTCGGAGAAGGAGCGGCACAGGCTGAGGCGCGACAACCGGGCCTGACCGCGACCCGCCTGCCGCGTCCCACGCCCCACGACGTCACACGCCCCGAGTCCCGCCCGCCCTCAGTCCTCCCTGGGGGCGGTCCTGATCACCGCGAAACGCGCGCCGTACGGGTCGGTGAGCTTGGCGATCCGGCCCACGCCGTCCATGTCCAGCGGCGCGAGCCGGACCGAGCCGCCGAGCCGCTCGGCCTCGCCGACGACCCGGTCCACGTCCTCGACCTCGAAGTACGGCAGCCACGAGGGGCCGTCGGCCGCCTCGACCGGGTCGGCGTCGAGGGGTACGACTCCGCCGAACATGGCCTCCGCGCCCTGCCCGGCCGGGTTGAGCATCGTGTAGGCGCCGGCGTCGTCGGGCACCTCGGTGGTGGTGGTCTCCGTACCGAAGACGGACCGGTAGAAGGCGATCGCGGCGTCGGGGTCCGGGGTGTACAGCTCGACCCAGCAGAGCGAACCCGGGGCGTTGACCATGTCGAGGCCCGCGTTCGTACCGGGTTGCCAGACCGCGAAGCCGACGCCCTCGGGGTCGGTGAAGACGGCCATGCGGCCCATGTCGAAGACGTCCATGGGTGCGAGGGCGACCGCACCGCCGGCCGCCCGGACGGCCGCCGCGGTGGCGTCCGCGTCGGACGTACGGAAGTAGAGCGTCCAGGCCGGTGGTCCCTGCTCCGGCGCGACGGTCATCCCGCCGGCCACGGTCCCGCCGTCGAGCTGGAACATGCCGTACCCGCCGGCCTCCGGTCCCGCCGACCGGAAGCCCCAGCCGAGGACGCCCCGGTAGAAGGCCTCGGCCCCCTCGATGTCGGGGGTCGCGAGGTCGAGCCAGTTCGGGGAGCCGGTGGCAAAGGGCGAGGTGAGCACGGACACTCCTTCGACGGGTCCCTGGGTGCGCTCCCGAGTCTGCGCCGGATCCCACCGGGGCGCATCAGGAACCCTTGCGTACGATCCGCCGTCTCGGCGAAGATCGACACCATGACGACCAGAAAGGCTCATGCCGCGTAGGCGCCACTCGCTGCCACCCTCGGCCAACGCGCCGCCGGGTCCCGGGAACACCCACGGATCCGTCCAGCCCTCGCCGAGTTCTCCAGGAGCAGCATGAAGCCCAGCCTGAAGCCCACACCCCTGACCCCGTACGCCCGCCTGCCGCGTGGCTACCGGACGTTGCGGACCATCACGAGCACGGTCGACGCGTACGGACGCGTCCACTGGCTGCTCGTCGATCCGCGGATCCTGGTCAGCTCCGAGTGGTACGACAGCCGCCCCTTCGGCGGCCTCGTGGCACTGGAGCACGGGCCGTACGACGCCGTGGTGGTGACGGTCGACGACGGCGACACGCAGGAGACGCGGCTCAGCGCGGTCACTCCGCGCTCTCCCCGCGTCGACGCCTTGCCGGACGGCGGCTTCGTGCTGGCCGACGCCCGCAGTGCGCCCGACGAACAGCATGTGCAGGTGTTCGACGCCTTGGGACGCCCCTCGTGGACGTTCCGCGTGGGGGACGGCATCGAGTATCTGCTCGCCGACGAGTCCGGGGACCTGTGGGCGGGTTACTTCGACGAGGGCGTCTTCGGCGAGGATGCGCTCAGTTGGCCGGGGCTGCGGCGGTGGAGCAGCACCGGCGAGGCTCTGTGGAGGTACGTGCCCGCCCCGGGCACCGGGGGCATCAGTGACATCTACGCCCTCAACGTCGGCAAGGGCGCGGCTTGGGCGTGCCCCTACCACGAGTTTCCCCTGCTGGAGATCGTCGACGACGAGGTACGGACCCGGACGTCGCCGGTCCGGGGCGCACATGGACTCGCCGTGCACGGCGACCGGATCGTCTTCGTCGGAGGCCGTACGTTCGGCGCGCTCACCGAGTGCCGGCTGACGGAGGACGCGGCGGTGCCGGCGGGCGAGGGGCTCCTGGTCCGTGAGGACGGGAGCCCGCTCGGGCGCCACCGGCGGGTCTGCCGCGGCCCACGCGTGTACATCCAGGACGAGTCCACGGGAGAGTGGTCGGTGCTCGACATCAGTGGTGATCTCACGGCGTAGGACCAGGGCGGCGCAGGACCGGACCCGTACGCCGCGGTCGCGGCGGTCGCCGTCGCACGGCCGGGCCCGGCCGTGCGACAACCACAGGATTGCTGCGATCCGGTGGTGTGCGCGGGAGGTCGGAACCGGCCGGGGCCGTCCGCGCCTCTCCGGTGACATCAACTCCCCCTGGAGGTCCTCATGATGCACACCGAGATCAGTGAGTGGCGGTACACCGACGAGCTGGACGACTTCCTGCTGCCGGCGCCCGACGCCAGGACCCGGCTCTCGTACACCCTGGCGCCCGCCGACCAGCGCCGCGTCGACCTGCACGCGGCGCTGACGGCGGCGGGGATCCCGCCCGGCGCGGGGGACGCCTCCGCGATCGACGCGCTGTCGCTGCTGGACACGACCTCGGTCTCCGCCGTCATCCGCTGGATCAACTGCGGTGCGGGGACGGGCATCGGCCGCACTGAGTGGTGAGGGCCGAACGGAGCCGGGGACCGGCCTGGCCGGGCGGGTGGTGGTGACACCGCACGCCACCGCCGAGGCCGGTGGCACCGCACCCGGTCGCCGAGGCCGGTGACACCGCCCGTCGTCGCCGCAGGGTGACCGTGCACGCGGTCAGTGCACGTGGGCGCCTGAGACGGAGGCCGACGGTTTCGCCGCCCCATGGTGCGGTTCGTACCCGGGGACGGTGCCGTCCGTCTTGGCCACCAGGAACAGGCCCGCCATTCCCATGTCCGAGTGACTCTGGACATGGCAGTGGTACATCCACGCGCCCGCGCCCACATGCTCGCCCGCGATGATCTGGAAGCCGAAGGAGTCGGCCGGGCCGGTGATCTTGTTGTCGATGATCCGGCTGGGGTCGTCCGGGCCGGTCAGGAGACCCGTGCGGTTGTCCGCCCAGCGGTGACCGTGGATATGGAACGTGTGGTAGTACTCGCCGTGCGTGATCATCACGATCTCGACGCGCTCCCCCACGGTCGCCCGGAAGTCCGGACTCTGATGGCCGGGCCTGTTGTTGATCGTCATGTCGTTGAAGACGATGGTGAACTGCTTGTCGGGGAGGATGTCGCCCTTCCTGCGGACGACCACGGGTCCGTACATGCCTTTCCGAATGCCGCCGGTGCCGTGGTCCGTGCCCACGACATGGTCGTGGTAGTGCCAGTAACCGGCGCTGCCCGGGCGCCAGGTGCCGTCCTTGCGGCGGCCGGGAGCGTGCGTGCGCCAGGTGTACGTACGGGTCCCGCCGGGTTCCACATGGCTCTTGTTCATCCGGGTGCCGTCACTCGCCACGTCGTAGTCCACGCCGTGGACATGGAGGCTGGCCGGGACGTCCATGGTGTTCTCGAACTCGATGTGGAGGGTGTCGCCCTCGACGAGCTCGATCACCGGGCCGGGGATCGACGCCTTGCCCTTCTCCAGGCCGTATCCCATCTGACCGTCCGCCAGTTTCTCGGCGTACAGCCTCATATGGCGCACCTGGCCGCCCGCAGGAGCCGTCGGCGGTGGGGTCTCGGCCGAAGCCGCTGACGCCGCGTCGGGCGCGGCCGCGAGCGACAACGATGTCACGCCCGTCACGGCGACCGCGCTCCCGGCCAGCAGGCGTCGGTTGAAGCTCCGTCGGTCCATGCCGAACTCCCAGATCGTGTACGGGGGTTGAAGGGGCGCGAGGGACCCCGGGGACGCGTCACACCGTAGCGGGACGGCCCTCGTTCATCCACACCCAGGACAAAGTTCGCATGGTTACTGCCGTACCTATTGGCGCGCCATCGAAAGAGGTCTAGCTTCGTCGTCGTTTGCTGTGACCTGAGAGGGGTGGGTGAACCACATGCACCGCGCACCACATCATCGGTCGAGATCACGGCGTGGGATGGCAGCGGCACTGGCCGCCGGCGCGATGACGGCGTCCTTGCTCGGCGGTAACGCCGCCAGGGCCATGCCCTATCCGGAGCCGGGCGGTCACGACTCCGCCAGGACAACGTTGTCTCTCACGTCCCCGCCGGGCGGCGCGAATGTACGGGTGCTGGTCTTCCACGCCTCGGCCACCGCCGAGTCGCCGACCGTCGACGCCGGAATCGCGGCGATCGAGGCCATCGGCCAGTCGGGGCCGGCCGCTCAGCGCTTCCGCACCGAGGCGACCGACGACGCCTCCGTCTTCACCAACGGGACCAAGCTCGGCCGCTACAACGCGATCGTCTTCCTGACCGGCGGCGGCGACGTCCTCGACCCCGAGCAGGAGGCCGGTCTCGAGGCGTACATGGAGGCCGGCGGCGGCTTCCTGGGCATCCACGACGCGGCGCGCACGGAGCCGTACTCGGACTGGTTCACCGGGCTCGTCGGCGCACGTCCGGCCGCCGGCGGCCCGACGGCCGCGCAGCGCGCGACCGTCGAGGTCGGTGACCGCCGGCACCCCGCCACCCAGCAACTGCCGCTGAACTGGAAGCGACCGGACAAGTGGCTCAACTGGCAGGTGAATCCGTCGGGTTCGGTGCACACCGTGGCCCGGGTGAAGGAGAGCACGTACCAGCCCGGTACGAGCGCCAACGGCTGGGATCACCCGATCTCCTGGTGCCGTGACTACGACGGCGGCCGGTCCTTCTACACCGGCATGGGCGGTACGGTCGACTCCTTCGCGGAGACCGACTTCCGCGACCATCTGCGCGGCGCCCTGAACTGGGCGAGCCGCATCTCCCGGGCCGACTGCAAGGCCACCATCAACGCCAACTACACGAGCGAGCGCCTGACCCGGCCCAACCAGCCGGGCAGGAACGACCAGATCGGCGAACCGCACGGCCTGGTCACCGCGCCCGACGGGCGGGTGCTCTACATCGGGCGGGGAGGCGCCGACTCCTCGCAGCCGGTCGTCACCGACTGGAACAACCCCGACATCGGCAAGGGCCGGGGCGAGATCCACGTCTACGACCCCAGGACGAAGACCGTGAAGCTCGCGGGCGCCCTGACCGTCTTCGGCAACAAGGGCGGAGGGGACGAGCTGGTCAAGGTCGAGGAGGGCCTTCTGGGCATCGAGCTGGACCCGGACTTCCTGACCAACGGCTGGGTGTACCTGCACTACACACCGCACTCCCGGATCAACCGTGACACTCATATGGCCGAGCGTTACGTGTCACGTTTCACCCTTGACCTCGCCAGTAACACTCTCGACCCGGCGAGCGAGAAGGTGCTGCTGAAGTGGCCGGTGCAGATCCACAGTTGTTGCCACGCGGGCGGTGGCATGGCGTGGGATTCCCAGCAGAACCTGTACATCGCCACCGGTGACAACAACTCCTCCCGCTTCAGCGACGGTTACTCGGGCAACAACCCGGAGCCCGACTTCAAGGGCGTCTCCTTCGCGGACGCCCGGCGCACGGCGGGCAACACCAACAACCTCAACGGCAAGATCCTGCGCGTCCACCCGGAGGACGACGGGACCTACACCCTCCCCGAGGGGAATCTCTTCACGGGCCGGGAGCAGGACGAGGGCGGAGGCAGAACCCGCGGCGAGATCTATGTGATGGGGGTGCGCAACCCCGCCCGGATCTTCGTCGACAAGACCACCGACATCCTCTACGCGGGCTGGGTCGGCCCGGACGCCGGCGCGCCCTCGACGACCTGGGGGCCGGCCAAGTACGACACGTTCGCCGCCATCACCGGGCCGGGCAACCACGGGTGGCCGTACTGCATGGGCAACAACCAGCCCTACCGTGACCGCAATCTGCCCGACCCGGCCAAGCCGCTCGGCTGGTACGACTGCGCCAAGCCCAAGAACGAGTCCCCCAACAACGACGGTCTGGTGAATCTGCCGCCCGTCACCCCGAACACCATCTGGTACTCGCCGCAGGGCGGCGGGGTGGACTACCCGCGGGACGCCAACGGCGTGCCGAGCTACAAGCAGGAGGAGGAGAAGCTGTTGCTGCCGTGGCTCAAGGGCGGCGGGCAGGCGACCATGAACGGTCCGGTGTACCGGTACGACGGGTCGAGCCCGAGCACGGTGAAGTGGCCGGAGTACTGGGACGGCAAGTGGTTCGTCGGTGACTTCTACGACGGCGACCAGCCGCGCCACGCCGTGCTCACCGATCCGAGGACCGTCGGCAAGGGTGGTCTGCCGGTGCACGCCGAGTCGCTCAAGAAGATCATTCCGGTCGGCGCCGACGGCATCCGCAATCTCATGGACTGGAAGTTCGCACCGGACGGTTCGCTGTACGTCCTGGACTACGGACGCGGCTTCTTCACGTCCGACGCCAAGTCCGCGCTGTGGCGGATCACTTACAAGGGCGGCCAGCCGACCCCGGCCGCCGATCAGCTCGCGAGGAAGGCGGCGCGGTGAGACACCGTTCTTCACGGCATTCCCCTGGACGTTCCCTCACCCGGTGGACGGCTCTGCTCGGTTCGCTGCTGCTCGTCCTGGGCCTGACGTCGACCGCCGCGTACGGTCGCACGGACGACTCGGTGGCGGCCGAGGCCCAGGTCCTGACCTGGACCGCCGGCGATCCGATCGACCGGTACCTGTCGTTCCCGACCACCGCGGTGGCGGGCGCGGCGACGATCGTCTTCGAGAACAGCAGGGCGACCGGCAACACCACCGGTATGCCGCACACGCTGACCTTCGACGTCTCGGACCCCGAGTACAACAACGACGTACCACTCAACATCCTCGCCAACCCCGGCGACGACCAGGGCGGTCGGCACTCCGTCGAGGTCACCCTGACCCCGGGGCGGTACTTCTACCACTGCACCATCCCCGGTCATGGCTCCATGCAGGGCATCCTGACCGTCACCGAGCCGGGAGGCGGCGAGGACACGACCGCGCCCGAGACCTCGGCGAAGGTGGAGGGCGAGAAGAACGCCGACGGCGCGTACATCGGCCACGCCAATGTCACCGTCTCGGCGACCGACTCCGGTTCGGGCGTCGACCGGATCGAGTACGCGGTGGGCGCGGCCGGTGCCTGGCAGCCGTACACCGCGCCGGTCACGGTCCATGAGGTCGGCACGCACCAGATCCGCTACCGGGCCACCGACAAGGTGGGCAACACGGCCGTGGAGAAAGCCGTCGACTTCACCGTCGTCACTCCGCCGACGGACGACACGACCCCGCCGGAGACATCGGCGACGGTCAGCGGCGAGAAGGACGAACAGGGCCAGTACGTGGACATGGCGACGGTCACGGTCACCGCGTCCGACACCGGCTCGGGCGTCAACACCATCGAGTACGCGCTCGGTTCGGCGGCGTGGCAGCCCTACACGGCCCCGGTGATGACCCACCAGGCCGGGACGCACCATGTGCGCTACCGGGCCACCGACCGGGCCGGGAACGCCGCCGCCGAGAAGGCCGTCGACTTCACCGTCGTCACTCCACCGGCGCAGGACACCACGCCGCCGGAGGTCACCGCGACGGTGACGGGCTCGAAGAACTCGGACGGCGCCTTCATCACCAGCGCCAAAGTGACGGTCACGGCGACCGACTCCGGCACGGGAGTGGAGAAGATCGAGTACTCCCTCGACGGCGGGCCGTACCTCGCCTACACCGCTCCCGTTCTCGTCGACCGCGTCGGGGCGCACACGGTGCTGTACCGGGCCACCGACAAGGCCGGCAACACCTCGACGGCCAAGCGGGCCACCTTCACCGTCGCCGAGGGGGGCGGCGTTCCGGCACCCGACTGCCCGGAGTACGACGAGCGGCTGACGGTGATCGTCGGCACGGTCGACACCGGCCTGCCGAACCGCATGACGCGCAGCCGGTGCACCATCAACGAACTGATCGAGGACGAGAAGGCCTGGACCTCCCACGCGCTCTTCCTCAAGCACGTCGACACGGTGCTGGACAAGCTCCTCACGGACGGTGTCGTCGACACCCGGGAGCACAAGGCGATCTACCGGGCGGCGAAGCAGTCCGGCATCGGCAGGCCGGGCCAGACGTCCGGGTACCGGGACCTCTTCGACGGCACGGCCGCGTCGTTCGCCATGTGGCAGCACGTGGGCGGCGGTTCGTTCGGTCTGAACGCGGACGGGACGATGACGAGCGGCACCACCAGGGGCGGTCTCGGGATGCTGTGGTTCCCGCAGCGCGCGTACGGTGACTTCTCGCTGAAGCTGCGGTGGCGGGACGACGCGCCGGGCACCGGCAACGCAAACAGCGGTGTGTTCGTCCGTTTCCCGTACGTCCACGACAACCCGGAGGAGTCCCGGCCCGAGTGGGTCGCCATCAAGTACGGCCATGAGATCCAGGTGCTGGACCGGCCGGACGGCGACATGTACAAGACGGGCTCGGTCTACGGCTTCGACCGGGTCGGCCTCGGCGGTGCCGGGGTGACGCCCAAGGGCACCTGGAACGACTACGAGATCCGGGTGGAGGGCCAGCACTACTCGGTCTTCCGCAACGGTGTGCTGATCAATGAGTTCGACAACGTGGGCGGGCAGGACTTCTACCCGGCGCGCGCGGACGACCCGGGCACCGACGGCCGGCGGTACGCCTCCGGCTACATCGGCCTCCAGGTCCACGGCACCACCGATGTGATCTCGTACCGCGACATCCGCATCAAGGAGCTGTAGGCGCGCCGCGGGGCCCGGCAGGGACGCTCAGTCGTCGTGCCGGGCCCTGCTGGGCTGGACCCGCTTCGGCTCGCCCGGCATCTTGGGGTACTCCGGCGGGTAGGGCAGATCGCCGAGGCCGTGCTCCGCCTCGTCCCGGCGGGCCACTTCCAGCAGGGTCTCCAGGCTGAAGCGGTGGTCGTCCATGTCCGCGTGGACGTCGCCGACCCGCGCGTACCGTTCGATCATCGTCCTGATGTCGAAGTCCCGTGGTTCCGCGTCGTCGATCTCCTCCCAGCGCAGCGGGGCCGAGACGGGAGCGTGCGGGCGGGGGCGGACGGAGTAGGCGGAGGCGATCGTGCGGTCCCGGGCGGTCTGGTTGTAGTCGACGAAGATCTTCTCGCCGCGTTCCTCCTTCCACCACTTGATGGTCACCCGGTCCGGCATCCGGCGCTCCAGCTGCCGGCCACAGGCGATCGCGGCGCGCCGGACCTGGGTGAAGGTCCAGCGGGGCTCGATCGGCACGAAGACATGGAGGCCGCGCCCGCCGGAGGTCTTGGGCCAGCCGCGCAGCCCCGCCTCGTCGAGTACCGCCCGCAGTTCGTGGGCGGCGCGGACGGCGTCGGCGTAGTCCGTTCCCGGCTGCGGATCGAGGTCGATGCGCAGCTCGTCGGGGTGGTCGGTGTCGTCGCGGCGGACGGGCCAGGGGTGGAAGGTGACGGCTCCGAGGTTGGCGGCCCACAGCACGGCGGCGGGTTCGGTGGGGCACATCTCGTCGGCTGTTCTGCCGCTGGGGAAGGTGATGTGCGCGGTGGGGATCCAGTCGGGGAGGTATTTGGGGGCGCGCTTCTGGAAGAAGGATTCGCCGGTCACCCCGTCGGGGTAGCGCTCCAGGGTGGTGGGGCGGTCGCGCAGGGCGCGGGTGATCCCGTCGCCGACTACCAGGTAGTAGCTGACCATGTCCAGCTTGGTGTAGCCGGCCTCGGGGAAGTACACCTTGTCCGGGTTGGACACGCGTACGGTCCGGTCCCCGACCTCCAGCTCCAGCGCTGCTGCCTTGGCTGCCATGCCTGTCAGCGTAGGACGCGCCGACATTCCCCGCATACCAGACAATCAGCATATGGATCTGCCGGTGATGCCGCCTGTGAAGCCGATGCTGGCCAAGGCCGTGAAGAAGATCCCGCCCGGGATGCAGTACGAGGCGAAGTGGGACGGCTTTCGCGCGATCGTCCACCGGGACGGGCCCGAGCTGGTGATCGGCAGCCGGACGGGCAAGCCGCTGACCCGCTACTTCCCCGAGCTGGCCACCGCGCTGCTGGAGCGGCTGCCGGACCGGTGCGTGGTGGACGGGGAGATCGTGATCGCGTACGAGGGGCGGCTGGACTTCGACCGGCTGACCGAGCGCATTCACCCCGCGGCGTCACGTGTGACCATGCTGTCGGAACGGACACCGGCGAGTTTCATCGCCTTCGACCTTCTGGCGCTCGGCGACATGTCCTTGCTCGACACACCGATGACCGAGCGGCGGGCCGCTCTCGTCGAAGCGCTCGAAGGGGTCGACCCGCCGGTCCACCTGGCACCGGCGACCACCGATGCCGAACTGGCCCACCAGTGGTTCGAGGAGTACGAAGGAGCCGGCCTCGACGGAGTGATCGCCAAGCCCCTCGATCTTCCCTACCGGCCCGACGCCCGGTTGATGTACAAGATCAAGCACGAGCGGACGGCCGACGTCGTGGTCGCCGGCTACCGCTTCCACAAGAGCGGCCCGGTCGTCGGCTCGCTCCTCCTCGGTCTGTACGACGGCCAGGGCCGGCTCCAGCATGTCGGCGTGTGCGCCGCGTTCACCGCCAAGCGCCGCGAGGAGCTGGTGGCGGAGCTGGAGCCGCTGCGGATGGATCCGCCGGACGGTCACCCCTGGGCCGCCTGGGCGGAGGAGGTCGCCCATGAGAGCGACCGGCTGCCCGGGGCCACGAGCCGCTGGACCGGGAAGAAGGACCTCTCGTGGGTGGCGCTGCGTCCGGAGCGGGTGTGCGAGGTCGCCTACGACCACATGGAGGGCGACCGCTTCCGGCACACCGCGCAGTTCCGCCGGTGGCGCGAGGACCGGGAGCCGGAGAGCTGCGGCTACGACCAGCTGGAGGAGCCGGTCTCGTACGACCTCGCCCAGGTTCTGACGCCGCCCGGGGCCTGATGTTCGGGGGCTCCACGGGTCGTGAGGTGAGGGCGAGCGCGCCGGAGCGAGCGGCTCACCGAGCCGCGCGAAGGGGGCGCACGGAGGGGGCGCACTCCCCCGAACCGGTCGGTCTGGGGGTGAGATGCTTCACATTCGGCGGCCGGGTGGGAGTCGGTGAATCACGCGATCCCGACAGGCTGTTCGGCGAACGTCTGGGCGATCCCGAGGGCCGGCCGACCACGAAGATCGCGCCACGCGGCCCGCACCTGCGGGAATGTGACGGACCGTTCTTGATCCCCTTCGGCGGCCGGGGCGCGGCCGGAGCCCGGCGCCCGGACGATCATCCTGCACGGTTGCGGCGCGGAGACATCCCTGTCGAGGAACACGGAAGCGCGTCCGGTAGGTATGTAGATGACGCCCACCCCCAGACAAGGACTCCACGTGTACGCCTCCTCCCTCGTTCCCGTACCGATCCCCGACAGCGTGGCCGCGCTGATCGGCTCCTGCATGCCGCTGTCCGTCCTGCAGGCCGAGGTCGACGCGGAGTGCGCCGCGCGGGAGGTCCACCGGTTCCGGGGGCCGCTGTGCGCCGAGGATCAGGCGGACCGAGAGCAGGCCCTCTCCGTACTGGCCCGGGCGAACAAGGTACTGGCGGCCCATCACCCGCTGCTGACGGTCCGGCCCAGCCGCTAGGCCGCGGGCGTCACGGCTCGATGAACGTACCGTCCACGTACACCCAGGCGCCGTCGTGGCGCTCGAAGCTGCTGCGCTCATGGAGCGCGCCCGGCACGCCGCCGTGGCTGTAGCGGGCGACGAAGGTGACCGTCCCCGTCCGGTGGAAGGCACTGCCGTCCGTCGCCTGCTCGATCTCCAGCCCGGTCCAGCGCATGGCCCGATCGAAGTCGACGTCATCGGGACGGGTGGCGGGGGCCCAGGTGCGCAGCAGATACGCCTCGTCCCGCACGACGAAGGCGCTGTAGCGCGACCGCATCAGCAGCTCGGCGGTGGGCGCGGCGGCCTCGCCGGAATGGAAGCGCCCACAGCACGCACCGTACGTACCGGGCAGCCCGCAGGGGCAGTCCGATCCAGCGGTGACGGCGGGGCTCCGGGGAGGGGCGGGGCGTTTGATGCGACGGGCCATGGGGCCATTGTCCCGCGCGGGCAGGGGGAGGGCGGCCGGGGCGCTGGGTACGAGCCCGGCAGTCCCCAGCCGGCAGCCCACTGGATCGCGCCATCGCACGATCGCGCCAATGTGCAATGGGGCCCGCGCACGTCTTCCGGGGTAGGGGTGGCGTCCGTATATTCCTGCGCCGGATGGGAGAGTTACCGCCGGTAAAGGGGTTGGGGCATGGACCGTACAGGCAGTACGCGACGCACCTTCGTCACAAGCGCCGCCGCCGTCACCGGCGCGATCGCCTCCGGGGCGGTCACCCTGGGAGCCGCTTCGTCGGCCGTCGCGGCCGAGCCGGGGCGGGCGCCGTCGGTCGCCGTGCTCGGGGGCGGGGTGGCCGGTCTGACCGCCGCCCATGAGCTCGCGGAGCGCGGGTACGACGTCACCGTGTACGAACGCCGCGCACTCGGCGGCAAGGCGCGCAGTATGGACGTGCCCAACAGCGCCAAGGGCGGCCGCAGAGCGCTCCCGGCCGAGCACGGCTTCCGCTTCATCCCGGGCATCTATCACAACCTCCCCGACACCATGCGGCGCATTCCCTTCCCGGGCAACGCCAACGGGGTGTGGGACAACCTGGTGGCACCGGCCGAGATGTCGTTCGCCCGCACCGGCCGCGAGGATCTGCGGATTCCGCTGCCCTGGCCCGGACACAAGCCGGCCGACCTCACGCTCGACGAGATCCGCCGGGCCCTGACCGCCCTCCTGGACACCGCCCTCGGCATCCCTCCGCACGAGACCGCCTACTTCGTCAACCGGGGACTCGTCTTCCTCACCAGCTGCGACGAACGACGGGACGACACCTGGGAGCGCACACCCTGGTGGGACTTCATCCGCGCCGAGCGGATGAGCTACGACTACCAGCGCGTCCTGGCCATCGGGCTCACCCGGAACATCGTGGCCACCAAGGCCGAGGAGGCCAGCACGCGCACCGTCGCCACCCTCCTGGAGGCCTTCGCCTTCAACGCTCTCGGCCGCGGCGCCGACGGACCGCTCGACCGGATCCTCAACCTGCCCACCAATGAGGCCTGGATCGACCCCTGGGTGGCCCATCTGGAGTCACTGGGCGTCGAGTTCCGCGTCGGCTGGACGGTACGGGAGATGGCCTACGGCTCCGGACGGATCAGCGCGGCCGTGATCGACGACCCGCAGGGCGTACGGCACGAGGTCACCGCCGACCACTACATCTCCGCGATGCCGGTGGAACACGCCCGGCGCACCTGGGGCGCCGGTCTGCGCGCGGCCGACCCGCAGCTGGCCCGCTGCGACAAACTGGAGACTGACTGGATGACGGGCATCCAGTTCTATCTGACCGAGCGCGCGCCGCTGCTCGCTGGGCACGCCAACTGCATCGACTCCCCATGGTCGCTGACGGCCATTCAGCAGGCCCGGCACTGGCCCTCCCGCTCCTTCTCCTCCGACTACGGCGACGGCGTCGCCGTGGACTGCCTCTCGGTGGACATCTCCGAATGGGACAGGCCCGGGATGCTCTACGGCAAGACGGCCAAGCAGTGCACCCGCACCGAGGTCGCCCGGGAGGTGTGGGCGCAGCTCAAGGCCGCGTTCAACGACACCGGCCGTACGGTCCTGAAGGACAGCACCCTGCACTCCTGGTTCCTCGACCCGGGAGTGGACGGCATCGGCACGCCGAACCCGACCAACCAGGACCAGCTCCTCATCCACCCGGTCGGCACCCTCCACAACCGGCCGCAGGCCGCCACGACGATCCCCAACTTCTATCTCGCAGGCGACTATGTCTCCGTCGACATCGACCTGGCGACGATGGAGGGGGCGAACGCCTCGGCCCGCCAGGCGGTCAACGCCCTTCTCGACCGCACCGGCTCACCCGCCCCGCGCTGCACGGTCCAGCCCCTCTTCCGCGCCCCCGCGCTGGAGCCCCTCAAACGCCATGACCGCCTGCGCTACCGCCTCGGTCTGCGCAACGCACTCGACCTGGGGTGATCCACTCCCGTCCGGGCGGGCGCCCCGCCGAGTAGCGTGACGGGCATGAAGCTGACGATTCTCGGCGGCGGTGGATTCCGGGTGCCGCTGGTGTACGGAGCGCTGCTCGGCGATCACCGGGAGGGCCGGGTCACCCATGTGACCTTGCACGATCTGGACGCGGGCCGGCTCGGGGCGATCGCCAAGGTGCTGCACGAGCAGGCGGAGGGGGTGCCGGACGCGCCCGGGGTGTCGGCGACCACCGATCTCGACGAGGCACTGCGCGGGGCCGACTTCGTGTTCTCGGCGATCCGGGTCGGCGGGCTGGAGGGGCGGGCGGCCGACGAGCGGGTGGCGCTGGCCGAGGGAGTGCTCGGGCAGGAGACGGTGGGCGCGGGTGGGATCGCGTACGGGCTGCGGACCGTGCCGGTGGCGGTACGGATCGCCCGGCGCGTCGCCGAGCTCGCTCCCGACGCCTGGGTCATCAACTTCACCAACCCGGCCGGGATGGTCACCGAGGCCATGTCCCGGATCCTCGGCGACCGGGTCATCGGCATCTGCGACTCGCCGGTCGGCCTTGGCCGGCGGGTCGCGCGGGTCCTCGGCGCGAACCCGGACGAGGCCTGGATCGACTACGTCGGCCTGAACCACCTCGGCTGGCTGCGCGGTCTGCGGATCGCCGGCCGGGACGAGCTGCCTCGGCTGCTCGCGGACCCGGAGGCGCTGGGCTCGTTCGAGGAGGGAAAGCTCTTCGGCCCGGAGTGGCTGCGCTCGCTGGGCGCGATCCCCAACGAGTACCTGCACTACTACTACTTCAACCGCGAGGCGGTGAGCGCCTACCAGCATGCCGAGAAGACCCGGGGGGCGTACCTGCGCGACCAACAGGCCGGCTTCTACGGCGAGATGGCCCGCCCGGGCACGCCCGCTCTCGACACCTGGCACCGGACGCTCGCCGACCGCGAGGCGACCTACATGGCGGCCAACCGGGAGGCGTCCGGGGTCGGGGAGCGGGACGAGGAGGACCTGGAGTCGGGCGGGTACGAGAAGGTCGCCCTGGCCCTGATGCGGGCCATCGCCCGCAATGAGCGCGCCACTCTCATTCTCAACGTCCCCAACCGGACGACGCTTTCGGTCCTCGACGCGGAGGCGGTCATCGAGGTGCCGTGCTTCGTGGACGCGGGGGGCGCCCACCCCGTCTCGGTCGCCCCGCTCCCCTCTCACGCGGTCGGCCTGGTGACCTCGGTCAAGGCGGTCGAGCGTGAGGTCCTCGCGGCGGCCGAGAGCGGGTCGCGGGCGACGGCGGTGAAGGCGTTCGCGCTGCATCCGCTCGTGGACTCGGTGTCGGTGGCTCGCCGCCTCCTCGACGGATACCTGAGCGAACACCCCCAACTGGCCTATCTGGAAAAGCCGTAGGGCGAGCGCCGAACCCGGCGCACCGCCCGTCGTCAGGGCTTGCGGGCCACTCCGGCCCAGCCGGGGATCGGGGCGTCGCCGGCGACCGGTACGGGCTCGCCGAGCTCAGGATGCCACTCGGCCGTCAGCGAGACTCCGGGTTCGGCGAGCTCCAGGCCGTCGAAGAAACGGGCGAGCTCGTCGCGGGACCGGGGCCGGAGGGTGAGCCCGCGCGCCCGGTACATCGCGGCGGCCTTCTCCGCGTTCTCCGGGTCGAAGTCACCGGTGACCTGGGACAGGACGAGGTAACTGCCCGAAGGGAGCTGGTCCACCAGCCGGCCGACGAGTTCGTACGCGCCGTCCTCGTCGTTCACGAAGTGCAGCAGGGCGAGCATGGACAGGGCGATGGGCTTGCTGAAGTCAAGGACCTTTCCGGCCCTCTCCAGGATCGCCTCGGGGTTCCGGGCGTCCGCCTGGATGTACTCGGTGGCGCCCTCGGGCGTGGACCGCAGCAGCGCGGCGGCGTGTGCCAGCACGATCGGGTCGTTGTCGCAGTAGACGATCCGCGACTCGGGTGCGACCTGCTGGGCTATCTGGTGAAGGTTCGGCTCGGTCGGGATGCCCGTGCCGACGTCGAGGTACTGGCGCACCCCGTTGGCACCGAGCCAGCGGATGGCCCGGTGCATGAACGCCCGGTTGACCCGCGCCATGTCGCGGCCCCGGGCGTCCAGGGTGAGCAGCTGACGGGCCATCTCCTCGTCGACCGGGTAGTTGTCCTTGCCGCCGAGGAACCAGTCGTACATCCGCGCCGGGTGCGGCTTGCTGGTGTCGATCCGTACGGCTGGGTCCTGCCCGGTCATCTCACACTCCAGGGTCTGCGGAAGGGACTGCTGTTACATGTAGATGCGTACGTGACGGCGGGTACCCAGGGGAAGGGTCAGGTGAGGAGGAAGTCCGCCTGTCCGGATTTGGCTCCCTCGATGAACGCCGCGATCTCGCCGTGCGTGTAGATCAGCGCGGGGCCGTCGGGGTCGGCCGACTGCCGCACGGCGACCCTGCCGTCGGCCAGCTTCATGGCCTCGACGCAGCTGCCGCCGTTGCCGCCGCTCCACGGCTTGTGCCAGCCCTCGGCACCGAGCTCCGCGGCCGGCATGCCGTTGTATATGCGATCCATTCACAGCTCCTCGCGGAGACCCCTGAGGATCTCCTTCGTGCGTTGTGCGGTCGCGGCCTGGGCCGCCATCCGGTCCATCACCTCGAGGTGGGAGGCGACCTCCGGGCGCGCGTCGAGGTAGACGGCGCCGGTGAGGTACTCGCTGTAGACCATGTCCGGGAGTTCGGGCATGGCGAAGCGGAAGAGGACGAACGGTCCGTAGGTGCCGGGATGGTGTCCCGTGGCGAACTCCGCGATCTGCAGCGTGACATGGGGAAGCTCGGCCGCCTCGATCAGGCGGTCGAGCTGACCGCGCATGACGTCCGGGCCGCGGCCGACCGGGCGGCGCAGCACCGTCTCGTCCATGATGACCCAGAGCTTCGGCGCGTCGTCCCTGGTCAGCAGGGACTGCCGAGCCATTCGCAGCGCGACGTGCTTCTCGATGTCCTCGGCCCGGCTGTCGCCGACGGCACCGCTGCGCAGGATGGCGCGGGCATAGTCCTCGGTCTGCAGGAGACCGGGAACGAAGTGCGGTTCGTACGCCCGAATGAGGCTCGCGGCCCCCTCCAGGCTGACGTACATGGAGAACCAGCCCGGCAGGACGTCGTGAAAGCGCTGCCACCAGCCGGGCCGGTTGGCGTCCTCCGCGAGGGCGACGAAGCCGTCGGCCTCGTCGTCCGTGATGCCGTACGCCTTGAGCAGGAGCTGGACGTAGGGAATCTTCAGCGCGACTTCCGCGGTCTCCATGCGGCGGATGGTGGCCGGGGCCACCCGGAGGACCTTCGCGGCCTCTTCCCGCCTCAGGCCGGCCCGCTCCCGCAGGTCCTGCAAACGTTTGCCGAGGACGACCTGTCCCACGGTGGGGGCGGACCGCGGCTCGCTCACTCCAGACCTCCCCGACGCCCTGTTCTCGTTGTCCTCGACGGAGTCTGCCATGCGCGCGCCACTGAGGACACCGCACTCTGCAATTTTCACAGTGCTACTTGCCAAGTGTCCGTGACGGGAGGAAAGTGTTCCGGTGAACCAGTACACGCGGCTGCCGCGCACTGTCACACGAGAGGCGACGCGACGTACGGCACTGCTTCCCCACTGTTAGGAATCGGTCGTGGCTTCTGGTAATGCCCTCACACCCTGGCTCATGGACGCTCGGGCACAGGACGGCGACGACCGGGCTACCGACCGGAACACCGACACACGGGATGTCGTCGGGCGCATCGAGCACCACCGCCGCCGGCACTTCGCCTTCGATCTGCCCGCCCGCGCCGACGCGGTCGCCCGGGCCCGGCATCTCGCACACGAGCGGGTCACCCTCTGGGGAGTCGTCGAGGACGTCCGCGACACCGTCACCCTGGTCGTCTCCGAACTCTTCACCAACGCCGTGATGCACACCGCCAGTCGGCGCGTGATCTGTGAACTCCTCTCCGGTGCCGAGCAGTTGCGCATAGCGGTACGGGACGAGGGCGGGCCGGCCGGTCCGCATCTGCGTCTCGGCGGCGAGGAGGAGCGGGGCCGCGGACTGCTGCTCGTCGACGCACTGTGCAGCGCCTGGGGAGCGCACCACACCGGCCACGGAGCGGGCCGCACCGTCTGGGCCGAGCTGGCCCACGGGCTGGAGGAGCCGTGCTGAGGTCCATGGCGACCCTGCTGTCGCCCCGGGCCCGCCGGATGCACGAGGCGCCCGACCGACCGTCCGGACGGGGCCTTGATCACGCATCCGACCTGGGCGAAGTCCGCCTCGCGCTGCCCCCGGGCCTGACGGCCTCGCTCGGGGCCGACGCGGTCGGCGTGCCCGCGCGGCACGGATTCCGGGTGCTCTCGCGGCTGCCCGCCAACGGCTGCGTCTACGCGGACAGCGACTGGTGGTGGTGGATCGTCCCGGCGGGCTCCGACGCCGACCTGATCTGGCCACTGCCCGCCTGCTACGCCCCCGGCGCGTACGTCCCGGACCGCCGCCCCCGCCTGATCCACCGGCCCGACGGCGCCTCGCCGTACACCCCGCCGATCCCGCTCTATCTCCTGACCTGCCAGCTCACCGGCATCGCCCCGGCCTGGACCGTGCCCCCGGTACGCACCTCGCTCTGAGCCCCGTCGGCGCGCGCCCGCCTCCGCGGCCCCCTCCCCCGTCCCGCTCGGGGACAGCGAGTGACCGGGCGTCGCTAGTGTGAGGTCCCATGGCTCCGCGCGGGCCGAGCCGGGCAAGGAGGGGGACGGCAGACATGGGCAGCCTGCTCGCGGTGAGTGACCTGCACATCGGACACCCGGACAACCGGCGGATCGTCGAGTCCATGAGGCCCACGGAGGACACCGACTGGCTGCTGGTCGCCGGTGATGTCGGTGAGCTCATGGAGGACATCGAATGGGCCCTGCGCACGCTCGCCTCCCGGTTCGCCACGGTGGTCTGGGCGCCCGGCAACCATGAGCTCTGGACGCACCCGAGCGACCCGGTGACCCTGCGCGGCGAGGAGCGCTACCGCCGTCTCGTGGAGCTGTGCCGTGGCCTCGGGGTGGTCACACCGGAGGACCCTTACCCGGTGTGGAAGCGTCCGGACGGTCCGCCGGTCACGGTCGCTCCCCTGTTCCTCCTCTACGACTACTCCTTCCGTCCGGACGGAACGGCGACGAAGGAGGAGGCGCTGGCCCTCGCGCACACCAACGGCATCGTCTGCACCGACGAGTACCTGCTCCACCCGAACCCGCTGCCGACCCGCGACGACTGGTGCCGCGCCAGGGTCGCCGCGACCGAACAACGGCTCGCCGCATTGGAGTTGGGACCGGACGAGCGTCTGGTCCTGGTCAACCACTATCCGCTGGTACGGGAGCCGACGCGCGTCCTGCGCCATCCCGAGTTCGCCCAGTGGTGCGGCACCGAGCTGACGGCGGACTGGCACCGCCGGTTCCCCGTCGAGGTGATGGTGTACGGGCACCTGCACATTCCCCGTACGACATGGCACGACGGGGTGCGCTTCGAGGAGGTGTCGGTCGGCTATCCGCGCGAGTGGCGGGCGCGGCCGTATCCCGGGCCGTGGCCGAGGGCGGTACTGCCGGCCGTCCGCCGGTGACGCACTGTCGGCTGTCCCGCGAGGCCATCGCGACGACTGGGGCCGGAGCTGCGGCCGACTGTCCCCGTGCACGGTTACGCTGACACCGATGTTCACCCCACAGGGCCCCACCGTCCGCGAGCTCGCCGTCCAGGCGCTGTCGTCGATCGAGCACGGCTACGACCTGCTCGCCCCGAAGTTCGACGAGACTCCCTTCCGCACTCCGGACCGCGTCCTCGACGCGGTGGAGAACGGGCTACGCCCGCTCGGACCGTTCGGCAACGGCCTTGACGTCTGCTGCGGCACCGGTGCCGGCGTCGGGATGCTGCGACGGGTGTGCGACGGCCAGGTCACGGGCGTCGACTTCAGCGCGGGCATGCTGGCGCGCGCCCGCGCCTCGAACCCCGGGGCCGCTTGGGTGCGGGCCGACGCGCGGGCGCTGCCCTTCGGTCCGGTCTTCGATCTGGCCGTGAGCTTCGGCGCGTTCGGGCACTTCCTGCCCCGGGAGCAGCCCGGCCTGTTCGCCCAGGTCCACGCTGCGCTGCGCCCCGGCGGGGTGTTCGTCTTCCCGCTGCCCGCGCCCCCGCCGGTCGGCTCGCTGCCGTACTGGGCCCTCCTCGGCTTCGACGCGGCGATGCGGGTGCGCAACGCGCTGTGGCGGCCGCGATTCGTCATGTACTACCGCACGTTCCGCCTCTCGCAGGTGCGCGCCGGGCTCACCGGCGCGGGCTTCGACGTGCGCCTGCTGCCACTGCCCGACCTCGGCACGCGCCCGGACGGCAGCCCGCGCTGCCGTCTGGTCGTGGCACGCAAGAGCGCCTGAGCGGGGCTCTGGGCGGGGCAGGGGCAGGAGCGGCCGGTCTCTCAGCCGCCGAACGGGGTCCCCGCGACTCCTTGGCCGATGCCTGGAAGCACCAGCAGGGAGCCGGACAGCGGGTGCGGGCGGGCCTGGCCCGTACGGGCCGTGGTGATGTACAGGTCGCGCAGCCCCGGTCCGCCGAAGGCGCAGGCGGTGGGGCGGCGTACGGGCAGGTCGACGACCCGGTCCAGCTCACCGCGCGGGGTGTAGCGGCGGATCTGCGCACCGTCCCAGAGCGCGACCCACACACAGCCGTCGGCGTCGACGGTGAGCCCGTCGGGAAAGCCGGCTCCCGGCTCGACGGCCGCGAACTCGCGCCTCTCCACGACGCGTTGACCCTCGACGCGGAGTGCGTCCACCCTCCCGGTGGGGCTGTCGACGTAGTACGTGACAGTGCCATCGGGGCTCCAGCCGATGCCGTTGCTCACGGTGACCGCGCCGAGCAGCTCGGTGGCGGCGCCGTCCGGCGCGATCCGTGTGAGGCTGCCGCCGCTGGGCTGTTCGTCGTCGCGCATGGTTCCAGCCCAGAGGGACCCGTCGGGGGCGACGGCCGCGTCGTTCCCGCGTCGCCCCGGGGAGGGGTCGCGCCGCAGCCAGGAGAACGATCCGTCCGGACCGTACAGCCCGATGCCGTCCCTGAGGTTGGCCACGAGCCCACCTCCGAGGCGGGGTTTGGCCGCGCCGATGTGCTGTTCGGTGGCCATGACCGTACGCCGGCCGCTGCCGGGGGCGTACGTGTGGATCCGCGAGCCGTGAATGTCGACCCAGATCAGCCGCTCACCGGCCGGGTCCCAGGTGGGGCCCTCCCCGAGCGAGGCGTACGCGCGCACGGCGACCTCGATCGCGGCGCTCACCTGCCGGCCCCCGCGGGCTGGGGGCGGCTCACCGCGCGGCCCGGTGGCCGAGCCGCTGGGAGAGGTCGGCCGCGCCCTTGGTGGCGAGTTCGGTGAGCTCGCTCTGGCGGTCCTCGCTCCAGCGGACCTTGGGGACGGAGATGGACAGCGCGGCGACGACCCGTCCGGCGCTGTCCCGCACGGGGGCGGCGACACAGCTGACGTCCGGGTTGGACTCGCTGTGCTCGACGGCGCTGCCCCGCGCCCGTATCTCGGCGAGGGCGGCGCGCAGGGCGTCCGGGGAGGTGAGGGTGTTCGGGGTCATGGCGACCAGTTCGCGGGCCTCGATCCGTGCGTTCGACTCCGCCTCGGGGAGCGAGGCGAGCAGCATCTTGCCGACCGCGGTGCAGTGGGCGGGCAGCCTGCGGCCCGCCGCGGAGACCATCCGGACGGCGTGGGTCGAGTCCACCTTGGCGATGTAGATGACGTCCGCGTCCTCGAGGATCGCCACATGCACCGTCTCGCCGCAGGTGTCGGCGACCTCCCGGGCGACGGTCTGCCCCTCGGCGGCGAGATCGAGGTCTTCCGCGTACCGGCTGCCGAGTTGATAGGTGCGCACACCGAGGCGATAGCGGCCGGGCTGGCCGGTGACGGGCACGACATAGGAGCGGGCCGCGAGAGTGGAGAGCAGTTCGTGCACGGTGGTGCGCGGGAGCTGGAGCTTGCGGGTGATCTCGGGCGCGGAGAGGGACGCGTCACCGTGCAGGAACAACTCCAATATGTCGAACGCCCTGGCCACCGCTGGAACAAGTCGCCCCATGATCCGTCCCCCACCCTCGCTGTTCGATATTCCGGCCAGTGACCGGTATGGCGAACACAGGGTAATCACAGGTGCGTTCGACGGGCAATGGACGTACGCGACCGACCCGACGAGCGGAAGACCCTTGGACACGCCGCGGGGCTTTCCACTGGCCCGCAAACCAGTTCACGCGTGAACCATTGACACCCCGGAACCCTCTGATTACGGTCTCGCCAAGATTTCGAACGTGTGACGAAATTTCGAACACACCGAGGGGCAACTGCCGTGCGCATCACGGGAATCAGCACACATGTCGTCGGGACTCCCTGGCGCAATCTCACCTACGTGGTCGTCCACACCGACGAGGGGCTCACCGGTGTCGGCGAGACCCGGATGCTCGGTCGCACCGACGCACTCCTCGGCTATCTGCGCGAGGCCGCCTCGCACCACATCACCGGATCGGACCCCTTCGCCGTCGAGGACCTCGTGCGGCGGATGAAGTACGGCGACTACGGCCGCGCCGGCGAGATCGTCATGTCGGGGATCGCCGTGGTGGAGATGGCCTGTTGGGACATCAAGGGCAAGGCGCTGGGCGTGCCGGTGTGGCAACTGCTCGGCGGCCGGGTGACGGACCGCGTCAAGGCGTACGCGAACGGCTGGTACACGACCGAGCGCACCCCGGAGGCGTACCACAAGGCGGCCCGAGAAGTGGTGGCGCGCGGGTACCGGGCCTTGAAGATCGACCCCTTCGGGACCGGTCACTTCGAGCTGGACGCCGAGCAGTCACGGTACGCGGTGTCGCTGATCGAGGCCGTCCGCGACGCGATCGGGCCCGACACGGAGCTCATGCTGGAGATGCACGGCCGCTTCAGCCCCTCCACGGCGGTACGTCTCGCGAAGGAACTGGCGCCCTTCCGTCCGGCGTGGCTGGAGGAGCCGGTCCCTCCGGAGAATCTGAAGGCGCTGAAGAAGGTCGCGGAGAAGGTGGACCTGCCGATCGCGACGGGCGAGCGGATCCACGACCGGATCGAGTTCCGTGAGCTCTTCGAGTCGCAGGCCGCCGACATCATCCAGCCGGACCTCGGGCACATCGGAGGCATCCTGGAGACCAGGAAGCTCGCCGCGACCGCCGAGACCCATTACACGCTGGTCGCCCCGCACAATGTCGGCGGCTCGGTGCTCACCGCCGCCTCGCTCCAACTGGCGGCGTGCACACCCAACTTCAAGATCCTGGAACACTTCAACGACTTCGCGGACGCCGAGATCAAGAAGGTGGTCCGGGGCGCTCCCCAGGTCGATCCGGAGACCGGCTGCTTCGAGGTGTCGCACGCGCCGGGGCTCGGCGTCGAGCTCGATGTGGACGCCGCGGCCGAGTTCCCGCAGCAGCGCGCCCGCTTCGATCTGTGGGCCGAGGGCTGGGAGCGGAGGGCGCCGAAGTGAGCCGCGCCGTGGTGGTCGACGCCCCGGGCCGGCACCGCCTGGTACAGCGTGACATCACGCCTCCCGGCCCGGGCGAGGTACGGGTGCGGGTCGCCGCCGCCGGCATCTGCATGAGCGACCGCGAGGTGTACGACGGGCACCGCGACGCCGCCTATGTGCGCTATCCGGTCACACCGGGCCATGAGTGGTCCGGGACGGTGGAAGCGGTCGGCGCGGGCGTGGACGCCGACCTGATCGGCCGCAAGGCCGTCGCCGAGGGCTTTCGCTCCTGCGGCTTCTGCGAGCGGTGCCGGTACGGCGAGACGAATCTCTGCACCGGCGGCTACGCCGAGACGGGGTTCACGGAACCGGGCGCCTTCGCGGACCATGTGACCGTACCCGCCCGGTTGTTGCACCTCCTGAACGACGACGCCGATCTGCGGGCCGCCGCGCTCATCGAGCCGGCCGCGGTGATCTCCTCGGCGGTACGCGCCGGGCGGCCCCGCCCCCGCGAGCGGATCGCCGTCGTCGGCGCGGGCACCCTGGGGCTGCTCGCCGTCCAGCTGCTGGCCGCCGCCTCACCGGCCGAGCTGACCGTCGTCGACCCGAGGACCGCCCGGGGGAAGCAGGCGCTGCGGTTCGGGGCGGCCGAGGCGCTCACCCCGGACGAGGCGCGGTCGGCGGCCGGCCGCTTCGATCTGGTGGTGGAGACGGCGGGCGCGCCGAGCACCGCCGCCTCGTCGTGTCTCCTGGCCCGCAGGGGCGGCAGAGTCGTCCTCACCGGGATGTTCGCCCCGGGCGCGACCGGCATCGATCCGGTGCGCCTGTCGCTGAGCGCGCTGGAGGTGCGCAGCGTCTTCGGGGCGCCGTCGTCGGCCTGGAGCGACGCGGTGCGCGCCTTCAGTATCGGTCTGCTCGATCCGGCCCCCCTGATCACCCATGAGTTTCCGCTGGAACGGTTCCGTGAGGCGGTCGCGCTGGTGGGCGGCGGAGATCCGACGACCGGGAAGGTCCTCTTGCGCCCCTAGGGCGCTCTCACCCCTCATGGTCCGAACACCGTCCGACCCGCCGAACAGAGGAGTCCAGTGACCACCCCGCCCCTATCGGCCGTACCGCGCCGGCCCGGAGCCGACGCGCTCCGCCGCATCGGTCATCCCTCCCCGGGGCTCGATCCCGGTGACATGTCACCGTACGCGTTCCCGGACGGCGGCACCTGGCGCACCGAGATCCCCTCCGTGGAGGGCCCCGAGGCCCTGGGCGTCGTCCTGAAGGAGAGCGCCCGGCTGGAGGTGCCCGTCCACCGGATCAGTCAGGGCAGCGGCGTCTGGATGCTCACCGACGACGAGATCGCCGAGATGGTGGCGGCCTGTACCGACCGCGCCATCGAGCTGTGCCTGTTCACCGGGCCGCGCGGCACCTGGGACATCGGCGCCGGAACCCGTACCGAGTCCAAGGGCGCGGGCCTGCGCGCCCGGGGCCACGACGGACTCGCCGGAAGCGTCGAAGACGCCCTGCGCGCGACCCAGTTGGGCGTGCGCTGTCTGCTCGTCGCCGATGAGGGCGTGCTGTGGACACTGCACCGGATGCGCGCCGCCGGAGAGCTTCCCGCGGACACCACGTTCAAGCTGTCCGCGCTCATCGGCCCGGTCAACCCCGCTTCGTACGCCGTGTACGAGCGTCTGGGCGCCGACTCCCTCAATGTCCCCTCCGACCTCACCCTCGCCCATCTCACGGAGATCCGCCGGGTCAGCGGCGCCCCGATGGACCTCTATGTCGAGGCGCCGGACGACCTCGGCGGCTATGTCCGCATGTACGAGGCCGCCGAGCTGATCCGGCGCGGCGCCCCCCTCTATCTGAAGTTCGGCCTCAGCAAGTCCCCCGGCATCTATCCGTACGGCGCCCACCTGCGCGACCAGACGCTGGCCACCGCCCGCGAGCGCGTACGGCGCGGGCGTCTCGTCCTCGACCTGCTGGCCCGGCACGGCGCCGACGGAGGCATGTCACCGCTCGGCTCCCGGCTCCCGGGCGAGCTCCGGCGCTTCCCCCTCCCGGAAGGGAACTGACCCATGCCCACCCGCATCCCACGCCTCACCACGGCGGCCGTGGTCGCCGCTCTGCTCACCGTCTCCCTCACCGCCTGTGGCCAGGAGGCCAGGGGCGGCAGCCGCTACAAACCCGAGGGCGGCAAGGGCGGCACCGTCGGTATCGCCATGCCCACCAAGTCGTCGGAGCGATGGATAGCCGACGGCGGCAACATGGCCTCGCTGTTCCGGAAGGCCGGCTACAAGACCGATCTGCAGTACGGCGACGACAAGGTGGAGAACCAGGTCGCCCAGCTCGAGAACATGATCACCAAGGGCCACCGGCTCCTGGTCGTCGCCGCGATCGACGGCTCCGCGCTCACCGACGTACTGCACCGGGCGAAGGAGGCCGGCATCCCCGTCATCTCGTACGACCGGCTCATCATGGGCACGAAGGACGTCGACTACTACGCCTCCTTCGACAACGAGCGGGTCGGCGAGCTCCAGGGCCAGTACATCGTCGACGCGCTGAGGCTGAAGGAGCGCAAGGGCGAGAAGTTCAGCGTCGAGCTCTTCGCCGGCTCCCCGGACGACAACAACACCACTTACTTCTGGAACGGCGCCGTCAAGGTTCTCCAGCCGTACCTCACGAGCGGACAGCTGGTCGTCCGCAGCGGCCAGACCCGGTTGAACCAGGCCACCACGCTGCGCTGGGACGGCGGCACCGCGCAGAAGCGGATGGACGACCTGATCAGCAAGAACTACGGCGAGGAGTCCGTCGACGCGGTCCTCTCGCCGTACGACGGCATCTCGATCGGCATCATCTCCGCGCTGCGGAGCGCCGGTTACGGCACGTCGAGTCAACCGCTGCCGGTGGTCACCGGTCAGGACGCGGAGCTGGCCTCGGTCAAGTCGATCCTCCGGGGCGAGCAGACCCAGACCGTCTTCAAGGACACCCGCAAGCTGGCCGCGCGGGCGGTGGCCATGGGCGACGCCGTACTCAACGGCAGGAAGCCGGAGGTGAACAACGTGACCGACTACGACAACGGCAAGAAGACCGTGCCGTCCTACTTGCTGAACCCCGTCAGTATCGACAAGTCGAACACGCGACTCCTGGTCACCGAGGGTTACTTCACCGCAGGGCAGCTGAAGTGACCGGGCGGCCGATTCTCGAGATGCGCGGGATCACGAAGACGTTCCCCGGCGTCAAGGCGCTCTCCGAGGTGACCCTGACCGTGCGCCCCGGGGAGATCCACGCGATCTGCGGGGAGAACGGCGCCGGGAAGTCCACGCTGATGAAGGTGCTCAGCGGCGTCCATGCCCACGGTTCCTACGACGGCGAGATCCTCTTCGAGGGCGCGCCGGTGGCCTTCAAGGACATCCGGGACGGCGAGCGCCACGGGGTGGTGATCATCCATCAGGAACTGGCGCTCATCCCCCATTTGTCGATCGCCGAGAACATCTTCCTCGGCAATGAGCACACCAGGCACGGCGTGATCGACTGGAACGACACCCTGCGCAGCGCGAGCCGGCTGCTGAAGCGGGTGGGTCTGGGCGAGAAGCCGCACACGCCGGTCGCCGACCTCGGCGTGGGCAAGCAGCAACTCGTCGAGATCGCCAAGGCGTTGTCGAAGGAGGTGAAGCTGCTCATCCTCGACGAGCCGACGGCGGCGCTCAACGACGAGGACAGCGCGGGGCTCCTCGCCCTGATCCTGGAGCTCCGCGACCAGGGCATCGCGAGCATCCTCATCTCCCACAAGCTGAACGAGATCCGGCGGATCGCCGACTCGGTGACCGTGCTGCGCGACGGCCGCACGATCGAGACGCTGCCGGTGCGTCGATCGGCCGACGCGCAACCGGAATTGTCGGAGGACCGGATCATCCGGGGCATGGTCGGCCGCGATCTCGACAGCCGCTTTCCGGACCGTACGGCCTACGACGGCGAGGACGCGGGCCGGGTCGCGCTCCGGGTGCGCGGCTGGACCGTGCGCCACCCGGTCGACCACCAGCGCACGGTCGTCGACGATGTGTCGCTGACCGTCCGGCGCGGCGAGATCGTCGGCGTCGCCGGCCTGATGGGCGCGGGCCGTACCGAACTGGCGATGTCGGTCTTCGGCCGCTCGTACGGACAGTACGTGGCCGGGACCGTGGAGGTCGACGGCCGCGAGGTGAGCACCAGGACCGTACCGGCGGCCATCGACGCGGGGATCGCGTACGTCACGGAGGACCGCAAGCGGTACGGCCTCAATCTGATCGACACCATCAACCGCAATGTCTCGCTGCCCTCCCTGGCCGGGATGCGGCGGCGCGGTGTCGTCGACGAGCACCACGAGCGCCGGGTCGCCGAGGGCTATCGCACCAGCATGAACATCAAGACACCCAGCGTCTTCGAGCAGGTGGGGAGGTTGTCGGGCGGCAATCAGCAGAAGGTCGTCCTCAGCAAGTGGATCCACGCCGATCCCGAGGTGCTGATCCTCGACGAGCCGACGCGCGGCATCGACGTCGGCGCGAAGTACGAGATCTACACCGTCATCGACCGGCTGGCGGCACAGGGCAAGGCGGTGCTGCTCATCTCCTCCGAACTCCCGGAGTTGCTGGGGATGTGCGACCGGATCTACACGATGGCCGAGGGCCGGCTGACCGGTGAGGTCGCACGCGCCGACGCCACCCAGGAAGTCCTGATGCGCCAGATGACCCTGAACAGAAGCTGAGGCTCCCGCCATGACGACCACGACCTCCACCTCTCCCAAGGACGCGTCCGCCGCGCCGCCCTCCCAGCCGTCGGCCGGGGCGGTCCTCCTCCAGGGTCTGCGCACGAACATGCGCCAGTACGGCATGCTCGTCGCGCTCGCCTTCATCGTCGTGCTGTTCCAGATCTGGACCGACGGCACCCTGCTGCTGCCGAACAACGTCTCCAATCTGATCCAGCAGAACGGCTACATCCTCATCCTTGCCATGGGCATGATGATCGTCATCATCGCCGGCCACATCGACCTCTCCGTCGGCTCGCTGGTCGCCTTCGTCGGCGCCATGTCGGCGGTGATGATGGTCAAGCACGACATGCCCTGGGTGCTCGCTCTCGTCCTGTCACTGCTGATCGGCGCCGTCGCGGGCGCCTGGCAGGGGTACTTCATCGCGTACGTCGGCATTCCGTCGTTCATCGTGACGCTCGCCGGGATGCTGCTGTTCCGGGGTCTGACGCAGATCGTGCTCGAAGGCCAGTCCCTCGCGCCCTTCCCGGACGGCTTCCAGAACATCGCCAAGGGATTCATCCCGGAGATGGGCCCCTACACGCAGTACCACAACCCGACGCTCGTCCTCGGGCTCGTCGCGATCGTCTTCCTGCTCCTGCGCGAGTGGCGCGACCGGCGGCGTCAGCAGGCGTACGAGCTCGATGTGCTGCCCACCTCCGTCTGGGCCCTGAAGTGCGTGGCGATCGTCGCCGCGCTCGTCGCGTTCACCCTGACCCTGGCGAGCTTCCACGGTGTGCCGGTGGTCATGCTGATCATGTGCGTGCTGCTGGTCGGACTCGGTTACGTGATGCGCAACGCGGTGATCGGGCGGCATGTGTACGCGCTGGGCGGCAACAAGGCGGCCGCGAAGCTGTCGGGCGTGAAGGACCGGCGCGTCACGTTCCTGGTCTTCGTCAACATGGGCGTCCTCGCCGCCCTGGCGGGCTGCGTGTACGCGGCGCGGCTCAACGCCGGCACACCGCAGGCCGGGCTCAACTTCGAGCTGGAGGCGATCGCGGCGTCGTTCATCGGCGGTGCTTCGATGAGCGGCGGCGTCGGCACGGTGATGGGCGCGGTGATCGGCGGCCTGGTGCTGGGCGTCCTCAACAACGGAATGTCGCTCGTCGGCATCGGCACCGACTACCAGCAGGTGATCAAGGGGCTGGTGCTGCTGGCGGCGGTCGGCTTCGACGTCTGGAACAAGCGCAAGGTCGGTACGTAGAAGAGGGCGCCCGGGCCGGAACGCGGGCGGCACGGACGAAGGCGCCCGGGCCGGGGCAGGTGGTCCCGGGCCCGGGCGCCGCCTCCGTGATGCGGTGGCGCGCGGCGACGACATAGGCTCGGCGCCGACATGAACAGCAACCTCACCCCGCTCGGGCCCAAGGCCGACCGGGACTCCGTCAGACGCCACAACCTGAGCCTGGTCCTGCGCGCCGTGCACGACGAGGGCGAGGCGACACGCGCGGGCGTCGCCGGGCGGGTCGGTCTGACGCGGGCGGCCGTGTCGTCGCTGGTCGAGCAGTTGCTGGAGAGCGGATTCCTCACCGAGTCCGGAAAGACGTTCAGTGGACAGGCGGGCCGCCCCGGCACCGTGCTCAAGGTCGCCCGCACCGGGCCGGCGGGCATCGGCGTCGAGATCAACATCGACTATGTGTCCGTATGCGTCGTCGATCTGGCCGGCACCGACCGGGTGCGGCTGACCGAGCACCGCGACAACCGGGGCACACCGGCGGCCGAGGTGCTCGGCCGTGCCGCGCGCATCGCCGCCCGGGCGACCGCCTCGGCAGCCGAGCAGGAGCTGCGGCCCGTGGGCGTGGAACTGGCCCTTCCGGGGCTCGTCTCGGCGGGCGTCGTCCGACAGGCGCCCAATCTGGGCTGGAGCCGGGTCCCGGCCGAGGGCGACTTCGGGCAGGCCTTCGCGGCGCTCCGCCCCGGCCACCGGCCGCTGCCGGTGAGCGCGGGAAACGAGGCGAACCTCGCCGCGCTGGCCGAGCTCTGGTTCGGCGGCCTCCACGGCGTCCGCAGCTTCCTCTATCTGACCGGCGAGATCGGCGTCGGCGGAGCGGTCGTCCTGGACGGTGAACTTCTGCGCGGCGCCCATGGGTTCGCGGGGGAGATAGGCCACACGGTCGTGGATCCCGAGGGCCCCGCCTGCCGCTGCGGGTCGCGGGGCTGCCTGGAGCAGTACGCGGGCCAGGCGGCGCTGCTGCGGTCCGCCGGCCTCGACGAGAACGCGGGCGTCCCCGGGGTCGCCGCCCTGCGCCGCCGGGCCGAGGACGGTGATCCGCGCGCGCTGTCCGCGCTGGAGGGGGCGGGCGCGGTACTGGGCCGGGTCCTGTCCGGAGCCGTGAACCTGCTGGACCCGGACGCGGTCGTCCTCGGCGGCGTCTACCGCACCCTGACCCCCTGGCTCGCGGCCGGCGCCGGCCGCGAGCTGTCCGACCGGGTCGTGTCGGGCCTGTGGGCGCCGCCCTCCGGCCGGCTCCGCGCCTCCTCCCGGACGGCGGACGCGGCCCGGGGCGCGGCGGCGCTGGTGGTGCGGGACGTCCTGGCGGACCCGGTGGCCTTCACGGAGCCGGCGGGAGCCTGATCGGTCCGCCTACGCCACGCCCAGCAGGTGGTCCATCGCCAGCTGGTCGAGGTGCTCGAACGCCATGCCCCGCTCGGCCGCCGCGTCGACGTCGAAGTCCTCGTACGACGCCCGGTCGGCGAGGAGCGCCGCGAGACCGTCCTCGGCGGTCGTGCGGGCCAGCTCGTCGAGGCGGGCCGCGCGCAGTGCCTCCCGGACGCGCGGGTCGGCGCGGAAGGCGGCCGCCCGGTCGCGCAGGATCAGGTAGGTGCGCATGCAGCCGGCGGCCGAGGCCCACACCCCCTCGGAGTCCTCCGTCCGCGGCGGCTTGAAGTCGAAGTGCCGGGGCCCTTCGTATCCGGCGCTCTCCAGCAGGTCGACCAGCCAGAACGCGGAGCGCAGATCCCCGGCGCCGAACCGCAGGTCCTGGTCGTACTTGATACCGCTCTGGCCGTTGAGGTCGATGTGGAAGAGCTTGCCCGCCCACAGGGCCTGGGCGACCGAGTGCGTGACGTTCAGCCCCGCCATCTGTTCGTGGCCGACCTCCGGGTTCACTCCGAACAGCTCGGGCCGTTCCAGGCGCTCGATGAAGGCGAGGGCATGGCCGACCGTGGGCAGCAGGATGTCGCCGCGCGGCTCGTTGGGCTTGGGCTCGAGGGCGAAGCGCAGCTCGTAGCCCTGCTCGGTGACGTACTGGCCCAGCAGGTCGAAGGCCTCCTTCATCCTGTCGAGCGCGGTCCGCACGTCCTTGGCGGCGCCGGACTCGGCTCCTTCGCGGCCGCCCCAGGCGACGTAGGTACGGGCGCCCAGCTCGGCCGCGAGGTCGATGGTGCGCAGCGTCTTGCGCAGCGCGTAGCGGCGGACGTCCCGGTCGTTGGCGGTGAAGCCGCCGTCCTTGAACACGGGATGGGTGAAGAGGTTGGTGGTGGCCATCGGGACGATCAGGCCGGTGGTGTCCAGGGCCTGCCGGAAGCGCTTGACGTGCGCCGCCCGCTCGCTGTCGGACGCGCCGAAGGGGATGAGGTCGTCGTCGTGGAAGGTCACGCCGTACGCGCCGAGCTCGGCGAGGCGCTCGATGGACTCGACGGGGTCGAGCGGGTCCCTGGTGGCGTCGCCGAAGGGGTCCCGGCCCTGCCAGCCGACGGTCCAGAGGCCGAAGCTGAAGCGGTCGGCCGGGGTGGGGGTGAAGCTCTGGGTCATCGGGGGCCTCCATTTGTTTTGTCTGTTAACTAATCACGCGGACCCGGCACACACAAGAGAGACAGCCCGGATCTACCCCACCCCCCTTCCATCCCGTAATTTGTTCGAAGCATGTCCAAAATGCAGCGGAGGAAGAGGGTCGTCATGCCGTCGAACGCGGTCGTCATCGGCGTGGACAGCTCCACCCAGTCCACCAAGGCCGTCCTCACCGACGTCACGACCGGCCGGACCCTGGCCGTCGGCCGCTCCCCGCACCGGGTCACCGGCGACACGGGCGCGCGCGAGAGCGACCCGGAGGAGTGGTGGAGCGCGCTCTGCGACGCCGTCGCCACCGGCCTCAAGGACGCCGGGCTCCCCGGCGCCTCCGTCATCGGCATCGCGGTCGCCGGCCAGCAGCACGGCCTGGTCGTCCTCGACCGGTCCGGGCGGCCGCTGCGCCCCGCGCTCCTCTGGAACGACACCCGCTCCGCCCCGCAGGCGGCCGCCCTCACCGACGCGCTGGGCGGTCCCGCCGCCTGGGCCGCCCGCACCGGCTCCGTACCGGTCGCGGCGCTGACCGCCGCCAAGTGGCGCTGGCTGTACGAGAACGAGCCCGCCACCGCCGAGGCCGCGGCCGCCGTCCGCCTTCCCCACGACTTCCTCACCGAGCGCCTCACCGGGACGCCCGCGACCGATCCGGGCGACGCGTCGGGCACTGGCTGGTACGCGACCGCGACCGGGGCCTATGACCCCGAGATCCTCCAACTTCTCGGTCTGGACGTCGCGTTGCTCCCGCCGGTCGCGGCCACCGGCGGCGCCCGCGTCGGCCCCCTCTGCCGTACCGCCGCCGATGAGCTCGGCCTGCCCGAGGGCATCGCCGTCGCCGCGGGCACCGGCGACAACATGGCCGCCGCCGTCGGCCTGGGCCTGGGCGCGGCGGGCCTCCTCGACCACCCGGTCCTCAGCCTCGGCACCTCCGGCACGGTCTACGCCGCCACCCGCACCCGGCCCGTCTCCCCCGCGCTGTCCGGCTTCGCCGCCGCCGACGGTACGTACCTCCCGCTGGCCTGCACCCTCAACTGCACGCTCGCCGTCGACACGATGGCCGCCCTGCTGGGCCTGCACCGCGACGACACGGCCCCCGGCGGCGAGGCCGTCCTCCTCCCCTATCTCGACGGCGAGCGCACCCCCGACCTCCCCACCGCATCCGGCCTCCTCACCGGCCTGCGGCACACCACCACTCCGCAGCAGCTCCTCGGAGCCGCCTACGAAGGCGCCACCGTCACCGTCCTGCGCGCGCTCGACGAGCTCCTGCGCGCCTGCGGCCTGGACGACTCCACCGCCGCCGCCCGCCCACTGCGTCTCATCGGAGGCGGCACGCGCGGGCGCACCTGGGTGGAGACGGTCCGCCGGCTCTCCGGGCGTCACCTGATCCTGCCCACGGCCGACGAGCCGGTCGCCCTCGGCGCGGCCGCGCTCGCCGCCTCGGCCGCGACGGGCGAGGACCCGGTGGCCGTCGCGACCAGCTGGCGGACCGACGCGGGCGTCGGCAAGGACCGTGAACTCCCGGCGCTCGAGCGGGACATGGAGACCTGGGACCGGGTCACCTCGGTGCTCACCCGGGCCACCCCCGCCCTCCTGACCGCGCCGAACGGGTGATTCCACGGCCGCACGGCTTCATGTCGGCCGCGCCGGGCAAGCGTTCGTCCGAACGACTCCGTGCCGAACGAGCCGGTGCCGGACGACTCCGTGCGGCCCGAACGGCTTCGCGCCCAGACCGAGGATTGGTGTGGTGAGGACCCGCATGACCGAGTACGAACGCTCACGCACAATGCCCGCCCTGCCCGAGCACGTCTTCGACCAGGCCGCCAACGTCGACCAGATGGACCAGTGGCTGCCCCGGGAACTGCATGTGCGTGCCGAGGAACTCCCCGCCGTGACCGTCCACGAGGACCGCTCCTCCGAGGACACGTCCGCGCTGCTGCGCGCGCAGAAGGACCAGATGCGTCTGGAGTGGGGCACGAGGGACGACGGCAGTTACGCCGGCTGGCTCCAGGTGTCGGGCATGGACAGCGGCCCCGCCGAGGTGACCGTGCACCTCTCGTTCTTCGACGCGGCCCACGACCCGGGCGAGCGGGCGGTGAACGACGCGCTCGACCACAGCCTCTCCCGGCTGGAGGATCTGGTACGGCTCCGCGTCGACGGCACCGCCGGCTGAAACCCGGCCCCGACACCCGGCCCGGGCACCTGAAGCCCGGTTTCTGCACCCGGTTTTCGCGCCCGGCCCACGCGCCCGGCCCGGAAACCCGGGCCGGAGGCCCTGTCCCGGCCCGAAGGCCCGGCACACGGATTCACGTCTCGACGCCGGGGCGGGGATCGCGCTCGCTCCCGCGCAGGCGCCGCGCGACGGCCACGAGCCTCGGATGCGCCTCGCCCAGCTCCGCCGCCCGCCGGTCCAGCTCCTGAGTGAGGCGCTCGGTCCGCTTGTCGACGTCCAGCTCGTCCAGGATCCGGTCGATCTCACTCAGCAGCGCGCCGTGCAGCTGCCACTGACGGGGATGTTCCTGTACGTCCTCCAGAAGCAGGTCCGCCACCCGGTCACGGGTGACATGGCCGGCCTCCAGCGCCTCGGTCAGCCGCGCCTCGGCGAGCTCCGCGCCGGTCGCGATCGGTGTGGTGATGAGCGTCGCGAAGCTCTCGATGGCCTCGGCCATGTGACCGAAGAGCTCTTTCAGCCCGGCCGCCACGTCCTCGGGGAACATGGTCTCCTCGGTACGCGCCTTCGCGAGGTCGGTGAGCGTACGCATCAGCACCCGCAGCACGACGGCGCAGATCTCCAGGGTGTCCAGGCCCGTCCGCAGCACCACCCGGTTGAGCAGGCCCTGCCGCACGCGCGGATTGAGCATCAGACTCTCCTCCGCCTGCCGCAGGGAGGCGTCGACCTCCACGATGTCGTGGTCGAGCCGCCGGGCCTCGTGCAGCCGGGCCGCCGCGTGGGCGACCGGGATGTGGCCGCCGATCTCCTCGCCCATCGCCCGCAGCATCCGGCCCATGTCGCGTGACAGCGCGCCGATGGAGGCTCCGGCCGACTGCACCCACACGGGCGGCGCGAACAGCAGGTTGAACAGCAGGCCGACTCCGGCGCCGATCAGGGTCTCGAGCACCCGGTGCCAGGCGATGGAGGCGGCCTGGGAGACACCGAGGACCAGCATCGCGCTGATCGCCACCTCCGGGACGAACTCGTCGACCCGCACCATGCGGCCGATGATCAGCGAGGTGAAGATCGTCAGTCCCAGGCTCCACCAGTTCAGACCGACCAGGGCGCTGAAGCCGATGGCGATGAGGACCCCGACGATCACCGAGTTCACCCGTCGTACGCCGGTGGTGAGGGTGGCGTACAGCGTCACCTGGACGACGAGCAGTGCGGTGAGGGGAGCGGTCAGCGGTGGAGGTTCGGCGGGCAGGACGAACAGGGCGACGACATAGGAGATGACGGCGGCGGCCGTGGAGCGCAGGGTCTGCGCCCCCACGGGCTCGGTGGTCCGCCTCACCAGCTTGATCACGGGTGCTGATACTTCCGGCATCCCATTCCCCTGCCCGATCATGGCCACTCTCTACCTGCGAGAACCTCGGCCAGCTTGCCGCACGGGGGAGCCGGGTCCGCTGCGCGACACGTCCCGGCCCTCCCGGCGCGGGAGCCCGCGGCGAGGCTCACGGCCTGTACGGATCAGCCGCGCGGGACCGTCGCTTCCGGCGCGCCAGGCACTCCCGGCGCCTCCGGCGCCTCCGGGGTGGACACCTCGGCCCAGACCGTCTTCCCGGGCCCGTCCGGCCGGGGTGTCACACCCCACTGGTCGGCCAGAGCTTCGACCAGGAGCAGTCCGCGGCCGGACTCGGCGTCGCCGGCCGGCCCGCCGAGGGCCGGAAGCCGTTCGCCCCTGGTGTCCGCCACCTCGATCCGTACCGCCCGCGGCCCGGCCGACAGGGTCAACCGGAAATCGCGCCCGGGTACGCGGCCGTGGCGCACCGCGTTCGCGGCGAGCTCGGCGGCGATGAGCGTGGCGGCCTCGTTCAGCTCGGAGGCGTAGGACCATCCCCAGTCGTCCAGCCGGTGGGCGACGAGCCGGCGCGCCAGGCGCGCGCCCCGGGGGGTCGAGCTGAAACGGAGGGAGAACATACGTACGGTGACAGCCGTTTGGGGCTGCGTATCGGTCGGCATGGGCCAACCGTGTCGGCCTGGAGGGCGGTTCACCAGGCACAGAACTCGTACGCTGAGTCAGCGTACGAGTACAAAGGGTGGACAGGACGCGTAACGGACCGTGAGCATGGGCCACTTGCGGGGTTACTGCGCCAGACCACCGGGGGTTCCCGAGATGACCGACAACAACGAGCCCGAACCGTCCGACAGCCTGCGGGCCTTCGGCGCCGCCTTCAAGGCCTTCCGCAAGCACGCGGGACTCACCCAGGAGGCGCTGGCCCCGAAGCTGCGGTACTCGGCCCACTTCCTCGGGTCGGTGGAGCAGGGCAGGCGTTTCCCGCCGAAGGCCCTGATCGACCGGGCCGAGATCGAGCTGGAGGCGTTCGGGACGCTGCGGGCGATGGCCCAGCACCTGTCGCGCAACCCGGGGCTGGCGTCCTGGTTCCGGCAGTGGGCCGGCCTGGAGCGGCTGGCGGTCAGCCTATACACCTACGAATGCCGACTGATTCCGGGCCTGTTGCAGACGGAGGCGTACGCGCGGACGCTGTTCGACAATCAGCTGCCGCCGCTGTCGGACGCGAAGATCGACGCGCAGCTGGTGGCGCGGCAGGAGCGCCAGCAGTTGCTGTACGAGCGCCCCAACACCGCGTACAGCTTCATCCTCGAGGAACAGCTTTTCCGGCGGTGTACGGGCGGGGTGGAGGTGACCCGGGAGCTCATCGGTCATGTCCTCGAGCTGGCGAGGCGCCGGAACATCGAGATCCAGGTGATGCCTTTGGTGCGGGAGACGCATGCGGGTCTGGACGGCCCCATTCAGCTCCTTGAGACCCCGGACCACCAGTGGTTCGGCTACTCCGAGGGGCAGCGCAGCGGTCAGTTCATCTCTGCACCGCAAGAGATCAGCGTGCTCCAGATGCGGTATGCCAGGATGCGTTCACAGGCTCTCACCCTGGACGACTCCCTGAGCCTGCTGGAACATCTGCGAGGAGCGCTATGAGCGACACCACCGAACTGGTCTGGTTCAAGAGCAGCTACAGCAGCGGCTCCGGCGACGACTGCGTCGAAGTGGCCCTGTCCTGGCACAAGTCGAGCCACAGCAGCGGTGGTGACGGCGACTGCGTCGAGGTGGCCGCCTGCCCCACCACCGTCCACATCCGCGACTCCAAGGACAAGCAGGGCCCCCAGCTCGCCCTCTCCCCCGCCGCCTGGGCACCCTTCGTGGACTTCGCCGCTCGCGCCTGAGGGGGCACGCGGACGATCACGCACGTCCGGGGCAGTCCGCACGGCCGCGGACTGGCCCCGGAAGGCGGCCGGGTCACGGTCGACCCGTGGGTCAGCCGGTCCGGTCGTCCGCCCAGCTCGCCCGGGCCGGCACCTTCCCCGCGGGCGGGTAGTCGTTGGGCGCGTTGTCCACGACATCCGTCCCGGCCACCGTCAGAGCGGCGGTCTCGGCTTCGTTGAAGACGCCGCCGCCCGCGGCGGTGCCGTGGGGCGCCATCGCCACATTGCTGGTGACCGAGCTGTTCTCGATCGTGGTGGTGCTGCCCACGCCGTTGAACATCCCGGCGCCGACGGAGACCCCGTCCTTGGCGTTGATCGTGTTGTCCCTCAGCGCGCTGGAGTCCAGCGAGAGCTTTCCGCCGCGCGCGTTGCGGATTCCGCCGCCCAGGACCGATCCGCTGGGCGCGCTCGCCTCGTTGGCGCGGACGGCGGTCATGTGCACCTTCAGTCCTCCCCGGTTGAGAATGCCGCCGCCGCCCGCCTCGCCCCCCGCCGAGCTGACCGTGTTCTCGCGTACGTCGACGCGGGAGAGGGTGAGGGTGCCCGTGTTCGCCACGCCGCCCCCGCGAGCGAAGCCCTTGGCCGTGTTCCTCGCCGTGTTGCCGACGATCGACGAGGTGGACACCTCGGCCTTGCCGACGTTGTCGAAGCCGCCCCCGACCGCCTGCCTGCCGCCCGTGGTGGCGATGTTGCCCGTGATCACACTGCTACTCAGGGTGAGAGTTCCGGTGTTGTTCACCCCTCCGGAGCCGGATTGTCCTTCACCGGTGTTGGTGGAGCTGTTGCCGTCGAACCGCGTAGTGGTGACGGTCGCGGTCCCTTCGTTGTGCAGGCCACCGCCGGCCACGGCGCCCTGATCGCGGGTGCTGCCCACCGCGCTGTTGCCCGTCACCCGGCTCGCGCTCAGGGTGAGGACACCCCTGTTGTAGATGCCTCCACCGCAGACCAGGGTGCGCCTGGTCGGACAGTCGGCCATGTCGGTGGTCCTGCCGCCGGCGATCGTGACGGCTTCCAGGGTGAGGTTGCCCTCGGCTCCCACGGAGATGACGCGGAAGTCCGGCGTCCCGGCCTCGACGGAGCGCCTGATGATGCTTTCGTTGCCCCGCACGGTGATCTCGCTGGTGATCACCGGCAGTCCGTTGCCGTCGTTGTCCGGCTGGGCCAGCGTGTACGTACACCCCCCGGCCAGCTCGAGCGTCTCCGCACCGGGCGTGCTGTTGGCGGCCTTGATCGCGTCCACCAGCTCCGCGTCCGAGCAGCCCACGGGGACGGCGGCGGCGTACGCGAGCGGCGCGGGGAGCCCCACGGCTCCCGCGACGGCGATCCCGGTGGCGGCGGACAGGAGGACCGGGCGTTTCATCCCAGGGGTGCGCCAGTACATCGGGGGGCTCCTCATCGGCAGTGGCGCGGTCCGTACCGGCCCGGCCGTGCGACATGACATGTGGCATCAGCCGACCACGGTCCGCGACCGCCGACCCCTCGGCGGACCCGTTCGGGGGACGCGTACGCCCACCCGGGGCCCTGGGCCCCATAATGCAAAAAACCCCAGATCAACTGGGGTTTTGCTGGTGTCCGAGGGGGGACTTGAACCCCCACGCCCGATAAAGGGCACTAGCACCTCAAGCTAGCGCGTCTGCCATTCCGCCACCCGGACAAGGTGTCTGTCGCTCGCGTGTGTTCCCCGCGGCGACATGGACAACTCTACCAGGGGTTCGACGCGCCCCTCACCCACATATCCGGTGGTCAGTGGGGTGTGGCCGCCTCGTGATCCCTGATGGCCCGACGTCGCGCCGCTGCCGGACCACCAGGAGATCGGCCGAGGATCAGGGCATGAGGTGGTAGTCGGGGAAGTTGCCGGGTGCCCGCTCCCCCGCGGGGCCTTCGGTGACCGCCTTCACCAGCAGCTCGCCGCCGACGAACGCGCCGCGCCACGAGCCGCCGAAGCCCCCGAAGAGCTCGTCGCGGTCGCCGCGCGAGCGGGGCTTTCCGCGCCCGACCTTGAAGGCGCGGATCTGGGGCGCGAGGCGCTCGTAGGTGGCGTCGTCGTCAGTGGCGAGGGTGGCCACCAGGGCTCCGTTGGACGCGTTCATCGCGGCCAGGAGCTCGGCCTCCGTGTCGACCAGGACGATCGTGTCGACCGGGCCGAAGGGTTCCGCGTGGTGGAGCGGGGAGGACGGCGGCGGACCGAGGAGGGTGACGGGCGGGAGGTAGGCGGAGGTGTCCTGGCCGGGGAGGAAGTGGCCGTCGGCGAGGGAGCCCCGGTGCAGGGGGACGGCGCCGCGGTCGATGGCCTCCGCCACCTGGTCGCCCAGCTCCTTGGCCTTGGCCGCGTTGATGAGCGGGCCGAAGTCGAGCTCGGGCAGGGCGTCGGCCGGACGCTCGACGGCGAGGGGGTGGCCCAGGCGGATCGAGCGTACGGCGGGGAGGTAGGCGGCGAGGAAGTCGGCGAACAGCTCGCGCTGGACGACGAAGCGCGGATAGGCCGTGCACCGCTGTTTGCCGTAGTCGAACAGCTTGGGGATGACGGAGGTGAGCGAGGACCAGTCGCTGTGGTTCCAGATGCCCCAGGTGTTGAGACCCTCCTGTTCGAGGATGTGGCGTTTGCCGAGGTCGGCGACGGCGGTGGCGATCCGGGCACCGGTGTCGCGGCCGCCGACGAAGGAGACACAGCCGATCTCGGGTGAGCGGACGAGGGCTTCGGACAGCTCGCCGCCGCTGCCGCTGACGAGGGTGACCGGGATCCCCTCGCGGGCGGCGAGGGCCGAGGCCAGGGTGAGGCAGGCGAGGCCGCCGTCGGTGGGGGTCTTGGCGATGACCGCGTTCCCGGCCAGCGCCTGGACGAGCATGGCGTGGACGAGGACGGACATCGGGTAGTTCCAGCTGGCGATGTTGGAGACCGGGCCCGGGAGGGGCGCACGGTCCTGGAGCATCGGGCCGATGCCGTCGACGTACCAGCGGACGCCGTCGATGGCGCGGTCCACGTCGGCCTGGGCCAGCCGCCAGGGCTTTCCGATCTCCCAGACGAGCAGGAGGGCGAGCAGCTCGCGGTGTTCGGTGAGGGCGTCGAGGGTGGCGGCGACGCGGGCGCGCCGTTCGGGCAGCGGGATGTGCCGCCAGGCGCGGTGCTGGTCGAGGGAGGCGCGTACCGCCTGCTGGGCGGTGGGCGCGTCGAGACGCGGCGGGCCCGCGATGGGGCTGCCGTCGACGGGGCTGGTGGCGGGGAGGGTGCGTCCGTCGGCGCGCCAGCCGGCGGCCCAGAGGTTGAGGACGTGGTCGTCCCGGAAGGCTTCGGGGGCGACGGTGAGGCAGCGCTGCCAGGCGTCCGACCAGGCGGTTCCTGGCTTGAGGACGAGGCCGGGAGGCGTGGTGGGTGGGGTGAGGGTGGGTGCCATGAGGGGTCTCCGCTCTCGATGCACAGACGGGGCGGGGTAATGGCTCGTTTCTCGTACGGGGACAGTAGTGAGCCGGGGCCGCTCGGCGGCACCGACACGGTGGGAAGTGTGGGTGACGTCACGCGCCGCGGGCGAGGTGGTCGAGGACGAGCCGGGCGGTCTCGGTGGGGGTGGAACCGACCGGTACTCCTGCGGCTTCCAGAGCCTTCCTCTTGGCTTCGGCTGTGCCCAAGGAGCCGGAGACGATCGCGCCCGCGTGGCCCATGGTCTTGCCCTCGGGGGCGGTGAAGCCGGCGATGTAGCCGACGACGGGTTTGGTGATGTGGGCGGCGACATGGGCCGCCGCGCGTTCCTCGGCGTCTCCGCCGATCTCGCCGATGAGGACGATGAGTTCGGTGTCGGGGTCGTTCTCGAAGGCGGTCAGGCAGTCGATGTGGGTGGTGCCGATGACCGGGTCGCCGCCGATGCCGACGGCCGTGGAGAAGCCGATGTCCCGGAGCTCGTACATGAGTTGGTAGGTGAGGGTGCCCGACTTGGAGACCAGGCCGATGGGCCCGGGACGGGTGGCGATGTCGGCGGGGATGATGCCGGCGTTGGCCAGGCCGGGGCTGATGAGGCCGGGGCAGTTGGGACCGATGACACGGGTGCCGCGGGCAGCGGCGTGGGCGTGGAAGGCGACGGCGTCATGGACGGGTATGCCCTCGGTGATGACGACGACGAGGCCCACGCCGGCGTCGGCGGCCTCCGTGACAGCGGCCTTCGCGAAGGGCGGCGGGACGAACACGACGGTGACGTCGGCGCCGGTGGCGGCGACGCCCTCGCGGACGGAGCCGAAGACGGGGACCGTCCGGGGGGCGCCGGCCGGGCCCGAGAGCGGGGCACTCTCGAACGTGACGGTGTGGCCCGCCTTGCGGGGGTTGACGCCGCCGACGACGTCGGTGCCGGCGGCGAGCATCCGGCGGGTGTGCCTCATGCCCTCGGCGCCGGTCATGCCCTGGACGAGGACCTTGCTCTCCTTGGTGAGGAAGACGGCCATGGTGGGGAGTCCCTTCAGGTCGTGGCGAGTTCGGCGGCGCGACGGGCGGCGCCGTCCATGGTGGTGGCCTGCAGGACGAGCGGGTGGGCGCGGCTGTCGAGGATGGCGCGGCCGCGGGCGGCGTTGTTGCCGTCGAGGCGGACCACGAGCGGCTTGGTCAGGCGTACGGATTCGAGGGCCTGGACGATGCCGTCGGCGACGGCGTCGCAGGCGGTGATGCCGCCGAAGACATTGACGAGAACGGCCTTCACGTCCGGGTCGGAGAGGATGATGTCGAGCCCGTCGGCCATGATCCGGGCGGAGGCTCCGCCGCCGATGTCGAGGAAGTTGGCGGGGCGGGCGCCGCAGCCGGCGACGACGTCGAGGGTGGACATGACGAGGCCCGCGCCGTTGCCGATGATGCCGACCTCGCCGTCCAGCTTGACGTAGTTGAGACCCTTCGCGGCGGCCGCCGCTTCGAGCCGGTCGGGGTGGGGGTCGCTCCGGCCGTCGCCCCAACGCTCTTGTCGGAAACGGGCGTTGTCGTCGATGGTGACTTTGCCGTCGAGGGCGAGGAGCGCGCCGGCGGTGGTACGGACGAGCGGGTTGACCTCGACGAGGAGGGCGTCCTCGCGGACCAGGACGTGCCAGAGCCGGTGGAGGACGTCGGCGGCCTCGCCGGGGAGTCCCGCGGCCTCGGCGATCTCGGCGGCCTTGGCGGGGGAGACGCCCCGGGCGGGATCGACGGGGACACGGGCGACGGCTTCGGGGCGAGTGGCGGCGACCTCCTCGATCTCCATCCCGCCCTCGGCGGAGGCGATGGCGAGGAAGCGGCCGGCGGCCCGGTCGAGGACGTAGCCGACGTAGTACTCGGCGTCGATGTCGACGGGCTGGGCGAGCATCACCCTGCGCACCTCATGGCCCTTGATGTCCATGCCGAGGATCTGGCGCGCCGTCAGCTCGGCCGCGGCCGGGTCCTGGGCCATTTTGACGCCGCCGGCCTTGCCCCGGCCGCCCGTCTTGACCTGGGCTTTGACGACGACGCGGCCGCCGAGGAGTTCTGCGGCGTGCCGGGCCTCGCGGGGATGGTCGACGACCGCCGCGTCGGGCACCGGGATGCCGTAGTCCTTGAAGAGTTCCCTTGCCTGGTACTCGTACAGGTCCATGTCGGCTCCTGACTGTGGCCGGTGGACGAAAGTGCCGCACACCTCTGGACACCCGCCCACCGGATGCGGGATAACAAGGTTCATACAGTATTCGTCGACTGTATGCAATGTACTGCGACGCGGTGCGTCGACACCGCGCCAGACGGCGCGCGAGCACCTCAACTCCCCTACGAAGGGACAGGACTTCGCCATGTCCGATGACACGCAGGACCGCATCTCGGGCGGACATCTGGTCGCCAAGGCCCTCAAGGCCGAGGGGGTCGACGTCATCTACACGCTCTGCGGCGGCCACATCATCGACATCTACGACGGCTGCGTCGACGAGGGCATCGAAGTCGTCGACGTACGGCACGAACAGGTCGCCGCCCACGCGGCCGACGGCTACGCCCGCATCACCGGCAAGCCCGGCTGCGCCGTCGTCACCGCGGGCCCCGGCACCACCGACGCGGTCACCGGCGTCGCCAACGCCTTCCGCGCCGAGTCACCGATGCTGCTCATCGGCGGCCAGGGAGCCCACTCGCAGCACAAGATGGGCTCGCTCCAGGACCTGCCGCACGTGGACATGATGACGCCGATCACCAAGTTCGCGGCGACCGTCCCGGACACCGCGCGGGCCGCGGACATGGTCTCCATGGCGTTTCGCGAGTGCTACCACGGCGCACCCGGACCGTCGTTCCTGGAGATCCCGCGCGACGTCCTCGACGCGACCGTGCCGGTGGAGAAGGCACGGGTGCCCAAGGCCGGGCAGTACCGGGCGTCAACCCGCGGCGGCGGCGACCCCGAGGCGGTCGAGAAGCTCGCCGATCTGCTGGTGCACGCCGAGAAGCCGGCGATCCTGCTGGGCAGCCAGGTGTGGACGACCCGGGCGACGGACTCGGCCATCGAGCTCGTGCGCACCCTCAACATCCCCGCCTATATGAACGGGGCCGGCCGCGGCACCCTGCCGCCCGGGGACCCGCACCACTTCCAGCTGTCCCGGCGCTATGCCTTCTCCAACGCCGATGTGATCGTGATCGTCGGCACTCCCTTCGACTTCCGGATGGGGTACGGCAAGCGGCTGTCGCCGGACGCGACCGTCGTCCAGATCGACCTGGACTACCGGACGGTCGGCAAGAACCGTGACATCGACCTCGGGATCGTCGGCGACGCGGGGCTGATCCTGAAGTCGGTGACCGAGTCGGCGTCGGGCCGGCTCAACGGCGGGTCGGTCAAGCGCAAGACCTGGCTGGAGGAGCTGCGGGCGGCCGAACAGATCGCACTGGACAAGCGGTTGCCGCAGCTCAGGTCGGACGCCTCTCCCATCCACCCGTACCGGCTCGTGAGCGAGATCAACGACTTCCTCACCGAGGACTCCATCTACATCGGTGACGGCGGCGACATCGTCACCTTCTCCGGGCAGGTGGTGCAGCCAAAGTCCCCCGGGCACTGGATGGACCCGGGGCCGCTGGGCACGCTCGGTGTCGGCATCCCCTTCGTCCTCGCCGCGAAGCAGGCCAGGCCCGACAAGGAGGTCGTCGCCCTCTTCGGCGACGGCGCCTTCTCCCTCACCGGCTGGGACTTCGAGACCCTCGTCCGCTACAACCTCCCCTTCGTCGGCATCGTCGGCAACAACTCCTCGATGAACCAGATCCGTTACGGCCAGGCCCAGAAGTACGGCCCGGAGCGCGAACGGGTCGGCAACACGCTGGGCGATGTGCACTACGACGAGTTCGCCCGGATGCTGGGCGGCTACGGCGAGGAGGTGCGCGACCCCGCCGACATCGCCCCGGCCCTGCGGCGCGCCCGCGAGTCCGGGCTGCCCTCGCTCATCAACGTCTGGGTCGACCCGGACGCGTACGCCCCCGGAACCATGAACCAGACCATGTACAAGTGAGGGGTCCCGTCCATGACCAAGGCACTTGAGGGCATTCGCGTCCTCGACATGACCCACGTCCAGTCAGGGCCCTCCGCCACCCAGCTGCTCGCCTGGCTCGGCGCGGATGTGGTGAAGCTGGAGGCACCGTCCGGAGACATCACCCGCAAGCAACTGCGGGACATCCCGGACGTCGACTCGCTCTACTTCACGATGCTCAACTGCAACAAGCGGAGCATCACCCTCAACACCAAGACCGAGCGCGGCAAGGAGATCCTGACCGAGCTGATCCGGCGCAGTGACGTCATGGTCGAGAACTTCGGCCCGGGGGCCGTCGACCGGATGGGCTTCGCCTGGGACCGCGTCCAGGAGATCAATCCACGGATCGTCTACGCCTCCATCAAGGGGTTCGGGGACGGCCCGTACACCGACTTCAAGGCGTACGAGGTCGTCGCTCAGGCCATGGGCGGCTCGATGTCCACCACCGGTTTCGAGGACGGGCCGCCGCTGGCGACCGGCGCGCAGATAGGGGACTCGGGCACCGGCGTCCACGCCGTCGCCGGCATCCTCGCCGCGCTCTTCCAGCGCGAGCACACCGGGCGGGGGCAGCGGGTGAACGTCGCGATGCAGCACGCGGTGCTCAACCTGTGCCGGGTCAAGCTCCGGGACCAGCAGCGCCTGGCGCAGGGCCCGCTGGCTGAATATCCGAACGAGGACTTCGGCACGGAAGTTCCCCGCTCCGGAAACGCGTCCGGTGGAGGCCAGCCCGGCTGGGCGGTCAGGTGCGCGCCCGGGGGTCCCAACGACTATGTGTACGTCATCGTCCAGCCGGTCGGCTGGCGGCCGCTCTCCGGGCTGATCGGCAGGCCCGAACTGGCCGACGACCCCGAGTGGGCCACGCCGGAGGCACGGCTGCCCAAGCTCTCCAAGATGTTCCAGCTCATCGAGGAGTGGTCCTCGACTCTCCCCAAGTGGGACGTGCTGGAGAAGCTCAACGCCCACAACATCCCGTGCGGCCCGATCCTTTCCACGAAGGAGATCATCGAGGACGCGTCCCTGGTGGCCAACGAGATGGTGGTCGAGGTCGATCATCCGCTGCGTGGAACCTTCACCACGGTCGGCTCGCCGCTCAAGCTCTCCGACTCCCCGGTGGACGTGGTCACTTCGCCCCTGCTCGGGGAGCACAACGAAGAGGTGTACGTCGGCGAGCTGGGCCTCGGCGACGAGGAACTGCGGCTGCTGAAGACGAGCGGAGTGATCTAGTGACGTACGACAAAGGTGCCGTCCGCCGTCTGCTCGAACGCGTAAGGGCCGAGGGCCGCACCGCGCTCACCGCGCCCGAGGGGAAGATCGTCGCCGAGGCGTACGGAATCGCCGTCCCGGGCGAGGAGCTCGCGCACGACGTGGACGCGGCGGTGGCGTTCGCCGACCGGCTCGGCGGCAGGGTCGTCCTCAAGATCGTCTCGCCGGACATCCTGCACAAGACCGACGCCGGTGGAGTGATCGTCGGAGTGGAGGGGGCCGCCGAGGTGCGGGCCGCCTTCCGCACGATCGTCGAGAACGCCAGGGCGTACGCGCCGGACGCCCGCATCGACGGGGTCCAGGTGCAACAGATGCTGCCCCCGGGCCAGGAGGTCATCGTCGGCGCGGTCACCGACCCCACCTTCGGGAAGGTCGTCGCGTTCGGCCTCGGCGGGGTGCTCGTCGAGGTGCTCAAGGACGTCACGTTCCGGCTGGCCCCGGTGAGCGCGGACGAGGCGGGATCGATGCTCGACTCGATCCGCGCGGCCGAGATCCTGCGCGGGGTGCGGGGCGCCCCGCCGGTGGACCGGTGGGCGGTCGCCGAACAGATCCGGCGGGTCTCCCAGCTGGTCACCGACTTCCCCGACATCGCCGAAGTGGACCTCAACCCGGTGATCGCCACGCCCGAGGGGGCGATGGCGGCGGACATCCGGGTGATCCTCGCCGAGAGCGCCCCGAAGCCGCGCCGCACCTACGGCCGGGAGGAGATCCTCCGGTCGATGCGGCGGCTGATGCAGCCCACCGCCGTCGCTGTGATCGGCGCCTCCAACGAGCAGGGCAAGATCGGCAATTCGGTGATGCGCAACCTCATCGACGGAGGCTTCCCGGGCGAGATCCATCCGGTGAACCCCAAGCCCGATGACATTCTGGGCCGCAAGGCGTACAAGAGTGTCACGGATGTGCCCGGTGATGTGGATGTGGCGGTCTTCGCGATCCCCGCGAAGTTCGTCGCGGCGGCGCTGGAGGAGGTGGGACGCAAGAAGATCCCCAACGCCGTACTGATCCCCTCCGGCTTCGCGGAGACCGGCGAACACGCCCTGCAGGACGAGATCGTGGCGATCGCCGAACGGCACGGCATCCGGCTCCTCGGCCCCAACATCTACGGCTACTACTCGACATGGCAGGACCTGTGCGCCACGTTCTGCACTCCGTACGACGTGAAGGGGGGTGTGGCGCTGACCTCGCAGTCCGGCGGAATCGGCATGGCGATCCTGGGCTTCGCCCGGACCACGCGCACGGGCGTGTCGGCGATCGTCGGGCTCGGCAACAAGTCGGACATCGACGAGGACGACCTCCTCACCTGGTTCGGCGAGGACCCCCACACCACCTGCGTCGCGATGCACCTCGAAGACCTCAAGGACGGCCGGGGGTTCGTGGAGGCGGCGCGGGCGACCATCCCCAGAAAGCCGGTCGTGGTACTCAAGGCGGGCCGTACGAGCGCGGGGGCGAAGGCCGCCGGCTCGCACACCGGGGCACTGGCCGGTGACGACGCGGTCTACGACGACATCCTCAGGCAGTCGGGCGTGATCCGCGCGCCCGGTCTGAACGAGATGCTGGAGTACGCCCGCGCCCTTCCCGTCCTGCCCACACCGCGCGGCGACAACGTCGTGATCATCACCGGGGCGGGCGGCTCGGGGGTGCTCCTGTCCGACGCGATCGTCGACAACGGACTCACCCTGATGGAGATCCCGGACGACCTGGACGCCGCGTTCAAGGCCTTCATCCCGCCCTTCGGGGCGGCCGGGAACCCGATCGACATCACCGGCGGAGAACCGCCGTCGACCTACGAGGCGACGATCCGCCTCGGCCTCGAGGACCCGCGCATCCACGCGCTCGTCCTGGGCTACTGGCACACCATCGTCACTCCCCCGATGGTCTTCGCGGAGCTGACCGCGCGCGTGGTGGCCGAATACCGCGCCAAGGGCGTCGAAAAGCCGGTCGTCGCGTCGCTCGCCGGCGACGTCGAGGTCGAGGACGCCTGCCAGTACCTCTTCGAACGGGGCGTGGTGGCCTACCCGTACACCACGGAGAAGCCGGTGGCGGCGCTCGGCGCCAAGTACCGGTGGGCGCGCGCCGCGGGGCTGCTGGGCGGTGATCGATGACGTGACCGACGAGGGGGGGCCGCCGCGAGGCGGCGGCCACCCCCGGCCTGCGGCGAACGAAAGGTGTGGGACAGGGGGCGCTGGCCAGCTCTTTTCGACGCAAGGGGTGCTTTCGCGACATGACAACCACCGACATGACCTCGTCCGTCCCGTATCGGGAGGTGACGGACCGCAACGGCCGTACGTACCGCGTCGGAGAGACCGACCGGGACATCATGGGACGGCCACGCTGGACGATGGTGCTCCTCCCCTGGATCGGGATGCTGGGCATCAGCTCGTCCGAGTACGCCTTCACGTCCGCCGAGGAGACCCTCCACGAAGCACATCTCTGGTCGAGCGGACACATCTTCTGGCTGATGGGTGTCTGGGTGTTCTTCCAGGCGGCCGTGGCCTTCCCGGCCGGTCAGCTGCGCGAGAGCGGCAGACTCCCGGCGCGCAGCGCGATGCTGCTGGGCGCGTCGGGCACCGTGCTGGGCTACCTGTCCCTCGCCTACGCACCGCATGTGAGCGTCGCGTACCTCGGCTTCGGCATGTTCAGCGGCATCGGCGCCGGGCTGGTCTACGCGACCTGCGTGAACATGGTCGGCAAGTGGTACCCCGAGCGCAAGGGCGGCAAGACGGGCATGGTCAACGGCGGCTTCGCCTACGGCTCGGTGCCCTTCGTCTTCCTCTTCACCGTCTACATGGACCTGTCCAACTACCAGAACGTGCTGGTCCTCGTCGGTCTGGTCTGCTGCGCCGCCGTGGCGGTCTCGGGGTGGTTCTTCAAGGACCCGCCGAAGAACTGGTGGCCTCCGCACGTGGATCCGCTCCGGGTCTCCGACGACCCCCGGATCGCCCGGGCACTGGCGAAGAACCCGCCGGCGGTGAAGCAGTACACACCGCGTGAGGCGGCCCGGACGCCCGTGCTGTGGATGATGTGGTTCTGTCTGCTGTGCACGGCCGGCATCAACATCTTCGGCATCGCGATGCAGGTGCCCTTCGGGAAGGAGATGGGGTTCGCGGGAGGCATCGTGGCCACCGCGATGTCCCTGAAGGCGATCGTCAACGGCACCGGGCGCGGTGTGATCGGCTGGATCTCGGACCGCTACGGCCGCCGGAACACACTGATCATCGTCTGTCTCGTGCTGGGCAGCGCGCAGTTCGGGGTGTTCTTCTCAGGCGACATGGGCTCGATGCCGTTCTTCCTTCTCTGCTCGATGATCTCCGGATTCGGCGGGGGCGCGATCTTCCCGCTCTTCGCGGCCATGACGGCGGACTACTTCGGCGAGAACAACAACGCCTCCAACTACGGCATGGTCTACAGCTCGAAGCTGATTTCCGGCCTCGTCGGATCCGGGGTGGGCGCGCTGGTCGTCGGCAGCTGGGGGTACGGAGGCGCCTTCGCGCTGGCCGGAAGCGTCGGGCTCGCCTCGGCGGTGCTGGCGGTGTTCCTCCGGGCGCCGGGACGGCCGCGCAACCGGCACGTCGTACCCAATCCGCGGCCGATCAGCCGTGAGGTGATCTAGGTACCGGACCGCCTCTGGACGCGCGGGTGCCCCGGCCGACGCGGCCGGGGCACCCGCGCTCTGTCGCTTCGGGGCTCCCTCAGCAGTCCTTCTCACGCAGCGAGTGGAGGTGGGCGCCGGACTTGCGGGCGAACGTGAACGACTCGACGGGGTTGTCGTGTTCGGCCTGCCAGTGGTGGTCGCGACGGCCGCCGGGGGTCCTGTTCACCGCCGAGATGAACCGCTGGTAGTCGATGTCCCCGTCCCCGACGTCCGACATGCGGTAGCCGTCGCGGACGGACTCGTCGCGTTCACCGTCCTTGACGTGGAACAGCGGATAGCGGTGCGGCTGCCTGAGGACGTAGTCCAGCGGGTCGAACGGGGCCGGGGTCCCGTCGGTCCGCCTACCGAACCGGAACTGGGCCACATACGCCCAGTAGACGTCCATCTCCAGATGCACCAGCTCCGGGTCGGTCTCGGCGAGCAGCACGTCGTAGAGGCGCACATCGGGCCGGTCGGTGGCGAAGGAGAACTCTTCGGCGTGGTTGTGCTGGTAGAACTTCATGCCGCGCTTCCTGGCCTCGGCGCCGTAGTGGTTGAACTCCTCGGCGCAGCGCTTCCAGCCGTCGACCGTCGCGCCGTAGCGCCAGGGCCCGGACGCCGTGCCGATGTGCGGCAGTCCGAGTGCCTGGGCGTCGTCGAGGACCTTGTCGAGGTTCTGGGCGAAGGTGTAGGCGCCCGGGTCCGAGGAGTAGTAGCCGACATGGCTGCCTATGCCCCGCAGGCCGTGGTCGCGGGTGAGCCTCTTGAGCTGCGCGAGCGTGATCGCACCGGCCGAGCCCTGGCTGTAGCCGGCGAACTCGACTTCGTCGTAGCCATATCGCTGGAGCTCTTGGAAGACCTTGGCGAATCCGAAGGTGGAGACCTTGTCACGCAGCGAATAGAGCTGGATGCCGAGGCGGCCGGGGGGAAGGACGGGGCGGCCGCGACCCTTGCCGTCGTCCGCGGCGGGGGCTGTGCTGGTCTTCGTGGCGGCGGCCGCGCCGGGGGCGGCGACGCCGAGGAGCGCGGCGGCGGTGGCCCCGGCGGCGACGCCCAGCATGTTCCGTCTGCTGAGCCTGTGGACGAGTTCGGCGTCGGTGCGGTCTGGTGTGCGGCTCATTGTGGATAACTCCTCGTTGTCAGTGGCGTCTGCTTCACTTGGTCGCAGTTCAGTGAAGTCCCGCGAGTCGAAGCAGCAGGGACTTCACCTCGGTGGCCGCGAGGCGGCCGGACACGGCGCGGGGGGTGGAGCACAGAATGAGCGGACCTTCGGAGTCGCTCGTGGGGAGGCGGCCATGGCTGCCGCGAATAGGTGACGGATCGAGGGGCACGACCGCGAGCCGGTAGCGCATGCCGAGTTTCTTGCGGGCGATGGCCTTGACCGCCTTGAGGCGGACGTAGGGGTCGAGCGGGTCCATGAACAGCTCGACGGGGTCGTAGCCCGGTTTGCGGTGGATCTCGACGAGCTGCGCGAAGTCGGGCGCCCGGGCGTCGTCGAGCCAGTAGTAGTACGTGAACCAGGCGTCCGGCTCCGCGACGGCGACGAGCTCGCCCGAGCGGGGATGGTCGAGTCCATGGGCCTTCTTGCCCTCGTCGTCGAGGAGCTGTTCGAGGCCCGGGAGGTCCTGGAGTGCCTCGCGCACGGCCGCCATCTCCCCCGGGTCCTCCGGGCGGCGGACATACACGTGGGCGATCTGGTGGTCGGCGACCGCGAAGGCCCGGGAGGCCATCGGGTCCAGGTACTCCATGCCGTCCTGGGTGTGGACCTCCAGAAGGCCGGCGCGGCGCAGGGCTCGGTTAATGTCGACGGGCCGGTTCACCCGGGTGATGCCGTACTCGGACAGGGCGACGACGGTGCGGCCTTCGGCGCGGGCGTCGTCGAGGAGGGGTGCGACGGCCGCGTCGAGGTCGGCGGCGGCACGGTGGGAGCGGGGGTCGTCAGGGCCGAAGCGCTGCAGGTCGTAGTCGAGATGCGGGAGGTAGCAGAGGGCGAGATCGGGGTGGCGGGTGCGCAGGATGTGACGGGTGGCGTCGACGATCCACTGGCTGGAGACGATGTCGGCGCCCGGCCCCCAGAAGTGGAAGAGGGGGAAGGTACCGAATTCCTCCGTGAGTTCGTCGTGGAGGGCCGGGGGCCGCGTGTAGCAGTCGGGTTCCTTGCGGCCGTCCGCGTAATAGACGGGACGGGGGGTGACGGTGATGTCGGTGTCGGCGCCCATGGCGTACCACCAGCAGATGTTGGCGACGGTGTAACCAGGGTGGGCGCGGCGCGCCGCGTCCCAGAGTTTGTCGCCGGAGACGAGCCCGTTGTGCTGGCGCCACAGCAGGACGTCTCCGAGTTCGCGGAAATACCAGCCGTTGCCGACGATGCCGTGTTCGGAGGGAAGGGTGCCGGTGAGGAAGGTGGACTGGGCGGCGCAGGTCACGGCGGGCAGAACGGTACCGAGCGGGGCCTGCGATCCGTCCCTGGCGAGGGCCTTCAGCCGGGGCATGTGGTCGAGCAGTTGCGGGGTGAGACCGACGACGTCCAGGACCAGGAGGGGGGTGGGGCGCGTGTCGCTCATGGGAGTTCCTTGAGGCCGAGGTCGGACAGCAGGTCGCGGGCGAGGGCGAGTTCGGCGGCGATCTCCTCGGCGAGCCGGCCCCGGGTGCGGGGGCGCAGTTCGGGCGGGAGGGCCTGCCAGGTGTAGGTCTCGACCTCCAGGTGGCGGGTGCGCGGGTGCGGTTCGCCGACGAGCCGGGCCAGGGCGTCCTTCAGTACGGGAAGGGTGGAGGTGAGCGGCGGGGCGGGGGGCGCGTGCAGGGGGACGTGGAAGTGCGCGCGCCACGGAACGCTGTCGGGCAGGGCATCGCCCGCGAGGGCCTCGGGCAGGTCGTCGGTGCCGCGCAGGCCGACGGACGGCTCCCCTGCTCGTGGCGGGCGGGACAGGGCGCGGGTCTGGTGCAGGAATCGGGGTTCGGCGAAGGCGGAGAGAGCTTCGCGCACCTCGGGCCGGTGGGGGTGCTCGGCGTGCAGCGCGGCGGACAGTTGAGCCTTGGGAAGCGGGATTCCGGCCGCGGTGAGGGCGTCCAGAGCGGACGCGGGTTCTTCGAAGGAGGTGGCGAGATGGCAGGTGTCCACGCAGACGCCGATGCGGGGACTTGAGAGGGCGGTGAGTGGGCCGATGGCATCGGCGGTGGTCTCGATCGTGCAGCCGGGCTCCGGCTCAAGGGCGATTCGGATGGACTTGCCGGTGAGTTCCTCGAGGGCGTCGAGCCGATCGGCGAGCGTGCGGAGCGCGGTGTGGGCGGTCTTGGCCGCGGCGGTGTCGAAGGAGGTGCGCCAGGCGAGAGGAAGGGTGGAGATGGAGCCTTCGGTGACGTCGTCGGGGAGGATCGCGGCGAGGAGGCGGGCCAGGTCCGTGGTGTGGGCGAGGCGCTCGGGACGGGTCCAGTCCGGCTGGTAGACACGGTATTTGACCTCGTCGGCGCCGAAGCCCTCGTACGGGAAGCCGTTGAGGGTGACCACCTCCAGGCCCCGGCGGTCGAGTTCGGCACGCAGTCCGCGCAGCGCGGCCGGGTCGTTGGTCAGGGCGTGCGCGGCGTCCTTGGCGAGCCAGAGGCCGAGGCCGAGGCGGTCGCGCCCGAGGCGGCGGCGGACCGGTTCGCAGTGATCGCGGAGCTGGGCGAGTACGCCGTCGAGCGTCTCGGCCGGGTGGACGTTGGTGCAGTACGCGAGGTGGACGGTCGAGCCGTCGGGGTGGCGGAAGCGCATGGACGGCCCCGCCTCATTCCCCGCCGCGAAGGATGGAGTTGCCCTCGTGCAGGGCGGCCGGGGCGTCGGGCACGCCGCCGGGTGAGCCCATGGGAGAAGGGAGTTCGAGCTGGAGGCGGCCGCTGAGGCCGTAGAAGGCGACGGGGTTGCGCCACAGGACCTTGTCGACGTCGTCGTCGGAGAAGCCCGCGGCGAGCATGGCGTCGGCGACCTTGCGGGTCTTGAGGGGGTCGCTCCTGCCCCAGTCGGCGGCGGAGTTCACCAGCATCCGTTCGGTGCCGTGGCTCCTGAGGAGGGCGACCATGCGGTCCTCGTCCATCTTGGTGTCGGGATAGATGGAGAAGCCGAGCCAGGCGCCGCTGTCGGCGGCCTCCTTGACGGTCGTCTCGTTGAGGTGGTCGAGGAGGACCCGTTCGGGGGCGAGGTCGGACTCTCGGACGACGTCGATGGTGCGCCGCAGCCCGGCGAGCTTGTCGCGGTGGGGGGTGTGGACGAGGGCGGGCAGGCCGTGGTCGGCGGCAAGCTGGAGCTGGGCGGCGAGGGCCGTGTCCTCGGCGGGGGTCATGGAGTCGTAGCCGATCTCGCCGACGGCGACGACGTTGTCCTTCACGAGATAGCGGGGCAGGGCGTCGAGGACCGGGGTGCACCGGGGGTCGTTGGCCTCCTTGGGGTTGAGGGCGAGGGTGCAGTGGTGGGAGATGCCGTACTGGGCGGCGCGGAAGGGTTCCCAGCCGAGGAGGGAGTCGAAGTAGTCGTAGAAACTGGCGGCCGAGGTGCGGGGCTGGCCGAGCCAGAAGGAGGGTTCGACGAGGGCGCGGACACCGGCCTCGTACATCGCCTGGTAGTCGTCCGTGGTACGCGAGGTCATATGGATATGGGGGTCGAAGATGCGCATCAGGACTCCTCCGTGGGGGCGGTGAGGGTGAGGACGCGATGGAGATCGGTGGGAACGGACCGGCCGGCGGCGGTGCGTTCGGCGGCGTAGTCGCCGAGCATCCTGGCCAGTTCGGCATCGCGGTGCGCGCGCTCGGGCAGGGCGGCCACCGCGTCGACGGGCACCCCGGTGAAGAGGCACTTGAGGACGGCGTGCCGCCAGGCGTGCGGGTCGAGGTGGGCGGCGGCGTAGGGGCCGACGGCCGCGGCGACCAGCCGGGTGTCGTTGGTGCGCAGGGCGTCCTCGACCAGAGGCACTGCGTCGGGGCCCGGGACGAGGGAGGGGAGGGCGAGCAGGACGGCGCGGCGTTCGGCGGCTGAACCCTGCCGATAGAGGCGGGTGAGGATGTCCGTGTCGGCGTGGGCGGCGTGGAGGATGAGCGCACGGACGGCATCGGCGTGTTCATGGCCGCAGTGGCGGCCCGCGGTGGCGAACCGGAGCTCCCACTCCGGGGCCTGAACCTTCGCCTCAGCGAGGGCCTGGTCGAGCCAGGCACGGGCGGCACCGCCGAGGGGCGGGGGCTGCGGGGCCCGCGTCAGCATGCGGGGGCTCCCTTCGAGCGGAGGAAGTCGAGGGACGCGGCGGCCAGTTCGGGGCCGGCGTGCGAGTGACGGGGAAGTTCGACGACGGTCAGGCCCGGGTAGCCGGCGGCGGTCAGTTCGGCGAGGGCCTCCAGGACGGGCGGGAAGTCGATCTCTCCGTCACCGAAGGGGAGGTGCTCGTGGACACCTCGGCGCATGTCCTCGATCTGGATGTGCCGCACCCAGGGGGCGGCGTCCCGTACGCAGACGGCGGGCGGGGAAGCCTCCAGGCACTGGCAGTGGCCGATGTCGAGGGTGAGGCCGAGCAGTCCGGGGGCGGGGTCGCCGAAGGTGCGGCGCAGCTGGTGGAAGTCGTCGAGGGTGGCGAGGAGGTGACCCGGTTCGGGTTCTATCGCGAGGGGGACGCCGGTGGCGGTGGCCGCGTCCAGTACGGGGCTCAGGGACTCCTCCAACCGCTTCCAGGCGGTGTCGGGGGACGTGCCGGGGGGTGTGACCCCGCTGAAGCAGTGGACGGCGTGCGCGCCCAGGTCGGCGGCGACCCGGACCGCGCGTACGAGGAGCCGGGTGCGGGCGGCGCGGCCGTCGGGATCCGGGTCGAGCAGGGACGGGCCGTGTTTGCGGCGGGGGTCCAGCACATAGCGGGCGCCGGTTTCGACGGTGACCCCGAGACCCAGCGCGTCCAGACGCCGGGCGACCCGGCCGGTCCGGGCGGACAGTTCGGGGCCGAGCGGGTCGAGATGCATGTGGTCGAGGGTGAGCCCGACGCCGTCGTAGCCGAGGTCGGCGAGGAGGGCGAGGGCGTCGTCGAGACGCAGATCGGTGAGCCCGTTGGTGCCATAGCCGAAGCGGATCGGAAGGGAGCCGGGGGCGGGGTGGGAGGAGGGGGAGGGGGAGGGGGGCGGGGCCGGGGTCATGTGGGGCTCACCTTTCGTGCGAGTGCTCGGGCGAGCGGGACGAGCCCCATGACGGCGAGCCCACTCCCGAGCGCGCCGCGGCCGGCGGCCAGGGTGGCCTGGAGCGGGATCATGGCGCGGATTCCGCCACCGACGGCGCGCTGGGTGAGCGCGGGGGAAGGGTTGAGCGCGGCGTGGAGCAGGGGCCTGGCGGCGGTCGAGGCGTAGGTGGCGGCCAGGGCCGCGGTGAGCAGTCGGGCGGGACGCCGGGGTGGTGCGGCGCTCGGTGGTGCGGCGCTCGGTGGTCGCGGGGTTGGCGATGAGGGCATCGAAGCGGTCCAGGACACCGCCACGGCCGTCCCCAGTGCGGCGAGTGGCGCGAGGGAAGAGCCGCCCTGGGTTTCGTGGCGTGACACCGATGTCACCGCGTAGGTGTGGGCGCCCATCAGGGCGGCCGGGAGGAGGGAGGAGCGCAGGCCCCGCGCGGGAGCGGTGGCGGTCGCGCCGAGGAGGAGGTCGAGCGCGCGGGCCGTTGCCATGGCCGCCGGGCCTGCCGAGGTGTGCTTGAGGTGGAGGTCGTAGGCCCAGACGGTGGCCGCGAGCGTCGTGGCGACCGCCAGCGGGGCCCTGCCCGCCTTCGCGGCGAAGGCGAGGCCCGCCGCAGTCAGGGCGGCCGATGCCGCGAGGGCGGCGGCGGGGGCGATGCGGCCCGAGGGGATCGGGCGGTGTGGCCGGTCGATGGTGTCCTCCTCGTGGTCCGCCCAGTCGTTGAGGGCCATGCCGGCCTCGTAGAGGCAGAGGGAGGAGCCGAGGGCGAGGAAGGTGCCCCGTCCGGCGCGTACGCCGGTGGAGGCCGCCCCCGCCAGTGCGTCGCCGGGAACGGTGAAGAGGGCGGAGACACGCAGGAGTTCCGCCCAGGCACGGGCCGCCGGCCGAAGCCCGGCGGGCACCGCGCGTCCGGCGAAGCCGCTGGGTCCGGCCGACAGCGCGCGCTCGCCGGGCCCAGTGGATCCAGCCTGCAGCGCACGGTGGTCGGACCCGTCCGGCCCAGAGGGCACCGCACCTTCGCCGGCCCCGGCCGCTCCACCCGACAGCACCCGTTCGTCAGACCCGGACCCGTTCGGCCCAGAGGACACCGCACCTTCGCCGGACCCGGTCACCCCACCCGACAGCACCCGTTCGCCGGACCCGGGCCCGGTCGGCCCAGAGGGCACCCGCCCCGACGGCCCGGGGGTCCCCGGCCTCAACGCCCCTCCCCCAGCCGCTCCGCGAAGGCGAGGAGCTGCCGGTACTGGTGCGCCAGCGCCGGAGAGCCGTCGCCGTCCGGGTCCTTGAAGTAGAAGCCGAGCTGCGGCAGCGGGCCGGACAGTCCCGCTTCGTGGGCTCGCGCCACCAGGCGCGCCAGGTCGAGCACGAGCGGGGCCGCGAGGGCCGAGTCGCAGCCCTGCCAGATCGTCTGGAGGACCATCCGCGAGCCGAGGAAGCCGTCGAAGGCGATGTGGTCCCAGGCCGTCTTCCAGTCACCGAGCGCGGGGACGTCGTCGATGTGGACCTCGCCCTCGGGCGTGGTTCCGAGTGCGTCGGCGAGGACGCGTTCCTTCCCGGCGTTCTTGGCGGCCGCCGCGGCCGGGTCGGCCAGCGCCGCTCCGTCCCCGCCGCCGAGGAGGTTGGTGCCCGACCATGCCCGTACGGACAGGGCGCGCTGCACGAACATCGGGGCGAGGACGGAGCGGAGCAGTGTTTGGCCCGTCTTGCCGTCCCGGCCGGCGTGGGGAAGTCCGCTTGCCCGGACGGCGTCGGAGAGGGACGGGTGGTGCATGCCGGTGGAGGGGGTGAAGTTGACGTACGGGGAGCCGGCGCGGAGAGCCGCGGCCGCGTAGAGGGAGCTGGCGGGCAGTCGTGTGTCGTGCGGTCCTGGTGCCGGTTCGGTGGAGGCGACGTTCACCACCACGACGCGGGCGAGTGCGTGACGGGCGGTGAAGGAGGTGATGTCGGCGGCGAAGGCGGTGATCAGTTCCTGGTCGTCCCGGCTGTCGCCGGGTTGTGGGCCGCCGGGGGCGATCTCGGCGTCGGCGGCTGCCAGTTCGGCGTGTACGGCTCGTGCCACGCCGTGCGGCAGGACGCCGCCGGCGGTCAGTTCCTCGGCCCTCTTCGGCAGCGGGCACGCCGCCGTGTCGTGTCCGCCGAAGACCAGGGACGACAGTGGGGGCAGGTCCGCGGAGGCGAAGGGTGGCGTCTCGGTGACCATGCCGGTCGGCGGATGCAGCCCCGCGGTGACGGCCGCGCATCCCGCGACGGCCGTGGTGGCGACGGAGCCCCTCGCTCCGATGAACCAGACTCCGACTCGTGTTCCAGTGGTCACGACGCTGCCTCCTGTGTGCGGTGGAGACGGCGGGCGGGGGGTACGGCGCCTCCCCGCCCGCCGCCGGCTTTTTCCCGGCCCGGGCGCGCCTCCTACGAGGGCAGCTCCTTGAGCTGGATGTTCCGGAAGGACACCTGGTCGTCGGCGCCGTGGTTCTGGATGCCGATGTGGCCGTCCTTCAGACTGCGGGCCGGGTCGGTGTTGGTGAAGTCGTTGATCTTGACTCCGTTGAGGAAGACCTGGAGCCGTTCTCCCTGGACCCGTATCTCGTAGCTGTTCCACTGGCCGGGCGGCCGCAGGACCTGGTCGCGGGCCTTGATGTTGGCGGACTTGAAGCCGTAGACGGCTCCGGTCGTGCGGTCCGGCGCGTCGGTGGCGTCGATCTGGATCTCGTAGCCCTTGTTCACCGCCGACCAGGGGTCGTCGGACGCGGGGAAGCCCACGAAGACGCCGGAGTTGTCGTCACCGGCCGTCTTCCAGTCGAGCTTGAGGGAGTACGAGGTCAGCTCCTTGGCCTGGTGCCAGAGCATTCCCATGCCGTCCTCGGAGCGCAGTTCGCCGTCGACGACGTTGAATCCGCCCGGCCCGGCCTGCTTCCATCCCTCGAGGGTGCGGCCGTTGAAGAGAGCGCGGTAGCCGGTCTGCGGGGCGCAGTTCGCGGCCACCTGTCCTGTGGCGTAGCGCAGGCCGCCGAGCAGGTGCTGCCGGAAGGCGGGCTCGGCGTACGACTCCTTGGTGTGGCCGCCTCCGGTGTAGAAGGACCGGCCGCCCTGGTAGCTCTGGCACCAGGCGATGGGGTGGTCGCCCTTCATCGTGCCGCCCTGGTAGGTGGTTTCGTCGAGGGTGGCGAGGACGCGCGCCTGGCCGCGCGGATTGGTGCGGTAGTTGTACCACTCGTCGGTCCGCTCCCAGGCCTCGTCGAGGTGGGCGGTGGCGGGGTGGGCATGGTCCTCGGCCCGGACGGTCGCCTGCTGGATCTGGGGGTGCGAGGAGAAGTACGCGCCGACGAGTCCGCCGTAGAACTCCCAGTCGTATTCGGTGTCGGCTGCGGCGTGCACGCCCATATAGCCGCCGCCGGTGGCGACGTAGTTCTCGAAGGCGGCCTGCTGTTCGGTGTTGAGTACGTCGCCGGTCGTGGAGAGGAAGACGACGGTGTCGTACCGGGCGAGGTTGGCGGTGGTGAACTGGCGGGGTTCCTCGGTCGCGTCGACGGTGATGTCGGTGGAGGCGCCGAGTTCCTTGAGGGCGGTGATGCCGGCGGGGATGGAGTCGTGCCGGAAGCCGGCGGTCCTGGAGAAGACGAGGACGCGCTTGGCGCCGCGGTTCGCGGCGGCGGCGCTCAGCTCGAAGTCGTCGACGTCGTAGAGGGCGCCGGTTCCGCCCTTGAAGACCAGGAAGAGCTGGGTGGTCTTCCTGGGGACGGACCTGAGCGGTACGTCGATGTTCTGAAAGGTTTCCCAGCCTCCGGTGACCGGGACGGGTGCGGATCCGAGGAGGGTGCCGGTCGGCGATCCGGTCCGTACTTCGAGGAAGCCGCCCGCGCCGCCGGAGGAGATCCGGGCGGTGAGTGTGGTGGAGCCGGTCAGGTTGTAGGGCGTGAAGGAGATCCAGTCGCCGTTGTCGATGTCGCCGACGGTCTTGCCGCCGTTGGCGGCGGTCTTGTCGTAGGTACGGATGCCGGACTGGGCGGAGAAGTGCTCGGCCTGCCGGTGGCGCGGCTGGAGCTGTGCCTGGTCGTGGCTGGTCAGCGCGGCCTGTCCGCCGCCTCCGCCGTCGGTGTACTCGGCGTCGAGGACTCCGAAGATGTTGGCGTTGGGATCGTGGCCGCCGTCGGCCGAGGTGGTGATGGTGCCGGTGCAGCCGTTGGCGGAGGTGACCGGGTGGCCGTGGCTGTCGTGGCCGAGGACGTAGGTCACCTTCACCTTGGCGCAGTCGATCGTCCCGTCCTCGGGGTCGGTGACGGTCACCTTGAAGGGGATGTCGTCGCCGAAGCTGAAGAGGGCGCCTTCGGCGGGCAGGTCGAGGGTCACCTTGGGTGCGGTGTTGCCGACGACGACATGGACGCTCGCGGAGCCGGTGCGGCCGGTGGGGTCCTTGGCGGTGACGGTCGCGGTGTAGGTGCCGTTGGTTCGGTAGGTGTGGGTGGGGTTGGGGTCCGTCGAGGTTGAGCCGTCGCCGAAGTCCCAGGTGTGGGTGAGGGCGTCACCGTCGGCGTCCGTGGTGCCGGCGGAGGAGAGGGCGACGCGCAGCGGGGCCTGGCCCGAGGTCTTGTTGGCGGCGGCCTCGGCGACCGGGGAGTGGCCGCCGGTGGCGTTCTCGATGCGGTAGAGCCCGGAGTTGTGGTCGCCGCCGAACCACGCGGTGCCGTAGTCGAGGACGTACAGCGCGCCGTCGGGTCCGAAGGCCATGTCCATGATCTGGGTCCCGGTCCAGGGGACGGGGTTGATGGACTGGACGGTGCCGTCGGAGCCGCTTTCGATGCGTTTGATCCAGCGCCGGCCGAACTCGCCGGCGAAGAAGTCGCCGTCGTAGGACTCGGGGAACTTCACCGGGGAGGTGGAGGCGGCGTCGTAGTGGTAGACCGGGCCGCCCATGGGGGACTCGGAGCCGCTGCCGAACTCGGGTACGGATCCGTCGTTGTAGGGGATCCAGGCGGGTTCGGCGGGTGGCAGGTCGACGAGGCCGGTGTTGTACGGCGAGTCGTTCTTCAGCGCCGCGCAGTCGAAGGTGGCGCCGGAGGCCTTGGTGGCGAAGTCGTAGTCGACGTAGGGGTCGTTCTTGCCGGTGCAGAAGGGCCAGCCGAAGTTGCCGGGCTTGGTCACCCGGGCGAATTCGACCTGGCCGGCCGGGCCGCGCTTGGGGTCGGCCGCGCCGGCGTCGGGGCCGTAGTCGCCGACGTAGAGCACACCGGTCTTCTTGTCGACCGTGAAGCGGAAGGGGTTGCGGAAGCCCATGGCGTAGATCTCGGGCCTGGTCTTGGCTGTGCCGGGGGCGAAGAGGTTGCCGGCGGGGACGGTGTAGGAGCCGTCGTCGGCGACTTTGATGCGCAGGACCTTGCCGCGCAGGTCGTTGGTGTTGCCGGAGGTGCGGCGGGCGTCGTAGGCGGGGTTGCGGCCGGGGCGCTCGTCGATGGGGGTGTAGCCGTCGGAGGCGAAGGGGTTGGAGTCGTCTCCGGTCGACAGGTAGAGGTTGCCCTGAGCGTCGAAGTCGATGTCGCCGCCGACGTGGCAGCAGATGCCGCGGGTGGCCGGAATGTCGATGACCTTCTTCTCGCTGGCGTTGTCGAGGGTGCCGTCGGCCTTCAGGACGAAGCGCGAGAGACGGTTGACACCGTCGTACGTGGCGAAGTCGGCGGCCGTGCCGTCGTTGGGGGCGTCGCCCGCGGGGGTGTTCAGCGGGGGCGCGTAGTAGAGGTAGAGGGCCTTGTTGCGGGCGAAGTCGGGGTCGAGCCCGATGCCCTGGAGGCCTTCCTCGTCGTGGGAGTAGACGGGGATGGTGCCGATGACCTTGGTGTTGCCGGCCGCGTCGGTGCGGCGGAGTTCTCCGTTGCGGGAGGTGTGGAGCACGCTGCGGTCGGGGAGCACGGCGAGCGACATGGGCTCGCCGACCTCTTCGCCTCCCTTGGCGAGGGTGACTTGCTGGAATTCCTCGGCTGTCGCCGTCTCGGTGTCGGCGGCCACGCCCTGCGGGGCGCCGAGGGCGAGCGAGGTGACGGCGAGCAGTGTGCCGGTGAGGAGTGCTAGTGATGTCCGGGCTGGGGGCCATGTTCTGTGCACGAATGTCCTCCGGAAAGGGCCGGTGCTCGTACTGGGGGGTCCCCCGGCCCGTCAGGGCGTAGGGGGAGGGTGTCCGGGGACCGGCGTGCGCCGTCACGCTGGTCTGCGCCTCGGTGTACAGGTGGCTTCGGGTCCTGCGGGTGTGCCTGGGTCGTGCGGGCCGTACGGGATGCCGATCGAGCTATGTCCTGTACACCTCAGGGACGGTAGCGGGGTTCGTCCTGTGCGGAAAGCCCTTGTGCGCGAGGTTGATTGAACTTTTCACCGCGGCAGGACAAAGCCGGGCGCGGGCAGGCCGGACCGACCCGGCGGCGATCCACCGCCGGGCTGCTGCCTGCGTCTTCGGGTCAGTCGGGGCTGCCGAAGGCCGCGTCGAAGGATGCCGAAGGAGGGTCGAAGTCGTACCGCTTCAGAGTGGAAAGCGCTTCCGGCGCGCCGGTCAGCCGGTCCATGCCGGCGTCCTCCCACTCCACGGAGACGGGCCCGTCGTAACCGATGGACCGCAGCATCCGGAAGACGTCCTCCCAGGGCACGTCGCCATGCCCGGCGGAGACGAAGTCCCAGCCGCGCCGCGGGTCGCCCCAGGGCAGGTGCGAGCCGAGGCGGCCGTTGCGGCCGTCGAGGCGCTTGCGCGCCTCCTTGCAGTCGACGTGGTAGATCCGGTCCCGGAAGTCGTAGAGGAAGCCCACCGGGTCGAGGTCCTGCCAGACGAAGTGGCTGGGGTCGAAGTTGAGCCCGAAGGCCGGCCGGCGGTCCACCGCCTCCAGGGCGCGCTGTGTGGTCCAGTAGTCGTAGGCGATCTCGCTCGGGTGCACCTCGTGCGCGAAGCGCACGCCCTCGGCGTCGAAGACGTCCAGGATCGGGTTCCACCGCTCCGCGAAGTCCTCGTACCCGCGCTCGATCATCCGCTCCGGCACCGGCGGGAACATCGCCACCAGATGCCAGATCGAGGAGCCGGTGAAACCGATGACGGTACGGACCCCGAAGGCGGCCGCGGCCCGCGCTGTGTCCGCGAGTTCGCGCGCCGCCCGGCGCCGGACGCCCTCGGCCTCACCGTCCCCCCAGATCCGCGCCGGCACGATGGCCCGGTGGCGCTCGTCGATGGGGTGGTCGCAGACGGCCTGGCCGACCAGATGGTTGGAGATCGCCCAGCACTTCAGCCCGTACTTGTCGAGGAGTGCGCGCCGCCGGTCCAGATAGGACGGGTCGGACAGCGCCTTGTCGACCTCGAAGTGGTCGCCCCAGCAGGCGAGTTCGAGCCCGTCGTAGCCGAAGTCGCGGGCGAGCCGGCAGACCTCCTCCAGAGGGAGGTCGGCCCACTGGCCGGTGAAGAGGGTGAAGGGACGTGGCACGGGTCTCCTCCTACGCGGTGACGGGGGCGTGCGGGACGGGGGTCTTCACGGCGCCGGCCTGCGGGACGGGGGTGTAGACGGAATTTCTCCGGGCGCTCTCCTCGACGGCCGCGAGGACGCGCTGCACCCGCAGTCCGTCGGCGAACGACGGTTCCGGCGCGGTGCCCGAGGCGATGGCGAGGACCAGGTCACGGGCCTGGTGGGCGAAGGTGTGCTCGTAACCGAGTGCGTGGCCCGGCGGCCACCACCCCTCCAGATACGGGTGGCCCGGTTCGGTCACCAGGATCCGCCGGAAGCCGGCGGAGGCGGCCGGCTCGGTGTGGTCGTGGAACGACAGCTCGTTGAGCCGCTCCAGGTCGAAGGCGAGGGAGCCGTGCTCGCCGTTGATCTCCAGCCGGAGCGCGTTCTTGCGGCCCGCGGCCATCCTGGTTGCTTCGAAGGAGGCGAGGGTGCCCGAGGCGAGGCGGCCGGTGAAGAGGGCCGCGTCGTCGACGGTGACCGAGCCGTAGCCGCCGCCCGCCGCCGCGGACAGCCCGGCAGAGGCCCCGGCGAGCAACGGCCGTTCGCGCACGAAGGTCTCGGTGAGCGCCGACACGCCCACCACCGGCTCGCCCGCCAGGTACTGCGCGAGGTCCACGGCGTGTGCGCCGAGGTCCCCGAGCGCTCCGGAGCCCGCGTGCTCCCGCTCCAGGCGCCAGGTCAGCGGGAAGGCCGGGTCGACCAGCCAGTCCTGGAGATAGGTGATCCGCACATGCCGCAGCGCGCCGAGCCGGCCTTCCGCGATGAGCCGGCGGGCGTACGTGATCGCGGGCACCCGGCGGTAGTTGAAGCCGACCATGGCCGCCTGGCCGCGCGCGGCGGCGCGCTCGGCCGCGGCGGCCATCGCCTCGGCCTCCTCGACCGTGTTGGCGAGCGGCTTCTCGCACAGCACGTGCTTGCCCGCGTCCAGCGCGGCGATGGCGATCTCCGCATGGCTGTCGCCGGGTGTGCAGATGTCGACGAGCCGCACGTCCTCCCGGGCGACGAGGTCGCGCCAGTCGGTCTCCGCCGCCGCCCAGCCGTGCCGGTCCGCCGCGGCGCGGACCGCCGCCGCGTCCCGCCCGGCGACGGCGGCGAGGACCGGCCGCACCGGCAGGTCGAAGACCCGGCCCACGGTGCGCCACCCCTGGGAGTGGGCGGCGCCCATGAACGCGTATCCGACCATGCCGACGCCGAGTGTCGGCGGGGCCTCCGCACTGTCCCTCTGCTCCATACGGATTCCTCCTCTTCGTGTGCGCCGCGGCCGCTCGGTGTGCGCCGTGGCGCCCTTGCGCGGTGGGGGCGGGCGGGCCGGTCAGCTGAAGCCGGTGGGCAGGTACTCGTCGACGTTGTCCTTGGTCACGACGGCGGAGTACAGGGTGATCGAGGCCGGGATCTCCAGCTCCGCCATGCCGCCCACGCCCTTCTTCTGGCCGAGCGCGCGCGCCAGGTCGATGGCGGACGCGGCCATCGTCGGCGGGTAGAGCACGGTGGCCTTGAGGACGCTGTTGTCGGCCTTGATGGCGTCCATGGCGGACTTCGCGCCGGCGCCGCCGACCATCAGGAAGTCCTTGCGGCCGGCCTGCTCGATGGCGCGCAGCGCGCCGACACCCTGGTCGTCGTCGTGGTTCCACAGCGCGTCGAACTGGCTCTGCGCCTGGAGCAGTTGGGCCATCTTGGCCTGGCCGGACTCGACGGTGAAGTCGGCGGCCTGGCGGGCCACTTTGGTGATGTTGGGGTAGTTCTTCAGGGCGTCGTCGAAGCCCTGGGTGCGCTGCTTGGTCAGCTCCAGGCTGTCCATGCCGGCGAGTTCGATCACCTTGGCGTTCGGCTTGTCCTTGAGCTTCTCGCCGATGTAACGGCCGGCGTTGAGGCCCATGCCGTAGTTGTCGCCGCCGATCCAGCAGCGGTAGGCCTGCGGGGAGGCGAAGACCCGGTCGAGGTTGATGACGGGGATGCCGGCCTTCATGGCCTGGAGGCCGACCTGGGTGAGCGCCTTGCCGTCGGCCGGCAGGATGACCAGGACGTCGACCTTCTTGTTGATCAGGGTTTGGATCTGGCCGATCTGGGCGGCGGTGTCATTGGAACCCTCGGTGATCTCCAGGGTCACCTCCGCGTACGTCTTCGCCCGTGCCTTGGCGTTCTCGTTGATGGCGTTGAGCCAGCCGTGGTCGGCCTGCGGGCCGGCGAAGCCGATGGTCACGGGGGTGCCGGGCTTGCCGTCGGCGGCCGGCGCGCTGCCTGCGGCCGGTGTCTTGTCCGCCGGCTCGTTGCTGGTGCAGGCGGTGAGGAGCGCTCCGGCGGAGACGGCGGCGGTGAGGGAGAACAGTCCTCTGCGGCTGGTTTCTGGCATGGCGGTGTGGCCCTTCGGGAGGAGTGCGGGCAGGGGCGGCGGGGGGCGGGGGGTGTCAGGCCTCGCCGTGGCGCGGGGTGCGGCGCTGGACCAGGACGGCGGCGACGATGATCGCGCCCTTGGCGATCTGCTGGACGTCGCTCTGCAGATTGTTGAGCGCGAAGATGTTGGTGATGGTGGTGAAGACGAGGACGCCGAGCACCGAGCCGACGATGGTGCCCCGGCCGCCGCTGAGGAGGGTGCCGCCGATGATCGCGGCGGCGATGGCGTCGAGTTCGTAGAGGTTTCCGTTGGTGTTCTGGCCGGAGCCGGACAGGATGACCAGCAGGAAGGCCGCGATGCCGCAGCACAGTCCGGACAGCAGATAGAGGTAGAGCCGCTGGCGGCGGACGTCGATACCGGCGAGACGCGCGGCTTCCGGGTTGCCGCCGACGGCGACCGTACGCCGTCCGAAGGTGGTGCGGTTCAGGAGCAGCCAGCCGACGGCGGTGACGGCGGCGAAGACCAGGACGAGCGGGGGGACACCGAGCAGATAGGCGTCGGGGACGCCGAGGTCGAGGACCGGTTCGACGGTGACGATCTGGGTGCGGCCGTCGGTGATCTGGAGGGCGAGGCCGCGCGCGGAGGCGAGCATGGCCAGGGTGGCGATGAAGGGGACCATCCCGCCGTACGCGATGAGCAGCCCGTTCACCAGGCCGCAGGCCAGGCCCACGACGACGGCGGTGAAGAGGATGCCGGCGAAGCCGTATTCCTGGGTGGCGACGGTGGTCGCCCATACGGAGGCGAGGGCGACGATCGCGCCGACGGACAGGTCGATCCCGCCGCTGGTGATGACGAAGGTCATGCCGACGGTGACGACACCGATGACCGACGCCTGGGTGAGGACCAGTTGCAGGTTGGAGGTGGCGAGGAACTCCGCGGGCCTGGTGAAGCCTCCGACCGCGATCAGCACGGCGAGGACGCCGAGCAGGGAGAGGTTGCGGACGTCGGCCCTCAGGCCGAGGGAGCGCCAACCCGCGTCCTTCTGCGCTGACTTGACGACCACGGTCGGCGCGTCCCGCTGCGCGCGAGAGGCAGGCTGCGTCATGACGTCGGGTTCCCTTCCATCACGAGGTCGAGTACGCGGTGCTCGTCCAGCTCCCCGGCGGGCGCCATGTGCACGACCTGGCCCTCTCTGAGCACGAGGACCCGGTCGGCGAGGCCCAGCACTTCGGGCACCTCGCTGGACACCAGCAGGACCGCGAGTCCGTCGTCGGCCAGCCCGCGGATCACGGCGTAGAGTTCGGCCCGGGCGCCGACGTCGACGCCCCTGGTCGGCTCGTCGAGGAGCAGGACCCGGCAGCCGCGCAGCAGCCAGCGGGCGAGCACGGCCTTCTGCTGATTGCCGCCGGAGAGGGTACGGATCCGGGCGTCGGGGTTGTCGGGCCGCAGCGAGAGCTCGCGGGTGGCCCGCCGGGCGGCGTCGCGTTCGGCCTTCCGGTCGATCCAGCCCGCACGGGCGAAGCGGGACATGGACGACACGGACACGTTGCGGGTGACGGACTCCAGCATCAGCAGGCCCTGCGCCTTGCGCTCCTCGGGCGCGAGCCCGAGTCCGGCGCGGACGGCGGAGCGGACGCTGCCGGGCCGCAGGACCTTCCCGTCGACGAGGACGCGTCCGGCGGTGGCCTTGCGGGCTCCGTAGATCGTCTCCAGGACCTCGGAGCGTCCCGAGCCGACGAGTCCGGCGAGGCCGACGATCTCGCCGGGGCGCAGCTCCAGGTCGAGCGGGGCGAACTCGCCGTCGCGGGTGAGCCCTTCGACGGTGAGGACGGGGGCCGCGAGGGGGGCTTCGCCAGGTCGGCCGGGAAAGACGTACTCGACATTCCGACCGGTCATCATGGCAACGATGTCGCGGGTCGGGGTCTCCTTGGCGGGAAGGCCGACGGCGACGGCCCGTCCGTCCTTGAGGACGGTCACCCGGTCGCCGATCCGGCGGATCTCCTCCAGGCGGTGGGAGATGTAGACGACGGCGACGCCGTCGGCGGTGAGGCCGTCGACGATGCGGAAGAGGTTGTCCACCTCGTCGGGGTCGAGGGCCGCGGAGGGCTCGTCCATGACGATCAGGCGCACGTCGTGGGAGAGCGCGCGGGCCATGGAGACGATCTGGCGCTGAGCGGCGGAGAGTTCCCCGACGAGCCCGGCGGGGTCGATCTCGGGGTGGCCGAGCCGCTTGAGCAGGGCGGAGGTGGACGCCCTCGCCGCCCGGCCGCGTACGACGAATCCGGCGGCGGTCGGCTCATGGCCGAGGTGGACGTTCTCCGCGACCGACAGGCCCTCCACCAGGTCGAGTTCCTGGTAGATGGTGGCGATGCCGAGCCGCATGGCGGCGATCGGCGACCTGAGCCGGACGGGTTCGCCACGCCAGGTGATGCGGCCGCCGTCGGGCTGATGGGCTCCGGCGAGGACCTTGATGAGGGTGGACTTGCCGGCCCCGTTCTGGCCGAGGAGGCAGTGGACCTCGCCCGCCTGGACCTCAAGGTCGACGCCGTCGAGGGCGCGTACACCGGGGAAGGACTTGGTGATGCCGGACATGGCGAGCAGGGGCGGTCCGGGGCGCGCGGGTGGTTCCGGATGTGCGGGTGGTTCGGGGCGCGCGGGTGGTTCGGGGCGCGCGGGTGGTCCCGGACGTGCGGGTGGTTCTGGTGCCATGGCGAATCCCCTCGGCGGGTGTGCGGCCGTGAGCGGGCAGGGTGGTGCCAGGTGCGGGGGGTTGTGCGTGGCGTGCGCCGCGCGGGGCGGCGTGGGAGAGGGTCAGGCCGGTGAGAAGAGGTGGTCGCTGATGAGCCGGCCCGCGCCGATCACACCGGCGGCGGGCCCCAACTCCCCGAGAACAATGGGGAGGTTGCCGGTGGCCAGCGGCAGGGACTGCCGGTAGACCTGGGTGCGGACACTGGCGAGCAGATTGTGGCCGAGGCCGGTGACCCCGCCGCCGATCACGACGAGGCCCGGGTTGAAGAAGCTGACGAGTCCGGCGATGACCTGGCCGACCCGGTTGCCGCCCTCGCGGATGAGATCGAGGGAGGTGGCGTCGCCGGCGGCCGCCGCGGCGGCGACATCGGCCGCGGTGAGCCGGCCGGCCCCGGCCAGGCGTGTGGCGAGTTCGTCGGAGCGCCCGCCGCGCGCCGCGTCCTCGGCGTCCCGGGCGAGCGCGGCCCCGCTGAAGTGGGCTTCCAGGCAGCCTTTGTTGCCGCAGGCGCAGGCGCGGCCGTCGGGTTCGACCTGGATGTGCCCGATGTCGCCGGCGCTGCCCGTCGTACCGCGGTAGACCTGTCCACCGACGACGATCCCGCAGCCGATACCGGTGCCGATCTTGACGCAGAGGAAGTCGCCCACGGAACGCGCGACGCCCGCGTGCTGCTCCCCCATCGCCATCAGGTTCACGTCGTTGTCGACCATGACGGGACAGCCCAGTTCCTGGCTGAGGGCCTCCCGGACCGGGAAGCCGTCCCAGCCGGGCATGATCGGCGGGGCGACCGGTATGCCCTCGGGGAAGCGGACCGGACCCGGGACGCCCACCCCGGCACCGTCGAACTCCTCCGCGAGACCGGAGGCGCGGAGCTTGTTGGCCATCGAGAGCGCCTGTTCGAAGATGGCGACCGGGCCCTCGCGTACGTCCATCGGATGGTTGAGGTGTCCCAGTACCTCCAACTCGGCGTTGGTGACGGCGACATCGATGGAGGTGGCTCCGATGTCGACGCCCAGGAAACGGAGTTCGGGCGCGAGCCGGATGTTGTGCGAGCGGCGCCCGCCGCGCGAGGCGGCGAGTCCGTCCGCGACGACCAGTCCGGTCTCCAGGAGCCGGTCGACCTCGACGGCGAGCTTGGAGCGCGAGAGGTCGACCTGATCACCCAGCTGCGCACGGGAGTTGGGGCCACCGTCGCGCAGCAACCTGAGCAGTCGCGCCTGGTGAGCGTTGGCGGGTCGAGCCGTCATGCGTCTCACGCGCCCTCCCCTGAGCCATGGTCCGTCGGGCTTTCGAGGGGAACGTAGCAGCGCTTTCCCGGAGTGGGAAGAAGTTGCGCAGCAATCCCTGCCAACTTTCTCCACACCCAGGACAAAGGCTGGTCCGGGCCTCCCCCTCCCCGTTTCCCGGGCGTCGCCCGTCAGCCCTTGTCGCGCTGGTGGTACGTCGTGCGGGTGTGCTCGGTGTGCGCCCGCATGACCTCGGTGGCACGCCGCTCGTCACGGGCGGCGATGGCGGAGATCAGCTCGCGGTGCTCCACCCAGGACTGCTCGCCGCGCTGCCGTGCGACGGGCGTGTAGTACCAGCGGACCCGGCGGTCCACCTGGGCCGCCAGCTCGGCCAGGACGACATTGCCGGCCAGCCGCATCACGGTGGCGTGGAACTCGGCGTTGGTCACCACGGCCAGGTCGACGTCGTCGTCCGCCACCGCCCGCTCACCCTTCGCGCAGAGCTCCTCGAGTACGTCGATCCCCTCGGTGCTGGAGTTCGCGGCGGCGAGCCGGGCGGCCTCGGCCTCCAGAAGAGTACGGACGGAGAGCAGCTGGTCCGCCTCCTCCTCGGTGGGCTCGTGGACGAACGCGCCCTGCGCCGGGCGGAGATCGACCCATCCCTCGGTGTTGAGCCGCTGCAGCGCTTCGCGCACGGGCTGACGGGACACTCCGAGATGGCCGGCGAGTTCGCTCTCCACCAGGTGCTGGCCGGGCCGCAGAGCGCGCGTGGTGATCAGTTCGAGCAGCGCCTCGTACACGCGCTCACGCAATGGCCCCGGTCGCTCCAGTTTCGGCACGGCACCTTGCGGCAGTCCTGCGGACAACATCGCGGTCCCCCTCCTGCTCCTCGGAGATGCCAATCAGGAATTGGCTATCGTCTACAGTCTACCGAGAGCAAGGGCGGCGTATACGTGCGCGAGCGGCCGGACCCCGGGGCCCGCGGCCTCCTGGTCCGCTAGGGCACCCGGACGACCTGCCCGGCGTACGAGAGGTTTCCGCCGAAGCCGAACAGCAGGGCGGGCGCTCCGGAGACGAGCTCTCCGCGCTCCACCAGCTTCGAGAGCGCGATCGGGATCGACGCGGCCGAGGTGTTGCCGGAGTCGATCACATCGCGCGCGATGATCGCGTTGATGGCGCCGATCTTCTGGGCGACGGGCTCGATAATCCGCAGATTGGCCTGGTGCAGCACCACGGCGGCGAGATCCTCGGGCGTGAGGCCGGCCCGCTCGCAGACCTTGCGCGCGATGGGCGGCAGCTGGGTGGTCGCCCAGCGGTAGACGCTCTGGCCCTCCTGCGCGAAGCGCGGCGGCGTGCCCTCGATGCGCACCGCGTGACCCATCTCGGGGACCGAACCCCACAGGACCGGCCCGATTCCCGGCTCCTCGTCGGGGCCGGTGGCCTCGACGACCGCGGCGCCCGCGCCGTCGCCGACGAGCACACAGGTGGAGCGGTCGGTCCAGTCGACGATGTCGGCCATCTTGTCGGCCCCGATGACCAGGACGCGGGCCGCGGAGCCCGCCCGTACGGCATGGTCGGCGGTGGCCAGCGCGTGGGTGAACCCGGCGCAGACGACGTTGAGGTCCATCGTCGCCGGCGAGGCCATCCCGAGCCGGGCGGCGACCCGGGCCGCGGTGTTCGGGGAACGGTCGATCGCGGTGGACGTGGCCACCAGGACGAGATCGACGTCGGCGGGCGTGAGCCCGGCCGAGGCGAGGGCCTTGGCGCCGGCATGCGCCGCGAGCTCGTCCACCGGCTCGTCCGGTCCCGCGATGTGCCGGGTCTTGATGCCGACGCGGCTGGTGATCCACTCGTCGCTCGTGTCGACCATGGCCGCCAGGTCCGTGTTGGTGAGCACCTTGGCGGGCTGGTAGTGCCCGAGCGCGGCGATACGAGTGCCCGTCATGCTCGGGACCCCCTTTGATCGGCTTTGACGTCGTGATGGCTTGTGACGCCATGAGCCCTCCAGTGTCGTCAGCGACTGATGGGTAACCGGGCGCGTAAACCACCAAGATTCCCGAGCACCTGTTGGAGACTCCGCGACATCTCCTGGCGGGCCGGGGCCCGCCACCGCTGCCAGGACCCTTGCCGGACCTTCTTCCATACTGTAGACAATATTTCGTCGACAAAGTGAGATCCCGCTCTCTGCCGGTCCCATGCGGTTCCCTCAACCGAACGGAGACCCCTCTCGTGAAGGTCGCAGTCCTCGGCGCCGGTGCGATCGGCGCCTATGTCGGAGCCGCGCTGGACCGCGCGGGCGCCGACGTCCACCTCATCGCCCGTGGACCGCATCTCGCGGCCATGAGGCAGCACGGCGTACGGGTCCTCAGCCCGCGCGGGGACTTCACCGCCCGGGTCCACGCCACCGACGACCCCGCCCACGTCGGGCCCGTCGACTATGTGTTCCTCGGCCTGAAGGCCAACTCGTACGCGGCGTGCGGGCCGCTGATCGCGCCCCTGCTCCACGGCACCACCGCGGTGGTCGCCGCGCAGAACGGAATCCCCTGGTGGTACTTCCACCGCCACGGCGGCCCCCACGACGGGCAGCGCGTGGAGAGCGTCGATCCCGGTGGGGCGGTCAGCGCCGTCCTGGCCCCCGAGCGGGCGATCGGCTGCGTCGTGTACGCCGCCACGGAACTGGAAGGGCCCGGTGTCGTCCGGCACGTGGAGGGCACGCGGTTCTCGGTCGGAGAGCCGGACCGGTCGCTTTCCGAGCGGTGCCTGCGCTTCGCCGGGGCCATGCGGGACGGCGGGCTCAAGTGTCCCGTCGAGCCCGACCTCCGCGAGGACATCTGGATCAAGCTCCTCGGCAACATCTCCTTCAACCCGATCAGCGCGCTCTCCCGGGCCACCATGCGGCAGATGTGTCTGCACGGCGGAACACGCCAGGTCATCGAGCTGATGATGAACGAGACCCTGCGCGTCGCCGAGGCCCTCGGCTGCCGGCCCGACATCTCCGTCGAACGCCGCCTCGCCGGCGCCGAACGCGTCGGCGACCACCGCACCTCCACCCTCCAGGACCTGGAGAAGGGCAAACCGCTGGAGCTGGACGTCCTGCTCTCCGCGGTCGTCGAGCTGGCCGAGGTCACCGACGTCCCCGTGCCGACCCTGCGCACGGTCCACGCCCTGTCCGACCTGCTCGCCGCACAGATCAGAGACGTGAGGACCGCAGCGTGAAGACGACGAACCGCTCCCGCGCAGCCGCCGACAGCGCGGGGACCACGAGGACCCCCGGCACACGAAGGACCCCGAAGACGTACGCGCGGCTCACCCACCCCCTCGTACGGGACGAGAAGGGCGGGCCGCTGCGGCAGGCCACCTGGGACGAGGCCCTCGACCGGGCCGCGGCGGGCTTCCGGGCCGCGCGGGGCGCGTTCGGGATGTTCTCCTGCGCCCGCGCAACCAACGAGATGAACTACGTGGCGCAGAAGTTCGCGCGGGTGGTGATGGGCACCAATGACGTCGACTCCTGCAACCGGACCTGCCACGCGCCGAGCGTCGCCGGGCTCTCCGCCGTCTTCGGATCCGGCGGCGGGACCTCCTCGTACGAGGAGATCGAGCACACCGACGTCATCCTGATGTGGGGCTCCAACGCCCGCTTCGCCCACCCCATCTTCTTCCAGCACGTGCTGAAGGGCATACGCGACGGCGCCCGCATGTACGCCGTCGACCCCCGCCGCACCTCGACCGCCGAATGGGCGGAGAGCTGGCTCGGGCTGAACGTCGGCACCGACATTCCGCTCGCCCACGCCGTCGGACGCGAGATCATCCACGCCGGGCTGTACAACCGGGCGTTCGTGGAGCGGGCCACCACGGGCTTCGAGGAGTACGCCGCCGAGGTCGAGCCGTGGACGCTGTCGCTCGCGTCCAAGGTGACGGGCGTGCCGGCGGCCGCGATCAGGGAACTGGCCCACGCCTACGCCCGCGCCGAGCGCGCCCAGCTGTGCTGGACCCTCGGCATCACCGAGCACCACAACGGCACCGACAACGTCCGCGCGCTCATCAATCTGGCGCTGCTGACCGGCCATGTGGGGCGGTACGGCTCCGGGGTGCAGCCGCTGCGGGGCCAGAACAACGTCCAGGGCGGCGGCGACATGGGGGCCATCCCCAACCGGCTTCCCGGCTTCCAGGACATCCTCGACGCGGACGTCCGGGAGAAGTTCGAGACGTTCTGGGGCGCCGCCATCCGGCCCCGGTACGGGCGCACGCTCACCGAGATGTTCGAGGCGATGGACTCGGGCGAGCTGCGGGCCGTGTACTGCGTCGGTGAGAACCCCGCCCAGTCGGAGGCGGACAGCGGGCAGGCGATGGAACGGCTCGCGAAGCTGGACTGCCTCGTCGTCCAGGACATCTTCCTGACCCGCACGGCCGAGTTCGCCGATGTGGTGCTGCCGGCGACCGCCGCGTGGTGCGAGACGGACGGCACCACCACCAACAGCGAGCGGCGGGTCCAGCGGGTGCGCAAGGCGCTCGAACCCCCGGGCGAGGCACGGGAGGACATCGACATCATCTGCGACCTCGCCGGGCGGCTCGGCCACGACTGGAAGTACGCGGACGCCGAGGCCGTCTGGAACGAGCTGCGGGCGCTCTCCCCCGACCACTGGGGCATGACGTACGACCGCCTCGAGGAGCACCAGGGCATCCAGTGGCCCTGCCCGGACACCGAGCGTCTCGAACCGACCTACCTGCACGGACGGTTGTGGGAGACGGACCCCGCCCGGCGCGGTCGGCTCGCGCCCTTCGGGATCGTCAGGCACGATCCGCCGGTCGACGCGACGGACGAGGAGTATCCGATCCGGCTGACGACCGGGCGGCGGCTCGACTCGTACAACACCGGTGTGCAGAGCGGGAGTTTCGCCTCTCCCCTGCGGCGCGGCGAGTACGTGGAGCTGTGCCCGGAGGACGCCGAGCGCTACGGCGTCGTGGTGGGCGAGGAGGTCCGCGTCTCCTCACGGCGGGGGTCGGTGCTGGCGCCGGTGTGGGTGGATCCGGCGCTGCGGCCGGGGCTGGCGTTCATGACGATGCACTTTCCGGACGAGGTGGACACCAATCAGCTGACGATCGAGGCGAACTGTCCGATCGCGGGGACGGCGGAGTTCAAGGCGTCGGCCATCCGTATCGACCGTGTCGGGACGAGGGGCTGAGGCGCGATGGATCTGCACTTCGGTGACAGCCGGCCGACCGACGACGAGCGGGCGGCGGTGGACGCGCTATTGGGGCTGCCCCCGTCGGCGTGGGAGACGGCCGCCGGCGACGGAGCCGTCCGCGAGGCGACGGATCTGCGGTGGGCGCGGGGCGGACGCGAGGCCCGCGAGCGGCGGGACCAGCTGTTGCCGGGGCTGCACGCGCTCAACGACCGGGTGGGCTGGATCAGTGAGGGCGGCCTGGACTACCTGTGCCGGCGCCTGACGGTCCCGCCGGCGGAGGCGTACGGGGTGGCGACCTTCTACTCCCTGTTCGCGGTGAAGCCCCGCCCGGCGAAGGTGCTCCACATCTGCACGGACCTCGCCTGCGCGGCGAGGGGCGCGGGCGACCTCACCCGCGCGCTGGAGACCCGCCTCGGCCCACCCGGCGAGCCCTCCGAAGGCACGGTCTGGCAACCGAGCCCCTGCCTGGGCCTGTGCGAACGGGCCCCGGCGGCGCTGCTGGTGAGGGCGGGGGCCGACGGGGGCCCGGGGGACGATACCGCTCGGGCGGACGGGGCCGGGGGCGGGGGCGCCGACGCTCTGGGGGACGCGGCACAGGTGGCCGGTGCGCCGTTGGCGGGGCCGGGGGCCGCGCTGAGCGGCGGGGCTCCGGCCGTTGCGGCGGAGCCGGAGGGGCATGAGCGGCATACGGGGACGGGTGCCGACGACGAGTCCGGCGCCGTGCGGGTGCCCGGCACCCGGACCAGCCCCGCCCCCGGGCCGGACGGGCGCGCGGTGTCCCACGCCCGACCCGCGTCCGGGCCGCGGGCCGGGGCCGCGGCCCCGCCCCCCGGCGAAGGCCCCGTGAGCGCCGCCGCCCCCGACGCCCCCACCGCCGACGGGCGCCGGGCCGGAGTCATGGAAGCCGCCGTCCAGAGCCGGGGCGCCCGGGTGAGTGCCGCCGCCGCGAATGGTGGGGGGCGGGCGGGCCGGGTTCGGCTCGCGCGGGTCGTCGCGCCGGCCCGGGTCGAGGAGTTGGTGGGGGTCGTCCGGGCGCCTGAGGACGCGGCCCCGGAGCCGGGGGCGCGGATGGCCGTGCCGCAGGCGGGCGAGGAGGGGCTGACGCTGCTCGGCCGGGTCGGGGTCGTCGATCCCTCCAGCCTGGACGACTACCGGGCGCACGGCGGATACGCCGCCCTGCGCCGGGCCTTCGCGATCGGCGCCGCCGGAGTGATCCGGGAGGTGACGGACTCCGGGCTCGTCGGACGTGGGGGCGCCGCCTTCCCCACCGGACGCAAGTGGCAGGCGACGGCCGCCCAGCCCGACCACCCCCGCTATGTCGTGTGCAACGCGGACGAGTCGGAACCGGGGACGTTCAAGGACCGGGTGGTCATGGAGGGTGACCCGTTCGCGCTGGTCGAGGCGATGACGATCGCGGGGTACGCGGTCGGGGCGCACCGCGGCTATCTCTACGTCCGGGGCGAGTACCCCCGCGCGCTGGAACGCCTGGAGCACGCCCTCGTCCAGGCCCGGGCCCGCGGTCTGCTCGGTGACGACATCCTCGGGCAGGGCTACGCCTTCGACATCGAGATCCGGCGCGGCGCGGGCGCGTACATCTGCGGCGAGGAGACCGCGCTGTTCAACTCCATCGAGGGCCACCGCGGAGAGCCGCGCTCCAAGCCGCCCTTCCCGGTGGAGAAGGGCCTCTTCGGCAAGCCGACCGCGGCCAACAACGTGGAGACCCTCGTCAATGTCCTGCCCATCCTGACCAGGGGCGCCGAGGCCTTCGCCGCGACGGAGACCAAACTCTTCTGCGTGTCCGGCAATGTGGCGCGCCCCGGTGTGTACGAACTGCCCTTCGGGGACACCCTGCGTGAGCTGCTCGCGCTGGCCGGCCCCCCGGACGGGCTGCGCGCCGTGCTCCTCGGCGGCGCCGCCGGCGGCTTCGTACGCCCCGACGAGCTGGACATCCCGCTCACCTTCGAGGGCACGCGCGCCGCCGGTACGACCCTCGGCTCCGGCGTGGTCCTCGCCTTGGACGACACCGCCGAACTGCCCCGTGTCCTGCTCCGCATCGCGGAGTTCTTCCGAGACGAGTCGTGCGGCCAGTGCGTGCCCTGCCGGGTCGGCACGGTCCGCCAGGAGGAGGCGCTGCACCGCATCCAGGACCGCAGGGGCGCGGCCGCCGCCGACGACATCGCCCTGCTGCGCGAGGTCGGCCGGACCATGCGCGACGCCTCGATCTGCGGTCTGGGGCAGACCGCGTGGAACGCCGTCGAGTCCGCCATCGACCGTCTGGGAGCCTTCGAATGACCTCCGTACCGCTCGGACCGCCGCGCCGGCTCCTCGAGTTCACCCTGGACGACACGCGGGTACGCGTCCCGGAGGGCGCCACGATCCTCGATGCGTGCCGGGAGGCGGGCAAGGACATCCCGACGCTCTGCCAGGGCGACACGCTCACCCCGAAGAACGCGTGCCGGGTGTGCGTGGTGGAGGTGGAGGGCGCCCGGACCCTCGCCCCGGCGTGCTCGCGCCGCGCGGAGGCCGGGATGACCGTCCGTACGGACACCGAACGGGCCCGCCACAGCCGCAGGATCGTCCTCGAACTGCTCGCCTCGTCCGTCGATCTGTCGACCACCCCGAAGGTCGCCGACTGGATCAAGGAGTACGAGGCGAAGCCCGAGCGCTTCGGCCCGGACGCGGCGCGTGTCGCCGAGGAGCCGAGGGTCGACAACGACCTGTACGTACGCGACTACGACAAGTGCATCCTCTGCTACAAGTGCGTCGACGCCTGCGGCGACCAGTGGCAGAACACCTTCGCCATCGCGGTGGCGGGCCGCGGCTTCGACGCGCGGATCGCCGTCGAACACGACGCCCCGCTCACCGACTCCGCGTGCGTGTACTGCGGAAACTGCATCGAGGTCTGCCCCACCGGGGCGCTGAGCTTCAAGAGCGAGTTCGACATGCGGGCCGAGGGCACCTGGGACGAGGCGGCGCAGACAGAGACGACCACGGTGTGCGCCTACTGCGGCGTCGGCTGCAACCTCACCCTGCACGTGCAGGACAATGAGATCGTCAAGGTCACCTCGCCGCACGACAACCCGGTGACCCACGGCAACCTCTGCATCAAGGGCCGTTTCGGCTTCCAACACGTACAGAATCGGGTGTAGCCACCATGGGACGGGTCACCGAGCGACGGCGCGTCATCCGGATCCGCGACGGGGCGGTCACCACTCGCCCCGACACGCTCGTCGCCGAGGAGCCGCTGGAGATCCGGCTGAACGGCAAACCCCTGGCGATCACCATGCGGACGCCGGGCGACGACTTCGCGCTCGCGGCGGGGTTCCTGGTCAGCGAGGGCGTCCTCGGTGCCGCCTCGGACGTGCGGAACATCGTCTACTGCGCCGGCGCCACGGTGGACGGATCGAACACGTACAACGTGGTCGATGTGCAGCTCGCGCCGGATGTCGTCGTCCCCGACATCACCCTGGAGCGGAACGTCTACACGACGTCGTCGTGCGGGCTGTGCGGCAAGGCCAGCCTCGACGCCGTACGCACCACCACGCGCTTCCCGATCGCCGACGCTCCCCCGGTCCGGGTCACGCCCGCGCTGCTCGCCGGCCTCCCCGACCGGCTGCGGGCGGCGCAGCGGGTCTTCGACCGGACCGGGGGTCTGCACGCGGCCGCGCTGTTCTCCGAGGCGGGCGAGCTGCTCGACATACGGGAGGACGTCGGCCGGCACAACGCCGTGGACAAGCTGGTCGGGCGGGCCCTGCGGGAGGATCTGCTGCCGCTGGACCGGGCGGTCCTGCTGGTGTCCGGCCGGGCGTCGTTCGAGCTCGCGCAGAAGGCGGTGATGGCGGGGATCCCGGTACTGGCGGCGGTGTCGGCTCCGTCGTCGCTGGCGGTCGACCTGGCCGCCGAGACGGGTCTGACGCTGGTCGGCTTTCTGCGCGGCCGGGACATGAACGTGTACGCGAGTGAGCACCGGATCGCGTTGGAGGCCGCACCCTCCAGGGCCTGACGGTACCCGCCCGCTCACGGGTGAGGGCCCCCACGCCCGTCGGGGCGTAGGTGGGGAGCGGGCCGGCCGGCGGGGAGCGCCCCCTGCGCCGGCCGGCGCCGCGCCCGGACGCGTGCGGGGCCGGTGGCCGGACCCGGCCCGCGCTACGGCCGGGGCGGGTCGATCATCTGGAGGCTGAGGGTGGCCGGGGGCTCGGCGATCCCGGGGCCGCCCGCCTCCGTCCACGCCAGGATGTCGTCGAGGACGTCGTCGTCGAGGGTGAAGCCGATCCAGGCGGCGCGGGCGCCGCGGCGGCGGCCCTCCGTGGAGGGCTGGACGACGACGACGTTCGCCTGGCCACAGGGGCCGAGGCAGTCGCTCGTACGGACCGCGAGCCGTCCGCCCGAGGCCGCGGCTGCCTGGCGGAGCCTGGCCAGCTGGCCGGCGTGGTCGGTGCCGGGGTGCTTACGGGCGTCGCCGCAGCAGCAGCCCCGGCAGACGACGAGCGAGCAGGGGCGCGCGGCCCCGGGGCGTATCCAGGTGCGGGTCATGCGGGGCGGCCCAGCGTGATCGCCGAGGCCGGTGCGACGGTTCCCAGGCGCGGGAAGTCGAGCGTCACGGACGCCTGGTGCTCCTCGGCGGTGAAGGCGGCCATCGCGTCCGCGGCGAAGACCAGGTCGTAGCCGAGGTCGGCCGCGGCCCTGGCGGTGGACTCCACGCCGAGGTTGGTGGCGATCCCCCCGAACACCAAGGTGGTGACGCCGCGTTCGGCGAGCAGTTCGTGCAGGCCCGTGTCCTGGAATCCGCCGATGGTGCGCTTGACGACCACGAGGTCGCCGTCGTGCGCGAGTTCGGGGACGAGCCCGCTGCCGGGCGGTTGTTTGCCGACGTTCGGCCGCTCCACCCGGACGAGGACGACGGGCGCACCGGCGTCGCGGAACCGTCCGGCCAGCCGGGTCGCGGTGGCGACGACGTCGTCCCCGCTGCGCGGGGCGAGCGGCAGGGCGACGATGCGCTCCATCAGGTCGACGAGGACGAGCGCGGTGTGGGCGGGATCGAGTACGGGCGGGGCGTCTACGGGCATGGCGCCACCCTATGGGCCCGCATGATCCACTGGCCCCGGCACGGCGGTGTGGCGTCAGTCGCAGGGGGCGTCGGGGTCGGCGATACGGCGCAAGAGGTCCAATGAGCGCGGCGCTCAGCTCCCGGCCGTCACCGCGCCCCGGACCACCGCACCGGAGCCGGACGACGACGGGGGAGCCCTTGACCGCCCGGAGTCGCCGGGCTCCTTGGAGTCCCTGGAGTCCCGGAATGCCCGGTGTCCTCGAATGCCCCGGTGTCTTCGGGGTCGCGGGAGCGGCGCTTGGCGATGATCGCGCACACCATCAGTTGCATCTGGTGGAACAGCATCAGCGGCAGTACGGCGAGCGCGGCCTGCCCCCCGAACAGCACGCTCGCCATCGGCAGGCCGGCCGCCAGGCTCTTCTTGGAGCCCGCGAACTGGATCGCGATCCTGTCCCCGCGGCCGAAGCCGAGGCGCTTGGAGCCGTACCAGGTCAGCGCCAGCATCACGGCGAGCAGCACCGCCTCGACGCCGAGCAGCGCGGCCAGCCGGCCCGGGGTCACCTGGTGCCAGATGCCCGCGACCATGCCCTGGCTGAACGCGGTGTAGACGACCAGGAGGATCGAGCCCCGGTCGACGTACCCGAGGACCTTCTTGTGCCGGACCAGGAACCCGCCGACCCAGCGCCTCAGCAGCTGGCCCGCCATGAACGGCACCAGCAGCTGGAGCACGATCCTCAGCAGCGAGTCGGCCGAGAACCCCCCGGCGCCGCCACCCAGGAGCAGCCCGGCCAGCAGCGGTGTCAGCACGATGCCCGCGAGGCTGGAGAAGGAGCCGGCGCAGATCGCCGCGGCGACATTGCCCCGTGCGAGGGAGGTGAAGGCGATCGACGACTGGATCGTCGACGGCACCAGGCAGAGGAACAGCAGACCGCTGTGGAGCTCGGGTGTCAGCACGGAGGGCACGAGTCCCCACGCGGCGAGCCCCAGCAGGGGGAACACCACGAAGGTGCAGACGAGGACGGTCAGATGAAGCCGCCAGTGCTTCAGCCCGTCCATGGCCTCGCGCGTCGACAGCCGGGCACCGTACAGGAAGAACAGCAGGGCGATCGCCCCGGTCGACGCCCCGCCGGCCACCTCGGCGGCCGCCCCGGAGGCGGGCACCAGTGCCGCGAGGACCACCGTGCCGAGGAGCGCGAGTATGTACGGATCGACGGGCAGCCAGGACGGCAGCGGGGACGTGCGGCGGCTCATGTGCGCGGGGGCTCCATCGGATTCGGTGCGTGGTGCGGTGTGCGGTGTGCCGTGGCGCGGTGGGCGCCGGTGCGGTGTGCGGTCGCCCGGGGTGCGACGTGCCGGAGTCGTGGCCTCCCCATCCTGCTCCTCTTCGCCGTGATCGGGAATCCCGTACGCAGCTCTGACTGTCATCACGTTTCGCGATAGCGGGCTACGGTGGAGAGGTGTACGACCCCACCCAGCTCCGTACCTTCCTCGCGGTCGCCCAGACCCTGAGCTTCACCCGGGCCGCGCGCCGGCTCGGGCTGCGCCAGTCCACGGTCAGCCAGCACGTGCGACGGCTCGAGGACGCGACGGGCCGTCCGCTCTTCAGCCGCGACACCCACAGCGTGGACCTCACCGAGGACGGCGAGGCGATGCTCGGCTTCGCGCGGACGATCCTGCAGGCCCACGAACGGGCGGCGGCCTTCTTCACGGGGACGCGGCTGCGCGGCCGGCTGCGGTTCGGCGCCTCCGAGGACTTCGTCGTCACCCGGCTCCCCGAGATCCTGGAGTCGTTCCGCCGCGACCACCCGGAGGTCGATCTGGAGCTGACCGTCGAACTCTCCGGCACGCTGCACGCCCAGCTCGAGGCCGGGCGGCTCGACCTGATCCTCGCCAAGCGCCGCTCCGGCGACCGCCACGGCGAACTGGTCTGGCAGTCCGCCCTCACCTGGATCGGCGCGCCCCGGCTGCGCCTGGACCCGGACCGACCTGTTCCGCTGATCGTCTTCCCGGCGCCCGGGATCACCCGTGCCCGCGCCCTGGAGGCCCTGGAGGCCGCGGGCCGGCCCTGGCGCGTCGCCTGTACGAGCGCCAGCCTCAGCGGCCTGATCGCCGCGGCCCGCGCGGGCCTGGGCGTGATGGCCCACACCCGGGGACTGATCCCACCGGGCCTCACTCCGGTCCCGGCGCGCTACGGCCTCCCGGAACTGGGCGACGTGGACTTCGTCGTCCGTCAGGGCCGGGACCGGGGCGGCTCCCCGGAGGCGGCGGAGGCCGCCGACGCGCTGGCCTCGGCGATCCTGGCGAGCGGCGACCGGCTGCACCGGCCGGCGGGCGCGGCGGGGGGCTGAGGTCAGTCCACGACGATGCCCCCCGCCAGCTCGACGACGTCCAGAACAGAGGCGTCGAGGCCGCAGTGTCGGGAGAAGCGGGCGCCCTTGAGACACGGGTTGACGGAGGTACGGGAGAGGATCTCACCGGAGGCGAAGTCGCGGACGGCGATCTCACCCGAGGCCGAGCAGGAGACCAGCCTGGTCCCGTCGGGCGACGCGGCCAGCGCCCTGACTCCGGTGGGGAGGGGCGCCTGCCAGGCCGGCTCGAAGCGGGAGTCCTCGACGAGCCGGTAGACCGCGATCCCATGGGGGGTTCCCAGGGCCGCCAGGCCGGGCACGGCACGGAACTCGAAGCACCTCACCTCGCCCGGATGCACCTCCGCCATGGCGGTCTCCGGGTCGAGGGCCACCGCCCGCATCGCGAACGCGTCGACGGCCAGCACGAAGCCACGGGTGTCGTTGATCAGCGCGGAGGAGGTTCCATGGGCGTCGCCGAGCGCCTCGTGGTGGAGTCCGAGGACGTTGCCCCGGACGAGGACCGTTGTCCTGTGCACCCACTGCGCGGTCTCCCCCGTCCAGGTCAGCACGGAGAGTGCGGACCGTTCGCTGTCGGCGGCGACGCACACGATGCCCGCCTCCGTCACACAGAAGGTGAGCATGTCGTCGTCCCGGGGCAGCACGACCGCCTCACCTCCGGGTCCTTCCACGCGCAGGACGCCGGCCTGTTTGTACACCTGACGCAGCTGTCCGCCGCGGCGGACGACGCCCAGGACGAGGTGGGGCAGTCGTTGGACGACTCTGCCCGGGACCACGTCGACGATCCTGCTTCCCTCCCCGTCCCTGACGACGACCTCGGTGGCGCCGACGGCTACGGGCGCGTGGGAGACCTGCCACCACTGCTGCTCGAAGGGGTCGGTGCCGAACCGGGTCGGCTCCGACGTCACCTGCCCGTCCGGCCAGTGGAGGAGCTCGTGCTCCGCCTGTGCCGTCAGCCCGCCGCCGGGGTGCCAGCACACCGCTTCGGGCGCGTTCCAGCCGCGCAGCACCGCGTCCCCCGACAGCGTCGCACCGGTGAGGTCGGCGCCTCTGAGGTCGATGTGCCTCAGACCGGCGTCGGTGAGCACGGCGTCGCGCAGATCGCAGCGGGCCAGCGAGACCCGCTTACCGTGGTCCAGCGGCCGGAATCCCGTCAGATCCACGCCGACCAGGCTCGTTCCCTCGAGCGGCCTGCCCGACTCCAGCACCAGATTCAGGCAGTTGCCGGCCAGGCCCCGCACTCCGCTGCCCCACCCGGCCGTCACCCGGGCGAGGGAGAGCAGATACTCGTCGAACCCGTCCGCCCCGCGCACCATCGCCGCCATGAACTCGAACACCACCGGCGCGTCGCCCAGGGCGCCGAATCCGCTCGCGAGGCGCCCTGGTGACTCCAGCACGAAGGACAACAGCGACGGCAGTGAACCGTCGGCCGCCCGCGCTGCGAAGTACCGGGACCAGGCGATCCGCACTCCGCTCTCGCCGCCCGTGCCCGGGATCATGCCGAGGAACTCGCCGCTCAGCAGACCCAGTTCACCGACGAACTTGAAGGCCGCCAGGAACTCGAGCAGCGACATGTGCGAGGGACCGTAGTCTCCCTCCGCGTTGCGCACCAGCATTCCCTGGTTGCGCATGTCCTGTTCCCAGTAGTCCAGGTCCTTCGCGGCCTCGACGGCTGATCCGAAGCAGGCTCGCAACCGGTCGGGGAAGTCCCGGTAGTTCAGGGTGAGCTGGTTCGACGACAACATTTCCCACGCCACTTCGCACAGGAAGAACAGCTTGTCCGCGCGCGAGGTGAACGTCCGCTCCGCACGTACGTCACGGTCCATCTTCCGCTGGATGGCGTAGAGGTAGATCCGCGCGAGATCGATCTCCGCGCCCTGTTCGATCTCCGGCAGCGCGTCCATCACCAGCTCGGACATCACCGGGCGCCGCATCAGGTCCCTGACGTCCGGATGGGCCATCACCGTGGCGACCTTGTCCGCGGTGAGGACATGGCCGAGCATCGCCTCGATCTGTTCGTCGTCGAACGGCACGAGTTCGACGATCTCGAACGTCGGGCCCTCCTTCTGGCCCACCGCGGTCGACACCCGCACCTTCGCGCCGAAGAGGTCGCGTGCCTCCTTCGCGTCGGGAAAGTGCTCGGTGCGGCTGCTGAGCAGGACCTTGGCGCCCGGCTCGACCGCGTTGGCCAGCTCCCAGAAGTTCGCGACGACGGTGTGGCGGTCGGCGCGGGCCGCCATCTCGTCGAAGCCGTCGAAGATGAGGAGCAGCCGACCCATGCGGTTGAGGACGCGGAAGACCTCGTAACTGCGCAGGTTGACGCGGTGCTTGTTGAAGAAGAACTCCGACAGCAGCGCGGAGACCTTGGTCTGCTTGGCGAAGTCACGCAGTTGGATCACCAGGGGGATGCGGGGGCGGGGCACCCCTCTGCGCTTCGCGTCGCGCCAGCCGCGGGCCATTTCGCCCGCCAGGTGCAGGGCGAACCACGACTTGCCCATGCCGAATTCGCCCAGCAGCGAGAGGTGCTTCTTCGCCGGCTCCTGGAGCCAGCCGGCGACGTAGTCGTCGAGACCGCCCTCCCGCCAGTCGTAGACGCTGGTGTCCAGGGGCTGCTGGGTGGTGGGATCGACCTCGTCCTTGCGGCAGGACAGGGGTACGTACCTCCTGTCGATGCCGCGCCGCGCGACCTCCGCCTCCACCCAGGCGATGTACGGCTCGAAGTCCGCCTCCAGCTCGATGAGTTCGTCGAAGGAGTAGCAGAACAACAGGTCGCCGCTCTCCGCCGCGCGGCGCCGCGCCGACTCGCTGATCCGCAGCCGGGCCAGCCCCCAACCCTCGGCCGCCCCCTCGGCGACCCTCAGCTCCTCCAGGACCCTCAGGTGGTGCGGGCCGAGCTCACCGTCGACGCACAGCATCACATTGCGGTCGAAGCGGCCGGGGCGGCGCTGCGGTACGTGGACGAGGAGGGCGACGCTGCCATCGTCGGTCTCCCAGGTGCGCCGCACGTCGTAGCCGACGGCGTCGAACCAGTCCCGTACGTCCCTCATCAGCCGTCCGGCGGGTTTGGCCACGGCCCGTCCGGGCTCGGTGAGGAGACGGTGGCGTTCCTCGTCGTCGCGCGTGCGGAGCACCTGCTCCAGCATGCCGGTGACGTCGTCGAGCTTGTTCTCGAGCCGGGCCTCGTGCGGGGCGCGGCTGCGGTCCACCAGGACCTGGAACGCTTCGGTGAACCCGTCGACGTGCTCCTCGAAGCCGTGGCCGAGGTGGCCAAACTCCCGTGTCTCGGCGTTGCGGGCGATCGCGTCGGCCGTCTCCTCGCGCAGTCGCGTCCAGTCACCGCCGTCGAACGAGCGCCGGAACGCTTCGAGGACGTAGGGGTCGCGGAAGAAGGCCAGTACCGGCGCCGGGCGTTCGTAGCAGTACTCGATGAGCGTGTACGCGTAGAGGCTGTCGAAGTCGCGGGGCGGTGACTTCGGGTCCAGGCGCACCGCCTTCAGGGCGCGGATGACCGCCTCCCTGCGCAGGGCCGCGTCCGAGGCCGGTTTCGCGACGACCTTGCCGACGATGCCGGCCGCCGTGGCGATGATCTCTGCAGGCACGTGTTCCCCCGCCCCCCGTGGACACCCGACGTGATGGACGATAGCGGTGAGTTTCGTCGTATGTCAGTCGCTTGACAGGGCGCGGGATCGGCGCGCGGTCGACATGCCGGACGCCCTTGGGCCGGATTGGGTCCGGCCCACCGGGGCCGGCCGGCGCGCCCCTCGCCGCCACTCCCCGGGCACCGAGGGCGTGGCGCACCCCCTCGCCGGGCGGCACGGCGGCCCCGCGTGATCGACCGGTACAGATTCGGAAGATTCCGTGGAGATTGCGGCCCCGCTTGCTTACTCCCGAGTCAGTAACGGGCCGCGAGCACGCCCTCGACCACCGGATTGTGGCGCCTGACCTGTGGCGTTGCCGAATGTCCAGACTTCATGAAGGCCCTCCCGCGCGCCCTGATGGTGGGGTACCGTCACCGGCGCTGTGCGGAGCGCCACAAGGAGCATGTCATTGCGGGAGTTCACAGTGCCGCCCATCGAGGCGGCGCCTCAGGTCGGCGGACTGGCGGACGCCGTGTTCGACCATGCCCAGAGCACTCCGGAGCGGGTCACCCTCGGGCGCAAGGACGCGGCGGGCCGGTGGCAGGACGTGACCGCACGGCAGTTCCGTGACGAGGTGCTGGCGCTCGCCAAGGGGCTGATCGCCCACGGCGTACGGTTCGGGGACCGGGTCGCCATCATGTCCCGTACGCGCTACGAGTGGACGCTCTTCGACTTCGCGCTGTGGAGCATCGGCGCCCAGTCCGTGCCGGTCTATCCGACGTCCGCCGCCGAGCAGGTCTTCTGGATGCTGTACGACGCCGAGGTCACGGCGTGTGTGGTCGAGCACGAGGACCACGCGATGACGATCGGTTCGGTGGTCGACCGGCTGCCGCGGCTGAACCGGCTCTGGCAGCTGGACGCGGGCGCGGTCGCCGAGCTGGTCGAGGCCGGGGCCGGGATCGACGAGGACGTGGTCCACCGGCACCGCCGTGCGGTCACTCCCGAGTCGGTGGCGACCGTGATCTACACGTCGGGGACGACGGGACGCCCCAAGGGGTGCGTGATCACCCACTCCAACCTCATGTTCGAGTCGGACATGCTGACCGGCCGCTGGGAGCCGGTGTTCCACACCAAAGCCGGCGACGAGCCGTCCACGCTGCTGTTCCTGCCGCTCGCCCATGTCTTCGGGCGGATGGTGGAGGTCGCGGCGATCCGCAGCGGGGTGAAGATCGGGCACCAGCCGGTGCTGGCGGCGAGCGAGCTGCTGCCGGACCTGGCGGCGTTCCGGCCGACGTTCATCCTGGCCGTGCCGTACATCTTCGAGAAGGTCTTCAACGCGGCCCGCCGCAAGGCCGAGGGAGCGGGCAGGACCGGCCCGTTCGACAAGGCCGTCGAGGTGGCGGTGAAGTACGCGGAGGCGCTGGAGCACAAGGCGTTCGGTCTCGGCCCCGGCCCCTCGGCGGGGCTGCGGATGCAGCATCAGTTCTTCGAGAAGGTCGTGTACGGCAAGGTGCGGGAGGCCATGGGCGGGCGGGTGCGGCACGCCATGTCCGGCGGCTCGGGCATGGACCGCCGACTGGGGCTGTTCTTCGAGGGCGCGGGTGTCACCGTGTACGAGGGGTACGGCCTGACGGAGTCGTCCGCGGCGGCGACCGCGAACCCTCCGGAGCGGACCAAGTACGGCACGGTCGGCCGGCCGATCCCGGGGACGACCGTGCACATCGCGGAGGACGGCGAGGTGTGGCTGCGCGGCGGCAACATCTTCTCGGGCTATCTCAACGACCCCGCCTCGACGTCCGCCGTGCTGAACGACGGCTGGCTGGCCACGGGCGACCTGGGGTCGCTCGACGACGAGGGCTATCTGACGATCACCGGGCGGAAGAAGGAGATCCTGGTGACGTCGGGCGGCAAGAGCGTGTCGCCCGCAGGTCTCGAGGAGCGCGTGCGGGCACATCCGCTGGTGGCGCAGTGCATCGTCGTGGGCAATGACCGCCCGTACATCGCGGCTCTGGTGACGGTCGACCAGGAGGCGGTGGACCACTGGCTGGCCATGCAGAACCGGCCGCCCATGCCGGCGGCCGACCTGGTGCGGGACCCCACCCTGGAGACGGAGATCCGGCGGGCGGTGGTGGCGGCGAACACACTGGTGTCGCAGACCGAGTCCATTCGCACCTTCCGGATACTCGCGCACCCGTTCAGTGAGGAGCACGGGCTGCTCACGCCGTCGCTGAAGCTGAAGCGGAAGGCGATCGAGAAGGCGTACGCGGTGGAGGTCGACGCGCTCTACCGGTGAGCCACGGTGTCCGGGTGTCGCACCCGAAGGATATCTGACGGCCCATCAATTCACCTGGCGTCAGTTATTGACGGTTCATCAGGTCACCCACAGAATTCGGTCACCCGACGGAGGGACCGACCGTGTTGCGACCGATCCGCACCATCGCCGCAGCCGCAGCGGCACTACTGCTCACCACCGCCTGCAACTCCGCTTCCACCGGAGGGACGTCACAGAAGGAGGGCGGTTCGGCAGCCCGGGGCGTGACCGCCGACTCCATCAAGGTCGGCGGCATCGTCTCCATGACCACCGCCAGCGGCTACTCCAAGAAGGACACCGACCTCGGCGCCAGGGCCCGCTACGACCGCGCCAACGCCGAGGGCGGCGTCAACGGACGCACCATCGAGTACCTGGGCGCCGAGGACGACGGTCAGGATCCGGCCAAGAACCTCGCCGCCGCGCGGAAATTGGTCCAGCAGGAAAAGGTCTTCGCGGTCTCCCCGATGAGCTCGGTCACCTTCACCGGCGCCGACTTCCTCGACCGGCAGAAGGTGCCGACGGTGGGATGGGGCACCCTGCCGTCCTTCTGCGGCCCACAGCACATCTACGGTTTCAACGGCTGCCTCGTCCCCATGCCGGGCGGAACCCTCAACCAGACGTGGCCGGAGGGGCTCGGGGCCGTCCTGGGCGGGGCGAAGGACAAGTCGGTCGCTCTGATCGCCGGGGACAACGACGCGGGCAAGTTCGGCATCCGCACCTTCAGCCGGGGCTTCGGGGCCGCCGGCTTCACCGTCTCGTACGCCAAGGCCGTCGTGCCCGCGACCTCGATGCCGAGCGACTGGTCCGCCTACACCAAGGAGATCCTCCGCTCCAACGGCGGCAAGGCGCCCGACGCGGTGGTCTCCGTCATGCAGACCCCGTACAACATCGGGCTGTTCACGGCCCTCAAGCGCGCCGGCTACAAGGGGGTCATCTCGGATCCGACCGACTACGACCCGGGGCTGCTCTCCAAGGACGCCACGAAGCAGGCGCTGGACGGGGTGCACGTGCTGTTGCAGTTCCAGCCGTTCGAGTCGGACACGCCCGCGATGAAGCAGTTCAAGGCGGACATCAGGAAGGCGGCGGGCGGCAAGGAGATCCCGCTGAACATGCACATGGTCACCGGGTACATGTCGGCGGACCTCTTCCTTTCGATCGCGGCCGAAGCAGGCAAGGACCTGACCGTCGACTCCTTCCAGAAGGCCGCTTCGCGCTTCTCCGACACGGGCACCCTGGTCGGCGACCGGGCCGAACCCAAGGGACAGAAGGAGAGCTTCGGCTGCGGGGCTCTGGTGCAACTGCGGGGCGGGCGGTACGAAGTGTCGTCGCCCTTCAGGTGCTATCCGCCGATCCCCTTCGGCTGAGGAGCCCCGGGCGTGGGTGACCTGCTGGGTTTCGTACTGAGCGGACTGGTGTCGGGCGCGCTGTACGCCCTGCTCGCGACGGGTCTCGTGCTGTCCTACTCGGCGTCGGGCCTGTTCAACTTCGCGCACGGCGCCACCGCCTATCTGTGCGCGCTGGCCTTCTACGAGCTGCACTCGGGCTTCGGCTGGCCCGCCGTGCCGACGGCGCTGCTGCTGGTGTGCGGGGTGGCGCCGGGCATCGGCTGGGGGCTCGACCGGCTGATGTTTCGCAAACTGGCCCGGGTCGGCGAGACCGCGCAGATCGTGGCGACGATCGGGCTGCTGGTCGCCCTGCCCGCGGCCGGACTGTGGACGGTGGAGCTGCTGGCGGACGCGGGCGCGCCGGTGCTGCCCGCCGAGAACCAGTTCGGGCTCCCGGGCGTGGGACCGAGCCCGGCGACGTCGTGGCAGCCGGTGGACGGGGTCGGCGTCGACTCCGACCAGCTCATCACCTGGATCGCCACGGCCGTCGTCGCCGTCGGGCTGTGGGTGCTGATGCGGCACACCCGGCTGGGGTTGCGGCTGCGGGCCGCCGTCGACAACCGCTCACTCGTCGAACTGCGGGGCATCAGCGCGGACCGGCTGTCGTCGATCGCCTGGATGCTCTCGTCCGGACTGGGGGGTCTCGCGGGCGTCCTGGCCACACCGCTGCTGGGCCTGTCGGCACACGATTTCACCCTGTTCCTCTTCGTCTCCGCGACGGCGGCGGTCCTCGGCCGGTTCGCGTCGGTGCCGCTGGCGTTCGCGGGCGGGCTGGCGCTGGGGGTGCTCCAGAACCTGGTCGCGGGGTACGCCACCTTCGCCGAGGGCATCACCGGCTTCCGTACGGCCGTGCCGTTTCTGATCCTGTTCGGCGGTCTCCTCGTCTTGGCCCGCCGGACGCGTGCGGCCGGCACGGCGGCCGTCGACGCGCCCCCGGTGGACTACCTGGCCGGCCGCTCCTGGGCACGCCGGTGGGGACCGTGGGCGGGCGGCGCGGTGCTGCTCGCGGTCGCCTTCTACACGGTCACCACCCCCTTCTGGAGCGGAATCCTGGCGCAGGGTCTCGCGATCGCCCTCGTCTTCATGTCCTTCACGGTCGTGACCGGGCTCGGCGCGATGGTCTCCCTCGCGCAGGCCACGTTCGTGACGGGGGCGGCGCTCGTCGCCGGGCTCCTGATGAGCCACGGCTGGCCGTTCGCCGCGGCCGCCGCCGTCGGCACCTGCGCGGCGGCGCTCCTCGGCGCGGTGGTGTCCCTGCCCGCGCTGCGGCTCGGCGGCCGCTCCCTGGCCCTTGCCACGCTGGCGCTGGCCTTCCTCGCCGACCAGGTCCTCTTCCAGTTCCGCGGGCTCCGCAACGGCGACACCGGCTGGGAGGTCCCCCGTCCCGTCGTCGGCCCGGTGGACCTCACCGACGACCGGGCCATGGGCGTGGCCCTGGTGGCGCTCTGCGCCGTGTCGGTCTGGCTGCTGCACCGGCTGCGCGAGTCGTCCTGGGGCCGCGCGATGCTGGCCGTACGGTCCGCCCCGGCCGCGGCGCTCGCCTCCGGCGTCTCGGTCGTCCGCACGAAACTGCTGCTGTTCACGGTCTCGGCGGGGCTGGCCGGCTTCGGTGGCGTGATGTACGCGTCGTACAACACCCGCGTCACGGCGACCGACTTCACCGCGATGACGGGGCTGGTGTGGCTGGCGGTGGCAGTCGCGGCGGGGGTCCGCAGGCCACAGTTCGCGGTGGTGGCGGGCCTGGTCTTCGCGCTCGTCCCGCACCTGATGGCGGACTACGTGACGGAGTCGGCGCACCTGCCCGTGATCCTCTTCGGCCTGGCGGGGCTTGCCCTAGCGAACGACCCGGACGGTTACTGCGCGGCGATCCCGATGCGATGGCACGCGCGCCGGGTGGCCGGGGCGGGAGTACGGGCGGGGGCGGGAGCGGAGGTGGGAGCGGAGGCCTTGGGCGGGCCGGCGCTTTCGGGCGACGGGGCTGCGGGGGACGACAGCGGTCCGGGGCGGGGGACGTCGGGTCTCACCGCCCCGACCCCGGAGGCGGACGCGGGAGCCGGCGGCCCGTCGCGGAAGGCGGCCCCGGCCACGCACGCCGACGCGGGCGGCAGGGCGGGTGTCCTGCCGCGGCCGGGTCGCGCGCCCTCAGGGCAGAGCGCCGACACGCCGCTGGGGCCGGCCCCTGAGAACAGCCTCCGGCCACGCGTCCCCGGGCCCACCGGCGCGGACGGCTCCGACGGCAGCCCTCCCCGCCGGACCACTCCCCTGGACACCCCCGCCCTGCGGCTCGACGGCGTCCATGCCGGGTACGGCGGCGCCCCCGTCCTCCGCGGGGTGGACCTCACCGTCCGGGCCGGGGAGATCGTCGCGCTGCTCGGACCCAACGGAGCCGGGAAGTCCACCACCTGCCGGGTGGCCGCCGGGCTGCTCGGCGCGGTGCGCGGGCGGGTGGTCGTCGGGGGGCGGGACGCCACGGCGCAGGACGCCGTGCGGCGGGCCCGCGGCGGTGTGCTGCTCGCCCCCGAGGGCCGAGGGATCTTCCCCGGGCTCACCATCGAGGAGAACCTGACGCTGCACCTGCCCGACCGGGGAGACCGGGACGCCGTGTACGAACGGTTCGGCGCTCTCGCCAACCGCCGTACGGTGCAGGCCGGTTCACTCTCCGGCGGCGAGCAGCAGCTCCTCGCGCTCGCCCCGCTGCTCCACCGTCCGCCCGCCGTGCTCGTGGCGGACGAGCCCTCGCTGGGTCTCGCCCCGCGCGTCGTCGACGAGGTGTTCCGGCTGCTCACGGAGCTCCGTACACAGGGCTCCGCGCTGCTCCTCGTCGAGGAGAAGGCAGCCGAGGTCCTCGGCGTCGCCGACACGGTGGCCTATCTCGCAGAGGGCCGGGTCGCGTGGTGCGGCCCCCGGGCCGAGGTGGAGGCGGACCGGCTCACCGAGGCGTATCTCGGGATATCGGAGAGGGTGCGCACATGACGTCTGCGGACACCACGGGGAAGGCCGGGGCCGGGACGGGCACCGGGTACGCGCTGGAGGCGGTCGGTGTCGGCGTCCGCTTCGGCGGGGTGCGCGCGCTGGACGGCGTACGGATCGGGGTGCGGCCGGGCGAGGTGTGCGGGCTCATCGGCCCCAACGGCGCCGGAAAGACGACCCTCTTCGATGTCCTGTCCGGCATCCGGAGGCCCGACCAGGGCCGCGTCGTCCTCCATGGCACGGACGTCACGCGCCGCTCCCCCGTGTGGCGGGCGCGGCACGGGATGCGCCGCACGTTCCAACGCCAGCAGCTCTTCGGCCAGTTGACGGTCGCCGACAATCTGGTGGTCGCCCAGGAGTGGCGCCGGGGCAGTACCTCCCGCCGCAGGGCGCGGGCGGCGGAGGTCCTGCGGGAGTGCGGCCTGGAAGCGCTGGCGGACTCGTACGCCGGAGCGCTCCCGGTCGGCCAGGCCCGGATGGTCGAACTGGCGCGCGCGCTCGCCGATCCACCCGGAGTGCTGCTGCTCGACGAGCCCGCCTCGGGCATGTCCGCCGGCGAGCGGGCCCAACTGGCCGCTGTGGTGCGGCACATGGCGGACGAGGAGAACTGCGCCGTCCTGCTCGTCGAGCACAATGTCGCGTTCGTGATGGAGCTGTGCGCGCGAGTCGTCGTCCTGGACCTGGGCGCCGTACTGGCGTCCGGCACGGCCGCCGAAGTGCGCGCGGACCCGAAGGTGCGCGACGCGTACCTCGGCACCCGGGGATGACGCCGCGGGCCGCCCAGTGACGGCACCTCGGACTCGTCATCATTTGTTCACATGCGTATCCCCGCGATCCGGGATGTTCCGGGCACGCGCGGGAATGCGTGCGTCCGCGTGATCGTTGACCATGGGAGTACCACCCGACCAAGCAAAGGATCGACCGCTCGTGAGCAAGGTCCCCTCCATCACCCTCAACAACGGCGGCTCGATGCCGCAGCTCGGCTACGGCGTCTGGCAGATCCCGGACGACGAAGCGGCGAAGGCGGTGGGCGCGGCCCTGGAGGCCGGCTACCGCTCCATCGACACCGCCGCGATCTACGAGAACGAGACGGGCACCGGCCGGGCCATCGCCACCTCGGGCATCGCACGTGACGAGCTCTTCGTCACGACCAAGCTCTGGAACAGCCAGCAGGGCTTCGACTCGACCCTGCGCGCCTTCGACGCCTCCCTGGACAAGCTCGGCCTCGACTATGTGGACCTGTATCTGATCCACTGGCCGGTCCCGTCCAAGGACGCCTACGTCGACACGTACAGGGCCTTCGAGAAGATCTACGCGGAGGGCCGCGCCAAGGCGATCGGTGTCTCCAACTTCCTTCCGCAGCACCTTGACCGGCTGGTCGCCGAGACCTCGGTGGAGCCGGCGGTCAACCAGATCGAGCTGCACCCGCAGCTCCAGCAGGCGGAGTCCCGCGCCGCCCACTCGCGGTACGGCATCGCCACCGAGGCCTGGTCGCCGCTCGGCCAGGGCCGCGGCCTGCTGGAGGTGCCGACGGTCGTCGCGGTCGCCCAGAAGCACGGCCGGACCCCCGCACAGGTGGTGCTCCGCTGGCATCTGCAGCTCGGCAATGTCGTGATTCCCAAGTCGGCGACGCCCTCCCGGATCCAGGAGAACATCGACATCTTCGACTTCCAGCTGGACGAGGACGACCTGAAGGCCTTCGCGGCCCTGGACGAGGGCAAGCGGCTGGGCCCGGACCCGGCGTACTTCTCCTAGAGCGGATCACCGGTCCGGTCCGCGGGCGGCGGTGGGCCACCACCGCGGCCCGTGGGACGCCGCCCTGGCCTGTTCCAGACACCGTGTTGGCATGTTCCACGGGAAAATTCCATAACCCTCACCTCCCTCCCACACGTTGAGTAACATCCCCGTCACACCCACACGGAAAGCCGGGGAGGGAACTTCCGCGTGCCCGGAATCGATGAATGCCTGCTGGAGGCCATGCGGTTACCCGGCGCTCTGGGCGCCGCGGTGGTCGACTGGACCAGCGGGCTCGCCCTCGGCACGGTCGGGGACTCTCCCCACAACGACCCCGAGGCCACGGCCGCCGAGACCGCCGAGCTGGCCCGGATGGCGACCGAACATCCCGCCTTCGCACCCGCCGCCGGCGACGGACCACCCGTCGAGGACGTCATCGTCACCAGCCGCACCGGCTACCACGTCCTGCGCTTCGTCGAGACGACCTTCGACAGCAGCGTCTTCCTGCACCTCTGGCTCGACCGTGAGCAGGGCAATCTCGCCCTCGCCCGAATACGCCTGCGCGACCTCGCGGAAAGGCTGACCCTCGGGTGACCGCCACCGTCTCCCCCATGCTCACACGGCTCGCCGCCGAGCGGGCCACAGGCGCTCTGCTGCGCGACCGGGGCACCCTCTATCTCGCCGACGGCGCGGTGGTGCACGCGGAAAGCCCCGCCGCCCCCGGCATCGACGTCCTGCTCACCACCACGGGGCGACTGCGCCCCGAGGGGTGGCAACGGGCCGTCGACCAGGCGGGCGCGCACGGCCGGGTCGGCCGGTTCCTCGTCGACAGCGGCCAGGTCGCGGACGGCGAGCTGGAGATCTGCCACCTCGGCGCCCTGCACGACGCCGCCTATTTCGCGCTCGCCCCCAGCAGCGGACCCACCCGCTTCCGCTACGGCGTGGCCCACTGGATCGGCACCGTCCGTCCGGTCCCCGCGGACGTGGTGGAGCGCGAGACGCTGCGCAGACGAGAGCTGCTCGACCGCATCTGGCCGCACCCCGCGAACGACACCGCACCCGTCGTACGGACCTCGTGGCCTCCCGGCACCCAGGTGACCCCGCGCCAGCGTGCCGTCCTCGGGATGGCGGACGGCGTCCGCACCCCGCCGGACATCGCCCGGCTGCTGGGCCGCCCGGCCTTCCACACCCTGATCGACATTCGCAGACTGGCCGCGGCCGGACTCATCGAGACCTCCCCCATCCCCGCCTCGCCCGCCCTCGCACCCGTCCCCGCCCGGATCTCGGCCGAGTGCGCCGCCACCGACGCGGACACGGCCCTGCTGCGCCGACTGCGCGACGCCTTGGAGGCCCTGTGATCCGCGTCCGGCGGCAGCGCGCCGAGAGGAGACAACTGATGTCCGCGGAAGCCGAAGTCATCGAGGAACTGCGCCGGTTGAGAGCCCGGGTGCCGCAGCTCACGGGCGCCCTCGCGGCCAGCGCCGACGGTCTCGTACTGGCCCAGGAGAGCGCGTCCGCCGAGGCCGAGGGCATCGCCGCGCTCACCGCGGCCGCGCTCGGAGTGTCCCTGCGGCTGACGGACGCCACGGGGCAGGGGGACTTCCGCGAGCTGCTGATCCGTGGCGAGAACGGCTACATCGCCACCTACGCGGCGGGCTCCGCGGCCGTCCTGACCCTTCTCGCGGAACCACGGATCAACGTGGGCCGGCTGCACCTGGAGGCCCGCAGGTCCAGTGCGCGCATCGGCGACATGGTCGACAGCGCGCTCGAACGTCTCGACACCCCCTGACCACCGCCGCACAGCGCATACCGCACACACCGCACACACCTCGAAGAGCCAGAACCCAGAAGAGGAACGGAACTGCCATGGCCAAGACCGAAGTCGCACTCAAGGAAGCAATCACGTCGATCGAGGGAGCGCTCGGTGCCGCACTCGTCGACTACACCAGCGGCATGGCGCTGGGCACGGTCGGCGGCGGCAAGGAACTCGACCTGAACGTCGCCGCCGCGGGCAACACCGATGTCGTGCGGGCCAAGCTGCGCACCATGGAACACCTCGGGCTCAAGGACGAGATCGAGGACATCCTCATCACCCTCGGCAGCCAGTACCACCTGATCCGGCTGCTGAAGGCCCGCAACAACAACGGTCTCTTCCTCTACCTGGCGCTGGACAGCGCTCGGGCCAACCTGGCGATGGCCCGCCACCAGCTGAAGCAGATCGAGGCGCAGCTGGAGGTCTGAGCCCCGGCGGTGGGCGGCGTCCCCACCCCTCGGCCCGACCGGGCCGCGGGGGCGGCGCGGACGCCGTCCCACCCACGGCCGGGGGCCCACCTCCCCCGTCACCCCGTCTTCGCGTCTGCCGGATCTCAGACCGTGAGGACGATCTTGCCGCGCGTACGGCCCGACTCGCTCCACTCATGGGCCTTGGCCGCGTCCTCCAGCGGGAAGACCGTGTCGACCTGGACCCGGAGCCGGCCCTCGTCCACCAGGGCCGTCAGCGCCTGGAGCGCCGCGTAGTCGGGCTCGACCAGCGTGAACCCGGTGCGCACCCCGCGCCGCTCGGCCTCCTCCGCGGCCGGAACGGCCGTCGGGTCCGCGAGCGAGACCAGCGTCCCGCCCTCCCGCAGGACGCCCAGCGAGCGGATGCCGTAGTCGCCGCCGACCGTGTCGATGACGGTGTCGACGTCCCGCACGACCTCGGTGAAATCGGTCGTGGTGTAGTCGATCAGCTCGTCGGCGCCCAGGTCCCGCAGGAAGTCGTGCCTGGCCGCGCTCGCCGTGCCGATGACATGGGCGCCGTGCGCCTTGGCGATCTGGACCGCGAGGTGGCCGACCCCGCCCGCCGCGGCGTGGATCAGGACACGGTGCCCCGCCCGCAGCCGGGCCGTCCCGACGAGGGACTGCCAGGCGGTGAGCCCGGCGAGCGGCAGCGCCGCCGCGTGGACGTGGTCCAGCCCGGCCGGCTTGCGTACGAAGTGCCTGGCGGGCCCCGTGACGTACTCGCCGTACCCGCCCGCCTGCCGCGGGAAGTCCGGCATGCCGAGCACCTCGTCGCCCGGCTGGTACAGCGTGACCCCGAGGCCGACGGCCTCCACCACCCCGGAGACGTCGTAGCCGAGCACGGGCGTCTCGCCCCACAGGCCGAAGCCGCCGGAGGCGCGTGACTTCCAGTCGACCGGGTTGACGCCGGCCGCGTGGACCCGGACGAGGATCTCGGTCGGGCCGGGCACGGGGCGGTCCAGACGGACCTCGGTGAGGACCTCCGGTCCGCCCCAGGCGGCCGCGCTGATGGCGCGCATCGTGCCGTCGGAGCCGGAGGCGGTGGTGTCGTTCATGAGGAGGTGGATCCCTTCGTGTGGAGCGTGATGGGCGCCGCCGCGGCTCGGCCGGGGGGCGGTACCGCTCTACCTTCCGCTCCGGGGCCCTCGCCTGGTACTGGCCGGATGGCCATGATGTGACAGAATCTGGCCATGCAGGATTCGACCTGGCCAGGTGGCCCCCACCGTGTGGTCGTGCTCGCGCTCGACGGAGTGCTCTCCTTCGAGCTGGGCATCCCCGCCCGCATCCTCGGCTGCGCCCACGCGGCCGACGGCACGCCCCTCTACGACGTACGGGTCTGCTCCCCGGACGGCGCTCCCGTCCGCACCGACGCCGGTTTCTCGATCGCCGTCGAGCACGGTCCCGAGGCGCTGGAGGAGGCCGACACCGTCGTCGTACCGCCCGCCTACCATCTGCGGCAGCACGCCGAGGCAGGCGTGATGGCGCCGGAGCTGAAGGGCGCCCTGGCCCGCATCCGGCCCGGGGCGCGCATCGTCTCGATCTGCACCGGGGCGTACGCACTCGCCGCGGCCGGGCTCCTCGACGGCCGGGCCGCGACCACCCACTGGGTCGAGGCGGACCACTTCCAGAAGCTGTTCCCCCGCGTGCGGGTCGACGCGGATGTGCTTTTCGTCGACGACGGCGACGTCCTGACCTCGGCGGGCGCCGCCGCCGGGGTGGACCTCTGCCTGCACCTGGTGCGGCGCGACCACGGCAGCGCCACCGCCAACCAGGTCGCCCGCCTCTGTGTCGTGGCGCCGTGGCGGGACGGCGGACAGTCGCAGTTCATCGAGCGGCCGGTCCCCGAGCCGTCGGCCTCGACCACCGCGCCGACCCGCGCCTGGGCACTGGAGCGCCTGGAGCAGCCGCTCACCCTGGCGGAGCTCGCCGGTCACGCGCGCATGAGCGTCCGCACCTTCACCCGCCGCTTCCGCGACGAGTCCGGCCTCACTCCCGGCCAGTGGCTCACGGCCCAACGCCTGGAACTGGCGAAGCAGTTGCTGGAGACGAGCGATCTGCCGGTGGACCACATCGCGGACCGCGCGGGCTTCGGCAGCGGCAACTCGCTGCGCCAGCACATGCGCAGCCTGGTCGGGGTCTCCCCCGCGGCCTACCGGCGCACGTTCCACACGGAGGCGCCGCCGGTGCACGCCCGCAGCGGCCCGGGGTGATCCCTCGCACCGGGTGCGAGGGATCGGCCGGGATGCCCCGGTCAGCCCCGGCGGCCCGTGTGGACCGTTCGGACGGACAGCTGGAAGACGTCCGTACGGCGGTGCAGCCCCTGCGGGTCCGCGGGGTCGAGCAGCCGGTCGAGGGCCTCTTGGTCGTCGGCCGCGAGCTGCCCCTCCAGAGCGCCCCGCTGATGGGCGAACGCGGCGACCACCTGCTCCCGTACGGCGTCGGACACCGGCGCCGGAAGGTCGAGCAGGAACGACCGGGTGCCGCTCGGCGTGAGACCGGCGGCTGTCAGCAGCCCGCGCCAGTCGTCGACCTCGTCCTTCGTGCCGGGCAGCGCTGCCCGCATCCGGCCGAACCAGTCGCTGTTCACCGCGTCGATCCGGGCCTCCAGTCCGGGGCGGCCGATGCCGGTGTTCCAGGGCAGATGGCGGGCCGGCAGCCCGCCCTCGACCAGGGCCATCACGCCTCCCGGCCGCAGCAGCCGCGCCAGGGAGGCGAGCGCCGCACGCTGGTCACCGACGTGGTGCAGGGAGTTCCCCGCCCAGATCAGGTCCGCCTCTCCCAATAGGGCGACATCCTCGGGGAGTTGGGCGATGAGAGTGGAGACTCGGGAGCCGAGCCCGCGCGCCTCGGCGCGGGCCCGGGCGCGTGCCAGGAGCTCCGGGGCCGGGTCCACGGCGACCACCTCGGCCGCCGGGAACGCCTCGGCGAGGAGAGAGGTCAGGACCCCCGGTCCGCTGCCGATGTCGAGGATCCGGCGCACGCCGTGGGAGGGCGCCAGCTCGCCGAGCCAGGCCGCCGCCTGCACGTACAGCGGGCTCTGGATCTCGGCCTGGCACTCCAGGAGCGTGGCCATCTCGCTCCAGTCGACGTGGGCGCTGTCGGCGTGCCCACCGGGGTGGCCCCCGTGGTGGCCGCTGGGCTGACCGCTCTGAGCGGTGTCATGGGTGTGGTGACGACTCATGCGGCCAGCGTCCGCCGGATCGGCTCAGGACGCGAGAATTGTTGCCGCTTCGGCAAACGGACGGGGCTGTCTCAGTCGCGCCGCCTGCCCGTGCGGTGCTCCTGCGGGCTGACCCCCCGGACCCGCTTGAACGCCGCGCTCAGCGCGAACGAGCCGCTGTAGCCCACCTTCCGCGCCACCGACTCGACCGTCGCGTCCGTCTCGCGCAACAGGTCGGCGGCGAGCGCGAGGCGCCAGCCGGTGAGATACGCCATCGGCGTCTCCCCCACGAGATCGGCGAAGCGCCGCGCGAGCCCCGCCCGGGACACCCCGCACTTGGCGGCCAGCGAGGCGACCGTCCAGGGGTGGGCGGGGTCGTCCTGCAGCAGCCGCAGCGCCTGGCCGACGACCGGGTCTCCCATGGCCCGGTACCAGGCGGGCGCCTCGGCGCCGGGCCGCGAGAACCAGGCCCGCAGCACGGCGATCAGCAGCAGGTCCAGGACCCGGTCGAGGACCACGCTCTGCCCCGGCTCGTCCCGGGAGATCTCCTCGTCGAGAACCGGCATGAGCGGACTCTTCCAGACCTCGGCCGGGAGGTGCAGCAGGGGCGGCAGCGCGTCGAGCAGCCGGCGGCTCACCTCACCGTCCATCTGGTACGTGCCGATGAGCATGGTCGTCGAACCGTCGGCCGCGTTGCCCCAGGTGCGTACGCCCAGCCGCATGGCCTGCGACAGCGGCTCGCCCCTCAGCGTCGTACAGACACCGCCGGGGCCGATGACGGCGTACGGCGGGCCGTCCGGGGTGTCGGCGACGGTGTACGACTCCGGGCCGCGGGCGATCGCGACGTCGCCGGGGCGCACGAGCACCGGGGCACCCGTGTCGGGCACGATCCATGCCTCGCCCTCCGTCACACACATCAGGCAGAGCGGCGCTTGGTCCTCGATCCGTACCGACCACGGGGGTTCCATCACCATCCGCAGCAGAAAGGCCCCCCTGGCCCGCGGTCCGTCGAGCAGTCCGGCGAGTGCGTCCATGGGACCGAAGCCTAAGGGCGCGGCCGTAGACGCACACGCATGGGACTGAGCTTGTGCAGCATGGGAAGAGCGGGCCGGCCCCGCCAGTCTTGGGACATGACGACGAACCAGAACATGACGGCCCAGCCCACGACCGCCCGCACCGCCCGGACCGTGCTGGTGACCAGCGGCTCGGGCAAGACGGGCCGGCGCGTGGTGGAGCGGCTCCAGGCCTACGGCCATGACGTGCGGTCCGGCTCCCGCAAGGGCGCGACGCACTTCGACTGGGAGGCCCCCGAGACGTGGGCCCTCGCGCTGCGGGGCGCGGACAGCGCCTATGTCGCGTACTACCCGGATCTGGCGGCGCCGGGCGCGGTCGAGGCCATGCGCGGCTTCGGCCGGCTGGCCGCCGAGAACGGCATACGGCGCCTGGTGCTGCTGTCCGGGCGCGGCGAACCGGATGCGGCGCACGCGGAGGAGGCGCTGCGCGCCGCCGCGGTCGGCGTCGAACTCACCGTCGTGCGGGCGGCGTTCTTCGCTCAGAACTTCAACGAGGGCGCGATCGCGGAGGGGGTTCACGCCGGCGAGATCGCCTTCCCGGCGGGCGCCACCGCCGAACCGTTCATCGACGCCGACGACCTCGCCGATGTCATCGTCGCGACGCTGCTGGAGGACGGCCACGCCGGCCGCACGTACGAGGTGACCGGGCCGCGACTGCTGACGTTCGCCGAGGTGGCGGCCGAGATCACCCGGGCGACGGGCCACGAGGTGCGGTACGTGCCGGTGAGCGTGGAGGAGTACGCGGCCATGCTGGAGCAGTACGGGCTGCCGCTGCCGGAGGCGCGGTGGCTTGCGGATCTGTTCGGCACGCTGCTCGACGGCCACAACGCCTGGGTGACGAACGGTGTGGAGAAGGTGCTGGGCCGGGCGCCGAAGGACTTCGCGTCCTTCGCCGCCGCGGCCTGGCGGTAGCGGGGCCGGTGGGCGCGTCTCCCGGCGAGCGAGCCGAGGGGACGCGCCGCTGTCGAAAGGGAGCGCGCGCGGAGGCCGCGCGGGACGAGCGGCCGAACACGGGGACCGTCGACAGCGGCTTCAGCGTCCCGGAAGCGAGCCGAGCCCTGAAGGGGCGCGCTACTCCGCTCCGTGCCCCGAGGCGATCGCGTCCACCCGCTGGGCCAGGGCGAAGTCCCGCTCGGTGATGCCTCCCACATCGTGGCTGTTCACGGCGAGCGCGACGGTGTTGTAGCCGAGGGTCAGGTCGGAGTGGTGGTTCAGCTCCTCCTGGATCTGGGCCACATGGACGACCAGGGCGGTGGCCGCGAAGTGGGTACCGAGGCGGTACGTACGCCCGATGCGGTCCCCGTCCAGGCTCCAGCCGGGCAGTTCGCGCAGCCGGTCCTCGATCTCCTTCTGCGACAGCGGCTCTGTGGGCATGGCCGGGCTCCCTCCGGTCGGTGCGGGCGGTGACGGCAGCGATGTCAGTGACCGTGACGATACGGTCTCCGGCCCGGAGCCCCCAGGTCAACACATGGGTGTCACCCGGCCGGTTCACGTCCCTGGGTTACGGTCTCGCCATGACAACGGTGCTGAGCGGTACAGGAGTAGGGCCACTGTTGCGCGGCTGGCGCGAGCGCCGGCGGCTGAGCCAGTTGGAGCTGGCCCTGCGCGCCGACTCCTCCGCCCGCCACATCTCGTTCGTGGAGACGGGGCGGTCCCGGCCGAGCGAGGAGATGATCCTGCGGCTGGCCGAGCATCTGGAGGTTCCGGTCCGGGACCGGAACGAGCTGCTTCTCGCGGCCGGTTACGCGCCCCGGTTCACCGAGTCGTCGCTGGACGACCCGGCACTCGAGACCCTGCGCGAGGGGATCGAGACCCTGCTCCAGGGGTACGAGCCCTATCCGGCGCTCGTCGTGGACGGTTCGTACACCGTCGTCGCGGCGAACCGGGGCATCGCGATGCTCATGGCGGGACTGCCGGACCATCTGCTCGCTCCTCCGATGAACGCCATGCGGATCACGCTCCACCCGGAGGGGCTCGCGCCGCGCATCCGCAATCTGCGCGAGTGGCGCGGGCACCTGCTGGCGCAGATGGAACGCCAGATCGGCCTCGCCCGCTCAGAGCCGCTGCGGACGCTGTACGAGGAGGTCGCCGCCTACTCCCTGCCGGATCCGTCCGGCGAGCCGGGCGACCGGGAGGACCCGGTCCCGCACCCCGGCTTCGCGCTGCCGCTGCGGATCGAGCACGACGGGCGGGTGCTGTCGTTCGTCTCGTCCATCTCGACGTTCAACACGCCGATGGACGTGACGGTCGCCGAGCTGGCCATCGAGACGTTCCTCCCGGCCGACCCGGCGACGGCCGCCCATCTGCGGTCGCTCACGCCGTAGCGGCGCCCGCGCGCAGCGCGGACCACTGGAGAGCGGCGAAAGCGGCGACGGTGCCGGCCTGCGTCGGGATCCACAGGAGACCGGCGGCGGTCGGGTGAGCCAGGCGACGAGGGCGACGACACTGAGCGCGGCCCAGATCAGGTTCGCGTCCACCACCAGCCTCACGGCGACCGCGGAGGGCCGCGCGCGGCCGGCGAGCCACCCGACCCCGACGGCGAACACCACGAGGAACACCCCGAGTTCGAGCAACAGCGCCGCGTCGACCCCGAGGAACTCCCCGAGCACCCCGGACCAGGCCGCGTACGCCAACCCGTTGGCACCGGTGACGACGGCGTCGAGGGCGAGGAAGCGCCGCAGCATCGACTGCGGCTCGGTGGTACGGGAGATGCCGGCGAGCAGGGCCTGGGACATGGCGGATCAGCCTCCATCAGAGGGCGGGAGCGGGCGTTGTGGCTGGTCATGAGCCCGGAGCTCGAGCGGAGTGCGCCGCCCGAGTTCCGGTGAACCCCACGATGCCGGGCCGGGAGGGAAGCGTCGATTACGCCGGAGGTCATGGCGGGAGACCCTGCCTGCACCGAGTTCCCCCGGGTCAAGGGCTGACCTTCGGAAGGTCGTAGCAGGCAGGGAGCCATACAGGGAGCCATACCACTGCGGCTCAGGCCCCCGCTTGGCACTCCCGGCGGCTGTCCGAACTGACGATGTGTTCCATGGCTTCGGCGCCGGCCGTGATGACCGGGCGGAGCTGCTTGCGGTAGACGCGTTCCGTGTTGCGGTGCCACTGGGGCCGACCACTCGGGCGATGACGTCAGCGGGATGCCGTGGTCGGACATCAGGGACACGAAGCTCGTCCGCAGTTCCCGGGTCGTTCAGCCCTTAGGATCCTCGGTCCCTTGCTTCCTTGAGTAGGGACCGGAGCGACTTCGGCGTCGGCACCGCCGCCATCCGCCGCACCAGCGCAGGCGGGCTCACCACACTGCCCACCAGACCCGGGCCTCCGAACGCCGCATCGCCTGCCCGCCCGTTGCCTCCACTCGTTAAAGCTTCACCGCGAGCAGCAACAGCGAGAGCGGGAGGCCGTAGGCACCTCGTGGCAGCGCAGCGGGCACGTGTTCACACTCCGCAGGTCAAGCCGATCGACCCAACCAACCTCAGCCGTGCCTTCGCCACGCTCCTCCGCAAGGCCGGCCTCCGGCGCATCCGCTTCCACGACCTCCGCCACTCAACCGCCACCCTGCTCCTGGAATAAGGCATCGACCTCGTCGTCATCAAGGAACTCCTCGGCCACGCCCACGTCGGCGTCACCGCCACCATCTACGCCCACGTCCGGCTCTGCCTCCAGCGAGATGCCATCGACACCCTCAGCACTGCACTCAGCGATCCAACGACCACCGAGACGGCCAACAGTGACGGCGACGAACCGACCCCCTCCTCGACCCAAATCCGCTGACGTTGCCGTCAACTATTGCCGTCATACACCTCTGTAGCCCCGCGGAGACGCCTCCACCGGGGCTTCAGATTTGCTCTCAGACATGACCCGGAGGGTGATCAAGCTGTCGCACGACGCATGACTTCGGAAGAGATGTCAATGCAGATGGAATCGACATCGGCCGGCGATCCACCTTGAATCCTTTCCAAGATGAACGAATTGATCGAGGAAGTCTGCACTTCAGGCAGGGCCGGCGAAATCCACCGCAACCATTCCCCAATCATCCGAACCCGGAATTCCATCATGACCGAACGCCGCGCAGCATCGTCATTACCTGCCGCCAAGAAGACAAGCTTCAGTGCAGCTGCGAGGCGACTCAGGGGAATGTTGTGCGCAGAAAGAATGAGCCCAAGCTCATCAGTCGAATCCAGACTCGATGGATCCGATACGCGAAAGGACGGAAGGGGGTAATTCCGGCAAGCGGTAAGGGTCAACTCTTGCATTCCCGGATCGAGCACGACATCGACCCTGGATGCATTACCTGGATCGTCAACAGAGACTAGCATTCGCCGATTCCCCGGAACGCCGAAGCCATACCTAAAGCTTGAGACTCCCAGCACGTCGCCGACGCAGACCACGCCGTCATCCAAGCGCAGAGAGCCATCGAAAATCACGACGCCCTCAACTGGACTCGCCCCACTCCACAGCCCCACGCGCACTAGGCCAACTTGGGCGCGCGCAGCGAGGTGAAGGTGCCTTTCGCCGGCGATGAGCGTCGAACCCTGCAAGGCCACCACATCGTCAGGAATCTCAGCAGAACCAACACGAATCACAGGGTGATTCAAGGAAATATCTGCGCTTCCCACCAACACTTAAGCACTCCCTATCTACTACCCAGGCAACGGTGCGCGCCGGGCCTCCAATTCAGGAAGCCCGGCGCGGTACTCTCAATTTACCGCGTATGCCCCGGCAAGAGTTCGGCTAGCTTCTCTCTCGCGCTCGAGTACCCCGGTAGGCCCGCGAACGATGGATCATGATAACCATGCTCTCTCAACATCCTCTGGGCCTTCTGTACGGCGACTGACTGCAAGTCGCTGCAGTTCCCACAATGCGGGAACAGGTTTCGGGGGAGAGTGGCCGGCCCAATTCCTGTGGACGGCTGGTGATCTCCGATCATCGTCGGGGTCGTCCCGCCGCATGTGTGGCAGGCCCTGCCTTGCATCGCGGCGCTCTGAGCAGGCGTTACAACCGGGCCAGTAGCAGGGACTGAGCCATCGGCGTATGGACCAACCTGAAGAGTGTCCGCCTCCGCCCGGGTCAACCTCACATTGCAGTTGTGAACCAGTACCGGGGTGGCCCCCGCCAGCACATAGTACGCGTGGATGTCCTCGACCGTGAGGTCGTGCGTACGCTGGAACTTGGTGTAGTGGCGGAGTGCGGTGATCTGAACGTGTGTTCCCGCGCTGGTGCGGAGCCACTGGCCGACTTCGAGGTCGCCGGCCTTGACCCACTTGCGCAGGGTCGGCACCCAGAAGGGGTGGGTGTCCGTCGCCACGATGCTCGACAGGGCACCGTTGACTGTCACCGTGATTTCGGTGAAGTCCTTATCGTCCTCGGTCCGGATGGTTTCGAGGACTTTCTTCTCGTGATTCTTGCCCGTAGCCGTATCGGTCGTTACTACTACGTCTCCGGCCTCTACGTCTTCTATTTTCTTATGGGAGCCGTCGGCCATGAGGACTTCGGTGCCGGGCAAGAAGGAGTGACACTTGCCGAACCACTTGGCGGCTCCCTTGCCGGCTCCCTTGGCCCCTCCTCCTACGCCGGTGAAAAGGAGCCCCAAGGTATCCACGAGGGCCTCACCGTCCTCGTAGCCCGGTGAGCTCGTGTCAAATCCTGCTTGCTCTGCCAGTCCGTCGTACAGGCCTTGTGCGGATGTTCCTGTTAGCGACAGCGTCGGTGTAGCAATGTCGACCATGGCGACAAGAGCCCGCCCTGCGCCGGCGAGGGTATTCTTGCTCCACTCGAGCTTGCGGCGATTGAGGTACATCACTGAACCCCAGTTGACGCCTCCGTTTTGGTACCAGCGCTTGCCGCCGCTCTCCTCCGTCCAGCTGCTCCACTTCCATCCGGTCCCCTTGTACTGCCAGGACTCGTGGTGGTTGACGCTTGCGCCACTCTTGGAGTCACTCGGTACACACGTGCTGGAGTTTCCACCGCAGAGCCCATCCGGACGCAGACCCGTGGGATCGGACGAGGTGGCAGGGCTGTTATTGGCGTAGTTGTAGCCGTTGAGTGACTGGTGCTGGTCCAGGGAGAGCAGCGGGTCCACGCTGACGAACTGACCGAGGCCCGGGTCGTACTCCCGTGCCCCGATGTGGGTGAGGCCCGTCGTTGTGTCCGCCGGCTTGCCGAGGAAGGCCTTGTCGTCCGGCCAGGCCGTGGGCTTCGTGCCGCGGGGGGCGCCGAAGGGGGTGGAGTAGCGCTTGGTGATGGCCAGGGTTGGGGAGTCGAGTGCCAGGCTGCTTGTGCCGTGGTGGTCTCCGGCGAGGAAGCTCAACTTCGTGCCGGAGGCGCCCAGTGTGGCGGTGCGAACGGCGATCATCTGGCCCGCGGCCGCGTAGTAGCGCACGCCGGAAAGCGTCTGGGTCGTGCCCTTCTTGGTGAGGCGGACCTCGTTGCCGCCGAGGTAGAGGACGGTGTCGCCGTCGCCGGTGGCGCGGCGGATCAGCAATTGACCGCCTGCGTCGTAGAGGTAGTCGCTGCTGAGCGCGGGCTTGGTGCCGGCGGCTGGTTCCGTCGTGCCGACGAGCTTGCCCTCGGTGTTCCATTCGAGGGTCTGCTGCGCCTGGGTCCCGGGCCGGCTCGTGGTGTTGCCGGTGGTGTCGTAGGCGTAGTTCTTGGTCGTCGCTCCGGCGACGGTCTTGGCGAGGGTGTGCGGCTGGCCGGTGGCGCTGCCGTAGGTATAGGTGGTGGTGATGTTGCCGGCGGCGCGGTTCTGCGTCTCGGTCTGGCGCTGTCCGGCGGCGGTGTAGGTGTAGCTGGTCCAGTAGGGAGCGGCGCCGTCCAGGTTGGCTGTGGTGCGGCCGGTGGTGGCGCAGTCGGCGGTCTTCGGTGTCCAGGCTTCGGTGACGCGGCGGTGGCCGTCGTAGCTGAAGCACTGGTAGTCGGCCTCGGAGGTGCCGCCGAGTGTCGCCTTGTCGAAGATGGAAGTGACGTTTCCGGCCGCGTCGCGGTTGAAGGTCAGGTCCTGGGCCATGTAGCCGTGGACGTCGTCCGTGACGGTGGAGCCGGTGAGGCGGCGGGTGCCGTCCTCGTAGTTGTAGGTGAGGTAGGCCTTGTTTCCGGTGTTGCTGGTGCCGATGCTGAGCTGGCGCAGGTCACCCGTCGGGGAGTACGCGGCTGCCTGGAGGTAGCCGGTGGTACCCAGTGAGGACGTCAGCTGGCCCTGGCCGCCGTATTTGTAGCTGACAAGCTCGAGCGGCAGGCCGCCGACCGCTGGGCTTTCGTCGTACTTAACGGTGCCGTCGAGGTTGTAGGCGGTTGCGAAGTCGAGGGTTTGCGGGACGCCGGCGGTGACAAGTGGATCGGTGCTCGGCAGGGTCAGCTGGCTGCCGATAGCCCGGTACAAGGGGTCGTAGCTGGTGACCTTCTTGGTGTAGGACTTGCCGGTCACGCCGCCGTCGTAGCGGACGGACGTGTCCCCTTGGCCCTTGGCCAGGGTGTCGAAGGTCCAGGCGGCGAGCTTGGTGGTATCGGTCTTTGTAGTGCCGTCCCACATGCCGGTCTTGCGGCCGAGGGTGTCGTACTCGTAGGTCAGTGCCTTGTTCCGGCTGTCCTTGGAGGTGACGACCTGGTCCAGCGTGTTGTAGGTGCTGGTGGACTTGCCCTTGTCGGGGTCGGTCGCGGTCACCTGACGGCCGAACAGGTCGTAGGTGTACGTCCATGTCGCGCCGTCCGGTCCCAGGACCGTCTGCTGCTGCCCCGCGGGGGTGTAGGTGTATTTCGTGGTGGTGTAGTCGGTGCCCGTGGGAGTGGGGCGCGGGTACTCGCGGCGCTCGGTCGTCTGGCCCAGGGCGTTGGTGATCACCGCTGTCGCCTGTCCGCCCGCCGGTGCGGACGCGGTCACCGTGTCGCCGGTGTAGACGGTTTCGGTGGTCCAGCGGGAGACGTTCCTGACCTTCGTTTCCGCTTTGACCGCGCGGCCGGCGCCGTCGTAGGTCGTGTCGACCTGCATTGGTGCCGCGCCCCCGTCCGTCTGGACGGGGTTACCCGCGGGGGCGTTCACGGCGTCCCAGATGTCGCTGAGGGCGGAGACGGCGAGGCCGCGCTCGTCATAGAGCGTCTCGGCGATCAGCCGGCCTCCCTCGGGTGAGGGCGACTGCGTCTGCCGCGGGCGCAGCAGGGAGTCGTACAGCGCATAGCTGGTGTTGTAGCCGCTGGCATCGCCCTTCAGCGTCCCGGTGGACACCCAGGACATGGCCGACGCGGTGACGCTGTAGTCGAAGACGTAATTGGGGGTCTTGCCCAGGTCCTTCGATCTGTTGGGCAGCCACGTCTTGGTGACGCGGCCCAGTGCGTCGTACTCGGACTCAGTGATCTTGCCATTGGGGTCGGTCGACTTGATCGCGGCCCCGGTGGCGAAGTCCACGAGCGCTTCGGCCGCGTGACCCTTGGCGTTGGTGACGGTGTTCCCGGTGAGCGGTCCCGTCGACGCGGGGGTGTAGGTGGTGGTCAGGGTCACCGTGTCGTTGGTGTCCTTGACCGTGAGCGGACGGCCGAGCGCGTCGAAGGTGGTGGTGACCATCTTCTGCCACACCGGCTCGTTGTCGGTGCTGTACGACTTCGCACGGCCGGTCCACTGCGGCTCGCCCTTGGTCGGCTTCTGGACAGCAGTCCAGGTGATCGTGTCGTACGCGGTGGCGGTGTCCGAGATGACCTCGCCGGGAGCGCCGGACGTGGCAGGAAGGTCGAGGTCGGTGTCCAGCACCGCACAGGGCTGGGCGACCGTACGCGTACGAGCGACGAGGGAGTTGATGCCTACCGAGTCGTTGCGGGCGTACCAGGTGCGGGTGCACTTCTCGTCGCCCTCGACCGCAGTATCGCCCTTGTCCTCGACACGGAAGGGCATGCCGTAGTCGTCGTACTCCGTAACCGTGGAGCGCATCCGGTCAGGGATCGGGGCGATGGTGGTGATGCTGGTCCGGGCGTGCGTCGCGCCGGTCCTGATGTAGTACGCCTCCGTATCGGCGTACGACTTGTGCTGCGTCGACGTGCGCTTGGACCAGGGGTCGTTGACGGTGCCCTCGACCTCGGCACCCGCGGCGCCGTTGTAGGTGACCGTTTCCCGGGCGAAGCCCGCATACTGGTCGGCGTCGGTGATGGCGGGCGCCTTGATGCCCGTCACGCTCGCGGTCTTGCGCAGATCCTTGTCCGGCGTCCTGCCGTCGGCTCCAAGGACGCGGTCACCGTTCATACCGCGCATGTACACGGACACGCTCTTCGACTGGGTCCTGCCGTCGATGCCGTGCCCGGTGATGTGGGTGACCTTGCCGAAGCCGCGCCAGCTCGACCAGGTGCGTTCCTTCTCCTTGGTGAACGGGTCGTCGTTATAGTGCCACGCGCCGCCACCCGAGTAGGTGTACGTGTCCTGGACCCCTTCTGAGCCCGCCTTGGGGTCCGTGGTGGAGACAGCTTGGACAGGGTACTTCTGGAACCAGTCCAGCCGCGCGACTTCCTCGCCGTTCGGGGACCAGTAGACCGGGTAGCAGCGCTTGGTGTTCTTGTCCACCGCCGGCATCGTCTGGCCTGGGGCGCAGTCGGCCGCGTAGTAACTGACGATGGTCGCCGAGCCCGTCTCCGACGTGACCGTGTAGAGACGCGGTTTGTGGAAGGGCAGGACGTCGTCGGTGTCGCTGTCGACCCGGTTCGCCAGGAACGTATGAGTGAAGGTGACCGGGTCCAGCGAGATCGCGGTGGCGCGCTTGCCCGTGTGCCGGATTTCCGAGAGCCACAGCGACTGGTCGGTGGAGTCGCCGGTGTCGCCCGGATCGAGATACTGCTGCTTCAGTGCCCAGGACTCCACGGCGGCGAAGGCGGGCGTCGTGGCGGCGGCGTCCCACGCGTAGGTGGTGATGCCGGTGATCCGCTTGCGGTTGAAGAAGGACGGGCCGGTGTTGCCCGTGCACTTGGCGTCCTTCTTGCAGATCGCGTCGAAGGGGACGTCGGGCCAGTTGTCGCGGGTGTCCTCGGTCAGCGAGTCACACCCCGTGCCGGAGGCTACGCATCGCTCCGCGACGGAGAAGACGACCTTGTTGGAGGCTGCCGGGGTGCCGCTGAAGAGGGCTCCGGCGCGCTGCCCGTAGCGGATTTCCCGAAGGATGCCACCTCGGGTGTACGGGGTGCCGTTGTCGTCATCGCCGAGCTTGTCGTAGTAGTTGATTCCGGCGTCGTACCAGTACGTCATGGCGTTGCCGTGGGTGTCGACGACGTAGTCGAGGTTCCACCGCCAGGCCTGCGTCTTCGCGCGGGAGGCGAACGTGGTGCCGGAGGAGTAGCCGGGTTCACCGGAGTCGTCGCCGAAGACCGGGACGGTCCACACCGAGTCGGTGGTGTCTCCCGCCGCCGCGCCGTCGAGCTTGTTCAGGCCGAAGACGTACTTGGTGCCCTCGCCCGTGATGACGGTCCAGTACTCACCGTTGTCGTCACCGTTCGCGGCGCCCGTGCCTTGGGTGACGGTGGAGGCGTCATCGTTCTTCAGCCGCCACGTGCCGCTCGTGTCGTCCTTGACCAGCTCGGTCGCTTTGCCGTTCAGGACGAGGGAGGCGTTCTCGTACTTCCAGCACAGATCGAACTTGTCCGCCTGGCCGTCGTCGTCACACGAGCCGTACTTGCGCTCAACGTACGAGGATGTGAGGTCAAAGCCCTCACCGATCACTGAACCCTGGTTGTTTGTGGACGCGGTTCGGCCGTCTACACTGCCTGAGTCGTAGGAGATCTGCAGATCCGGCTTCGGGCCGGCCGCCGAGGGCGGCACCCGCAGGGGGTAGGACCAGGTGAAGTCTCCTGACGAACCGCCTGCCTCCCACGCCGCGGAGGAGGCCAGCGGGGTGGCCTTGTAGTCACCAGCGGCTGATGTGGTTCCGGCGGTGAGGGCCAGCACCATCGTCTGCCCGGCGGCCGGCGACGCCGACATCGGTGAGGCGGACTTGGGTGCCGTCGGCTTCGGCTGTACGGACTTCGATGCGACAGCAGGCTGGAAGGCCAGATGTGCATCCAGTCGCTGTGCCTTGCGCCGGTTGGTGAACTCCACCGGGACACGGCTACGGCACTTCGCGGCGCCCGCGTTGGTCAGGGCGCAGTCGGGCAGTCGTACGACCTGGAGGCGACCGGCCCAGTCACCGCCATATGCGGAGGCGAACGCCGCGTAATCGATGCCGAGCTCGGCACTTCCCCCGCCGGCCGGACCGGTGACGGTCAGCACGACGCCGTTGACACCGAGCGCGGCGGCCTGCTTCTGATCAAGGACGTTGATCCTGACCGCATGGCCGACCGCGACTGCCTTCTTGCCCTTGGTTGTCTTCGGCTGCGCGAGCGTGAGCGGCAGAGCGCCCGGCTCGGCGCTCGCCGAACCCTTCGCCGGCACGGTGAGGGTGGCGCTGTCCGCCTTCGGCCAGGTCACGCTTCGTCCGCGCTGTTCGACTGTCGCGCGGGCGGCATCCTTGGCCGTGTTCGCGGCGGCCTTGCGCGCGATCGCTGCGTTCTTCGCGTCCGGCTTGGCAGTGAAGGGCGAGACCTTGTCTGCACGTGCGGCCTGCAGTTTCGGCTTACCCAGCGGATCGGCTTCGGCGGCGAAGACAGCAGGGGTGAGCAGCCCGGGCAGAAGTGAGAAGCCCGTGATTGCCGCGATGCGGCGCAGTGCGCCGCCTCGTGTTCTGCCCCGGCCGCCGCCGGGTGCGGTCGGTCTCAGCCAGTTCATGTGTGTCCGTTTCCCAAGTGGAATCGCCTGTTGGCGAGATGTTCTTGCGTGGCATGCCGAGGAGGCCGGCCCGGGCTAAGCGCTGGCCGACCTCCCCGGGAGTTACTCGTCGCCGGAGTCGCCCATGGCTGTGGTCCTGATCTGCGGGGCCGTCATCGCCCCGGTCCAGATGCGGACCTCGTGCAGAGCGCCGGGCAGGTAGTGCCCTGTGGTGCCGTTTGCGGAACCGCGTCCCGCGGCGAGCTCTCCGAGCCCCTGCATAGCCGTACTGAAGGACGCTTTGCCTTCCGAGGGCTGCTCGCTACTGGTGACGTAGAGATGCGTGTTGCCGTAGCCGGAGTCAGTGGTTTCGGTCGCGTCGTAGACGCCGGTGATCTGCACCCATGTGTTCATCGCGGCGGCGTCAGAAGCGATGGAGGCCGTCTCGACGACCTTGCCCGTGGCGTCCGTGGCAGTGCGGCCGAAGCGCAAGACGTATCCCGTTTCCGACACCTTCTCGGCCCACAGCGCCCAGGACGACTCCGACTTCGACGGCGTCTGCTGGCCCAGGATCTGGGCGCGGTAGCCCACCGGTTTGCCCGCCAGTGTGGCGCTGTCCAGCTTCACGTTCGCGGTCACGGTGAAGGATCCGGTTTCGTCGATGACCGGGCCGATGGTGGACATGGCGCCGGATACGCCGTCCAGGACCAGCTCGTTGTTCACCGGGTCCAGAGTGGCGCCCGTGGAGGAGAGGGTCATGGCCGGGCCGGAATACGGCGCCCGCTGTGGCACCGTGGTTCCGGACGCCATGGAGGCGTCCCAGTAGCCCACCAGCTCGACCGCCGGCATGCTGTCCTCCTTGAGCGCGCTCTCTTCGCGGATCTCGTCAGCGGTGAGCGGACGGTCCCATACGGCGACCTCGTCGATGCGGCCCAAGAAATGACGCCCGAGCATCGCCCGGCCGATGAACATGCCTTGCGTCGATGCGGTCGGGATGTAGGTGGCGTTGGCCGCGGCCAGCACCACCGGCGTGCCCTGGGGACGGCCGTTGATGAACAGTTGGATGGTGTCGTTGGCCTTGTTGGTGTCGTTCTTGGTGTCGAAGACGCCCGCCAGATGGGTCCAGACCTTGGCCGGAGGGTTCGACGTCTCGGCCCAGGAAGTGACGTAGGTGGGGTCCTGTACATCCGTCGCAGCGCGGTTGAAGGCCCACTTCTTCGTCGTGGCCGAGTAGTACAGGTGGAACAGTGTCCCGGAAGCGCCCGGCGCGGAGACCACCACCCGGTTCTCCGAGGTGTTCGTCAGCAGCGCCCACGCGGAGATCGTGAACGACTCCTTCGTGTTCAGCGGCGGCGCGTCGGTCGATGCGTAGCCGATCTGCTGTACCGGGTCGGTGACGTCGTCGTTGAGTGCCAGGGAGTAGTCGCCTGTGCCGCGGCGCCCCATGACCGACCATGTCGCCGCCTTGTTGCCCGTCTGCTGGCGCAGAGTGACCGGGTGGCGCACACCCTCGGTGGCGCTGTCAGCGGCCGTGGTGACCGTCGAGCCGGGCGTGCCGTCAGCGAAGTGCCAGCGCCCGACGGCACTCTTGGCAGGAGCGACCTTGAAGGCGACTTCCTTCGGGGTTCCCCAACGGTTGTTCACGTCCTTGGCCTGGACGGTCAGCACCTGGACACCCGACAGAGGCGGTACGGGACTGATGGTTGCACTGGAGCCTGTCTCCGTATGGGCAGTCTTCTCGCTGATCAGCTTCCACTGGAAGCCGGTGATGTCGGTGTCCGCCGCGTTCGACTTGATTGTGAACGTGGACGCCACCCCAGGTCCGCCTGCGGCCTTACATGCGTCGGCAGTGCACTCGCTGTAGAGAGGGTTCGTGGGGAAGAGGATCTGGGGTTCCTTCGGCGCGGTCGTGTCGACCTTGAAGTAGCACCACGTCGTCACCCCCGACCCCACACTGGAGGTGACTCCGTTGGTGGTCCAGAAAGAGCGCGTCCACGCCCGGTACCGGTACAGCGAGCCATCCGACCGGGGCGTGACACGGACTCTTTCCAGGGTGTTGTCCGGGTGGTATCCGCTGGTCGGAAGCGTCGCGGCCCATGACTTCACCCAGCCCTGGGCGGGATCGGAGCGCTCGACGTCCATGTAGGCACGCAGCGAGCCGGCATATTCGCCCGACTTGGGAGCCACGAGCGTCTGCACCATCGCCTGCATCATGGGATCCGACCGCGTCGAGACGGTCGGCGCGGAGGCATTCGTGGAGCAGTACTGCACCGTCCCGTTGCCGGGGATGAGACCGACGCTGGTGGGCACACCCGGCTTGGGCACATAGGTGACCTGAAGCTCGGCGTTCTGGTTGAACCGCTTCCAGGCTGAGGCATCACCCTCGTCCTTGGCCCGCAGCATCAGCGTCAGCCGGGAGATCGATCCGTCCGCCAGCGCGCGGACCGTCGCCCGCAGGTTCTCGTCCGTCTCGGCGCTGTTGTCATGGAACTCGATCCACGAGTCCGGCTGATCGGGCGAGCAGTTGGATCCGCGTCCCGCTGATACGTCACGGTCGCCCAGATGGTCCAGTTCTCTGGGGCCTGGCCAGCGCGTGGCCTCGGAGATGTTGTCGGTGCGCTTGAGGTCCACCCAGTGCGGGTTGCAGTCGAACGACCAGGTCTCGTAGGCGCGGAAGGTGGCGTCGATAACCTGCTTGCCGACGAGCTTGGTGGGCGCGAACTCGTAGTACATGCGGTTCGTGTACGAGGCACCTGTGGTGCAGTAGTACGGGCCTGACCGGCTGCAGTGGCCGACTCCGTAGTCGCCGTCGAAGTTCCAGAACCGGTCGCCGTCCGAAGACAGCACCGTGCGCTCGGAGTACCCCACGCCCATCGGCGGATCGATGTAGACCGGGTAGACGGTGTCCTCGCCCCGCAGGATGCCGAGGTCCGGCGTCACCGTGACCGCCCCGTCCGCCACCTGCACCGGCAGAAGAGCGCTCGCGTCGCCCTTGCCCGGCTGGGCCGGGTCCTCGGGCTCCGCTGCCGGCGCACCGGGGTTGTCCTCACCAGCGGTGTCTTCGGCCGGCGCCTCGAAGGCTTGCGTGCGAGCCATCTGCGTCTGAGGACCGGAGGAGGCGTCCCCCGCCGAATCCCACATCTGACCGGCCGGCCCCTTGAAGACCACATTGCCGTCCTCGTCGATGGCCCGCAGGCCACCACCCGGACTCGGCCGCAGAGCGAGGCCCTGGCCCTTGGCGGACAGCTTGATCTGTCCGAGCTTCGGGTTCGCGGCCGCCTCGGCGGACTTCACGACCAGGACCTCGCGGTAACCCTCGGAGGTCGCGGTCAGCTGCAGGTCGACCCCCTCGAACACCTCGGGGTAGGTGGCAGTGGCGCCGGCGAGCACCGGCTCGGGAAGGGTTCCCGGCCAGCCGAAGGTGAGCGCGCCCCTCTCGTTGGCCAGGCGGATCATCCCCTCACCGCTGCCGCCCCCGGAGAAGGACAACTGCACCACGGCGGCCTTGGGCCCCACCGAACCGTCCGCACGGTGTTCCAGGGAGGCGTCGATCGCTCGCCACGCCCCGTCCGCGCCCCGTACCCGCTGCGGAGTCGTCGACTGCGTCAGCGTGAACGTCCCATCCGGGTTCGCCATGGTCTGCGTGTACTCACTGCGCTCCGCGACCACCTCCACCGGCTCACCACTCGCGGCCGCCTGAGCTGATGCACCGGACAGCGCGAGGGACTGCGGCATCTGTGAACCGACTTCAGCGAACGCCGGAGCCGGCAACGCCCCCGCTCCGAGTGCCGCGGCCAGCAGCACCACTGCCACCGGTCTGAATGCGCGCAGGCTCACGAACATGACTCCCCCACCCCCGGGCCTCCCCAGACCCGTAATAGAACACACGGTCCATTAACGGTCCGCATGCGGACAGTACGGTTCCGCGGCCATCGAAGACAAGGCCGAAAAGGCGACACCGTTGGCGCGTACAGCAACCTTGCTGCCCACAAACCGCACGAATGGGATAAATCGCCTAGGTCCCCTCAAGTAGCGCTGTGGTGCAGCGATTTGGCTTCGCTTTCTAGTCGTGAAGCCCGGACATCGTTCGCTCGATGATCCAGCGGTGATTGCCAAGGCGGTTGGGCGTTTCGATGCCTCGGCGAGCGATGCGCGGCACGATCTGCCGGCGTCGCATGAGGGGAGCCACAAGGGGCAACACTCGGCGGCCGTCCACGGACTTCAGCGGACGCCCAAGGCCCCCGGACGCAGGGTCTGCCGGTTGCCGAACTCAGTCGCTCTGCCAACGTCATTACGCCGGAGGTCATGGCGGGCCGGGGCTCGGTCCCCTGGCTGTCCGGGCGCCGTGGGTATCCTGCGCCCGGTCGGCCGGGCAGACCGTCCGGGCGTGTGGAGGGGGAGATGCCATGGCAAGGGTCAGTGAGCGGCCGCGGATGATAGCCACCGGGGACGACCATCGCGTCACACCCGCCGAGTTGTTCTTCGATCTGGTCTTCGTGTACGCGCTCACCCAGGTCACCGCTCTGATGGCAGCCGGGCCGTCGCCGCTGCGGATGGTCGGGGCGATGGTGGTGCTGGCGCTGCTGTGGTGGTGCTGGTGCTGCTTCGCGTGGCTCGGGAACGTGGTGCGGGCCGACTCGGGAGCGATGTTCGCCGTGCTCGTCGCGGTGATGACGGTGGTCCTCATCGTGTCGCTCACGGTTCCGGAGGCGTACGCGGACAAGCCCGGCGGGCTGCCGTCGCCGTTGGTCTTCGTGCTCTGTTACGGCGCCGTGCGGCTGCTGCACCTGGCGTCGTACTGGGTGTCCGCACCGGGCGACGCGGTGCTGCGCCGGACCCTGCGCCGGACGGCGCTCGTATCGGTGGCGCCACCGCTGGTGCTGCTGTTGGCCGGGACCGCGTTCACGGGTGCCGGGCAGGTCGGGTTGTGGCTGGGCGCGGTGGTCGTGGACTACTGCGGGGTCTATGTCACCGGTTCGTCGGGCTGGCGGGTCAACTCGCCGGGGCACTTCGCCGAGCGGTACGGCCTGATCGTCATCATCGCCCTGGGCGAGTCGATCGTCGCGATGGGCGTCGGGATGGCCGACTTCCCGGTCACCGCACCGGTTCTGGCGGCGGTGGCTGCGGGCCTGCTGGTGTCGGCGGGGCTGTGGCGGCTGTATTTCCGTCAGGTCGGCGAGGTGGCGGAACACCGGCTCGGCGCGCTGGAGGGCGACGACCGTACGCGGCTCGCCCGGGACGCCTACACCTTCCTCCATCTGCCGTTGGTCGCCGGCGTCGTGCTGCTGGCTCTCGGGATGAAGAAGATCCTCCATCAGGTCGCCGACACCGGCCACTACAGCCTGTCGGAGCCGCTGCACGGCCTGGTCGCCTGGGCGTTCACGGGCGGGGCGGGTCTGTTCCTCCTCGCGACGGCGGCGATCCTCGCCCGGGTGGGCGGGCGTTGGTCGCCCGCGTTGCTCGTCGGCGGGGTGGTCTGTCTGCTCGGCGGGACGGTGATCGTCCTGGTTCCGGCGCTGGTGGCGCTGGGGCTGCTGAGCGCGGTGGTGACGGGACTCGTGGTGCTGCACGGGCGGACGGTGAGGGCTTCGGCGCCGGAGGCGGCCACTCCCTGACCCTGCCTACGGGGGCAGCCGGCCCCGGCAGGTGCGAGCTGCCGGGGCCGACCGGTCAGGACGGGCTCAGCGGCTCGACGTGCCCTTCTCTGCGCGAGCTTCCTGCGGCTTGCTGGATTCGCGTTCCTCGCGCGCGGACCCGCGCTCCTCGGGCGCGCGGTCCCGGGCGGCCTCGGCACGCAGCAGGGCGTTCATGACGGCGAAGGGGTCGATGGGCATGGCTGTGCTCCTTGCGGTGGGGGTGGATGCGGGCTGCGGGAGGTACGGACCTCTCAGCAGCGCAGCACCACAAACCGCAGGGCGACCGGAGCCGGGGTCCCCTCTGTGGGAGCGCCGGCGTCGGGGCGCTGAGCCGTACGGGGGCCGTGGAGGGTCACCGGATGCGCGGCGCCACGCGGCCGGACCCGGCGGCCCCGGCCCGGCGCGGTGGTCTCCGTCTCGGCCGTGTCCTGCTGGGCCTCTCCGGAGGGGTCGGGCGCGGCCGAGGCCACGGGGCGGGGCTCGGCGGTGGCCGGGGTGAGCCCCTCCGCCGAGACGCCCAGGAGCGCGGCGAGCACCAGGAGCGCCACCACGGCGGCGCGGCGCACAGCGGTGGCGGGGCAGGGCATGGGCATGGGCGCGGTCCTCCTGGACCTGCGTCCTACCCGCCCGCCGGCGGGCTCGCCCGGAACGGGCCCGAGTTCCGCCCGTCCGGGCTATGCCCCGTGCCCCGTCGGCGCAGCGCGTTGCTCCGACCGTGCGGGCCGTGCGGGCCGTGCGGAACGCCCGCGTCGTTCCTGCCGGGCCGAGTCCGCCGTACGTGCCCGGCCATGCGCCGGCGGCGGACGGGTGGTGCCCTGGGAGGACGGCCATCGCGTCCCGGCCCGCGAGCGCCGCGCCGCCATCCACGCGCACACCGGTGCACGCCCGCGAAGAGGCCGGCACGCCCTGGTGGACGGGCGCCTACCGGAGCCGGCGAACAGCCACGTCGAGAAGGAGAACGCGGCCACGGCGAGGAACGCGTCGCGGACCAGCCGGGAGCGCAGCACCCGCACGGGGGCGTGCGCCTTCGTCGTACGAACCCGACCATGGGCCCGTACACGAAGGCCCGTTCACCATCAGCCGGTTGTGTCCGGCCCGACGGGTTGGGCAATCGGAAGAGCTTCTTCCGCTTCTCTGCGGGGCGGTGAATCCTTCACCGCCCCCACCGGCACCTGCGGCCCGCTGCCCTCCCGCAGCCAGCGTCTGAGCACCTCGTGGACCCGCTCGGCCCCCACCAGTTCGGCCCCGTCGTCCACCGGCGCCGACAATTCGACCGGCGACAGCAGGAACGGCCGCGCCTGCTCGCCGCCCATGCCTCCGTGCGACCCGATCTGTTCCTCGAAGGCATGCACCTCGCCGGTCGCCGGGTCGTACCTCGAGTTGACCATGATGTCCGCGACGTGCGGGAAGCCGTCGGTGCGCCGTACCGCCTCCGCCGCCCCGGTCCCGAAGACGGCGAGCGGCCCCCCGTCGTCGAGCTCGTCGACCGGCACCTCCACATCCCCCCGGCCGAGCACCACGGAACCGTGCTTCCCGTCGGCCACGAGCAGGAACCCGATGCCGGGATGGTTGGCGAGGGTGCGCAGCAGTGCCGGGTGACGCCGGTCGATCTCCTCGCGGGTCATGCGGTGCGGCACGTCGGGGAAGGAGACCAGACCGAGATTGCCGGAGGACAGCACGACCGGGTCGGACCCCTTGGCGGGCCGCTCCTCGTCGCTCTCCGCCACAGGCCGGTGCAGCGCGCTGCGCAGCGCGTCCCGGGCCGCGTCACGGGCCTCCGAGCCGCTGCGCGTGCGTCCCGCGCGGCGCGGCACGGGCAGCCCGCAGCCGGCTCGGACGAGATCCCTCAGGCTCAGCCCGTACCGTCCCTCGAAGGACTCGCCGGGGCTCTGGCCGTGGTCGGAGAGGAGCACGATCCGGTACGGCCGCGGCGCGTGCTCGGCGACCTTGGCGATCAGGGCGACGGACCGGTCGAGCCGCTGGAGCACCTTCTCGGCGTCCCTGGCGTGCGGCCCCGAGTGGTGGGCGACCTCGTCGTAGGCGACCAGGTCGGCGTAGATCGCGGTACGCCCCACCAGCATGTCGCCGATCACCGCGGCGACCACCACGTCCCGCTCGACGACGGTCGCGAAGGCGCGGATCAGCGGATAGAGGCCGCCGCGCGAGACGCGCGGGGTCTCCTTGCGGAGCCGCGCCCGGAGGGACTGTCCGATCTCGCGGACGGCTTCGGCGACGAAGGAGCCCGCCGTACGGACGGCGTTGGCGGGGTCGGAGAAGTAGGCGAAGTAGCCCGCCCGGGAGCGGTTGCGGCGGCCCCGGCGGGCGGCCACCGAGAGGACCAGGGCCAGCTGCTCGGCGCCGCCGCTGAAGAGGTTGCCCCGGCCGGCGCCGTCCAGGGTGAGCAGTCCGCCGTCGCCGGTGCGCGCGACGGCCCGGCGCTGGAGCTCGACGGCGCTAGCCGGCCGGTTGCTGACCATCAGTCGGCCGGTGTCCTTCTCGTACCAACGGAAGGCGGGCACGTCGTGGTTGGAGCCGTGGAGGATGCCGAGCTGGCTGGCGCCGGTCTGGCTGGACCAGTCGGTGCGCCAGGGCGTGAGGCGGTGCGTCGTGCCGAGCCAGCCGGCCACGGTCGGCATCAGGCCGTCCGCGACGGCCTCCTTGAGCACACGGTGGCCGACACCGTCGAGCTGGAGGAACAGGATGCCCGGCGGGGCCTCGGGGCCCGCGTCCGCGCCCGTGCGGCGACGCTTGCGGTCGGCGAGCCGGTAGAGCCTGCGCCGGTAGGCGGTGTCGTCGCGCACGGCGAGGGCGGTGGAGGTCGCCGACGCCACCGCGGACATCACGGCGGCGACCACGACGGCCGTCTCCGGCTCGGCGGCCCCGCGGCCGTCGGGGATGAGCCAGAGCGCTATCAGGAGCAGCGAACCGTTGAGGAAGAAGACCAGCAGACCGAGGACCAGGGCCGGTACGAGCAGCAGCGCGCGGACGATCACCGGCCACACCAGCGCGCCGAGCAGACCGAACGCGCCGGCGCCCCAGGCGGCCGTGACGGCGGTCCTCGTGACGCTGTCGCCGTCGCCCGACTGGAGCCGGAAGTCAGGCAGGATCCCGGCGAGGGCCAGCAGGGTCAGGCTGGACACCGCCCAGACCACCAGCACCCGCCCCAGGGCGCTGCCCGCCCTCCGCCATCGCCCGTCGCCCACGCCGCGCTCGCCGCCCCTTCGCGTTTCGCCCGTTCGCGTTTCACCCTTTCCTGCTTCAAGCGTGGCACAACGGTCTCGGGTCACGGCCTGCGTCCATGGGCCCCGGTCAGAACCGCCGGCCCGGGCAGAACCGCCGACCCGGTCGCAACCGCCGGTCCCGGTCGGAGCCGCTCATGGCCGGCTCAGAGACCACTCCTGGCAGAACGTCGAACCGCTGACGGGCCGCCCGTGGCTCAGCAGCCGTTGTAACCGGCCGTCGGCATCGAGAGCCTGCGGTGTACGTCCGCCTTCATCGCCGCGTCGTACGTCGGCTCGTCGAGGCCGGCCGTCTCCAGGCGCACTCCCCGCCGCTCACACTCCGCCGCGAAGTCCCGCACCGAGGTCAACGCCCGCTCGAGGACCCGTTCGTTGGGGGCGACGAACAGGTCCACCGTGCCGGCATCGACATCCGCCCACAGGCCGCCGTGGTCCGGGCGCAGGCCGTAGAAGAGCAACTGCCGCACCACGACACAGCCCTTGTCCTCGGCCCAACGCGCGCACATGGCGTGCTGGCTGCGGGTGTCCACCAGAAAGGGGTCGCTGTCGAGTTCCTCCAGCGGGGTCAGACTGGCGATCGCCGCCACCCGTACGCCGTCCATGGCCAACCCCCTGTACACGCCGTTCACCGCCGACCCTACTCCGCTCCCGCCCTGCCCGGGGAGGGCGTGCGACGCCGGCTCGGGCGCCCGTTCGCGGCCCCGGACACTTACGCTCGTACCGAGGGCCGGGCCGGCCGGAGCGGTGGGGTGCCGGAGCGAGGAGGAGGTGCGGGCCGGTGGAAGTCACCTGGTGGGGTCATGCCACGTGTACGGTCGAGGACTCCGGGATCCGGGTGCTCACCGACCCGCTCTTCGTGCGTCGGCTGGCCCATCTGCGGCGGCGGCGCGGTGAACTGCCGCCCGCGCGGGCCGCGGTGGCCGACGTCGTGCTCATCTCGCATCTGCACTCCGACCATCTGCATCTGCCGTCGCTGTCCCGGCTCGCGCCCGGCACGCTCCTGGTCGTTCCACGCGGCGCGACGCGCGCGGTGCCCGGGCTGCGGCGCCTCACCGGCCTGCGGCTGGCCGAGGTGGGGCCCGGCGACGAGGTGAAGGTGCGGACACTGACGGTACGGGCCGTCCCGGCGCTGCACGACGGGCGGCGGCTGCCGGTGGGACCGCACCGCTCCCCCGCGCTCGGCTACGTCGTCGACGGCGCGGCGCGCACCTACTTCGCGGGGGACACCGGGCTCTTCGACGGGATGGCGAACGCGGTCGGGCCGGTCGACCTGGCACTGCTGCCGGTCGGCGGCTGGGGCCCCTACCTCGGGCACGGCCATCTGGACGCGGGCCGGGCGGCGCAGGCCCTCGCCTCCCTGGCCCCCCGGGCGGCGGTGCCGGTGCACTACGGGACGTACTGGCCGATCGGGATGGACGGCGTCCGGCCGCATGAATTCCACGCTCCGGGGGACGAGTTCGTACGACATGCGGCGCGGCTCGCACCGGACGTGAGGGTGCATCTGCTGGCGCACGGCGAGACGGCGCGTCCGGAGGTCGGCCGGTGATCGGGGAGATCGTGCGGCAGTTGCCGCCCGAGTCGACACAACAGGCCGTCGGTTATCCGACGCTGTTCCTGCTGGTGGCGCTCGGATCGCTGGTGCCGGTGATCCCCACCGGCGCGGTCGTGAGCTCGGCGGCGGTGGTGGCATTCCACCAGACCGCCCCGCTGACGCTGCTGTTCGTCTTCCTGGTGGCGGCCTTCGCCGCGTTCCTGGGAGACGTGACGTTGTACTGGCTCGGGCAGCGCGGGCTGCGGTCACGTGACGGCTCGCGCCGGCCGGCGGCCCTGCGCGGCCGGGCCGCCCCCGAGCGCCTGGAGCAGGCGCGGGCCAAGCTGCGGACCCATCAGGTGTCGGTGCTGGTGTTGTCACGGCTGGTGCCGGCGGGACGCATCCCGGTGATGCTCGCGTGCCTGCTGACGCGGATGCCGCTGCGGCGGTTCGCGAAGGGGGACGTGCCGGCGTGCCTGGCGTGGGCGGCGACGTACCAGCTGATCGGCATCCTGGGCGGTTCGCTCTTCCCCGAGCCGTGGGAGGGCGTGGTGGCGGCGGTGAGCCTGGTGCTGCTGATCAGCGTGGTGCCGACGCTGTGGCGCAGGCTCCGGGGCGCAGGGGCGGAGGACTCCGGCCGTCAGGCGTGAGACGCCGGGCACGGGGCATCGGCCGTCAGGCACCAGACGCCAGGCCCGGGGACCCGCCCGGCAGGCTCCACCCGCCGGGCACCGGACCCGGCGGCGAGGCACGAGGCACCGGGCGCGCGCCGGTTCCCGCCGGGGGCCATGCGCCAGGCGCCGCTTGCAGTCGCCCCACGCCTCTCGCCTCTCGCGCACCGGGCCCGGGGCTCGCCGGGAACGGGCCCGCTCGTCAGTCCGGCAGCACCCGGGAGCCGCCGATCGGCAGGTCCCAGAGGTCCTCGCGGGGCAGCCCGGCCCGCTCCCACGCGGCGCGGACCCGGGTGAGGGGCTCCATGACCGGCTCCGAGGAGAGCACGAACGTCGCCCAGTGCATCGGCGCCATCCGCCGCGCCCCGAGGTCCTCGAACGCCCGGACCGCCTCCTCCGGGTCCGTGTGCACGTCCCGCAGCCACCAGCGGGGCTCGTACGCGCCGATCGGGAGCAGCGCCACGTCGATGTCCGGATGTCGACGGCCGATCTCCTTGAACCAGTGGCCGTAGCCGGTGTCTCCGGCGAAATACACGCGCCGGTCGAGCCGGTCCGTGAGCACCCAACCGCCCCACAGCGAACGGCAGGTGTCGGTGAGGGTGCGCTTGGACCAGTGGTGCGCGGGGACGAAGTCGAAGCGGACGCCGTCCAGTTCGGCCGTCTCCCACCAGTCGAGCTCGGTGACCCGGGTGAAGCGGCGCCGCCGGAACCAGCGGCCGAGGCCGGCCGGACAGAAAACGGGTGTCTCGCGCGGCAGCCGCTTCATGGTCGGGGCGTCGAGGTGGTCGTAGTGGTTGTGGCTGATGACGACCGCGTCGACCGGGGGCAGGTCCTCCCAGCGCACCCCGACCGGGGTGATCCGGGCGGGGGTTCCGAGGATTCTGCGGGACCAGACGGGGTCGGTCAGGACGGTCAGCCCGCCGGTCCGGATCACCCAGCTGGCGTGGCCGGCCCAGGTCACCGCGACCGTGCCGGCGTCCACGACCGGCAGCGGGCCGGGCGCGAACGGCAACAGCGGGATGGAGCGCAGCCCCTCCGGCCCGGGGCGCACGGCGCCCTCACGGGCGAGCCGGGCGACGGCGCGCACGCCGGGGAGCGGGGCGGTCAACCGGTCGGCGAAGGTGGGCGGCCAGTCGCGGACCAGGCCGAGTACCTGCAGATGACCGGTGGCACGCGCCGGCCGCTGCTCCGGCGCCGGCAGCGGCACCTCCACGCCCGCCGAGCCTCCCGCGCGCTTCGTACGGCCCGCCTCCCGTTCCGCGCCCGCTCCCCTCTCCGTGCCCGTGCCCGTGCCCGCGTCGGACGGAGTACCCGTCTCCGTGTACGTGTCCGCGCCCGCCTCCGTGTACGTGCCCGTCCCCGTGCCGGACAGGATTCCCGAGCCCGCGTCCGGGCCCGTCCCGTCCAGCTCGTCCGTATCGGGGGTCGTACGGGTCGTACGAGTCGTCCCCGCCGTCTCTTCCGTCATCCGCGGACTCCGTTCTCGGCGATTCAACCCGGTTCGTCGACACGTGGTGCTTCGATGCGCGGCTCCTCCATGCGTGGCTCCTCGGTGCGCAGTTCTTCGAAGGCCGACGCGAAGGTCCTCAACGCCCTGGCGAGGTGCGGCAGTTCAAGTGGTTCCGGCGCGGAGAGGGACTCCAGCTGTTCTTCGGGGGTGGCCCCGAGGAGCGGCCCGGTGGACAGGCGCACCCGCAGCGCCCCCAGCTCGTCACCGAAGCGATGGCCACCGGGCACGGAGGCGCCGAGACGGCCGGTGAGGTGTTCCTCCAGCTCCATGGAGTCGGTGACACCGCGCGCGGCGAGGCCCGCCCGGAGCGGGCCGAGGTCGGCGTAGAGGTGGCGGCCCGCCTGCGGAGGGCGGGCGAGTGCCCCCGACGCGAGGACCACCCCGTGGACGGCGGCCGCGACGCGCGCGTGGAGGGCGTTCGCGGCGGCGTTCCGGTCGGTGACCTCGCCCGGTTCGCCGAGGGCGTGCGCGGCCGCCGCGGCGAGCGGGGCGGCGATGACGGCGCCGAGGGCGGTGAGGATGTCGAGCGTACGGGCGCGGCGCCCCGCGGACGGGGCCGCGGGCGGGAAGCGGGCGACGGCGAGTGGCCAGGCCGCCGGGGCGAGCGCCCCCGCGAGGTCACACAGCACGGTGACATCGTCCGGGCACATCTCGGCGGGGCTGACGACGACCGTGTCGTGCGGCCGGTGCAGGGTGTCGCGCCAGGTCTCGTCGCTGATGATGTGCAGCCCCTCGGCGACGGCCGCCTCGCAGGCCTCGCGCACGAGTTCCGGCGGCGCGACGGTGGCGGTGGGGTCGTCGGCGACGGAGAGCAGGAGCAGCGTCGGCCGACCGCCCTCGGCACGCACCCTGCGGACGGTCTCCAGGAGCGCGAACGGATCGGGCACGCCTCCGCACTCGGCGGGGGTCGGCACGTGGTAGGCGGGCTGCCCGAGCAGCCGGGCCTGCGGAGTCCACCAGGCGGGGCAGGGCCGGGGCAGCAGGACGTCGCCGCCGTGCGCCGCGATCAGGGCCAGCAGCAGCGGCTGGGGTCCGGGTGCGGCGGCCACGTCCTCGGGGTGGCCGCGCAGGCCCCGCCGCCACCAGTAGCCGGCGGCCGCCTCCCGCAGGACCGGGCCACCGCCCGGGGGTTCCGCCCCGGGACCGCCCGCGGCGGCGGCCAGGACGGCGGCCAGCCCGGGCGGCACGGGTAGTCCCGGCTCGGGGGCGGGGGGTCCGTACCGCACGGGGCCGTGCCCTTCCGGAGCCGCCTGCCGCATGGCCGTACCTCCGACGCTTCGAGCCCTGGTTCCTCAGTGCCCTTTATACGGAGGTTCCTGAGGGTTCGCCGCCTCAGACGGCGGTGACCGGGTGCTGGACGACCGTGCGGAAGAAGTACCCCGGTGTCGTGGACCGTCCGTCCCGGCCACGTGGTGGCCGCCGCCTCGTGGTGCGCGACAGCAGCCGCTCCCGACCCCGTGTGGCGGACGGGCTTCACGGCCGTCCGGGCGCGGCCGGTCAGGTGAGGCACCCCGTCCGCGGGCAGGTGGCGAGGAAAGGGGGCTCGTACGCCCTTCCCGTACCGCCGGCCAGTCGGCGCGGAGCGGTGGACACGGCACCCTGGGAGTCTGCCGGCGCCGCTGCCGGCGACTCTCCGCCCGGCCCGCTTGGACGCGGGACTCGGGGGTACCCGCGTGCCATGTCCGAAACGCACGCTCATATCGCCACGGGTCCGCTTCCGCGCGCCGTCCCCCAGTCGGCGCGGGCCCGGGTCACCGCCCTGCTCGGGGACTGGGACCGTGAGGTCTTCGACCGGGTGGCGCGACGCCACTGGCCCGGCGCGGACCCGGTGCTCCCCCGGCTGAGCCGCGCCGCCAACCACGGGGTGCTGTGGTTCGGGACAGCCGCGGCGATCGCCGTCCTCGGCGGCAGCGCGCGGTCCCGGCGGGCCGCCGTCCGGGGAGTGGCGTCGCTGGCGCTCGCCTCGGCCGCGATCAACACGGTGGGCAAGCGCTCGGTGCGCCGGGCGCGCCCCCTCCTGGACGCCGTACCGCTGATGCGGCAGCTGAAGAAGCAGCCGTTCACCACATCGTTCCCGTCCGGGCACGCGGCGTCCGCCGCCGCCTTCGCCACGGGTGTCGCCCTGGAGTCGAAGGGCTGGGGCGCGGCCGTCGCGCCGGTGGCCGGCGCGGTGGCGCTGTCCCGCGTCTACACCGGAGTGCACTATCCGAGCGATGTCCTGGTGGGCGCGGCGCTCGGTGTGGGCGCGGCGTTCGCGCTGCGCGGGTTCGCACCCACCCGGCCCCAGACGCCGGAGCCGGGGCGCCCGCACACCGACGCCCCGGCCCTGCCGGCCGGCGAGGGCCTGGTCGTCGTGGTGAACCGGGCGTCGGGTTCGGCGGAGGGGGCGGACCTGGTGCGCAAGGCCCTGCCGCTCGCCGAGGTAGTGGAGTGCGAGCCCGAGGACGTGTCACAGGAGCTGGCGAAGGCGGCCGACGCGTGCCGGGCGCTGGGCGTACTCGGCGGCGATGGGACGGTGAACCGGGCGGCGCCGGTCGCCGCGCGCCGCGGGGTGCCGCTCGCGGTCTTCCCGGGCGGCACTCTGAACCACTTCGCCCAGGACCTGGGGATCGAGTCGGTCGCGGACACCTGCGCCGCGCTGACCTCGGGCGATGCGGTGCGGGTCGACCTGGGGCGCTTCTCCCCCGGCCCGGACGGTGAGCCGTACGGCTACTTCCTCAATACCTTCAGCCTCGGCGTGTATCCGGAACTGGTACGGCTGCGGGAGCGCTGGTCGCCCCGCATCGGCGGATGGCCGGCCGGCGTGCTGGCCGCCGTGCGCGTGCTGCGCGGCGAGCATCCGCTGGAGGCGGAGCTGCGCGGGGAGCGGCGGCCTCTGTGGCTCCTGTTCGCCGGCAACGGCGTGTACGGAAGCGTGGGGCCCGCGCCCGCCCGGCGCGCCGATCTGGCGGACGGTCTGCTCGACGTACGGGTGGTGCACGGCGGCCGGCTGCCCGGCCTGCGGCTCCTCGCGGCCGCGTTCGCCGGTCCGCTGAGCCGCTCTCCCGTCCACGCGGCCCGTACGGTGCGCCGGATGCGGATCGCCTCGCTCGCTCCCCGGACGCCGGTGGCGTTCGACGGCGAGGTCACTGAGACATCGGGTGAACTGACGGTCGACAAGGCGGCCGAGGCGCTGGTCGTGTACTGCCCGAGGGCGTTCTCGTAGCCTCGCGGAAGGCCCGCCCCGGCGCCATGGCAAAAGCAGTGGCCGCGCGCCCCGGACAGGGTGAGACTCGGCCCATGTCAACGCCCGTGCCCCTGCCCGGTCCCATACCCGCGCCCAGCCCCGGCCCCACCCCCGCGCCCGCGGTCGCCACCGAGCCCATCCGCACCGCGCGACTGCTCCTGGAGCCGCTGCGGGCCGAACACGCCGAGGGGATGGCGGGAGTGCTCGGGGACCCCGCTCTGCACACCTTCATCGGCGGCGCTCCTGCCACCGTCACCGAGCTGCGCGCCCGGTACGGGCGGATGCTCGCCGGACCGGCCGACCCCGCGGTGTCCTGGTGCAACTGGGTCGTACTGCTGCGCGAGGACGGGGGCCCGGGCGACGGAATCCCGGTCGGCACGGTCCAGGCGACGGTCACCGAAGGCGATCCGCGGACGGCAGAGGTGGCCTGGGTGATCGGCACGCCCTGGCAGGGCCGGGGAGTCGCCCGGGAGGCGGCCCGGGCCCTCGTCGACTGGCTCTGGGACCGGCCCGTGAACCGGGTGATCGCCCATGTGCACCCGGAACACCACGCGTCGGCCGCCGTCGCGGCGTGGGCCGGGCTCACCCCGACGGACGTGCGCCAGGACGGCGAGGTGCGCCACCAGGCAGACCACTGAGCCGCTCGGTCACGGCGACGGACCCCGGCGGCTGAAAGGGCTCACTTCGACGACAACTGCCGCTCGCGAGAGGTCCACTTCGCGGGCGGCAGACGCATGCCGCAGCCCATTGCCGTCCATATTTCAAGACGCGTATCTCATGATGCGACATCAAGCCGTACCGTGGTGACACCACTTCACGAGAGGGAGCCCGGTCATGACGTACGCGAGCCGTGAAACCGCCGTCTACACCCACGGTCACCACGAGTCGGTGCTGCGCTCGCACCGCTGGCGCACCGCCGCCAACTCGGCTGCCTACCTCCTCCCCGAACTGCGCCCGGGGCTGGACGTGCTGGACGTGGGCTGCGGGCCGGGCACGATCACCGCCGACCTGGCCGAGCTGGTCGCCCCCGGCCGGGTGACGGCCGTGGACCACGCCGAGGACGTACTGGGCCAGGCGCGCGAGGTCGCCGCCGAACGCGGCCTGGACAACGTGCGGTTCGCGGTCGCCGATGTTCACGCGCTGGACTTCCCCGACGACTCCTTCGATGTCGTGCACGCCCATCAGGTACTGCAGCACGTGGGAGACCCCGTGCAGGCGCTGCGGGAGATGCGGCGGGTGTGCCGCCCCGGCGGCGTCGTCGCGGCGCGCGACAGCGACTACGGGGCCTTCGCGTGGTTCCCCCAACCGCCGGCCCTGGACGAGTGGCAGGACCTGTACCACGTGGTGGCCCGCGCCAACGGCGGCGAGCCGGACGCCGGCCGACGGGTGTTCTCATGGGCCCGGCAGGCCGGCTTCACCGACATCACGGCCACCGCCGCGACCTGGTGTTTCGCCACACCCGAGGAACGCGCCTGGTGGAGCGGGCTGTGGGCGGACCGTACGACCGCGTCGGCGTACGCGCGGCTGGCGGTGGACGGTGGGCACACCACCCCGGAGCGGCTGACGGAGATCGCGGAGGGCTGGCGCGAGTGGGGCCGCCAGGACGACGCCTGGTTCATGGTCCCGCACGGGGAGATCCTCTGCCGGGTCAACTAGGCTTCTCCGTATGGAGATTCTCGGTACCACGCTGCGCGTTTGCGTCGATGACCTGGAAGCCTCGGTGCTCTTCTACGAGCGCCTCACCGGCGGGCAGGCCCTGCGCTTCGAGCGCGGGGGCGTGTCGGTCGCGGCCGTCGGATGCTTCCTGCTGATGAGCGGTCCCGAGGAGGAGCTGGAGATACTCCGCAAGGTCGCGGCGACGATCGCCGTCGACGACGTGGACACGGCGTACGCCACGCTCAGCGAGATCGGCGCCAAGATCGTCGCCGGTCCGGTCCCCACCCCGGTGGGCCGCAACCTGATCGCGGTCCATCCGGACGGCTCGGTCTTCGAGTACGTCGACCGCCGGAGCTGAGCCCCGACGGTTCGGCGCGCCCTCGGGCGGCCACGGGGCCGGCCGGGGCGGCCCGACGGCCGTGGGGGCGGGGGGAGCGGGCAGGCGCGGCAGGGCCGCGCCTTCGCCCGATCCGGGTGGTACTCCTCCGCCCGGGGCAGCTGCCGGCGTACGGCTCCAGCGCCCTACGCCCCGGTCGGCCATGCCTCCGCCCCCGCCGCCCGCATCCGGAACTCAGGGCGTCCGGGCAGCGGTTCGTCCGCCCGCCCGGCACCCCGCCCGCCCTACACCCCACCCGGCACCGTACCTCCGCCCTCCGGCCGCATCCGGAACTCGTATCGCTCCGGCAGCGGTTCGTCCGTCAGGGACGTCCATGCCTCCGTCAGGGTCTCCGCGCCCTCCCGGAGGTCCGCCACGTCGAAGCCGCCGTCGAAGACGGCGCGCGCCGCTGCCGGGTCGCCTTCCGCGAGGAGCAGTTGCGCATCGATCAACCGGAACGCGCCCCGCTCCCGCACCGTCGCGGGAAGGCGCTGCCAGATCGTCCGCGCCCGGTCCGGGAGCTGGGCGGCCAGCAGGGTGGTGAGGGCCTCGCGGGCCAGCGCGACCGTCGCCGCCGTCCATGCCTCGCCCTGGTCGCGACGCTCCTCGCACAGGTCGCCGAACGCCTCCGCATAGCGTTCCGCGGCCCTGGAGAGGTGGCCGCCCTCGCGGTCGGCGACCGCGAGGCAGCGCAGCAACGGCCAGCGCGACGGCGCGAGTTGAAGACCCCGCTCCCAGCTGCGGACGGCCTGGGCGAGGTCTCCGGCGTGCCACTGGGCGACGCCGAGGTGGTACTCGGTGTGCGGCTCGGCCGGGGCGGTCTCCAGCATGTCGCGCCAGTGGGGCGCGACGAGCGAGGGGCCCGGCGGGGCGACACGGTGCGGGGACGGGAGAACGCCGGTGTGCAACAGCGCGAGCCACGGCGCCTGTTCGTCGCCGAGTGTCGACTCGTCGAAGGGGGTCCCGGGCAGTTTGTGGCCCGCGCGCAGGACTTCCAGCGCTCCCCAGCCCGAGCCGGTGGCGAGGGGCGTCACCGGCGCGGTGTCGGCGCTGGCCCGCCACGCCCGGTAGGCACTGTCCACGGCGGCGCGCGGCAGGGCGTCCTCGAGGCGCCGCTCGGCCTCCGCGCGCGCTGCTCCCCAGTCGTCACCGTGCACGGCCCGGGCGTCGGCCGCCAGCGGGCCGTACGCCTCCAGCCAGCTGAGCTCTTCGCCGCCCTCCAGCTTCAGATGCTCCAGCTGGGTTCTGGCCAGGCCGGCCTGTATCTCCGCGTATCCGGGCGTGCCGGGCTCGGTCAGCCACTCCTGCCAGCGACGTCCGCCCCGGCCCCGGCCCCAGAGGAACAGCTTGCGGCCGCGCAGCAGGTCGGTGGAGGTCTGCACGAACCCCTCGCCCGCCGTGTCGAGGGAGGCGATCCAGCGCCGGGCGGTGTCGGGCACGTCGTAGAAGTAGTCGGCGGGATACTCGCTCCGCAGCGGATGGCTGCGGTCGACGCCCTCGGACTCCGGTACGGGCACCCGGCGCAGGGTGCGGTCGTAGCCGTGGTGCCAGGCCTGGTCGGCGGGGGCGAGGACGCGGCCGTCCTCCGGTACGGCGATGTTGGTCCACCAGTAGAGGGGCGCGGGGCGCTCGTGCGGATTGCGTACGCGGATGCCGGCGTAGAGGAAGTCCGACCCCTCGGGCAGCCACAGGTCCACCTGGAACGGCAGGTCGCGCAGCCGCTCCCATTCCCAGAGGCGGACCATCTCCCCGCCGTCGGGGGCGGGCACGATCGCGGCGTGCAGCGGTGCGCAGGCCAGGGTGGAGTGGCCGGTGGCACCGATGTTCCACTCGATGCCGCCGGAGAACCAGGCGCCGTTGAGCGCGAACGCCGCGGGCTGGAACACCGGGTTGCGGTAGAGCAGTTCCCGCCCGGTCGGCTTGTGGTGCAGGGAGTGGATACGGCCGCCGAGACCGGGCAGCACGGTCACCCGGAGCCGGTCGTTCTCGATCACGATCGTGTCGAGGTCCATGGGCGCGCGCTCACGTCCGTAGCCGTCCAGGACGCGCGTGGGGAGCAGGGTGCGCAGCGGCGCGTAACCGATCTGCCGCGCCATGTCCCGGGGCAGGTCCTGCCGGGCGCGGTCGTCGAGCGCGTGCGGCACCTGCCGTGCGCGCAGGGCGGGGAGCGGGTTCTCGGGGCCCAACGGGGCACCGGGCAGGGTGAGTACGGCGCGTCGCACGCTTGTCATGACGACCATGGAACACGCCGACCCAGGCCCTGACCAGGGGCTTGGGAGGTCAGGCTTCGGTAAAGGCAGCCGCCGGGAGAGCGGTGGGCAGCGCGCCGGCCGGCTTCCACGGGCCGGCGCCGTGCCCGGGCGCCGCCCTTCCGGTTGCGCGCGCCGCCCGATGCCGCCGCAGTGAGGCAACGATCGCCTGCACGCCGCCGCGTGCGGCCGGCGTCGCCGCGGTCGCCCCGGCCCGCCGCCGCCCGGCCTCCGACAGCGACGGATCCGAGCCACCACTGCCGGAGAACCGCCTCTCCGGCGTCAGCGGCGTCCTACCGTGCCTCAGCAGCGCGCACCGCCTTCGGCCCGGACGGTGTCCGGACCGGCGTCGGGGACCGTCGAGTGGTGCGTCGTGCGTTCACACCCGGTCTGCACGACAACCCCTCGTCAGTAGTCGACGCGGTCGGACTTGGCCAGCCACGCGTCGAACGGCGCCGTGCGGTTCGGCAGGTCCAGCCGGTCGACCGGCATCGGCCACATCGACGCGGGCTGCTTGTCGAACAGGTCGTAGAACTTGCGGTCGTCGAAACCGGCCACCGCGGCGTCGTGCCGATCGGCGGCGTAGATGATCCGGTCGACTCGCGCCCACAGTGCGGAGGAAAGACACATGGGACACGGCTCGCACGAGGTGATCAGGACACAGCCCTCGAGCGAGAAGGTCTCGAGTCGCTTGCAGGCGGCGCGCATCGCGCTCACCTCGGCGTGCGCCGTGGGGTCCAGGGTCGCGGTGACCTGGTTGTTCCCGATCGCGACAACCTCGCCGTCCTTGGCGACCAGTGCGCCGAACGGACCGCCGCCGTTCGCCACGCTGGTGGTGGCCAGTCTGATCGCCTCGTCAAGCCAGGCACGCTCGAAGTCCTGGACGTGCGCTTCTTGGATGTGTGCGGTCATGATCACTCCTCTTTCGGAGACGGTGGGGACTTTCCCGGAGGCCCGCCCGTGCGGGACGCGCGCCCGGGGCAACATGTGGCACCCCGCGGATGCCATGGCGTTCACGACCGAATTGCGGATCTGGCCGTCCTTGCCCTTGATCTCCTCCATCCGTTCCTGACGGCGCCGCCGGTGAGGCAGTTCTGCGGGAGCAGAACTCGACTCCGCGTCGCCGACGTCGGCCGGGTGGATGTTCACCCGCTCCACACCGCGTTCGCCGCGGGCGATCTGCTGCCACACGGTGATCAGGCAGACGGTGGTTCACGGTGATGCCGATTGGCACGCCGGCACACCCTCGATCGGCGGCGCGTCCGGGCGTCGGCCCTGAGCGGCCGGCGCACCGCTGCACGGCTGATCGGAGGAAGTCCACGGCGCGTCCCTTGCTTCGGCGCAACGCGCCTTGCCCCGTTGCAACTTGTGTCAGGAGTACACAGCCGACCGAGTGACGCCAGCCAGGCATGAAAGACATGAAAGCGTCCCCAGGCTCTTCGTAGACTTATACAAGATCAAGTCAGAACCGCGGCGTGCATCAACTTCTCTTGTCGCGAAGCGCGGTTAGCGAGCACTCCGTCGCCGACACCGGTGGGCGTCCGAGGTGATCGCCCAGCGTTCGTGGTCGCGCCAGGCCCCGTCGATGAAGAGCATCGCCGGTGAGAACCCTTCGAGCCGGAAGCCGGCCCGGCGCACGAGCGCGAGCGAACTGCTGTTGAGTGGCTGGATGTTGGCCTCCAGCCGGTGCAGGCCCAGCGGTCCGAAGGCATGGCCGAGGACCAGGTCGAGGGCCTCGCTCATCAGGCCCCGGCCCGCCGCGTGCGCGAAGGCGCCGTAGCCGAGCGCGCCGCTGAGGAACGCGCCGCGGACGATGTTGTTGATGTTGATGAACCCCACGAGGGCGTCGCCGCGGGTCCGTTCGCAGACGAGAAGGCCGATCCTCGCGGGGTCGTCGGCGAGGGAGGCGGCGTACCGCGCGTACGCCTCATCCGTCAGGGGCGGGAAGAGCCAGGGCCGGTGCAGCTCCGTACTCTCGCGGGCGCGCGCGATGAACTCGGCGGAGTCCCCGGCGGCGAAGGGGCGGATGCCCACCCGTACGCCCTCGGCGAGGTATCCAGGGGAGCGAGGGGTGTCGGCCACCGGCTCAGACTAGCGAGGCGGATCAGGGAACTGGCCCCCGCGGGGCCGGGGCGGACGGGCCTCGGTCCCACGGGGGCGGTCGAGCGGCGCTCGCGCCGTGCGCTCAGTGGTGGCTGACGATCAGCTGCGGCTCGTCGGCGTCCGAGGCCTGGGCCGGATCCGGGCGCTGGATGAGGAACGCGGTGAGGACACCGATGCCGAGGAGCGCGAGCGCCGCGTACATGGCGTGCTGGTAGCCCGCCTCGGTGACACCCCCGGCGTCGCTGCCCGCCGTGATCATGGCGGAGGCGAGGGCGATGCCGAGCGAGGCCCCGATGCCGAAGCAGGCGCCGTTGAGACCGGAGAGCGAGCCCGGCTTGTCCTTGGGCGCGGTGGTGACGGCGAGGCCGTTGAGGCCGGTGAGCATGAATCCGCCGTAGGTGACCCCGAGGGCGGCCAGCGAGCCGACCAGGATCCACTCGTTGTGCAGGAAGAAGGTGGCGAAGACGAAGATCGCGAAGTTGGCGACCGCGCCGGTGACCACGATCCTGCGCCAGCCGAGCCTCGGACCGAGCCGGCCGGTCAGCGGGGCCGAGATCACGCCGATGAGCTGGATGGGGGTGAGGAAGAGGACGGCGGCGGTGACGGCGGAGAGTCCGAGGCCGACCCGGGCGTCCTGGGAGAACAACGGGATGGTGAGGGCGATCGCGCCGAACGCGCCGCCCAGGGTGCAGATGGTGGTGATCAGCAGCGGCCAGGCGCGGCGGGAGGCGAGCACCTCGATGTCGATGACCGGGTTCGCCGCGCTCTTCTGCGAGACGACGAAGAAGACGAGCGCGGCGACGCCGCCGAGCAGGAAGCCGAGGGTCAGCGGGGAGGTCCAGCCCCAGGCCGCGCCCTGGGCGAGGCCGACGAGGACACCGGTGAGACCGAGGGCGAGGGCGGCGATGCCGCGCGAGTCGAACCGGCTGTCGGCGTTGGTCGCGGGGACGTCGGGGACGTACCTGCGCACGCCGAGGAGACCGGCGACGGCGATCAGGGTGGAGCAGACGAAGATGCCGCGGAAGCCGATGGTGTCGGCGATCTGACCGCCGGCGATGGCGTCGACGCCGGCGAGGCCGCCGTTGACAGCGGTGATGACGCCGGCGGCCTTGCCGAATCCGGCCGGGGTGAGCAGCTGGTTCAGGGTGAGGAAGGCGAGGGTGAACATCGCGGCCGAGATGCCCTGGAGAATGCGGCCGGCGATGAAGATCTCGATGTTCGGCGCGAAGACGCAGAGCAGATTGCCGAAGATCAGGACGATCGCGCAGACGATCATCATCGGCTTGCGGCCGCGCTGGTCGCTGAGGCGGGCGAGCGTGACCTGGCCGATGGCCGCCATGAGGAAGAACAGGGTCTGGGACAGGCCGGCCGCCGCCGTGGTCGTGCCGAGGCGCTCGATGACATCCGGCAGCGCGGGACTGAGCATGGTGGCGTTGATCTGATAGCCGAGCACGGCCAGGACCATCGCCAGCAGCATGGGCCCGCGGCCCGCGAGATCGGAATCGGCTCCGGAACGCGTCCGGCCGAGTGTGGGTGACATGTCGGCCCCTTTGCCCTGGATGTCATGTCATGAACGAATCGGTTCAGCAGCCTTGTCAGACAAGTACTGCCGAAACAGGGTGAGGTCTACGCGCGTAAAACGTCAAGACCCCTGGTCCTGTGAATCTGGATACCGTTGCTCACCGGGGCCGTGTCGGCTTAGCTTGCCGACAAGTCAGTCAAGGAGGGGCAGTGGCAGTCAGCGGACCGCAGCGGCGACCGGTCGTGGTGCTCTACGAGCGGATCGCGGACGCCATCCACGAGGGCGTCTATCCGCCCGGCTCGACCCTTCCCTCGGAGCCCCGGCTCGCCGCCGAACTCGGCGTGAGCAGGCCCGCCCTGCGCGAGGCCCTCCTGCTGCTCCAGGAGGACGGCCTGCTCTCCGTGCGCCGCGGGGTCGGCCGGACCGTCAACGACCACCCTCCGCGCCGCGGCTTCGAGCACATCCAGCCCCTGGAGGAGCTGATCGGCGCCGGCTCCCCGCTGCGGGTGCGCGCGCTCCTGCGGGCCGTCGAGGAGCCCACCGACTTCACCACCCAGCACCTGCTCGCGCCCGCCCGCGCCGAACTGCGCTTCTGGGAGTCCCTCCTCGCCGGGGAGGGGACGGCGGCTGCGCTGAGCCAGGAGTGGGCGGCCGCCGACGACGTACTGGACCGGGCGCACCCGGCCTTCTCGGCGGCGCTGCGGAACACGCCGGCGCCGGACCGGACCTCGATGCTCGCGGTGCTGGCGGGCGCCTCGCGCGGGGTGCAGCTGAGCGCGCACAGCAGCGTGACGGCGACCCTGCTCGGGCAGCGGCGCGGCGAGCAGCTGGAGCGCCCGGCCGACACCCCGGCCGTACTGATCACCCAGGTGGTGCGGGCCGGGGAGACCCCGATCCTGGCGGCCAAGCACATGCTGCCCACCGGCGCGCCCGCGCTTCCGGTGCTCCAGTCCAGCTGATGTCCTCGTTCCGTGCGGCTGGGCGAGACGCGGGTCACGGCACGAGGGCGCAGGTGTGCCGTACACTTCCGCGCCATGCACTTGTCTGACAACTCTGCCGCCGGCACCGCCACCCCTGTTGCCGACTGGATCCGCAGCGCCCCCAAGGCCGTCCTGCACGATCACCTCGACGGTGGTCTGCGTCCCGCCACCATCGTCGAGCTGGCCCGGGAGTGCGGCTACACCGCGCTGCCGACCGAGGACCCGGCGGCGCTCGCGGTGTGGTTCCGCGACGCCGCGGACTCCGGCTCGCTCGAGCGGTATCTGGAGACCTTCGCCCACACCTGCGCCGTGATGCAGACGCGCGAGGCGCTGTTCCGGGTCGCGGCCGAGTGCGCCGAGGATCTGGCGGCGGACGGCGTCGTCTACGCCGAGGTCCGCTACGCCCCCGAGCAGCACCTGGAGCGGGGGCTGACCCTCGACGAGGTCGTCGAGGCCGTCAACGAGGGCTTCCGCGAGGGCGAGCGCCGCACCGGCGGCCGGATCACCGTCGGCACGCTGCTGACCGGCATGCGGCACACCGCCCGGTCCCTCGAGATAGCCGAGCTGACCGTCGCCCACCGCGAGCGCGGTGTCGCCGGCTTCGACATCGCGGGCGGCGAGATCGGCAACCCGCCGGCCAACCACCTGCCGGCTTTCCAGCACCTGAAGCGGCACAACTGCCACTTCACGATCCACGCCGGCGAGGCCGTGGGCGCCGAGTCGATCCACGAGGCCGTGCAGATCTGCGGCGCCGAGCGGATCGGCCACGGGGTGCGCATCACCGACGACATCCGTCTGGACGACGACGGCACGGCCCACCTCGGCCACCTCGCCGCGTACGTCCGCGACAACGGGATCGCCCTGGAGGTCTGCCCGACCTCCAATCTGCAGACCGGCGCCGCGAAGGACTACGCCTCGCACCCGATCGACCTGCTGCGCCGCCTCGGCTTCCGGATCACCCTGAACACCGACAACCGTCTGGTCTCCGGCACCACCATGAGCGAGGAGTTCCAGCACATGGTGGACGCCTTCGGCTACGGCCCCGAGGTCTTCGAGCAGTTCACGGTCGCCGCGGTCGACTCCGCGTTCCTGCCGCTGCCGGAGCGCCGCCGGATCATCGACGAGATCGTCCTGCCGGGCTACGCGGCCCTCACCGCGACGACCCGCTGACCACGGGAAGTTCGAGAACGCCGGTGTCCTGCGGGGCACTGGTGACCGTCACCGGCTTGACGCCCCGGTTGCCGAAGTACGCGTCGTCGCTCGCGGCGATCACGAACTCCATCCGGTGGCCGCTCTCGTAGCGGTGCACGATGCCGGGGAGCTCCACGGTGAACGGCCTGGTCGCGTCCGGGACCCGCACGGGTGCGACCAGCCGGTGGACGAGGCTCCTGGAGCCGTCGGGAGCCACGTCGTACACCTTGGCGAAGAGGACGAGCTTGTCCGCGGCGTCCCCGGAGTCCTGGACGCGCTCGGTCCTCGGGGAGACGACCTTGAGGGTGGCCTTCGGGGAACCGACGACCTCGACCGGCTCCTTCAGGGGCGCGCTGGTCCAGCCGAGGTAGGTGCCCGGGGTGTCGTGGGGCCTGGGGTCGGGCAGTCCGATCAGCCCGGCCAGCGAGGACTCCGAATGGCTCGTCGGAACCAGCCAGTTGCGGTACTCGCGGGCGCCTCGGGCGACCTCGGAGCGGTTGTCGACGAGCTTGCCGTCACCGGAGAGGTACATCTTCCGCGACAGGGGCGGCACGGCGGCCGCGGTGCCGTAGCCGCCGCGCCAGTCGCGGTAGTACGCGAAGGCCGGGCCGGTGTCCGTGGCCTGGCGCCCCTGGAGGTAGCGGTCGAACCAGGCCAGGACGCGCCGGCCGACGTACGACGTCTCCAGGTTGCCCTCGGCCAGGTTCAGTTCGCCGGGCACCTGGCCTCCGCTGTGTCCCCACGCCTGCCAGATCATCTTGGTCTCGGTGCCCTGCGCCTTGAGCTGTTCGTAGCTGGCCCGGGCCTCGTTGAGGTTGAAGAGACTGTCGGCCTGGCCCTGGACGAGCAGGGTGGGTGCCTCGACGCGGTGGAGGTAGGAGACGGGGGACACGCTGTGGGCGAAGTCCAGCATGTCCCGCGTCCGGTCGGCGGGGTACCGGCCGGAGTTGAGGAGCCGGACGGTGTCGCAGGCCCGGGTGACGAAGTGCAGACAGCCCAGTGAGTTGATCCGGCTGGGGTCGAGGGCGGGTGCGAGCAGCGGCTGGCCCTCCCCCATCAGGTAGAAGCCGTTGGACCACTGCCACTTGAAGGCTCCGGGCGTGTCCGAACGGGCCGCGCGTGCCGCGGCGTTGGGATCGAGCGAGTACGCCAGGTCGTTCCAGGTGATCATCGGGACGAGCGCGTCGACGCGATGGTCGACGGCGGCCGTGGCGAGCTGGACGGCGCCGCCGTACGAGCCGCCGATCATGCCCACGCGCGGGTCGCCGCGCCCGTCCCGGGTGACGAAGTCCGCCGTGGTGCCGTCGTCGGCAGCGCGTGTGCCGCCGAGGAAGTCGATGAGGCGCGAGGCGGCGCGGCCGTCGATGGCCGGGTCGTCGAGGGAGACGAGGCAGCCGGACTTTCCGAAGCCGAGGCCGGAGTAGACGAGGGCGACATAGCCGCGCGCGGCGAACGCCTTGCCGATGGCGTCCGTCGAGCCGTCCGACTTGCTTCCCCCGAAGCCGTTGGTGGCGAGGACGGCGGGGGCGCGGTGGCCGGCGTCGACTCCGGCGGGCCGGTAGAGATCCGCGTCCACCGTGCAGGTGCGGCCGCCCGCACCGACCGTGAACTTCAGTGCCCTGACGGTGTGTTCACCCGCCGGGGCGGAGGCCGTGGCCCCGGCGGGTGCGGCGAGCGCGAGTGGCACGGCCAGTGCGGTGGCGGCGACGAGAGCGAGCGGCGTACGGAACCTGGGCAGGGCACGGGACACGCGGACCTCCACACGGTGAGCGCCTTACCGACCGGTAAGTATCTGGCCGTGCTCATGCTGTGACACGTGTCATAACCCCGTCAACGCCCGTGACGGAGGTTTCTTGACGAAGATTCAGTGAAGGCGGGGGCGGACAGCGGGAGTTCAGAGCAGGGCGGGCGCGTCCAGGGTGAGCGTGCCCTCCTCCGCGTCCAGTACGGCGGGCAGTCCGAGCGGCACCGTCAGCGCCGTCTCGCTGTGTCCGAAGCCCATCTCCTCCACCACCGGCACACCGAGACCACCCAGCCGTTCGGCGAGCAGCGCCCGCACCTCCTCGTAGGGGCCGCACTCCACCCATGACCCCAGGCCGATCCCGGCCACCCCCTCCAGGAAGCGGGCCCGCAGCAGTTGGGTGAGGATCCGGTCCAGGCGGTACGGCTCCTCGCCCACGTCCTCCAGGAGCAGCAAGCCGCCCCGGGCGGAGGCCCGGGACCCCGGGGTGCCCAGATCGGAGGCGAGAAGACTGGCGCAGCCGCCCAGCGTGATCCCGCGCGCCCGGCCGGGGACGAGGGCCCGGGCCGTCTCCAGGCCGAGGGTCCGCACCGATTCGGGCTCGAACAGCGTGGCCCGCAGCGACTCCTGGGTCCGGACGTCCTTGAGGAAGGTCACCGCCGCGACCATAGGGCCGTGCAGGGTGGCCAGGCCCATCCGCAGAGCGAAGGCCTCATGGAGCGCGGTGACGTCGCTGTAGCCGACGAAGACCTTGGGGCCCGCCGCCCGTATCGCCGTCCAGTCGAGCAGGTCCACCATCCGCTGGGCGCCGTAACCGCCGCGCGCGCAGATCACGGCGGACACCGTCGGATCGCACCACGCCTCCTGGAGGTCCCGGGCGCGCGCCTCGTCGGTACCGGCGAGATGGCCGAACTCGGGGTGGCTGCACAGGACATGGGGCGCCACCACCGGGTCGAGCCCCCAGCCGCGCAGGATGTCGAGCCCGGCAAGGAGGCGGTCCTCCGGCAGAGGGCCGCTCGGCGCGACGACGGCGACCCTGGCGCCGGGCCGCAGACGGGCGGGGCGCGTCAGCGCTATGACGGTCACTTCTTGAGCTCCAGGAGCGGGACGTCGGACCTGGAGATCCCGAACGTCTGGGCGTACAGGGAGAGTTCGGCCTCCAGCGCGCGCACCATGGTGTCGGCCCTGCGGAAACCGTGGCTCTCCCCTTCGAAGGCGATGTACGCGTGGGGGATGCCCCGTCCCGCCATGCGGGCGAGGAACCGCTCGGACTGCGCCGGCGGGCAGATCACGTCGTCGAGCCCCTGGAGCAGCAGGAACGGGGTGGTGATCCGGTCGCTGTGGTGCAGCGGCGAGCGCTCGCGGTAGCGCGCGGGCACGTCGTCGAGCGGGCCGATCAGCGATTCCAGGTACCTCGACTCGAAGTCGTGGGTCTCGTCCGTGGCCCAGCCGAGCAGATCGAGGATGGGGTACAGGATGGTGCCGCAGGCGTAGAGGCCGGTGGTGGTGAGGGAGGCCGCGGTGGTCCAGCCGCCCGCGCTGCCGCCGCGGACGGCGAGCCGCGCCGGGTCCGCCGTGCCCTCCGCGGAGAGTGCGGCTGCCACTGCGGCGCAGTCCTCCACGTCGACGACGCCCCACTGCTCGCGCAGTCGGTCACGGTACTCCCGGCCATAGCCCGTGGAGCCGCCGTAGTTGACCTCCGCGACGCCGATGCCGCGCGAGGTGAAGTAGGCGATCTCCAGGTCGAGGACGAGCGGGGCGTGCCCGGTGGGGCCGCCGTGCGCCCACACGACATAGGGCGGCAGTTCGTCGCCGGGCGCGATCCGGTCGGGGTTGTGCGGCGGATAGATGTGGGCGTGGATCTCGCGGTTGTCCGGGCCGGTGAAGGTGCGGATCTGCGGTTCGGGGTAGTAGGCGGGGTCGACCGGGTCGTCGTGGGCCGAGCCGATGACCCGGGTCCGGCCGGTGACCGTGTCCAGCTCCACGACCTCGTACGCGCTGCGCGGGCTGGCCGCGACCCCGACGACACGACTGCCGTGGACGGCGAGGGTGGGGGCCCATTCGGTCCAGGGGCCGGCCGCGTCGACCAGTTCGCCGCTCTCCGGGTCCAGGATCCCGAGCGACGTGGAGCCCCTGCCGTGGATGACCGCGATCAGGCCGTTCTCCAGCGGATGGAACCAGCTGAGCCCGATCTTCCACAGCGGACCGCCGAACTCCTCCTCGCGCGGACAGAGCGCCACGGTCCCCTGCGGGTCCTCGCGGTAGAGGTTCCACCAGCCGCTGCGGTCGCTGAGGTGCAGCAGCTGCCCGTCGGCTGTCCAGTCGACCTGCGGGACCGACTCCTCGGGGCCGCCGAGGACGCGCGACGCGTTCGCGAAGGTGCCGTCGTCGGTGACATCGGCGAGCATCACCTCCGTGCCGTCCCACGGCATCCGCGGGTGGTCCCAGTCGATCCACGCCACCCGCCGGCCGTCCGGGGATAGCCGTGGACCGGTGACGAACCGGTGACGCCCGTCCGAGAGCTCGCGCACGGCCGAGCGGTCCTCGGCGGCCGAGCCGTCCAGCGGGACGGCCGCGATCACCCGGCGCACATCGGTGGGCGCCTCGCCGATGAACTCCTCCAGCACGCACCAGACTTCACCGTGGGGGCCACGGTCGGGGCATATCCGGGGATCCACCCAGCGCAGACCTCCGCCGGTCCCCGACACCGGGGTGAGCGGCCGCGGCTCCTGACCGCTGTCGGGCTCGTACGCGTACAGCCGCTGATCGGGGAAGTGGCAGAAGACGACGAGGGGGCCCGCGCCGTCACGGGCAACCCCCGCCCATGGCTGCCCGCCGTACTCGATGACTCTGCTGCGTACGTTCCAGGGAGCGGGCAGTACCGATTCCTCGACGCCGTCGTTCCTGCGACGCACGAGCGCCCGGCGGCCGCCCTCGAGGGGACGCGGCGCCGTCCACCACACTTCCTCGCCGACCACACCGACGCATTCGGGCCTGCCGTCGTGCGCGGCGGCGAGCGTGGCGTCGATCGGCGACGGCCAGCTGCCGTATGCCCCCGTGGGAACCATGTCCTTCCCCCATTTTTTTCTGTGCGGTGTACCCGGTCGTGACGATCCGTGCCCGTCGATGGGCACGGCTACGCGCGTTGCAGGTAGTGGTCGAGGACGCGGACGCCGAAGTGCAGCGCGTCGACGGGGACCCGCTCGTCGACGCCATGGAAAAGCGCCTGGTAGTCCAGGCCCACGGGCAGCCTGAGCGGCGAGAAGCCGTAGCCGGTGATGCCGAGCCGGGAGAACTGCTTGGCATCGGTGCCGCCCGACATGCAGTACGGCACGACACGGGCATCCGGGTCGAAACGCTCCACGGCCTCCCGCATCCTTCGGAACGCCGGTGAGTCGACCGGCGCCTGGAGCGGTACTTCGCGGTGGTGGTACTCCCACTGCACGTCCGGTCCGGTGAGCCGGTCCATGGTCTCGGTGAACTCGTCCTCGCCGCCCGGCACTACCCGGCCGTCGATGTAGGCCGTGGCCTGCCCGGGGATGACGTTGACCTTGTAACCGGCGTCCAGCATCGTCGGGTTGGCGCTGTTGCGGACGGTCGGCGCGACGAGGGCGGCCGCCGGGCCGAGCTTGGCCAGCAGCGCGTCCACGTCGACGTCGTCGGCCGTCAACTCCGTCTCGACGCCGTGCAGGGCGGCGAGCTCGGCCAGCGCGGCACGCACGGTCGGCGTGAGCCGCACCGGCCACTGGTGCTCGCCGATCCGGGCGACGGCCGCAGCGAGGCGGCTGACCGCGTTGGCCCGGTTGACCTTGGAGCCGTGGCCGGCCGTGCCGTGGGCCGTGAGCTTCAGCCAGGCGGTCCCCCGCTCGCCCGCCGCGATGGGATAGAGCGTCATGCGCGGGCCGGCGTGGAAGCTGAACGCACCGGACTCGCTGACGCCTTCCGTGCAGCCCTCGAAGAGTTCGGGGTGACGGTCGGCGAGGAACCCGGAACCGTCGACCGCGCTGGCCTCCTCGTCCGCGGTGAAGGCCACGACGATGTCCCTGCGGGGGCGGACCCCCCGGCGCGCCCAGTCGCGTACGACGGCGAGGACCATCGCGTCCATGTTCTTCATGTCGACGGCGCCGCGGCCCCACACGACCCCGTCGCGGATCTCCCCGGAGAAGGGGTGCACGGACCAGTCGGCGGGCTCGGCGGGCACGACGTCCAGATGGCCGTGGACGAGCAGCGCGTCGGCGGACGGATCGGTGCCCTCGATCCTGGCCACCACATTGGTCCGCCCGGGGGTGCGTTCGAGGAGGAGCGGATGGAGGCCCGCGCCGGCCAGCCGCTCGGCGGCGTACTCGGCCGCCGGCCGCTCACGGCAGTCACCGCCCCCGCGGTTGGTGGTGTCGATGCGGATGAGGTCGGAGGTGAAGGTCACGACCTCGTCCAGTGCCAGCGCGCCCACGGACGAGCCCTCAGCCATACTGCTCCTCCACCGCCGCCGAGACGATCGTCGTGACCGCCTTGAACGTGCGGATCGCCTCGTACATCGTCTCGCTGGTGTAGGCGACGCGACGCTCCCCGCTCGGTGCCGCGCCCGGGACGACCGTCGCCGCCGCGGCGAGGTGTTCCGCGTCGAACTCCAGCTCCACCGTGAACGGCCCTCCCCTTACCGGCTCGTGGCGTACGGCCAGGGCGGCGGCCTCCTTGGCGGCCGCCCGGATCGCGCCCGACGTGCGGGCGGGGGTACGGCACACCGCCGCGTACCGTGACACATGGTCCTTCACCGCGACCTTGAGCGCCTGCGGGGCGTAGCCGAGGGCGTCCTCGCAGGTGAGGTCGTCGCCGGTGACGAGGACGACGGGGACGCCGTACTCGGCGACGACGTGCGCGTTGAGCAGCCCCTCGCTCGCCCGCTCACCGTTGAGCCAGACACCGGTGATGGAGTTGGCGAGATAGGTGTGGGCGAGGACCCCCTCGGCGCCGGCGCCCGTGTGGTAGCCGACGAAGGCGATGCCGTCCACGTCCCCGTGCTGTACGCCCTCCACCATGGAGAGCGACTTGTGCTTGCCGGTGAGCATCTCGGCGCGTTCGTCGAGCCGTTCGAGGAGCAGATTCCGCATCGACCAGTGCGCTTCGTTGATGAGCACCTCGTCCGCGCCGCCGTCGAAGAAGCCGAGCACGGCCGCGTTCACGTCGGAGGTGAACATCGAGCGGCACCGCTCCCACTGCGGCATGCCGGGCAGCACATCGGCCGGCCAGGTCACACCAGTGGCGCCTTCCATGTCGGCGCTGATGAGGATCTTCACGACTCACCTGTCCCGTCGCGGGTCGTCCATGCCCGTGCCGCGTCACGTTACGCGCCGGAGAACGACCAGGCCAGAACCCCGGGCCGCTCATCGGGCGGGCCGGCGACGCCGTGGGGGCGCCGCCCGGTCCGCGCCGGGCGGCGCCCCGTCGTACCGGTCTCGGCCCTACCCCAGGGCGGCGAGGCCCTTCTTCAGATCGTCGGCGTTCATCACCGGGGAGATCTCGATCCTGGCTCCGAGCTGCTCGAACAACGGCTCCGCGATGCTGGGCATCTGGGAGCTGTCCTGCAGGTCGAAGACGAAGGTGGAACACCGTCCGCCCTCGCTGGGGCCGAAGTAGGCGGCTTCCGGCTTGAGCTGTTCCATCATCGTCTGCATGATCTTGGGAAGATCACCGTTCCTGACCGCCTCGTTCGCGGCCTTGGTGTCCAGATGGGCTCTCAGCATGACCCTCATCGCGCCGTTCCTTCCGTCCACCACGGTCGGCGCGGTTCCGCCCGCGCTCCCTGAGACCCGGTGACGTCCCACTCAGCCTCACGCCGGGCGATCAGGGGCGCCAACATCTCCTCCTCCGTCCGTGGGCGCGCTGGGCCGACGGCGTCAGGCGGCCCTGCCGACCACCAACCACTTCGACGGCAGCTCCAGGCGATCGCCGGCCGTCGTGTGCTCGGTCGTCATCAGCGGGAGGTCGCCCGAGGCGACCACGTCGAGTCCGGCCATGCCGAAGATCTCCGGCATGGCCGCGTCGGCCACCGCGCCCGGTTCGATGCCGTGCCGGAACACCGGCCGGAGCTTGGGCGGCGGGCCGGCCGGGCTCTCGGCCAGGCTCCTCAGCATCCGCCCGGCCGCCTCACCGAGCTCCACCACGAAGGCCCGCCCGCGCTGACCCACGAGCGTCGCTATCGAGTCGGCGAGCGCCTGCCTGTCCTGCGGCTCGCTCTGGTGCAGCACACCCCGCATGTAGACGTTGGCGTCGCCCAGTTCGGTGTGCAGCTGGGTGACGGCCTTCCCGTCGACGGCGTCGATCTCCCGGAACAGGCCCTCGGCGCCCTTCGGGACGGCACGACGGGCGTGGGTGATCGCGGCCGGGGCCAGGTCCACGCCGAGGACGCGGGGGAACCGGCCGGCGAGGTAGCGGGTCTGGGTGCCGTTCCCGCAGCCGAGGTCGATCAGGGGGAGTCCGGGGTCGGTGAGGTGCGGTTCGAAGACGCTGAGGTGCAGTCCGGCGGTGAGCGCGGGCTCGGCGTCCCAGATGACCGCGCCCGCCTCCTCGGGCGCCTCGCGCCAGAAGCCTTCCCAGGCGTCCTTGTACCGACTCGTCACGCTCATGGCCACTCCCCGCAGGACGACGGACTCCAAAGCCGGTCTATCGCGCGCCGGTGGTACGGACAAGCGCTGGGCCCGAACTTCACCGGTCGTTCGAACCGGACTCCCGCCCGGCGCGCGGCAGCGCCAGCTCGAACCAGACCGACTTCCCCTCGCCCGCGGGGCTCGCGCCCCACTCCCTCGCGAGCCGGCTCACCACCTTGAGCCCCCGGCCGGCCTCGGCCCCGGGGCCCGCTCCGAGCAGCGTCGGAAGGGTGTGTCCGTCGTCCACGACCTCGCAGAACAGCCCCTCGGCGCGCACCAGACGCAGTTCCACGCGGCGGCTCGCCGTGTGCCGCAGGGCGTTGGTCACGACCTCGCTGACCAGCAGCTCCACCGTCTCCGCGAGCTCGCCGAGGCCCCATTCGACGAGCCGTGCGCGCACCAGGCGGCGGGCCCTGGGCACCTGGGACGGCTCGGGCGCGAGCTCCCACCGGGCCACATCGTCGGCGGCGACCCCGCGCAGCCGCGCCATCAGCAGGGCGACGTCGTCCTTGCGCCCGCCGCGGGTGTTGAGGGCCCGGATGATCGTGTCGCAGGCGTCGTCCATGGAGGCCGCGGGGTGGGCCGCCGATTCGCAGAGGGTGGCGAGCCCGACGCCGATGTCCTCCCCGCGGACCTCGACCAGTCCGTCGGTGCACATGACGAGCCGGTCGCCCGGTTCCACCGGCACCCGCACGGTCTCGAAGGGCACCCCTCCGACACCGATCGGTGCCCCGGACGGCAGATCGAGCAGTTCGCTGCGCCCGTCGGCGGCCCGTACGAGCACCGGGGGCACATGGCCGGCGTTGGCGAGGACCAGTTCCCCGCCGATCGGGTCGTACACCGCGTACAGGCAGGTCGCGAGGTAGTGCTCGCCGAGCCGCTGCGCCAGGTCGTCGAGGTTCCGCAGCAGTCGCCCCGGAGGCAGGTCGAGGCCCGCCATGGTCTGTACGGCGGTGCGCAACTGGCCCATCATCGCGGCCGAGTTGAGCCCGTGACCCATGACGTCACCGACCACCAGCGCGGTCCGGGAGCCGGGCAGCTTGATGGAGTCGAACCAGTCGCCGCCGACGCGGCCGAGCAGGGTCCCGGGCAGATAGCGGGTCGCCGTGTCGCACCCGGTCATCCGCGGTGTGTTCTGCGGCAGCATCGAGTCCTGAAGGGTCTCGGCCACGCTCTCCTGGTACGTGTACATGCGGGCGTTGTCGAGGACGAGCCCGGCGCGGGCGGCGAGTTCGGCGCCGGTCACCCGGTCCATGTCGTTGAAGGAGGGCCGCCCGGGGTGGCGCAGCAGGATCATGAAGCCGAGCACCACGTCGCGTGCCTTCAGCGGGACGACCAGCATCGAGCGTCCGTGGAGCAGGGGGCGGATGTCGCGCTTCTCGAACTGTGAGGCGACGGCGTTGCTCATCTCCTCGCTGATGCGGGGCAGGAGGACCGGCTCGCCGCTCGTCATGCACTGGAAGAACGGGGTCTGTACGGGGAACTGCATGGTTTCGCCCACCGGCACCACGTCGTCCCAACGGCCCGGCTCGTCGACGTGCTCGACGGCCACGCGGTGCCACAGGGTGGTGGTGTCGGGCACTCCGTCGGGGAAGCCCTCACCGGCCATGATCTGCTCGCGCAGGTAGGTGCCGGCGAAGTCGCCGAAGCGGGGCACGACGGCCGCGGTGACCTCCTGGATCGTGCGGGTGAGGTCGAGTGAGGAGCCGATGCGGCCGCTCACCTCGTTGAGGAACTCGAGCCGCTCGCGCACGGCGGCGTACTCCAGGTCCTCGACCGGGTCGGCACCGGCCACGGCCCGACCGCGCGGTGCGGCCTCGGCGGCGGCCTGCCCGCGCCGGCCGCGCGCGGCCCGCAGGGGCACACCCCAGTCGGGGGTGACGGGCACCCGGGCGTGGTGACTGAACTCCACGACCGGATAGCCGAGTTCGAGTATCTGGGAGACGATCCGGGTGGACTCGCGGACGCTCATGTTGGGCAGGATCTCGGGCAGCCGCCAGGCCAGCTCCTCCGAGCCGTCGAACTCGGTGTGCAGGGCGAAGCCGGGCGCGATGCGCTCGAAGTCCTCCCGGTCGGACTCCTCGACACGGAACTGCTCGGCGTCCGCGGCCAGGACGAGCAGCCGCTCGCGACCCGGCCCGACCAGCGGATACGCCCACCAGAGGACATCGAGGCGGTCGGTGCGGCGCTCGGTGAGCCGGGCGCGTCCAGCGGTCGGATAGGCGGTGAGGCCGTTCAGCGAGGCGTCGAGCCCGCCTCCGAGCCCGTAGTACACGTCGTGTTCGCCGGGGCCCGGCGTGTCACCGGCCAGTGCACCGGTCACGGGGAGCAGTTCGACGGCGGGCTGCCCCACGGCGTCCTCCTTGGCGTGGCCGAACAGCCGCCGCGCCCCCGTGGACCAGTGGGAGACCAGGCCTTCGCCGTCGACGACGACCACGGCGAGCGGCACCCTTCCGGACGTGAGGAGAGGCGGCGACGACTCCGGCGGAACACCACTGGCCATGGGTGGAAGTCCTTCCTCGCGAGCCCGGGGCTCTGCGGCCTACTCCACGGTACGGCTACGCGCCCGTCGTGCGCCGGGCATCGGAGGAATCACCCGCGCGCCCGGCGGATCTCTGACAAAGGGTCAGTCCTCGTGCCCCAGCTGGAGATCGCGTTCGGTGCGCCCGCCGCCCGCGACCTGCAGCACGGTCGCGACCGGTGGATAGCCGGCGGCGATCACCGTGTACTCGCCGGAGGACAGATCGACGAAGCGGAACGCGCCGTCGGGACCGGTGGTGAGGGTGTCCACCACGTTGCCCGCAGCGTCGAGCAGGGTGACCCGTGCGTCCTCGACGGTCCGGCCGTCTCCCGCCCGTACCGTTCCGCGCAGGACCGCCCCGCCGGCCAGCTCGATGTCCTGCCGGGTCTCACGGGCGGCCTGCACGGTGACCGCGAGGGCGGTGGGCCGGAAGGCGGGGGCGCCGGCGGCCAGGGTGTACTCCCCCGCCACCAACTCGGTGAGCACATAGCCGCCTTCGCGGCCGCTGCGGGTGGTGGCGACGACCTCGCCCCGTACATCGGTCAGGGTCACCGCCGCGTCGCGGACCGGGGTGCCGTCGGCGGTGACGACGGTCCCCGCGAGCCGCCCGGCGCCGCCCAGGACCAGATCGAGCTCCACCGGCCGCTCGCCGACCGTCACGGTCACGGCCTGCGGCTGGTGCCCGCCGGCGGCCGCGATCATCACGTACGAGCCGGCTCCGGGCGCGCTCAGCGCGTACCGGCCGTCCTCGCCGCTGGCACCGCGTCCCACCTGCCGGCCTCGGACGTCGATGAGGGTGAGGGCGGCGCGCGGGACGCAGGAGCCGTCGTGGTGCTGGACGGTGCCGCAGACCGGGACTCCGGAGCCGGACGAGGGCTGCTGCGCCGCGCCGGCGGCGCGGGCCTGCGGCACGGTGGCGGGGGTGGGAGCGGCGTGGGACACCAGCGGTTTCTCCTTGAGGAAGAAGGCGAGGAAGAGTCCGAGCAGGAGCACCGGCACGAGGTACAGGAAGATGCGGGGCATCGCGTCCGCGTACGCCTGGATGTAGCCGTCGCGCAGGGCGGGCGGCAGGGAGTGCACCATCTGCGGAGTGATGGACTCGGGGTCGGGCAGGTGCGCGCCGGTGGGGAGGCGTTCGGTGAGGGCGTGGGCGAGGCGGTCGGCGAAGAGGGTGCCGAAGACGGCGGCGCCGACGCTGCCGCCGATCTGCCGGAAGTAGGTGTTGGCGCTGGTGGCGGTGCCGAGATCGGCGGGCGGGACGGCGTTCTGCACGGCGAGGACGAGGACCGGCATCACCAGTCCGATGCCGATGCCGAGGACGGCCTGCCAGACGCCGAGGTCGAGGCGTGGCGTGTCGGTGTCGAGCCGGGACAGCAGCCACATGCCGGCCACGGAGATCGCGCTGCCGAGGATCGGGTAGATCTTGTAGTGGCCGGTGCGGCTGATGAGCTGCCCGGAGATGACCGAAGCGGCGACGATGCCGCCCATCATCGGCAGCATGAGCAGCCCGGATTCGGTGGCGGAGGCGCCGTCGACCATCTGCAGGTACGTCGGCAGATAGCTGGCGGCGCCGAAGAGCGCGACGCCGATGACGGCGCCGACGAGGCTGGTGACATTGAAGACGGCGTCGCGGAACAGCCGCAGCGGGATGATCGGTTCGGGGGCGAAGCGCTCGACCACGAGCAGGAGCAGGGTCGTTCCGACGGCTCCGGCGGCCAGCCCGAGGATGACCCGGGAGTTCCACGCGTACTGGGTGCCGCCCCAACTGGTCAGCAGGACGAGGCAGGTGGAGGCGGCGGCGAGGAACAGCGCGCCCAGGATGTCGAGCCGCGCCCTGACGCGGGGCCTCGGGAGCTTCAGTACGACGGTCACGACGGCGAGGGTGACCAGCCCGAAGGGGACGTTGAAGTAGAAGCACCAGCGCCAGGAGACATGGTCGGTGAAGAAGCCGCCGAGCAGCGGTCCGGCGACCGACGCGAGACCGAAGGCGGCTCCGATGAGGCCCATGAAGCGGCCGCGCTCCCGGGCCGGGACGATGTCGGCGATGATCGCCTGGACGCCGATCATCAGGCCGCCCGCGCCGACGCCCTGGATCGCGCGGAAGACGATGAGCTGGTCCATGGTGCGGGACCAGCCGGCCAACGCGGAGCCGAGGACGAAGACGACGATGGCGAACTGGAAGACGCCCTTGCGGCCGAAGAGGTCGCCGAGCTTGCCGTAGACCGGCAGACCGACCGTCGCCGTGAGGAGATAGGCGGTGATCGCCCAGGGCATCCGGTCCAGACCCTGGAGTTCGCCGACGATCTTCGGCAGCGCGGTGGCGACGATCATCTGCTCGAGCGCCGCCAGCAGCAGCGCGAGCATCAGCCCGACGAAGACGAGGCGTACGCGGCGGGGGCTGAGCCCGGCGACGGTGGCGGTCTCGGCGGGCGGCCCGCCGGGGGGCGGTGGTTCGGAGGCGGGCGTGGCGGCCGTCTCCGGACTGGTTCGTGCGGTCTGCTCGCCCTTCACCAGCGTGATCCCGCCCACCGTCTGCTCCCCTCGTCGCGCCTGCGCGGGCCCATTTCTCGCATTACGCGACAACTGAGGGCAAGCGCGACGAGTTGCGCCGGAGGCGTGCGGGAACGGCTTATGCGCCGGTGGGAGCACCTACGGCGCACAACGGGCGCGTACGGAGAACCACCCGAACCGGTGACCGCCGCGACGCGCCCGGAGGGCTACTTCTCCACCTCCGCGGCGAGGTTGGCGAGCACCGCGTCGTAGATGCGCCCGAGTCCCTTGGGCGCGAAGGTCCGCTCGAAGAAGCCTCCGATGCCGCCCGCGCCGTTCCAGACGCTGGTGACGACCGCCTTCGAGCTGCCCTCGCCGGCCGGGGTGACCGTCCAGGTGGTGACCATCGAGGAGTTGCGGTCCTTCTCGACCAGTTGGCCGTCGCTGGGCTCGGTGACCTCGAGAAGGCAGTCGCGGACGCGCTTGCTGGTGGCCTGGAGCTTCCAGTGCACCAGTGTCCCCTCGCCGTCGCCGCCCTCGCGCACCTCGTACTCGCTGAAGTGCTCGGGCAGCAGCTTCGCGCGGGTGTCCTGATAGTCGGCCAGAGCGTCGAACACCGTCTCCGCGTCCGCCGCGATGATCCGCTCCGTCGTGGCCTCGACCTGCGCCATCCCTCGTCCTCCAGCACTCGTTCCTCAGGGGAGGCACCAGCCAACCACCCGGGCCGGGCCCGCCCAAATCCGGGTCGCACGATCATGGGAACGTGTGTTCTATTGTGGAGGACGTACGACGGGGAGCAGCGAGCGAGGAGGCGTCCATGCGCTGGGACAATCTGGCCGAGAACGCGGCCCCGGGCGGGGACGCCGCCCTGTTCGGCGCCGACGCGGTCACTACGCGCACCTTCGACACACCGGAGTTCCGCGGGATCACCTTCCACGAGGTGCGGGCCCGCTCGATCCTGAACCGGGTGCCGGGCGCCTCCCGGATGCCGTTCGAGTGGACGGTCAACCCGTACCGCGGCTGCACACACGCGTGCGTGTACTGCTTCGCCCGCAAGACCCACAGTTATCTGGACCTCGACACGGGCCTCGGCTTCGACTCCCAGATAGTGGTGAAGGTCAACGCGCCGGAGCTGCTGTCAAGGCAGCTCGCCTCGCCCCGCTGGCACGGTGCGCACATCGCCATGGGCACCAATGTCGACTGCTACCAGCGGGCCGAGGGACGCTACCGGCTGATGCCCGGGATCATCGCCGCCCTGCGCGACCGCGCCAATCCCTTCTCGATCCTCACCAAGGGGACGCTGATCCTGCGCGACCTGGAGCTGCTGAAGCAGTCGGCGGCGGTGACCGACGTGGGAACCTCCGTCTCGGTCGGCTTCGTCGACCAGGAGCTGTGGCGCACCGTCGAGCCGGGGACGCCGTCGCCCGAGCGCCGCCTCGACGTCGTACGGACCCTCACGGACAACGGCATCGGATGCGGTGTGCTGATGGCCCCGGTGATCCCCTTCCTGGGCGACCGCCCGGACCAGCTGCGTGCGACGGTCCGGGCGATCGCGGCGGCCGGGGCCACGTCGGTCACCCCGCTCGTCCTGCATCTGCGGCCGGGCGCGCGCGAGTGGTTCATGGCCTGGCTGCGGCAGCACCACCCCGAGCTCGTCGGGCGGTACGAGCGGATGTACGCGGAAGGCGCGTACGCCCCCACCTGGTACCAGCGCCGGATCACCCGGCAGGTGCACGAGCTGGCAGCGGAGTTCGGGATCGGTCCGGCGCGCCGGGGCGCGGCGCGGCGCATCACCGCCCCCGGTCCCGCCACCGCGGAGCACACCGACACGGGCACCGAGGCCACCCAGCTCACACTGCTCTGAGCGCGCGTGACAGCCCGCGCGTCCGCGCCGGCACCCGCGGCGGCCCGATTGTCAGTGGTGTGCGCCAGGATGTCGGCCATGACTGCGCACCTCACCCACATCGCCGCCCCCGAGGGCGTCGCGCCCGCCACCGGCTACACCCATGTCGTCGTGGGCCAAGGGCGTTTCATCGCCGTATCGGGGCAGATCGCCCTCGATGAGGACGGTCAGGTGGTGGGTGTGGGCGATCCGGCCGCCCAGGCCCGGCAGGTCTTCGAGAATCTGCGGCGCTGCCTCGCCTCCGCCGGCGCGGGCTTCGAGGACGTGGTGAAACTGACCTACTTCCTCACCGACATCGCCCATCTGCCGGCCGTCAGGGAGGCCCGTGACGCGTCCATCACGGGGCAGTTGCCGGCGAGCTCGGCGGTGCAGGTCTCCTCACTGGTCGATCCCCGGCTGCTGCTGGAGATAGAGGCCTTCGCGGTCCTCCCCGACTGATGGCCGAGCGCCTGGGCCTACCCGGCGGCGGGCGGGCGAGGGGGCCTGCTTCCGGGTCCTGACGGCCCGGCCGCCCAGGCCCCGCCTTCCGGACCGTGCCGGGCGGGCCGCCCCCGGGGCGCGTCTTTCGGGTCCGCCGTCCGGCGCACGCTCCGCGCAACGGCTAAGAAGACGGGCCCTCGCCCAGCTTGCGCAGTGCCTCGGACGCCGCCGGGCCGAGCCGGGGGTGGATGCGGGCCGCCTCCAGTGCCGGGCGGGCCCGCTCGTCCCCCAGCGCGCCCAGTCCCTCCGCGCAGGCGACGCCCACCCTCCAGTGCGGATCCCCGTCGGCCAGCCGCCGCTCCAGTACGGTCACGAGCGCCGGCACGGACTCCGGCGCGCGCAGCTGTGCGAGTAGCCGTACGGGCAACAGCGCGTACGCGACCCGCAGTTCATTGGTGGCGAGCGCCGCGGCCGCCCGTGCCGTGCGTGGGTCGCCGAGCCGGGCCAGGGCGTGCGCGGCGGAGACGCAGCGCTCCGGATCGCGGTGGTTGAGGAGCAGGACCAGGGCCTCGAAGGCCCGTCGGTCGCCGGCCACCCCGAGGCGGAAGGCGGCGATCTCCCTCGCCCACAGAGGCTGCCGCGGCTCGGTGAGGACGCGGGCGAGCTCCTCGCGGTCCTCGGTGGCAGCCAGCCGGCGACACGCCGCCGGACCTGCGGGCTCCTGCCGCGTCTCGTTCCCCAACCGATCGATCATCGAGCGGAGTTCCTCGGCCGTGGCGGTGTCCATGGCGGTCAGCGTATCGGCGACCCAGATCACAGTTCCGGTGCTTCCCGCAGACTGGCGCGCTCGTTACTCGCCGGTTAATCTCAGGTGAGCGGAACACACACCGCTGACTCGCCGGGCCTGGTGACGCAGCCCATGCGAGTGCTTGTCGGTTCGGCAGTTCTCTTACGACACGACTCCGGGACAGAGTCCGTCGGCTTCTTCAGTGCGGTCCGCACGCTCCGCGTGCGACCGGCCTCTCACGCACCGCACTTCGCGCCGCGTCTTCTTCGCGCCGTACGCCCGCCGCGGCCACGCGCGCCCCGCTCTCGCCTCAGTCGTCACTCACCCTGGAGTCCCCTGATGGACACCCCTCTCTCCACCATCGCCGTCGTCGGCCTCGGCACCATGGGCACCGGCATCGCCGAGGTCCTCGCCCGGGCCGGCCGTGAGGTCATCGGCATCGACATCAGCGACGCCGCCGCGCGCCAGGCCGTGACCACCCTGGAGGCCGCCACCGATCGCGCCGTGCAGCGCGGGCGGATCACCGAGGAGGAGCGCAGCAACGTCCTCGCGCGCTTCCGCACCTTCTCCGACCTGCAGGCCGCCGCCGACGCCGACCTCGTGATCGAGGTCGTGCCCGAGACGTACGAGGCCAAGCAGCAGGTCTTCCGCGCGCTGGACTCCATCGTCCGCCCCGGTGCCATTCTCGCCACCGGCACCAACGCCCTCTCGGTGACCCGGCTCGCCGCCGACTCGGCCCACCCGGAGCGCGTCCTTGGTCTGCACTTCTTCAATCCGGCGCCCGCGATGAAGCTGGTCGAGGTGGTCTCCTCGGTCCTCACCTCGCCGCAGGCGGTCGCCGCCGTCACCACCCTCGCCCACGAGCTCGGCAAGGAGCCGGTCGCGGTCGGCGACCGCCCCGGTTTCGTCGCCGACGGGCTGCTCTTCGGCTACCTCAACCAGGCCGCCGCGATGTACGAGGCGAAGTACGCCTCCCGCGAGGACATCGACGCCGCGATGAAGCTCGGCTGCGGGCTGCCGATGGGCCCCCTGGCGCTGCTCGACCTGATCGGGATCGACACGGCCCGTACCGTCCTCGACGCCATGTACGCGGAGTCCCGCGACCGTCTGCACGCCCCCGCGCCGATCCTGAAGCAGCTCAGCGAGGCGGGCTTGACCGGCCGCAAGGCGGGCCGCGGTTTCTACTCCTACGAGGCGCCCGGCTCGGCGGTCACGGTGCGCGACGCGCTGACCCCGCTGGAGTCGGCGGAGGCCGGGGAGGGCCGTGAGGTCCGTTCCGTCGGCGTCGCGGGCTCCGGGACCATGGCGAGCGGTATCGCCGAGGTCTTCGCCAAGGCCGGGTACGACGTGGTGCTCGCCGCCCGCTCGCAGGAGAAGGCGGACACCGCCAAGGCCCGGATCGCCAAGTCGCTGGCCCGTTCGGTCGACAAGGGCCGGATGACCTCCGAGGTCCGCGACGAGACGCTGGCCCGCATCTCGGCCGCCGGCTCGCTCGACGCGTTCGCCGACGTCGACCTCGCCCTGGAGGCCGTCGCCGAGGACCTGGAGATCAAGCAGCAGCTCTTCGCGACCCTCGACAAGGTCTGCAAGCCGGGCGCGGTGCTCGCCACCACCACCTCGTCGCTGCCGGTCGTCGCCATCGCGCGCGCCACGAGCCGCCCGCAGGACGTCATCGGGATGCACTTCTTCAACCCGGCGCCGGCGATGAAGCTGGTCGAGGTGGTCCGCACGGTCCTGACCGCCGACGACGTCCACGCCACCGTCCGGGCGATCACCACGAAGATCAGGAAGCACCCGGTGGACTGCGGCGACCGCGCCGGCTTCATCGTGAACGCGCTGCTCTTCCCGTACCTGAACAACGCGATCAAGATGGTCGAGGAGCACTACGCCTCGCTGGACGACATCGACGCCGCGATGAAGCTGGGCGGAGGCTACCCGATGGGTCCCTTCGAGCTCCTCGACGTGGTCGGGCTCGATGTCTCGCTCGCCATCGAGAAGGTGCTGCACCGCGAGTTCCGTGACCCGGGTCTGGCTCCGGCGCCCCTCCTGGAGCACCTGGTCGCCGCGGGCTGCCTGGGCCGCAAGACGGGTCGCGGCTTCCGCGAATATGCCCGGCGCTGATCCCGGCGCGGGGTGGGGAGGGCTGCTCGGACCTTCGGGCGGCCCTCCCCCGCAGGAGCGGTCTCCTGCACGGATGCAGTACGTTCAGGTCATGTCCCAGCCCGCCAAGACACCCCGTGCCACGCCCCCGCCCGACGCGCCGGAAAGTGCCGCGAGCACGCGCGCGGCCGCCCAGCGGCTCAAAATGCGCCGCGAGCTGGCGACGGCGGCCATGGAGCTCTTCGCGACCAAGGGCTACGAGGCGACGACGGTCGACGAGATCGCCGCGACCGCCGGGGTGGCCCGCCGGACCTTCTTCCGGCACTTCCGGTCGAAGGAAGAGGCGATCTTCCCGGACCACGACGACACCCTGGTGCGCGCCGAGGCGGTCCTGAACGCCGCGCCGGCGCACGAGCACCCGCTGGACACCGTCTGCCGGGGCATCAAGGAAGTCATGAAGATGTACGCGGCGTCGCCCGCGGTCTCGGTGGAGCGCTATCGCCTCACCCGTGAGGTGCCCACGCTCCGGGAGCGTGAGATCGCCTCGGTGGCCCGCTACGAGCGGCTGTTCACCCGCTATCTGCTGGGCCACTTCGACGAGCGCGACCACCACGACGGCAATGACGACCCGCTGCTGGCCGAGGTGGCCGCCTCCGCGGTGGTCACCGCCCACAACCATGTGCTGCGACGCTGGCTGAGGGCGGGCGGCCAGGGCGACGTGGAGAGCCAACTGGACCACGCCTTCGCCATCGTGCGGGAGACCTTCGGATCGGGCATAGGCGCCGGCCGCCCGGCCACGGGCCAGACCTCCCCGGCCGGCTCCGCGGGCGCCGCCACCGCGTCCGTGGAGGGCGAGGTCCTGGTCGCCGTGGCCCGCACCGACGCCCCGCTCGACGAGGTCATGCGCACCATCCAGCAGGCCCTCAAGGCGAACTGACACACCCTCACTACGACGGCCGGCCCCCCGCGGGGCCGGCCGTTTTCGTACGCCCTGACCTGCCATTCGATCGATCATCGCTCATGTGTGACCAGCGGATTGCATCTGAGTGAAATTGTTGGCACCCAGTGCCTTGCCAGGTGACACGGCGTGCCATACGTTGATGTTGTCCGGGCGGCCGGCGCGCCGAGTCCATCTCGTGCGCCGGCTGTCCCCACAAGCCATCGTGATTGTGCGCCCGGACGCCTGCGTCACAGGCAACCTCCCGCGCCACCCGCGCTGCCACGCACCACCCGCCGAAACCGACGGCACACCTCCACACACAGCACCGCCCTCTCCGCGGAGAGGTCCACCCTCAAAGAACGCGCATCGCCGGAGGCAATACCGTGAAGGAAATCCTGGACGCGATCCAGTCGCCGGACGCCACGTCCGCCGACTTCGCCGCTCTGCCGCTTCCCGACTCGTACCGCGCGGTGACCGTGCACAAGGACGAGGCCGAGATGTTCGCCGGTCTCCCCAGCCGCGAGAAGGACCCGCGCAAGTCCCTGCACCTCGACGACGTGCCGCTGCCGGAGCTCGGCCCGGGCGAGGCCCTGGTGGCGGTCATGGCCAGCTCTGTGAACTACAACTCGGTCTGGACCTCCATCTTCGAGCCGGTGTCGACCTTCGGGTTCCTGGAGCGCTACGGAAAGCTCTCCGACCTCACCAAGCGTCACGACCTGCCGTACCACATCATCGGCTCCGACCTCGCGGGCGTCGTCCTGCGCACCGGCCCGGGCGTCAACGCCTGGAAGCCCGGCGACGAGGTCGTCGCGCACTGCCTGTCCGTCGAGCTCGAGTCGAGCGACGGCCACAACGACACGATGCTCGACCCCGAGCAGCGGATCTGGGGCTTCGAGACCAACTTCGGCGGCCTCGCCGAGATCGCGCTCGTCAAGTCGAACCAGCTGATGCCGAAGCCTGACCACCTCTCCTGGGAGGAGGCGGCGGCGCCCGGCCTGGTCAACTCCACCGCGTACCGCCAGCTGGTCTCGCGCAACGGCGCCGGAATGAAGCAGGGCGACAACGTCCTGATCTGGGGAGCGAGCGGCGGCCTCGGCTCGTACGCCACCCAGTTCGCCCTGGCCGGCGGCGCCAACCCGATCTGTGTCGTCTCCAGCCCCCAGAAGGCGGACATCTGCCGCGCGATGGGCGCCGAGGCGATCATCGACCGCAACGCCGAGGACTACAAGTTCTGGAAGGACGAGCACACCCAGGACCCGAAGGAGTGGAAGCGCTTCGGCAAGCGCATCCGCGAGCTCACCGGCGGCGAGGACGTGGACATCGTCTTCGAGCACCCGGGCCGCGAGACCTTCGGCGCGAGCGTCTACGTCACCCGCAAGGGCGGCACCATCGTGACCTGCGCCTCGACCTCCGGCTACAACCACGAGTACGACAACCGCTACCTGTGGATGTCGCTCAAGCGGATCATCGGCTCGCACTTCGCCAACTACCGCGAGGCCTGGGAGGCGAACCGGCTGGTCGCCAAGGGCAAGATCCACCCGACGCTCTCCAAGGTCTACTCCCTGGAGGACACCGGCCAGGCCGCGTATGACGTCCACCGCAATCTGCACCAGGGCAAGGTCGGCGTCCTGGCGCTGGCGCCCCGCGAGGGCATGGGCGTGCGCGACCAGGAGCTGCGCGACAAGCACATCGACGCCATCAACCGCTTCCGCAACATCTGAGGCCCACACATGACAGAGCGTCAGAAGGACCGGCCGTGGCTCATGCGGACGTACGCCGGTCACTCGACCGCCGAGGCGTCGAACGAGCTCTACCGGCGTAACCTCGCCAAGGGTCAGACCGGCCTGTCGGTCGCGTTCGACCTGCCGACGCAGACCGGCTACGACCCCGACCACATCCTCGCCCGCGGCGAGGTGGGCCGGGTCGGTGTCCCGGTCTCGCATCTCGGTGACATGCGGCGGCTGTTCCAGGACATCCCCCTGGAGCAGATGAACACCTCGATGACCATCAACGCCACCGCCATGTGGCTGCTGGCGCTCTATCAGGTGGTCGCCGAGGAGCAGGGTGCGGACATCACCAGGCTCCAGGGCACCACGCAGAACGACATCGTGAAGGAGTACCTGTCGCGCGGGACGCACGTCTTCCCGCCCGGCCCGTCGCTGCGCCTCACGACGGACATGATCACCTACACGGTGAACCACATCCCGAAGTGGAACCCGATCAACATCTGCAGCTACCACCTGCAGGAGGCGGGGGCCACTCCGGTCCAGGAGATCTCGTACGCGATGTCCACGGCCATCGCCGTACTCGACGCGGTCCGCGCCTCCGGGCAGGTCCCGGAGGACCGCTTCGGCGATGTCGTCGCCCGGATCTCCTTCTTCGTGAACGCGGGCGTCCGCTTCGTCGAGGAGATGTGCAAGATGCGCGCCTTCGGCCGCATCTGGGACAAGGTCACCCGCGAGCGGTACGGCATCGAGAACGAGAAGCAGCGCCGCTTCCGCTACGGCGTCCAGGTCAACTCGCTCGGTCTGACCGAGGCGCAGCCGGAGAACAACGTCCAGCGCATCGTCCTCGAGATGCTGGCCGTGACCCTCTCCAAGGACGCCCGTGCCCGGGCCGTCCAGCTCCCCGCCTGGAACGAGGCGCTGGGGCTTCCCCGGCCCTGGGACCAGCAGTGGTCGCTGCGCATCCAGCAGGTCCTGGCGCACGAGTCGGACCTGCTGGAGTACGAGGACATCTTCGAGGGATCCCACGTCATCGAGGCCAAGGTGAGCGCCCTGGTCACCGAGTGCCTCGCGGAGATCGACCGGATCCAGGAGATGGGCGGCGCGATGGCCGCCGTCGAGTCCGGCTACCTCAAGTCGCAGCTGGTCTCCTCGCACGCCGAGCGGCGGGCCCGGATCGAGGCGGGCGACGAGAAGATCGTCGGCGTCAACATCTTCGAGACGACCGAGGAGAACCCGCTCACCGCGGACCTCGACACGGCGATCATGACGGTCGACCCGGCGAACGAGGCCCGGGTGGTCGCCAAGCTGCACGAGTGGCGCGACAACCGCGACGAGTCCCGTGCGCAGGAGGCGCTGGCCGCGCTGAAGGCGACGGCCGCCGGTGAGGGCAACCTCTTCGAGGCCACCGTGGAGTGCGCCCGGGCGGGCGTCACCACCGGCGAGTGGTCGTGGGCGCTGCGGGACGTGTTCGGCGAGTTCCGCGCTCCCACGGGGGTGTCGTCGGCCCCGGTCGCCGTCACCGCCGAGGCGGGCACGCCGCTGGCCGCCGTACGCGAGAAGGTGACGCGCACCGCCGAGGAGCTCGGCTCCGGGCGGCTGCGTCTGCTGGTCGGCAAGCCCGGTCTCGACGGGCACTCCAACGGCGCCGAGCAGATCGCCGTACGCGCCCGGGACGCCGGTTTCGAGGTGGTCTACCAGGGCATCCGGCTGACCCCCGAGCAGATCGTCAACGCCGCTCTGGCGGAGGACGTGCACTGCGTCGGCCTGTCCATCCTCTCCGGCTCGCACGCCGAGCTGGTGCCGGACGTGCTGGGCCGGCTGCGCGAGGCGGGAGCCACCGACATTCCGGTCATCGTCGGCGGGATCATTCCGAACGCCGACGCCGCAGATCTGAAGCGCGCGGGTGTGGCCGCCGTCTTCACCCCGAAGGACTTCGGTATCACGGAGATCATCGGCCGTATCGTCGACGAGATCCGCACAGCGAACAAGCTCGACCCTCTGGAGGTCCCCGCATGACGGTCAACCGTCTCCGCCCGCGCCGCTCCTGTCTGGCGGTCCCCGGCTCCAACCCGCGCTTCCTCGAAAAGGCGCAGGGCCTGCCGGCCGACCAGGTCTTCCTGGACCTGGAGGACGCCTGCGCGCCGCTCGCCAAGCCCGAGGCGCGGCACACGATCGTGAAGTTCCTCAACGAGGGCGACTGGGCCGGCAAGACGCGTGTCGTACGGGTCAACGACTGGACGACCGAGTGGACGTACCGCGATGTCGTCACCGTCGTCGAGGGCGCCGGCCAGAACCTCGACTGCATCATGCTGCCGAAGGTCCAGGACGCCCAGCAGATCGTGGCGCTCGACCTGCTCCTGACGCAGATCGAGAAGACCATGGGCTTCGAGATCGGCAAGATCGGCATCGAGGCGCAGATCGAGAACGCCCAGGGCCTCAACAACGTCAACGCGATCGCGCAGGCCTCCCCGCGCGTCGAGACGATCATCTTCGGCCCGGCCGACTTCATGGCCTCCATCAACATGAAGTCCCTGGTCGTCGGTGAGCAGCCGCCCGGCTACGACGCCGACGCGTACCACTACATCCTGATGAAGATCCTGATGGCCGCCCGCGCCAACAACCTCCAGGCGATCGACGGCCCCTACCTGCAGATCCGCAACCAGGAGGGCTACAAGGCCGTCGCGCGCCGCGCCGCCGCCCTCGGGTTCGACGGCAAGTGGGTGCTGCACCCGGACCAGGTCGCCGCGGCGAACGAGATCTTCTCGCCGTCGCAGGAGGACTTCGACCACGCCGAGCTGATCCTGGACGCGTACGACTACTACACGTCCGAGGCCGGCGGCAAGAAGGGCTCCGCGATGCTCGGCGACGAGATGATCGACGAGGCCAGCCGCAAGATGGCCCTGGTCATCTCCGGCAAGGGCCGCGCCGCCGGTATGCGGCGCACCACCAAGTTCGAGATCCCGGAGGCCTGAGGACCATGCAGTTCGGCCGCACCTACGAAGAGTTCGAAGTCGGCGCCGTCTACAAGCACTGGCCCGGAAAGACGGTCACCGAGTACGACGACCACCTCTTCTGCCTGCTGACGATGAACCACCACCCGCTCCACATGGACACCAACTATGCGGAGAAGACGACCGACTTCGGGAAGAACGTCGTCGTCGGCAACTACATCTACTCGCTGCTCCTCGGCATGTCGGTGCCGGACGTCTCCGGCAAGGCCATCGCCAACCTGGAGATCGAGTCGCTGAAGCACGTGGCGCCGACCTTCCACGGCGACACCATCTACGGCGAGACGACCGTGCTCGACAAGACGCCGTCGAGGTCGAAGAGCGACCGCGGCATCGTCTACGTCGAGACCAAGGGCTACAAGCAGGACGGCACGCTGGTCTGCGTGTTCCGCCGCAAGGTGATGGTCCCCACCGAGACGTACATCAAGGAGCGCGGCGGCGAGCAGCCCGGCCGCCCGGAACTCAAGGCGCAGGAGAAGTAGTCATGGCGCGACTCGCCCAGACCCACGGTCTGACCGATGTGCAGCAGGAGATCCTGTCCACCGTCCGGGAGTTCGTCGACAAGGAGATCATCCCTGTCGCGACGGAGCTGGAGCACCGCGACGAGTACCCCCAGGACATCGTGGACGGGCTCAAGGAGCTCGGTGTCTTCGGTCTGATGATCCCCGAGGAGTACGGGGGCCTGGGTGAGTCGCTGCTCACCTACGCGCTGTGCGTGGAGGAGATCGCCCGGGGCTGGATGTCGGTCTCCGGCATCATCAACACGCACTTCATCGTGGCGTACATGCTCAAGCAGCACGGCACGCAGGAGCAGAAGGACACCTTCCTGCCGCGGATGGCGGCGGGCGAGGTGCGGGGCGCGTTCTCGATGTCGGAGCCGGCTCTCGGCTCCGATGTGTCGGCGATCACGTCCAAGGCGGTCAAGGACGGCGACGAGTACGTCCTGAACGGCCAGAAGATGTGGCTCACGAACGGCGGAACGTCAACGCTCGTCGCCGTTCTCGTCCGAAGTGACGAAGGCCACCCCGAGGGCACCGCCCCGCACAAGTCGATGACGACCTTCCTCGTCGAGAAGGAGCCCGGCTTCGGAGAGGTCCGCCCCGGCCTCACCATTCCCGGGAAGATCGACAAGATGGGTTACAAGGGGGTCGACACCACCGAACTCATCATGGACGGACTGCGCATTCCGGCCAATCGCGTCCTTGGCGGCACCACTGGCCGAGGGTTTTACCAAATGATGGACGGTGTCGAGGTCGGCCGCGTGAATGTCGCGGCCCGTGGCTGCGGCGTCGCTCAGCGTGCCTTTGAACTGGGTGTCTCCTATGCCCAGCAGCGTCACACTTTCGGCAAGGCGATCGCGCAGCACCAGGCGATCCAGTTCAAGTTGGCCGAAATGGCTACCAAGGTCGAGGCCGCTCATGCGATGATGGTGAACGCAGCGCGCAAAAAGGACTCCGGGGAACGAAACGACCTCGAAGCGGGGATGGCGAAGTACCTCGCCTCCGAATACTGCAAGGAAGTCGTGGAGGACGCGTTCCGCATTCATGGCGGATACGGGTTCTCGAAGGAGTACGAGATCGAGCGCCTCTACCGAGAGGCTCCGATGCTGCTCATCGGTGAAGGTACCGCCGAGATCCAGAAAATGATCATTGGTCGTCGGCTGCTCGAGGAGTACCGATTCCAGGGTTGATTGTCGCATTTGGGTCGGTTTGGCCGCGAAGAAGATCACACCCTGTCATCTTCTTCCGGCCGTCGACTCGGCTTCTGGCTTGCCCAGTTGCGGCCCGCAACCGATAGCATCGCCCGAAAGCCGCCGTCCCCCGCCAGTGCGGCATCATCCGCTACGAAGGTCATCCATGCCCCACAGCCAAACCTCTGCACCTCGCGACAGCCGTGTCGGCGTACGCCTCGCGCGCGGAGCATCGCCGTGGCTCCTGCCGACCGTCGCCACCGCAGCACTCAGCCTTGCCCGTGCGCGCCGTTCCAAGCGTGCCGCGGCCATCGCCGTGCCCGCCACCGCTCTGGCGGCGGGCATGCTGTGGTTCTTCCGCGACCCCGAGCGTGAGATCGCTCAGGGCCGGGTGATCTCGCCCGCCGACGGCGTCGTGCAGAGCATCATGCCGTGGAAGGACGGGCGCACCCGGGTCGCCATCTTCATGAGCCCGCTGAACGTCCACGTCAACCGCGCGCCCCTCGCGGGCACGGTGACGTCCGTCGAGCACGTGCCCGGCGGCTTCGTTCCGGCGTTCAACAAGGAGAGCGAGAACAACGAGCGCGTTGTCTGGCACTTCGACACCGAGCTCGGCGACATCGAGATGGTGCAGATCGCGGGCGCCGTCGCCCGGCGCATCGTGCCGTACCTCCCGCAGGGGACGAAGGTCGAGCAGGGCGAGCGCATCGGACTGATCCGTTTCGGATCGCGCGTTGACATCTACCTTCCGGAAGGTGTCGACGTCGCTGTCGAGGTCGGTCAGACCACGACCGCGGGGGTGACTCGAATTGACCGTGATTGATCCCGAGACTCAGGCCGGCTGGGTGGCCGAGGCCGAGGCCGAGTCGGCGGACGCCGTCGAGGAGATGCCTCTCTCGCTGCGGCTGTCGATAGCGGACACCCTCACGCTCGGTAACGCGACCTGCGGATTCATGGCGGTGTACTTCACCACCACCGGAATCCTCATCCCGCACCTCACGGGCAGCAACGAATCCGGCATGGCGCGCAACAGCGCCGCCACCGCCGTGATCCTGATGCTGTGCGCGGCGATCTTCGACCTGTTCGACGGACTCGTGGCCCGCAAGCTGCGCAGCTCGCCGATGGGTGCGGAGCTGGACAACCTGTCGGACCTGATCAGCTTCGGTCTGGCCCCCGCGTACTTCGTCCTGGTGTACGGGATGGTCGCCGACGACGCTCAGCAGAAGGTGTCGGCGGTGGCCGCGATCGTGGTGCTGCTGGCGGTGGTGCTGCGACTGGCGAGATTCTCGTGCGTGACGATGAAGGACGGCATGTTCCAGGGCATGCCGAGCCCGTTCGGCGCGCTCACCGTCGTCTCGATCGTGCTCCTCGAGCTGCCGTTCATCCCGACGCTGCTCGCGATCATCGGAGTGGCCTGGCTGATGGTGAGCCGGGTCGAGTACCCCAAGCCGCGGGGTGTCCTCGCGGTGGCGATGCTCGGCTGGATCGTCGGAGCGATGGGCATGCTGGCGGCCTGGGCGTTCGACGCTCCGGGCGGACAGATCCTGCTCCAGACCGGCTGCGCGCTGCAGGTGGTCATGGGCGCGGTGATCCCGCTCTTCGCGACGGCCCGCCGGGTGAACACCTTCCGCGGCAACCGCCGCGAAACGCGCGAAGCCCGCGCGGAGGCGAGGGCAGCGCAGCTGCCGTAAGGGCGGCGACAACCAACCGAAGGGCCCGGGCGCGGACAACCGCCCCGGGCCCTTCGGCATGCCTGGGGCACGGTGCGCCCCGGGGGCGCCTGGTTCTGGGTTTGGGGCGGACGCCGGAGGCCGTGGTCACCCACGAGGCCCGTGGGGCGCGGCTCGGCGGGGAGGCGCCGCCGGAGGCGCCCGGACGCCGGGACCGCCTACGTGGAGGCGAGGGCGCGTCTCGTCGGGGATACGGGGGCCGAGGCGGCCTGCGGGCCGCTGGGGCACACCAGCGGCGGAGCGCGGCTCGGAGGCGCGGTCCGCCGCCTGCCGGCAGCGGGGGCCGCGTTGTCCGGCAGCTGGGCACGGGGGGCCGCCGCCTGCCGGCAGCGGGGCCGCGCCGTCCGGCAGGCGGGCACGCGGGCGTGGCGCTCACCGGGGGCAGCGGTTCGCTCAGGCGCGCGGCCGGGCAGGGCTGCGGCCGCCCGCAACGCGCGCAGCTCGGCGGGGCACCGGTCCAGGCGCCCTGCGGCCGCCGCAGTCGCCCGGAGGCTGCGACGTCCCACACGGCTATGCGGGCGGCGGTGGTAACGCGGCGCCTGGCGGCCGTCGGCCGGGCTGGGCTGCGCGGTCCGGAGCCGGCGTGCCGGGCCAAAGATCCGGGGGCCCGGACGGGGCGCCTCGCGGCCTCCGGCCGGCCGGGGCTGGGCGGTGCAGGGCGGCGTCCCGGCCGGACGGTCCGGACGCGGCGTGCCGGGCCAAAGGGTCCGGCCGTCGGCCGGGGCTGGGCGGTCCGGCGCGGCGTCCGGGCCTGGTGCCCGAAGGGCCTTCTGCGGTGCGCAGCGCCGTGGGCTGCCCCCGGCCAGGGGTTCGGGAAGGGGCGGGGTGGGGGAAAAGCCCCGCCCCGCCCGCACCGCTACGCCAGGAAGTCGCCCGCGATGTTCGACGCCACCTGCTCCAGCAGCGGGCCCGCGTTCGCGATGCACTTCGCCGTGTCCGGTTCCAGGTCCGTCAGCGGGTAGGCGCGCCGGATGCCCGCCTCGCTCAGGGCCTCCTTCGGGAGGGCCAGGCGGCCGCAGACCGCGACCACCTCCTTGCCCGCCGCACGGGCCGCCGCGGCGACACCCGCCGGGGCCTTTCCGTGGAGGGTCTGCTCGTCCAGGGAACCCTCGCCGGTGATGACGAGCGTCGCCCGCTCCAGCGCCGGCGCGAAGCCCAGCACGTCCAGCATCAGCTCGATGCCGGGACGGAAGCTCGCGCCGAGGCCGACGAGGGCGCCGTACCCGATGCCGCCCGCGCCACCCGCGCCCGGCGCCACCGCGCACTCCGCCGCCTTGGGCCCGATGGCCTTCTCCAGCACCGTCACGAAGTGCGAGAGCGCCGCGTCGAGGGTCTCGACGTCCTCGGGCGAGGCGCCCTTCTGCGGGCCGTAGACGGCCGGCGCGCCCTTCGGGCCGGTCAGCGGGTTGTCCACGTCGCTGGCGAGAACCAGGTCGACGTCCGCGAAACGGGGGTCGAGGCCGCTGAGGTCGGCCGTGGCGAGCTCCCGCAGGCCGCCGCCGCCGGGACCGACCGGCTCGCCGTCCGCCGTCAGGAACCGCGCGCCCAGCGCGGCCAGCATGCCGGCCCCGCCGTCCGTCGTCGCGCTGCCGCCGACGCCGAAGACGATCGTGCGGGCCCCCGCGTCCAGCGCCGCGCGCAGCAGCTCACCGGAGCCGTACGTCGTCGACGTCAGCGCCGCGAAGACCCCGGGGGGCAGCAGCTGGAGGCCCGACGCCTCCGCCATCTCGACGACCGCCGTGCCGTCCCGCAGGGCGTACGCGGCCGTCACCGGCTCGCCGAGCGGCCCGGTGACCCGTACCTCCCGGCGTTCGAAACCGGCCGCGACCGCCGCCGCGACGGTGCCGTCGCCGCCGTCCGCGACGGGCAATGTCTCCACTTCGAGCTCCGGGACGACCCGTCGCAGACCTTCGGTGACCCGCTCCGCGACCTGTACGGCCGTGAGCGAGCCCTTGAACTTGTCGGCCGCGACGAGCACGCGTGCGACCTCAGTTACTGCTCCGTCCGTCACCTTGCATCCCTTGCTTTCGAACAGGCAGTCGCGCCGAGGCAGACCCTATCCGTACCGTCAGACCACGTGCCACCCCCTCATAGACCGATATTCCTCTCCAAAGGAGGACGAAATGACCACAGGACTGATCGATCAAAGCGAGCCACCGAGCGCCACCGCCGTTCTTTCGGTAGACCGGATGTATGGGCCCACACACGACGGACCACCCCGTACGGACGCCCGTACGGACGCCGGACGGCCATGACCCGGAGGACTGGGTGCCCGAGGACGGTGCGCCCGACGCCGTACCGGAGGACTGGGCGCCGGAGGCCGGCGAGGCCAAGGAGGGCGTGCCCCGGGGCGCCGCCCTCGCGGACCGGATCCTCGGCGGCTGGAGCGGCCGTATCGCCGGGAACATGCTCGGCAAACCCGTCGAGCGCGGTGACTACTGGACCCCCGACCGCATCGACCGCTATCTGCGCCTCACCGACGCGCTCCCCCTGACCGACTACATCCCCCCTCCCCCGCCCGGCGCGACGGGCTTCGAGCTGCGGCCCGAGTGGCCCGAGTGCGTGCGGGGCCGCATCCACGGCAGCGCCCGCGACGACGACGTCGACTACGCGATCCTCGGCCTGCACCTGCTGGAGACGCACGGCTTCGGTTTCACCACCGAGCAACTGGGCCAGTTGTGGCTGCTGTGCCTGCCCTACCGGCAGACCTTCACCGCCGAGCGCGCCGCCTACCGCAATCTCGCGAACGGTCTGCGTCCCCCGGTCACCGCCACGTACGACAATCCGTACCAGGAGTGGATCGGCGCGCTCATCCGGGCCGACGTCTTCGGCTGGACCTCCCCCGGCGACCCCCGTCGCGCCGCCGCGCTGGCCCGGCGGGACGCGGTGCTCTCCCACACCGGCAACGGCGTCTACGGCGCGATGTGGGCCGCCTCCCTGGTGGCCGCCGCCTTCACCGCCCCCGGCCCGCGCGCCGCGATCGAGACGGCCCTGGAGCGGATCCCGGCGAGCAGCCGCCTCGCCAGGACGGTTCGGCACACGGTCGCGCTGTACGACGCGGGGGTCGCGTGGTCCGACACCCTAGTGGAGCTGGCGGAGGAGACGGGCCGGCTCGGTTGGATCCACGTCGTCCCGAACGCCGCCGTGATCACCGCCGGGCTGCTGTACGGGGAGGGCGACTTCACCCGGTCCATCGCGCTGACCGTGCGCGGCGGCCTGGACACCGACTCCAACGGTGCGACTGCGGGCTCCGTGGCGGGGGTGCTGTGTGGCGCGTCGGCGATCCCCGCCCAGTGGACGGACCCCCTGGAGGACCGCGTGCGCAGTGCGGTGTTCGGCTTCGACGGGGTACGGATCAGTGAACTGGCCGAGCGGACACTGCGGTTGGCCGTCGCGGCGGCGGCGCCCGGCTAGGGTGCCGGGTGTGACGACCACCGATTACGCCACGTACATCGCGGGGCTGCCCCGCGTCCTGGCCGGCGCCGCCGCCCTCTTCCGGGACGCGGAGGGTCGCGTCCTGCTCGTCGAGCCGAACTACCGGGAGGGCTGGACGCTGCCGGGCGGCACGATCGAGTCCGACCGGGGCGAGACCCCGCGTCAGGCGGCCCGGCGCGAGACGGCGGAGGAGATCGGCCTGGACGTGGAGCTGGGCCGGCTGCTCGCCGTCGACTGGGTTCCGGGAGCGTCCCGGCCGCCGCTCGCCGCGTACGTCTACGACGGCGGCGTGCTCGACGAGGAGCGGCTCACGGCGATCCGGCTGCAGGAGGACGAGCTCCTGTCCTGGAAGCTGGTGGCGCGCGAGGAGGTCACCGACTACCTGCTCCCCGCCATGGGGCGCCGCGTCCTGGCCGCGCTCGACGCGCTGGACACGGGCGCCGGCGCCGTCGAGCTGGAGAACGGCCACCCGCCGCGCTGACTCGCGGGCGCCGCCTTCGCCCTCAAGCCCTCGGGCGACCGCGTCGGCGGCGCGGGACCGGCCGCCCGGCCCCGGCGCCCCGTTCGGACCCGGTTCGCCCACCCGCCCCCGGGCGCCACTCCGTCGAGGCTGCCCCGCGCCGCCCCGGCGCTCACTCCCGGACGGCTTCAGCCGCGCCGGCCCCGGCGCCCCGTTCGGGACCGGCCGCCCGACCCCGACGCCCCATTGCGACACCAGGGCCCAGCCACCCCGGCCCCCACCCCGCGTCGCTCCGACGGAGGGCCAGCCGCCCCCGTTAATCGGCTCGCGGTGCCGCACCCCGCTGCATACGCTCCCCGCATGACTCTCGTCGCCATCCTCAGCGGCGCCGGCATCTCCACGGACTCCGGCATTCCCGACTACCGCGGGCCGGACGGGCTGTGGCGGCGTGACCCGGAGGCCGAGAAGCTCGTCACGTACGACTTCTACATGGCCGACCCGGAGATCCGGCGCCGTGCCTGGCGGATGCGGCGCGACAGCAAGGCGCTGCGCGCCGAGCCGAACGCCGCGCACCGGGCCATCGCCGAGCTGGACAAGGCGCCGGGCGTCGCCGTGCGGGTGATCACCCAGAACGTCGACGGCCTCCACCAGCTCGCGGGCCTTCCCGACCGAAAGGTCCTCGAACTCCACGGCACGGCACGCACGGTGGTCTGCACCGGCTGTCACGCGCGTTCCCCGATGACGGACGCGCTGGCCCGGGTCGCGGCGGGCGAGGAGGATCCGGCGTGCCTGGCGTGCGGGGGGATCCTCAAGTCGGCGACGGTGATGTTCGGACAGCGGCTCGACCCGGTCGTTCTCGGCGAGGCGCTGTCGATCGCGAAGGCCGCCGAGGTCTTCCTCGCCGTCGGCACGAGCCTGCAGGTCCAGCCGGCCGCCTCCCTCGCGGGCATCGCGGCCGACAACGGCGCCCGCCTGATCGTCGTCAACGCCCAGCCGACGCCCTACGACGACCGCGCCGCCGAGATCGTCCGCGAACCGATCGGCACCTCGCTGCCCGCTCTGCTGGAACGGCTGCGCGCAACAGGACGGTAGGCCACGCGGGACGGGGGCGTGGAAGAGGGCGCGGCGTTAGAAGAGGGCGTCCTCCGGCGCCCCGCTCTCGAAGGCGAGCAGGCGCTGCTTGCGGTCGAGCCCGCCTCCGTAGCCGGTGAGGCCGCCGCTCGCGCCGATGACGCGGTGGCACGGCACGATGATGCCGATGGGGTTCTTGCCGTTGGCGAGGCCGACCGCGCGGGAGGCCCCGGGGCTGCCGAGGCCGTCGGCGAGTTCACCGTAGGAGCGGGTCTCGCCGTACGGGATCGCCCGGAGCTGTTCCCAGACGCGGCGCTGGAAGTCGGTGCCGTCGAGGTGGAGCGGCAGGTCGAAGTCCCGTAGCTCACCGGCGAAGTAGGCGTCGAGCTGGCGGATCACCTCCGGGAAGGGGCCCGGGTCCGGGTCCCCGAAGGTCTCCTCGGCGGGGCGGTGGCGCTGGGCCACCATGTAGAGGCCGCTCAGGACCCCGTCCGTGGCGACGAGGGTCAGGGGGCCGTAGGGGCTGCCGACGACCGTGTACTGGCGGGACATCTCTGAACTTCCTTACAGGGGGAGGTGGTTGATGGGGTGGCTGTCCGTCGCCCAGAGGTACTGGACGGCGTACGCCCGCCAGGGCCTCCACGCCGCCGCGCGGCCCGTGAGCGCTGCCGGGGTGGACGGCAGGCCGAGACCGCCGGCCGCTCGGCGGACGCCGAGGTCGGACGGAAGGAACGCGTCCGGGTCGCCGAGGGCCCGCATCGCGATCACCTCCACCGTCCAGGGGCCGAAGCCGGGGAGGGTGAAGAGCCGGGCGCGGGCCTCCTCCCAGTCGCTGTCGACGCCGAGCCGGAGTGACCCGTCGGCCAGCGCCTCGACGAGGGTGAGCAGGGTGGTGCGGCGGCTGCGCGGCAGGGCCAGCGACTCGGGGTCGAGGGCGGCCAGCGCCTGTGGGGTCGGGAAGAGATGAGTGAGCCCGCCCTCGGAGTCCTCGACGGGGACGCCGTGCGCCGTGACCAGCCGGGCCGCGTGGGTGCGGGCCGCGGCCGTCGACACCTGCTGGCCGAGCACGGCCCGTACGGCGAACTCGGCGGCATCGACGGTACGCGGCACCCGCCTGCCCGGTGCCTTGTCGACGAGGGGCGCCAGCAGCGGGTCCGCCCGCAGCCGGTCGTCGATGGCGACCGGGTCGGCGTCCAGGTCGAGCAGCCGGCGGCAGCGGCTGATGGCGATCGTCAGATCGCGCGGGTCGGTCAGGGACAGGCGGCAGGCGATGTGGTCGGGCCGCGGGGCGAGGGCGACGATGCCGTGTCCGTAGGGGAGGTTCAGGGTGCGGCGGTAGGCGCCGTCGCGCCACTCCTCGACGCCGGGCACGGCGGTCGCGGCGAGGTGGCCGAAGAGGTTGTCGGGATTGAGCGGGGCACGGTACGGCAGCCGCAGCGTGATCACGCCCGGTGTGCCGGGGGCCGTCGCGGTGCCGCGCGCGGCGCGGGCGCGCAGGTCCCCCGGGGCGAGAGCGAAGACCTCGCGGACGGTGTCGTTGAACGTGCGGATCGAGGAGAACCCGGCGGCGAAGGCGATCTCCGCCATCTGCAGCCCCGTGGTCTCGACGAGCACCCGGGCGGTCTGGGCGCGCTGGGCGCGGGCCAGGGCGAGCGGGCCGGCGCCGAGCTCCGCCAGGAGCTGCCGTTCGATCTGCCGGGCGGAGTACCCGAGCCGGGCGGCCAGACCGGGTACGCCCTCCCGGTCGACGACTCCGTCCTGGATGAGCCGCATGGCGCGGGCGACGGCGTCGGCGCGGGCGTTCCACTCCGGCGAGCCGGGGCTGGTGTCGGGCCGGCACCGCTTGCAGGCGCGGAAACCGGCGCGCTGGCAGGAGGCGGCGCTCGGGTGGAAGACCATGTTCTCGGCCTTGGGCGGCACGACCGGGCAGCTGGGTCGGCAGTAGATCCGGGTGGTCAGGACAGCGGTGAAGAAGACGCCGTCGAACCGGGCGTCCTTGGACTGGACCGCTCTGACGCAGCGCTCGGTGTCGGTGTGCATGGGTCAAGCATCGACGACGACCCGGGGTGGGGCTGGCGAAAAAACGACATCAACCCTGGAGCGCCGGTCTCCCGGCTCACGCCCGCAGAAACGCCGACGGGGGCACGGGCGCGGACTCGCTGCGCGTTCGCGCGGTCACCCGCCGCCACGGGCGCGTGGAGTTGTTTCACGGGATCAGCCTCGGGCAGGCGCCCCGCGTATCCGAATCAGTCCTAACCTGGATATATCCGCAAGCCACGAGCCTGGGGGTCTCATCATGGAACTTGGCTTTCTGAAACCGCTCTTCGCCCGGCCAGGCCCCTGGGCGTCGGTCTATATCGACACCTCACGCGCGACGGAGGACGCGGTGAAGGTGCAGCAGTTGCGGGAGCGCTCGGTCGCGTCCCAGCTCATCGACGCCGGCGCCGACGCGTACACGGTCAGGGCGGTCATCGAGCGGCTCGCCCACGAACCCGTCTCCGGGGCACCCCCCGGCCGCGCGCTGTTCGCCTCCGGCGCCGAGGTCGTGCTCGACGTGCCGCTGGCGGTGAGCCCGCCCGCCGTCGAGGCGACCTGGTCGACCCTGCCGCACGTCTCGCCGCTCGCCGATCTCAAGGACGACGGGCCGGCGTGTCTGGTGGCCTACATCGACCGCACGGGAGCCGATCTGGAGCTGCGCGACGCCCACCACCGCGAGCCCATGGGCAAGGCGGACGGCAAGGAGCGGAGTGGCCGCGGGCACCGCAGCATGCCCGGCGACCGGTACGAGTGGCACTACCGCAACAAGGTCGAGAACAGCTGGAGCGAGACCGCCGAGGCCATCGCGGCCGAGATCATCAAGCAGTGGCCCGAGTGCGGTGCGGAGCTGCTGGTCCTGACGGGCGACTCACGCGAGCGCAGGGCCGTCCACAACCGGCTGCCCGAGCGGATCCAGACGGCCACCGTGGAGCTGGAGAGCGGCAGCAGGTCGCCGGGCTCCTCCAACAGCGCGCTGGACCGGCAGATCGAGCAGATCTGCGCGAGGGTCACGTACGACCGGATCGAAGGCGCTCTTGAGCGCTTCCGGATGGGCCGTGGCCGGCCCGGCGAGCACCGTGAGGCCTCGGTGGACACCGGGCCCGGGCATGCCGCCGAGGGCGTCCCCGCGGTCGTGGACGCCGCACGCAGCCACCAGGTCGCGACGCTGCTGCTCGCCCAGAACGCCTCCGACGCCGGTCGCGAGGTGTGGATCGGCCCCGGGGTCGACCAGGTCGCCGTGCAGCGCGGCGAGGCGCAGGCGATGGGCGTCGCCAAGCCCGAGCGGGCCCGCGCGGACGACGCTCTGCTGCGGGCCGCCGCGGCCGCCGACAGCGAGGTCCTCATGGTCCCGGCGGGCATGAACGGCCCGGCGGGCGGCCTCGGGGCGGTACTCCGGTGGACGGTGTGATCCGGAGCCGGAGAGGGGTACGGCGGTGGACCGCGTGAACCGGTTCGGTGCTGTGATGGACCGTACGAACCGGGCGTGGGCGCGGCCCGTTCCACCGCGCCGCTGACGCGAACGCCCCGCGTGGACCTCCTACGCGGGGCGTGGCGCTGCGAGCCGGTCAGGCGGGGCTGACGTTCTCCGCCTGCGGCCCCTTCGGGCCCTGAACGACATCGAACTGGACCTGCTGGCCCTCATTGAGTTCGCGGTACCCGGTGGTGGCGATGGCCGAGTAGTGGACGAACACGTCCGGGCCGCCGCCGTCCTGGGCGATGAAGCCGAAGCCCTTCTCCGCGTTGAACCACTTCACTGTGCCGGTAGCCATGCTGATCTCCTTCATGGGACGGGAGCGAGTCCCGCTTCGTGCGTTTCCGATCCGATCGTCATGGCCTCCAGGGTCCGGGGGCTGCAGACACTCCCATGGTGTCTCAACACGAGTGATACCTGAAGATTCCGGACACCCTCCCGGACCCCGGATTCGACCCTCGCCCGGCGGCGGCCGGCGGGTCAGCCGAGGTGGTCGGCGAACGTCTCGTACGCCTTCTCGTCGAAGAGCACGAACCGCACGTCGGTGACGGACGGCGGCGTGGCCTCACGGACCGTACGGACGGCGATCCGCGCGCCGTCGTCCATGGGCCAGCCGTAGATCCCCGTCGAGATCGCCGGGAAGGCGATGGACGTGGCGCCCAGCTCGCCCGCCACGCGCAGGGACTCGCGATAGCAGGACGCCAGCAGGTCCGAGCGGTCCTCGGTGGTGCTGTGGACCGGGCCGACGGTGTGGATCACCCACTGGGCGTGGAGGCGGCCCGCGGTGGTGGCGACGGCGCGGCCGGTCGCCAGGCCGCGCCCGTAGTGGGAGGCGCGGAGCCTGCGGCAGTCGGCGAGGATCTCGGGGCCCCCTCGGCGGTGAATAGCGCCGTCGACACCGCCGCCACCGAGCAGCGAGGAGTTCGCGGCGTTGACGATGGCGTCGACGCGCTGGTCGGTGATGTCGCCCCGGACCAGGGTGATCGTGGGCGTGGTCATCGCCTGCCTCCGTCGGTGGCGCGCAGATGGCGCCACACCGCCTTCGCCGCGTTGTGGCCGGACATGCCGTGCACGCCGGGGCCGGGCGGGGTCGCCGAGGAGCAGAGGAAGACCGCCGGGTGGGGCGTGTTGTACGGGAAGAGCGAGATCCGGGGGCGCAGGATCAGCTGGATACCGGTCGCCGCGCCGCAGGCGATGTCGCCGCCCACGTAGTTGGCGTTGCGCGCGGCCAGCTCGGGCGGGCCGGCGGTGGCGCGGGCCAGTACACGGTCCCGGAAGCCGGGGGCGAACCGCTCGATCTGCCGCTCGATGGCCTCGGTGAGGTCGCCGTCCCAGGCGTGCGGGACATGCCCGTACGCCCAGAACACGTGCTTGCCCGCAGGGGCGCGGGACGGGTCCACGAGGCTGGGCTGAGCGGTGATCAGGAACGGCGTCCTGGGCGGCGTCCCGCTGGACGCCTGGTCCAGGGCGGCGCCGATCTCGGCGCTCGTGGGGCCGATCTGCACGGTCCCGGCGTGACGGGGCTCCTCGGCGGTCCACGGCACCGGGCCGTCCAAGGCGTAGTCGATCTTGAAGACGCTCGCGCCGTAGCGGTACCTGTCGTAGGCCCCGCCGAAGCCGGCGATCCGCGCCAGGGCGGTCGGGGAGGTGTCGAAGACGTACGCACGGGCGGGCGGGAGGTCGTCGAGGCGCTTCACCTCGAAGTCGGTGTGGACGACGCCGCCGAGATCTTTCAGGTACGCGGCGAGCGCGTCGGAGACCGACTGCGAGCCGCCGCGTGGCATGGGCCAGCCGCCGGCGTGGGCCGCCAGCGCGAACATCAGGCCCACGGCGCCGGTGGCAAGGCCGTTCAGTGGTGCGATGACATGCGCGACGAGCCCCGCGAACAGGGCCCGCGCCTTCTCGTCCCGGAACCGGCGCATCAGCCAGCCGTACGGGGGCAGTCCGTCGATACCGAACCGGGCCAGGGTGACGGGGTCACGGGGCAGCGCGGTGAGCGGCAGCGACATGAAGTCCTGGGCGAGGGTGTCCCACTTGCCGAGATACGGGGCCACGAGGCGCCGGTACGCGCCGGCGTCGCGCGGCCCGAACGAGGCCGCCGTCTCGGCGACCGAGCGGGAGAGCACCGCGGCGGTGCCGTCGTCGAAGGGATGCGCCATGGGCAGTTCGGGGTGCAGCCACTTAAGGCCGTACCGGTCGAGCGGCAGCGCCTTGAACGCGGGCGAGCCGACACCGAGCGGATGGACGGCGGAACAGGGGTCGTGGCGGAAGCCGGGCAGCGTCAGCTCCTCGGTCCTCGCGCCGCCGCCCACGGTGTCCCGCGCCTCGAACACGGCGACGGAGAACCCTCGGCGGGCCAGTTCGACGGCGGCGGTGAGTCCATTGGGCCCCGCCCCCACGACGACGGCATCGAACATCGACGGCACCTTCGGACTCCTTTGTCAGCCGACGGCCAGGGTTCCCAGGATATTCCGGCGGGAGGCGGTACCCGTCACCCCGTCAGCAGTTCCAGGATCCGCCTCATGGTGGACGCGTCGCGCGCCGCCGTGAACGGCAGGGTGTTGCCGCCCGTGACACGGAAGGGCACGCCCGCGATCGTGCTCTGCGCGCCCCCGGCCTCCTCGACCAGGAGCAGACCCGCCGCGTGGTCCCAGGCGTACTCCCAGGAGAACGTGACCGCGTCCAGCGCGCCCCGGGCCACGCCCAGGTACTCCAGGCCCGCCGAGCCGCAGGGGCGGGCGCGGACGCCGTCGGCGTTCAGTCCCAGCAGCGCCCGCTTCTGGTCGGGGGTGGTGTAGTCGGGATGGGACATCGCGACCTCCAGGACCGCTCCGGGGGCCGGCGCCCCGGCCCGTATCGGCTCGCCGTTCAGCCGCGCCCCTCCGCCGCGTATCGCGATCGCCATCTCCTCCAGCGCCGGCGCGTACGTCCAGGAGGCGAACACCTCACCGCCCTGCGCGAGCGCGACGAGCGAGCAGAAGCCCGGCTCGCCGTGGACGAACTGCCGGGTGCCGTCGACCGGGTCGACGATCCACACGGGGGCGTCGCCGCCCAGCGCCGCGTACACCGCCGGATCGGCGTGGACGGCCTCCTCGCCGACCACCACGGAGCCCGGGAGCAGCGCGGTGAGCGAGGCGGTCAGATGCTCTTCGGCGGCGCGGTCGGCGACCGTCACCAGGTCGTGAGGGCCGTTCTTCTCGACGATCTCGTGGGCGGCGAGCTGCCGGTACCGCGGCATGATCTCGGCGGCGGCCGCCTTGCGGACCGCCTCCTCTACGTCGGACAGATCACCGGCAAGGAAGTCTTCGATCATGCGTCCAGCTAAGCACGGACCGCTGACAACGCGGGGTGCGTTCGGCTCCCCGTCCCGTAACGTCCCCGTCCCCCGGTGTTCCGGTCAGCGGCCGTTGGAGGAGAAGTGCTGGTAGTCGGGCGCGTGCCAGCGGCCGCCCCACAGCCAGTCGATCGCGGCGAACGCCGTGGTGATCACGTCCCCAGGCTGGATCATGCCCATGACGTCCTGGTCCCGGTCCAGATTCCGCTCGCCGGCGGCGGGATGGACCTTGCCGTTCAGATCGACGTACGGGTTCTCCAGCGGGTTGATGTCGATGGCGTCGCCATAGGCGTGCTGGGAGATGTGGCGCGGATCGCCGGTCACCTGACGGCAGTTGAAGCCGGAGGTGTTGTCGGCGGCCATCGAGGCGGGGTCGCTGCTGCCGTACTCCGCGACGACCTTCATCCGGCGGATGGGGAAGTGCTCGGCGAAGGCCTTGTCGAAGACGGAGAGGACGGGCGTGACCACGTTCTTGTGGACGATCAGCTCGCCGCGGTGGACGGCGCCGTCGAAGCCCCAGTGGTTCATGGAGATCAGTCGGAGATCCCCGGGCGGGACGGGGCAGCCCGCGCGGTACGACGACCCGAGCTTCGCCGCGGACACCCCTCCGACGAGGGCGGCGAGACCGGATGCACGGGCCTCGACGGCCGCGGGGCGGGCGAGGGCGGGGACCAGCGTCAGGGGCAGGGCCAGAGCTGCTGCGACACCTCGGAGGTCGTTTCGCACTTTTTCACACTAGATCCAGATGCCGGACCCGGCCCCTCGCCGTCAGCCACGCCGCCCCGCCGTCCGGTCGCCGCCCCCGCGTCACCCCCGCCCCGCCCCGTCCCGCTCCCACCCCGTCCCGCGCGGGCGATCACACGGCGGCAAGATCCGGTGTCTTCGCGAACCACCGACGCTCGTCCTCCAGTTGAGCCGCGAGAGAGATGAGCAGTTCCTCGCTGCCGTACGGCCCGAGGAGCTGCGCGCCCACCGGAAGGCCCTCGGACGTGAACCCCGCCGGGACATTCACCCCCGGCCAGCCCAGGACGTTCCAGGGCCAGGCATACGGGCAGGCCGCGGCCATCGTCAGATCCGTGCGCCAGGCGGGCATGCCGTCGAAGGTCCCGACGCGCGGCGGCGGCGCGGCGGTCGTCGGGGCGAGCACCACGTCGTACGTGTCGAAGATCGCGCCGATCCTGCCGTGCTGGCGCCCTTCGCGGGCCCTGGCGGCGCGCAGGACCCGGCCACCGAGGCGGCGTCCGGTGCGGGTGGCGCTGCGGGTGCGGGGATCGAGGAGGGAGGGCTCGGGGTGGCGGTCGGCGTAGGCGGCGATGCCGGCGGTGGCGCGCGGCAGGAAGCTGAGGCCGATCAGGCCGTAGCGGGGGCGGGCCTCCTCGACGGTGTGCCCCAGGCGGGCGAGGCTGTCGGCGAGACCGGTGACGGCCCGGCGTATGTCCGGGTGGAGCGGGTTGCGGGTGGCGGTGAACGCCGAGCGCAGGGCGACCGCGATCCGCAGCCTGCCCGGCTCGCGGCGCGCCGCGGCCGACGCGTCGATCGCCCGCACCGGGGCGTCCTCGGTTCCGCTGACGGCGTCGAGCAGCAGGGCGGCGTCGGCGACCGTACGGGCGAGGGGCCCGTTGACGGTGAGCCCTTCGAAGCAGTCGGTGTACGGATGGACGGAGACCCGGCCGCGCTGCGGTTTGATGCCGACGAGATGGGTCCAGGCGGCCGGGATGCGGATGGAGCCGGCGCCGTCCGAGCCGAGCGCGGCGGGCACGAGCCCGGCCGCGACGGCGGCGGCCGAACCGCCCGAGGACCCTCCGGGGGTGTGTTCGGTCGACCAGGGGTTGCGGGTGGCGCCGAAGGCGGGGCCCTCGGTGAAGGGCCACTGGCCGAGCTCGCACGAGTTGGTCTTGCCGACGACGACCGCTCCCGCGGCGCGCAGCCGGCGGACCACTTCGCCGTCGGCGACGGCCGGTGGAAGGTCTCCGGCGCAGCCGAAGGCGGTGGGCAGACCGGCCACATCGGTGTCGTCCTTGACGGCGACGGGCACGCCGAGCAGCGGCAGCCTCTCCCCGGCCGCCAGCCTGCGGTCGGCCGCCGCGGCCTCCCGCAGGGCCTCTTCGGCGCGTACGAGCCGGAAGGCGTTGAGGGTGGTCCGAGTCGCCTCGATCCGGTCGAGCGACGCGGCGACGAGGGCGGCGGACGAGGCCTCCCCGTCCGCCAACTTCCTTGCCTGCTCGGCCAGTCCCATGAACTCGTCGTCGGCCACGGCCGCCCCGCCTCCCTGTCGTCGCCACGAACGACAGGGACATTACTCGCGCGTAACCTCGCTGTCAGCCGATCGACCGAGGGCCGTCAGCGCCACGTACAGCACCAGTGACGCCGCGAGTCCCACGGCCCAGCCGTAGTCGGCGAGCGGTTTCAGGAACGGAACGAGCCCGTCGGCGGGGAAGGGTCCCTTGCCCGGCGCCGAGTGCGAGCCCCCGATGGCGAGGACACCGCCCACCGCGAAGGCGGCGACCGCGCGCGGGTTCCAGCCGCCCACGTACCAGTAGCGGCCCCCGGCCCGGTAGAGGTCCCGCAGGTCGAGGGCGGTCCGGCGGACGATCCAGTAGTCGGCGATGAGAATGCCGGCGACCGTGCCGAGGAGTCCGCCGACCAGCCCGAGCCAGGTGAAGATGTACAGCTCGGGCGTCTGCGTCAGCTTCCAGGGCATGATCAGTACCCCCACGACACCCGTGATGAGCGCACCCCTGCGGAAGTTGACGATCTTGGGCGCGAGGTTGGCGAGGTCGTACGCGGGAGAGACGACGTTCGCCGCGATGTTCACCGAGATGGTGGCGACGAGCACGGTCACCAGCGCGAACAGCAGCCCGAAGACGTTGTCGGTCTTGGCGGCCAGCTGGACCGGGTCCCAGACCGCCGCCCCGTACACCGCCTGCGAGCCCGAGGTCACGAAGACCGAGAGCAGGGCGAAGAGCGTCATCGTGGTGGGCAGCCCGAGGGTCTGCCCCCAGATCTGGGCCCGCTGCCCGGCCCCGAAGCGGGTGAAGTCGGGGATGTTGAGGGAGAGAGTCGACCAGAAGGCGATCATTCCCATCAACGACGGGAAGAAGACCGGCCAGAAGTCGGCGCCCCAGCCCAGCTTCGACGGCTGGTCGAGCAGCGGCCCGGGACCGCCCGCCTTGACCGCGATCCACACCAGCAGGGCCAGCGCGCCGACGATGACGAAGGGCGCGGCCCAGTTCTCGAAGCGCCGCAGCGCCTCCATCCCCCGGTAGATGATGGCCAGTTCGAGCGCCCAGAAGATCACGAAGCACACCCAGAGGGTCCACGGCTGACCGCCGATCCGCGAGACCTCCGCCCAGCCGCCGAAGATCTTGCCCAGCAGCACGAAGATGCCCTGCCCGCCGATCCAGGTCTGGATGCCGAACCAGGCGCAGGCCACACCGGCCCGGATCAGCGCCGGCAGATTGGCGCCGCGCAGCCCGAACGACGCCCGGGCCAGGACGGGGAACGGAATGCCGTACTTGGGTCCCGCGTGGCCGGTCAACAGCATCGGCACCAGGACGACGACATTGGCCAGACCGATGGTGAACACCGCTTGTTTCCAGTCCATGCCGAGGGCGACGAGCCCCGAGGCGAGCAGCCAGGACGGGATGTTGTGGGCCATGCCGACCCAGAGTGCGGCGAAGTTGTACGTGGTCCAGCGGCGGCGGGCCACCGGCACGGGCAGCAGGTCGTCGTTGACGAAGCGGCTGTCGGCCGGCGCAGCGCCGGGGACGAGCTCGACGCGGCCCCGCGGGTCGGACACCTGGGAGGGGCCCGGTGGGACGGTTGTGTTCATGGCGGCGGAACCCTTCGTTCGGGGACGGAACGAGGCCGTGCGGGCAGGGGGTTCGGCGTGGGGGGTGCGTTGCTGATGGGGCCGGGACGGTCGGGGTGGGGGCGGTGGCCTCGCCGGGGCCGGGGTTCAGCGGTTGACGGCGGGGATGATCTCGTCGCCGTACGCGTCGATCACGGCCTCCCGCGCGTCGTGCATGGCGTACACCGCGAACTGGTCGACACCCAGCTCCCGCAGCGCCTTCAGCCGCTCGATGTGCGCGGCGGGCGGGCCCAGCAGACAGAACCGGTCGACGATCTCGTCGGGCACGAAGTGCGTGGACGGGTTGTCCGCGCGGCCGTGGTGGCTGTAGTCGTACCCCTCGCGGGCCTTGATGTACGCGGTGAGGGCCTCGGGCACGAGCCCGGAGTGCTCGCCGTACCGGGAGACGAGGTCCGCGACGTGATTGCCCACCATTCCGCCGAACCACCGGCACTGTTCGCGGGCGTGCGCGAGGTCGTCACCGACGTACGCGGGCGCGGCGACGCAGATGGTGACCGCGTCGGGGTCCCGCCCGGCGTCGGCCGCCGCGGACCGTACCGCCTTGACCATCCACTCCGTCAGGAAGGGGTCGGCGAGCTGGAGGATGAACCCGTCGGCCTTCTGTCCGGCCAGCGCCAGCGCCTTGGGCCCGTAGGCCGCCATCCACACCGGGAGCTTCCCGTCGCGTACCCAGGGCAGCCGCAGGGGCTGCCCGTCGACGACGGCCTCACGGCCCTCGGCGAGGTCGCGGATCACGCCGATCGCCTCGCCGAGCCGGGCCAGGGTGTTGGGCTTGCGGCCGGCGACGCGCATCGCGGAGTCGCCCCGGCCGATCCCGCACACGGTCCGGTTGCCGTACATGTCGTTGAGGGTGGCGAAGGTGGAGGCGGTGACCTCCCAGGTCCTGGTGCCCGGGTTGGTGACCATCGGGCCGATGGTCATCTTCGTCGTGTGTTCCAGGATCCTGCTGTAGATGACGAAGGGTTCCTGCCAGAGCACGGCCGAGTCGAAGGTCCAGCCGTAGCGGAAGCCGTTGCGTTCCGCGCGCCGCATCAGACCGACGACCTCCGAGGCCGGCGGGTCGGTCTGCAGGACGAGTCCGAAGTCCACGTCGGGGACCTCCTAGTTCAGATACTGGCAGGTGGCACGGGGGGTGAAGCAGCCATGGCCGGCGCGTCCGGTGAACTGCCTCCGGTCGATGACGGGTTCGCCGCGCGAGAGGACCGTCTCCACCTGGCCGGTGACGGTCTTGCCCTCGTACGCCGAGTAGTCGACGTTCATGTGGTGGGTGGTGACCGAGAGGGTCTGCTGGACATGGGGGTCGTAGATGACGACGTCGGCGTCGGCGCCGGGCGCGATGGTGCCCTTCTTCGGGTAGAGGCCGAACATCCGGGCCGGGGTGGCGCAGGCGATCTCGATCCAGCGGCGGCGGCCGATGTGGCCGTCGACGACGGCCTGGTGGAGCAGGTCCATCCGGTTCTCGACGCCCGGCAGACCGTTGGGGATCTTCGAGAAGTCACCGCGGCCGAGCTCCTTCTGACCCGTGAAGCAGAAGGGACAGTGGTCGGTGGAGACGACCTGGAGGTCGTTGGTGCGCAGCCCGCGCCAGAGCGCCGCCTGGTGCTCCCTGGGCCGCAGCGGTGTCGAGCAGACGTACTTGGCGCCTTCGAAGTCGGGCTCGGCGAGGTTGTCGGTGGAGAGGAAGAGGTACTGGGGGCAGGTCTCGCCGAAGACGGGAAGGCCCTTGTCGCGGGCCGCGGCGAGCTCGGCGACGGCTTCCTCCGCCGACACGTGCACGACGTAGAGGGGCGCCCCGGCGACCCGGGCGAGCTGGATCGCGCGGTGGGTCGCCTCCGCCTCCAGGAGGGCCTTGCGGACTTCCCCGTGGAAGCGGGGGTCGGTCTCGCCGCGGGCCAGGGCCTGTTCCACGAGGACGTCGATGGCGATGCCGTTCTCGGCGTGCATCATGATCAGCCCGCCGTTGGCGGAGGAGCGCTGCATGGCGCGCAGGATCTGTCCGTCGTCGCTGTAGAAGACGCCGGGGTAGGCCATGAAGAGCTTGAAGGAGGTGATGCCCTCCTGGACGAGCAGGTCCATCTCCTTGAGCGAGGACTCGTTGACGTCGGAGAGGATCATGTGGAAGCCGTAGTCGATGGCGCAGACGCCGTCGGCCTTGGCGTACCAGGCGTCGAGCCCTTCGCGCACGGAGTGGCCGACGCTCTGCACGGCGAAGTCGACGATGGTGGTGGTGCCGCCCCACGCGGCGGCGCGGGTCCCGGTCTCGAAGGTGTCGGAGGCGAAGGTCCCGCCGAAGGGCAGTTCCATATGGGTGTGTGCGTCGACGCCGCCCGGGATGACGTACTTGTCGGTGGCGTCGATGGTCCGGTCCGCGGTCCAGGAGGCGGCGGCGTCGGACCCGTGCGCGGCGAGGGCGGCGATCCGGCCATCCTCGATGAGGACGTCGGCGTGGAGTTCGTCCGCGGCGGTGATGACCAGACCGCCGCGGATCAGGGTGCGGGTACTCACGGGTCTCCCCCTCGATTGAGGTGAACTAGACGGTCCACAGGGCTCGTTCGAGGATCGCGGCGCCCTCCTCGGCCTCGGCGACGGTGAGCGAGAGGGGCGGGGCGATCCGCAGGGCGGTGGTGCTGTGGCCGCCTCCCTTGCCGATCAGCAGGCCGCCTTCGCGGGACGCCTCCAGGACCGCCGCGGCGGCCTCGGGGTGGGGCTCGTCGGTACCGGGCTTCACCAGCTCCATGCCGATCATCAGACCGCGGCCACGCACTTCCCGTACGCACTCGACGCCCGCGCCGATGGCGCGCAGCCGCTCGATGAGCAGACCGCCGACGCGGCGGGCGTTGCCCTGGAGGTCGTGCTCGAGGAGGTAGGAGAGGTTGGCGAGGCCGGCGGCCATGGTGACCGGGGAGCCGCCGAAGGTGGAGATGGAGTTGGCGTCGAGACAGTTCATGAGCTCGGCGCGGGCGACGACCCCGCCGACGGACATGCCGTTGCCGATGCCCTTGGCGAAGGTGAGGATGTCCGGCGGGCCGCTCGCGCCGTGCGCCTGCCAGCCCCAGAAGTGATCGCCGGTGCGGCCCCAGCCCGTCTGCACCTCGTCGGCGATCCACAGGATGCCGTGGCGGTGGAGCACCTCACGGAAGGCCGCGTAGAGACCGTCGGGCGGGGAGGTGAAGCCGCCGACGCCCTGGATGGGCTCGGCGATCAGCGCGGCGATGTCACGGGTGTGGCCGAGCAGGTCCTCCAGGTCCGCGACGCACGCGTCGATGAACCGGGCATCCGAGAGATGCGCGTAGGGGCCGCGGGTGCGGACACCGCCGTGGACGTACAGCGTCTGGAGCGGAGAGAGGCCCGTCGGGGACCAGGCGCGGTTGCCGGTGATGCCGACCGCGCTGAAGGAACGGCCGTGGTAGCTGTTGCGCATCGCCAGGATCTGGTTGGAGCGGCGGTACGCGGTCGCGAGGAGAAGCGCGGTGTCGTTGGCCTCGGTGCCCGAGGTGGTGAAGAAGACGCGGGCGTCCGGGATGCCGGAGAGGGTCGCGACGCGCTCGGCGAGTTCGACCATCGGGCGGTTGAGGTAGAGCGTGGAGGAGTGAATGATCCGCCCGGCCTGGTCGCTCACCGCCTTGGTGACCTCGGGCAGGGCGTGGGCGGTCATCGTGGTGAGGATGCCGCCGAAGAAGTCCAGGTACTTGTTGCCCTCGGCGTCCCAGACGTGGCGGCCCTCGCCGTGGGTGATCTCGATGGGCTGCTTGTAGTACAGGGCGACCCAGTCGGGGAGCACGGCGCGGTGGCGGTCGTAGAGGGCCGGGTGGGCGTCGGGCGGGGGCAGAGGTGTCACGGCTGCACCAGCCCGTCGTAGGCGTCGGGGCGGCGGTCCCGGTAGAAGGCCCACTGCCGGCGCACGTCCTCGATGAGGTCGAAGTCGAGGTCGCGGACGAGGAGTTCCTCCTCCTTGTCGGAGGCGACATCGCCGACGAACTGGCCGCGCGGGTCGACGAAGTAGCTGGTGCCGTAGAAGTCGTTGTCGCCGTACTCCTCCTGGCCGACGCGGTTGATCGCGGCGACGAAGTACTCGTTGGCGACGGCGGCGGCCGGCTGCTCCAACTGCCAGAGGTAGCCGGAGAGACCACGGGAGGTCGCGGACGGGTTGTAGACCAACTGTGCCCCATTGAGACCGAGTTGGCGCCACCCCTCCGGGAAGTGGCGGTCGTAGCAGATGTAGACGCCCACCTTGCCGACGGCGGTGTCGAAGACGGGCCAGCCCGCGTTGCCCGGCCTGAAGTAGTACTTTTCCCAGAAGCCCCTCACCTGGGGGATGTGGTGCTTGCGGTACTTCCCGAGGTAGGTGCCGTCGGCGTCGATCACGGCCGCGGTGTTGTAGTAGAAGCCCGCGTCCTCGACCTCGAAGACGGGGACGACGATCACCATGCCGGTCTCGCGGGCGAGCTCCCGCATGCGGCTGACGGTCGGGCCGTCGGGTACGGGCTCCGCCCAGCGGTAGTGCTCCGGCTCCTGCACCTGGCAGAAGTACGGCGCGTTGAACACCTCTTGGAAACCGATGACCTTGGCGCCCTGGCGGGCCGCCTCGCGGGCGTGCTCCTCATGCTTGGCGATCATGGATTCGGTGTCGCCGGTCCAGGTCGCCTGGACGAGGGCGGCGCGTACGACAGTGGCCATGAGCTGCTCCTTCGGCACGGCGTCAGAGAGCCTCTACGCACGTAGACGCGGTGCGTAGGAGGAGAACGTAAGCCCCGTCACAACGCGGAGCAAGACCGCCGCCGTGAACCAGCGGAGTCGATCATGTTTCATACCCGAGTGGTCCACATCGGACACATAAGGGCACCCTCGGTAGCCTCCCCGGACCCCTGCGTAGCCTCAGGCGGAGAGGAGTCCCGCGACGCGCAGCGCGTGGACGAGGTCCCGCTCGCGCGGCGGGGACACCTCACGTGCGGCGTCGAGCAGTTGCGGGACGAGCCGGTGGGGGTCGGCGGCGGCGAGCCGGGCGCTGTCCTCGGGCGTGCGCGTCCGCACGAAGGCCGACAGCAGACCGCGGGCCTCACGCGCGCGGCCCCCCTCGGCCAGGGCGAGCACGGCTCCGGCGATCTCCTCGGCGGTGCGGGCGATGCCCTGGCGCAGCAACTGCCCGGCGTCGTCGACCCGTCCGGCGTCGGCGAGCACCCCGGCGACGGCGGCGAGCCGCTCGGGCGGCAGCGAGGCCGCCTCCCACAGGAGGGTGCCCCAGTCCGCGCCGAGCCCGGCGCGGTGCAGCTCGTGCGCGAGCGGCGGCAGGGACAGGGGGTCCCCTGCGGCGGCCTCGCAGAGCACCGCGTGCGCCTCCCCGCCGCGCCCCTCGGCCCGCAGCTGTACGAGCGTGCCGACGATCGCCGCCGCGGCGCGACGGGCGGTGACGGGGTCGGGGGCGGGAGGGGGTACCTGCGGGGGCGCCACCTGCGCGCCGCCCCCGAATCGCGCCCCCTTCGGCGCCGCCCCTGCCACCGGCAACCCGGGCGCCTGCTGGGGCACGGGCACCGCCCCCTGATCGTCCGTTTCCTCCAGCCATGCGTACCGGGCTCCCCGGGGCCGCCGCTTGGACCCGGGACGCCGGCGGTGGGCTCGGGGTTCGTGGGCATGGGGCTCGGGGGCGTGGGGCTGGGGGGCGTGGGGTTCTCGGGCTCGGGGTTCGCGGGCGTGAGACTCGCGTGCCGGAGGTTCGGGGGCGTGGGGGTGGCGGCCGGGCGCGGTGTTGGCGCCCGTCACGAGTTCGGCGGTCCCCGCTTCCGGGGGCGCCGACAGGGCTGCCAGACGGGCCCGGAGTTCCGTCGCACGGGCCGCCGCGCGGGCCACGTCGTCGTGGGCCCAGGCCAGGTCCTGGGTCAGCCGGTCCACGTTCGCGGAAGCCGGGGCGGCGGCCAGGAGGGCGGTCAGTTCCTCGGCGCGACCCGCCGCCCGAGCGCGCTCGCGTTCCATCAGGTCGAGCCGCGCCCACAGCGCCTCGTGGCCGCCGGGACGGCGGTCGTGGACGGTTGCCGCCGCCGCGTGGAGGGACCGCGCCCGCGCCTCCCAGGCCTCCGCCGACTCCGGTCCCCCTGCCTCCGCGAGGTCGTGGAGAAGGGCCTCGACGACGTCCCACGGAAGGACCTCGGCCCCCTCGAAGCAGGCCCGCAGCCCGTGCGGATCGCGGGCCCCGAAGACTCCGTACCAGCCGCCTCCCGGGTCCAGCAGGCTCGCGAGTTCTCGCAGACAGCGCGCGAACGCGTCCATCTCCGACGGGAGTTGCTTCTCCGTCATCCCTGCCCCTGCCCCGCTCGACGGGAGTCTTCCGGTCCGCAGGCATTCGACCCCAGGCGTGTTACGCCACGGCTACAGGGAGTTTTCGTCTCAGAACTTCACGGCGATCCCGGTGTGCGGCCGGGCGCCCCGCCGGGCGATCGCCGCCGGCACGTCGACGAGCCAGAACTGCCAGGTGTACTTGCGGGCGAGCAGCCGCCGTACGGCCCTCATCTCGGATCCCTCCATCAGCCGCGCGGTGCCCTCGGCGCTCGGCGCGCCCTCGGCCGTGCGGCCGCGCACGTCGCAGGGGGTGACGACGACGCGCGGGTCGTTGCGCAGCCGCTTGACCTTCCAGGAGTCGGACCGGGTCCACACGATCAGCCGGCCGCCCCCACCACCGTCGCCTCCGTCCACCGCGAACCACACGGGCGTGGCGACGGGCGTTCCGTCCTTGCGGAAGGTCGTGAGACTGACATAGCGGCCGCGCCGCAGCTCCTCGGGAATCATGCCGCGAGACTACGCAGCCCCCGCGGCGCCGTAGGTCCGCGGGCCCCCGGACTCCCCGTACGCCTGCCTGGCATCGACGATCTCCGGGACGTGCGCGCGGGCCCAGTCGCAGGCGGTGTCCAACGGGCCGAGAAGCGAGCGGCCGAGCGCGGTCAGGGCGTATTCGACGCGGGGCGGGTTCTCGTCGTGGACGGTCCGGGTCAGGAAGCCGTTGCGCTCCATCGAGCGGAGCGTCTCGGTGAGGACCTTGGGGGTGATCCAGTGCAACGGCACACGCAGTTCGGTGAAGCGGCGCGGGCCGCTCTCCAGAACACGCAGGACCATCCCGGTCCACTTGTCGCCGACCCGGAACGGCTGCGCCCGGTCTCCGCAGTCGGGGTCGTCGAACATGCCCGCGTCCAGGGGCTCCGATCGGGGGTCATCCACGTGCTCGCTCATCCGTCCGACGCTAGCCCAGTACCGTTGAAGTAACCAGGCACCCCCGTTCTAACTTCTCCCCATGAGCAACGACATCATCATTTTCGGAGCGGGTGGACGGGTCGGCCGGGCGGCCGTGGCGGAGGCGGTGGCCCGTGGCCACCGGGTGACGGCGGTGGTCCGCGACCCCGCCAAGCACGTGGACCTGGGCGGCGACCACGTCACGGTCGTACAGGGGGATGTGACCGATCCGGCGTCGGTGGCGGCGCTGGCAGCGGGCCACGACGCGGCGCTGAACGCGTCGGCGCGGCTGGACATCCCGTCGGAGGAGTACTTCACGGCAGCGGCCAAGGCCCTGATCGAGGGGCTGGCGCGGGCAGGCGTCCGGCGGCTGCTGACGCTGGGCATCGCGACGACGCTGGAGACGGCGCCGGGCGTACGCATCATGGACGCACCGGAGTTCCCCGAGGCGTGGCGGGCGTTCGCGCAGGGCCATGTCGCGGAGTTCGAGCTGCTGGGCACGGCGGGGCCGGAGCTCGACTGGCTGATGGTCGTGCCGCCGCTGGACCTCAACGCGGACGCCGAGCCCACCGGGGCCTACCGGACGGCGGTCGGGACGGTCCTGGACGGCCCGGGCCGGATCGCGCACGCGGACCTCGCCCTGGCGCTGCTGGACGAGATCGAGACGCCGCGCCACAGCCGCGTCCAGTTGGCCGTCTCGGTCTAGACGGGCTGGAGGGCCGCCCGTACGAGGAGTTCGTCCAGGGAGAGCCCCAGTACCCCCGCCACCGCCGCGACGGTGAAGAAGGCGGGGGTCGGGGCGCGGCCGGTCTCGATCTTGCGGAGGGTCTCGGCGGAGAGTCCGGCGGTCGCGGCGACGTCGACCATGCTCCGCGTACCGCGCGCCTCGCGCAGCAACCGGCCGAGCCGCTCGCCGCGTTCGCGCTCTTCGGGGGTCAGGGGCGTACGAACCATGCCGTCATTCTAATACCGCTCACCCCTCCCTGGACCGGTATAGTAATTGGCATGGTGGAAATCAAGACCGACGCCGCCCTGGACGCCATGCGGGTCTCCGGACGGATCGTCGCCCATGCCCTCGCCGCCGCCCGTGACGCGGCGGCTCCCGGTGTTCCCCTGCGCGCGCTCGACGAGGCGGCCCGTGGCGTCCTGCGGGAGGCGGGCGCGGGCTCGCCCTTCCTCGACTACCACCCGGGGTGGGCCCCGGTCCCGTTCCCCGCGGTCGTCTGTGTCTCCGTCAACGACGCGATCGTGCACGGCATCCCCGACGACCTCCGGATCGGCGACGGCGACCTGGTCAGCATCGACTGCGGCGCCGTCCTCGACGGCTGGGTCGGCGACGCGGCCATCAGCTTCACGGTGGGTCGCGCCCGCCCCGAGGACACCCGGCTGATCGACACCGCCTACGCCGCCCTGGAGGCGGGGATCGCCGCCGCCGTCGTCGGCAACCGGATCGGCGACATCGCCCACGCCGTCGGCCGGGTCTGCCGCACCGCCGGGTACGGCATCCCCGACGGCTACGGCGGCCACGGCGTGGGCCGCACGATGCACGAGGACCCGGGCGTCCCCAACGAGGGTCGCCCGGGCCGCGGGATGCCGCTGCGCCACGGCATGGTGCTGGCCATCGAACCGATGCTGATCGCGGGCGGCGGCGACGACCACTACACGGCCCGCGACGGCTGGACCGTCCGTACGCTCGACGGCAGCCGCGCGGCCCACACCGAGCACACGGTGGCGATCACCCACGACGGACCCCGCGTCCTCACCGCGCCGTAACGGCGCCCGCTACGGCCGGCCCGCCGGGTGCACCACCATCGCCGAACCGCCGCCCCTGCGGACCTTCTCCGCCGCCGCGAGCCAGCCTCCGTCGGGCAGACGCTGGACGCCCGTCGCCGCGCCGATCTCGGGGTTCTGCCGGAAGGCATGCCCCAGGGACTCCAGCTCCTGCTTCAACGGGCTGTTCCACAGGCCCGGTTCGAGCTCCGTGGTCGTCTGGTTGCGCTGGCTGGCACGGGGCGCGGCGATCGCCTCGACCAGGGGCAGCCCCCGGTCCAGGTGGCCCGTCAGGGTCTGGAGCACGGTGGTGATGATGGTCGAGCCGCCCGGGGAGCCGAGCGCCAGGACCGGCTTCGCGTGGGCGTCGAGGACGATGGTCGGGGACATCGAGGAGCGCGGGCGCTTGCCCGGGCCCGGCAGGTTCGGGTCGTGGACCGCCGGGTCGGCCGGGGCGAAGGAGAAGTCGGTGAGCTCGTTGTTGAGCAGGAAGCCCCGGCCCGGGACGGTGATCCCGCTGCCGCCGGTCGACTCGATCGTCAGCGTGTAGGCGACGACGTTTCCCCACCGGTCGGCGGTCGTCAGATGCGTGGTGTTCTCGCCCTCGTAGGTCGTCGGGGCGGCCCTGCCGCCGGTGGCGCACCGGTCGGGGTGGCGCGGGTCGCCCGGGGCCAGCGGGCTGGTCAGCGCCTTGTCGTCGCGGATCAGGCACTCCCGCGCGTCGGCGAACCGCTGCGAGAGCAGGCCCCTCGTGGGCACGTCCTCGAAGGCCGGGTCGCCGACCCAGCGCCCTCGGTCGGCGAAGGCGATCCGGCTCGCTTCGATGTAGCGGTGCAGGTACTGGGCGTTCGTCGCCCGGGAGAGGCGGGTGCGCTCCAGGATGTTGAGGGCCTCGCCGACGCTGGTGCCGCCGGACGACGAGGGGGCCATGCCGTAGACGTCAAGACCCCGGTACGAGACCCGGGTCGGCGCCTGCCGCTTGGTGCGGTAGGCGGCGAGGTCCCGCTCCGTGAGGTCCCCGGCCCGCACGATCCGGGTCGCCCCGTCCCGTACCGGAGGCCTGCGCACCGTGTCGACGATGTCGCGCGCCAGGTCGCCCCGGTAGAGCGCGCCGGCCCCGGACGTGCCGAGCGTCCGGTAGGTGCGGGCGAGGTCGGGGTTCTTGAACACCGAGCCGACCACCGGCAGTTGCCCGCCCGGCAGGAACAGCTGCGCCGTGTCGGGGAAGTCCCGGAAGCGCGCCTCGTTGGCCTGGGTCTGTGCGCGGAAGGTGGCGTCGACGGTGAAGCCGTTCTCGGCCAGTCGCTCGGCGGGCTTCAGGAGCTGTCGCAGCGGCCGGGTGCCCCAGGCGTCGAGCGCGCTCTGCCAGGTGGCCGGAGTGCCGGGGGTGCCCACGCCGAGCCCGCTGGTCTGGCCCTCCTCGAACGGGATCGCCTTGCCGTTCTCCTGGAAGAGCGTCGCGTCCGCCGAGCGCGGCGCGGTCTCCCGGCCGTCGATGGTGTGGACCTGGCGTGTCCTCGCGTCGTAGTGGACGAAGTAGCCGCCACCGCCGATACCCGCCGAATACGGCTCGGTGACCCCGAGGGCGGCCGCCGTGGCGACCGCCGCGTCCACGGCGTTGCCGCCGCGCCGCAGTACCTCGATACCGGCGGCCGAGGCATCGGCGTCCACGCTGGCGACCGCTCCGCCGTAGCCGGCCGCCACCGGTTCCTTGACGGGTGGTTCCGTGGCCGCCGGCGGGGCCGCGGCGCCCACCGACAGCACCGTCGCGGCGACGGCGAGAACCGACACATTCCGAGCAGCGGAACGACGCATCCGTACCTCCAGTCAACGACCGTCCGAGCAGCCTAACTTCAGCCCGGGGCGCTCGTCAGGACCGCCTCGAACACCGGTCCGCTCTCCCGCTACCATGCGCGCCCATGAACGAAGACCTGCGCAATGTCGTCCTCGGCGTACTGGCCACCGGCGTCAGCGCCTCCCTCGGCTGGCTGACGCGCACGTACCTCTGGCGGCGCGGGCTCCGCCGCCAGCAGGCCTTCTTCGGGCTTCCCGCCCACTCCGAATGCCTGCTCGTCGTCAATCGCGAGGCCGGCAACGACGGCGTCGTGCACCGCTTCGACGTGTTCGCGCTGCTCGAACTGTCCGCCCTCATCAAGGACTGCGGGGCGCACGCGCGGATCGTCCAGCACGACCTGGCGCGGCAGGGCTTCGGAGACCGTACGGAGTTCTGCGTGGGCGGGCCGTACTCGAACCGCCGCATGGCGGCGCACCTGTCATCGTTCCTGCCCGGACTGCGGGTCGACGTGAAGGTGGAGCCGGGTCCCGACCGGGGCTCGTTCCGGATCGGCTCCGAGACGTACCGCCTGGAGACGGGCGTGGTGGAGTACGTGATCCTGGCGCGGCTCACCGTGGGCGAGGGCGGCCGTCCCGTCTTCCTCTTCTGCGGGCAGCGGGCGATCACCAACCAGGCGGCGACCCGATATCTGGCCCGGCACCACGCGCGGCTGGCACGCACCTACGGCAACGGCTCCTTCGTGCTGCTGCTGAAGGTGGTCAACTCCGAGGCCTACGGCCCCGATGTGGTCGAGCTGGTCGCCGATGTCACCGTCCCCGCCCGGACGGATCCACCCGTACCGGCAGGGACTTGATGCCGTGGATGAAGTTGGAGACCAGCCGCCGGGGGGACCCCGCGAGGGTCAGGTCCGCGGTGGTCTCCAGCAGCTCCTCGTACAGCACGCGGAGCTGGAGGCGTGCGAAGTGCGCGCCGAGGCAGATGTGCGGACCGTCACCGAAGGAGAGATGCGGGTTCGGGGTGCGGGCGAGGTCCAGCGTGTACGGGTCGGGGAAGGCGCGGGCGTCGTAGTTGGCGGAGGCGTGGAAGACGACGACCTTGTCACCGGCGGCGATCCACTGCCCGGCGAGCTCGGTGTCGCGCGTGGCGGTGCGGCGGAACGAGAGGACCGGCGGGTGCCAGCGCAGCAGCTCGTCGACCGCCGTCCCCGCGGAGACGTCCCCCTGCCTCAGCAGCCGTTGCTGGTCCGGGTGCTCGGCCAGGGCGAGCAGCCCTCCGGGGGCCGCGGCCCGTACGGTGTCGTTGCCGGCGACGGTCAGCAGGAAGAAGAACATCTCCAGTTCGGCGTCGAGCAGCTCGGAGCCGGCCAGCGCGGTCATGATGTCGTCGCCGGGGCGGATCCGTTTGTGGGCGGCGAGTTCCTGGGCGTACGCGAACATCTCGGCCAGCATCGCCGGTGAGCGGGGGTTGACCGGCCGGCCGTCGTCGCCGAGGACGGGCGGCTCGTCCGGGTCCTGGTAGGCGATGACCCGCTCGGTCCACGCGAGGAGCAGTCCCCGGTCACTCGCCGGGATGCCGAGCAGGTCGGTCAGATTGAGCAGCGCGTAGTCGTCGGTGACGGCGGTGACCAGGTCCGCCTCGGGCCCCTTCTCGTGGAGCGCGGTGAGCAGTTCGCGGGCGCGGACGCGGGCGGTGGCGGCGAAGCGTTCGATGCGGCCAGGCGTGAAGGCGCGGCTGACCAGGCGGCGCAGCCGGCCGTGGCCGGGAGGGTCCTGGTTGAGCATCATCCGCCGGATGAACGGCAGATCGGCCGGGTCGGGATCGCGGATCTGGGTGGCGCCGAGGTGTGACGAGTACGCCGTGGAGTCCTTGAGGGCGCGCGCGACGTCGGCGTGGCGGGTGACGGCCCAGAATCCGGGCCCCGCGGGCCAGCCCAGGACTTCGTACTCCTCCTGCCAGGCCACGGGGTGCCGGTCGCGCAGCTCGCGGAAGGCGTGGTGCGGCAGCCCGGCCGCGTAGATCCGGGGGTCGAAGACATCGGGCGCGTCCGCGCCGGGGAGATCGGCCATGTCAGTACTGCCAGGAGCTCGGTAGGGGTTGCCCGGTCCGGTCCTCGACCGGCACGCCGTCGGGTGCGTGGGCGCGCAGCGCCGCCAGGCACTCGGCCGGGTCGATGCCGAAGATCTGGCCCTCGAAGCACAGGCCCCGCCGCCCGGGCCGGCCGAGAACGGGAGCGAGCTTGCGGTACATGGACACGGGGCGTGCGGCGCGGGGCAGGCGCCCCTCGGAGGGGCGCAGGTCCACGACCACGAACTGCCGGATCCTGCCGCCCGCCCGCGTCGCGACCGCCGCGGCGCCGGTGACGGCCGTCCACGGCACGGTCCGCGCCGGCCAGGTGGGCAGGTGGACCGTCAGCCCGTCGGGGCCGATGTCCAGCCGCAGGGGGCGCACCACATATCCGGCGTAGGTGAAGGCGATGCCGGCGATCATGACGCCGACGGCGGCCATCACCGGAGCGGCCAGGGTGCCGTTGGGTCCGGTCGAGGCCGCCGCGACGGCGAGGGCCCAGGCGACCGCGACGATGACCGCGGCCACGGGCACCAGTTCCACACCGCGGCGCAGCCGCAGGGTCAGCCGTACCGATTCCTTGGACGTGCCGGTCGTGTTGTCCACGCCCCGAGGCTAGGGAGTGGGGCTCGCGCGCGCCACTGTCGGACTTGTCACAGAGAAGCGGTGGAAAATCCCCACCGCTCCCCGCAACCTTCCCCGCCCGTTCGGCCTCTCCTTGTGCGACAGAGATCGATTCGGAGGTTGTCCCCTTGAGCCGTATACGCCCCCGCACCTCTCCGCGTACCGCCGCGACGGCTGGTACCGCGCTCCTCGTCGCGGCCCTGACCGCGTGCGGTGGTGGCGGGTCCGGTTCGGGCGGCGCCGTCCCGGACGCGAAGCCGGAGACGAGGATCTCCGTGAGCCTCTCGGGCAGGGGGGCCAGGGCGGGCGAGCCGGTGACGGTGACGCTGGCCGAGGGCCGGCTCCAGCAGGTGACGGTGGTGGACTCGCAGGGCGGAAGGCTGGACGGGAAGGTCTCCGCCGACGGCAGGTCCTGGACCTCGCTGCGCAGGGCCGCACCCGGCACCGGCTACACGGTCGAGGCCCGGGACGACAAAGGCGGCACGGCCACGGCGGACTTCGCGACGGCCGCGCCCGACAAGGTGAACAAGCTGACGCTCGCCCCGGGGAAGAACACCACGGTCGGGATCGCCCAGCCGCTGTCGATCGTCTTCGACCACCCGGTGAAGAACAGGGCCGACGTGGAGAGGCAGTTGAAGGTCACCACCTCCGACCACACGGTCGGCTCATGGGGCTGGATGCGGGACTGGTCGGGCAAGGACCGCGTGGACTGGCGGCCCAAGGAGTACTGGAAGTCGGGCACGAAGGTCACGCTGAGGGCCGAGCTGAACGGCGTCGACTCGGGCGGCGGCTGGTTCGTGCGCGACTACACGACAGGCTTCACCATCGGGAAGAACCAGGTCGTCAAGGTCGACCTGGACAGCCACCGGCTGACGCTGCTGCGGGACGGCGAGGAGATCAGGGACGTGCCGGTGTCGGGCGGCACGCCCGGCGGCGACAAGGCGTCCTGGCGCGGAAGGACCGTTCTGATGTCGAAGGAGGGCACGATCAACATGCGCTCCGAGACGGTGGGCCTGGGCGACGCCTACGACAAGATGGTCGACTACTCGATGCGGCTGACCTGGTCGGGGATGTACGCGCACGCGGCGCCCTGGAACTCGGCCTACTTCGGCAGCGCCAACAAGAGTTCCGGCTGCGTCGGCATGAGCGATGCGCATGCGAAGTGGATCTACGACCAGGTACAGCCGGGCGATCCGTTCGAGATCACGGGCGACGACACCAAGGGCACGCAGGCGCTCAGCAACGGCTACGGCGAGTGGAACCTGTCCTGGACCGAGTGGCAGGCGAAGAGCGCGCTGAAGGGATCAAGCCACTGACACAACGTCCAATAATCGTTACCAGGGCGTAACTTACTGGGGAGTTACCTTCAGTAAGCCCATGCGGTTACCGTCGGGTCACTTTGCAGTGACACGAGTGAGGAGTGACCCGTGGGACACCCGCGCAAGGCCCTGCGTACGGCATCGATCGGCACCGTCTCGGCCGCCCTGGTGGCCGGCACGGCCCTCGGCCTCGCCCCGGGTGCCCACGCGGCCGACTCGGCGGCTGCCCCGGTCGTGCGGTTCGTCGACATCACCGGTGACGGCGGCACCGTGCTCAAGGCCAACGTCGTCACTCCGGCCGGCGCCGACGGCAGCCGTACGTATCCGGTCATCGTGCTGCCCACCAGTTGGGCCATGCCCCAGATCGAGTACCTCGCCCAGGCGAGAAAACTCGCCGACTCCGGCTATGTCGTGGTGAGTTACAACTCGCGCGGCTTCTGGCAGTCCGGTGGAGAGATCGAGGTCGCCGGACCGCCGGACATCGCGGACGTCTCCAAGGTCATCGACTGGGCCCTGGCCAACACCCCCGCGGACCCCTCGAAGGTCGGCATGGCGGGCGTCTCCTACGGCGCCGGCATCAGCCTGCTCGCCTCCGCGTACGACAAGCGGATCAAGGCCGTGGTGGCGATGAGCGGCTGGGCCGATCTCGTCGACTCGATCTACAGCGGCCGCACCCAGCACCTCCAGGCGACCGCGATGCTCGGCGGCGCCGGCTACCTCACCGGGCGCCCGAGCGCCGAACTCCAGCAGATCCTGGGCAACTTCCTCTCCTCGAACCTCGACAAGGAGCAGGAGATGATCGCGTGGGGCAAGAAGCGCTCCCCCGCCTTCCAACTGGACCGGATCAACGCCAACGGCGCGGCGATCATGCTGGGCAACGCCTGGGGCGACACGATCTTCCCGCCCAACCAGTACGCCTCGTTCTACGAGAAGCTCACCGGCCCCAAGCGCCTGGAGTTCCGGCCCGGCGACCACGCCACCGCCGAGGCCACGGGTCTGCTGGGGCTGCCCAACGACACCTGGACCAACGCCCACCGGTGGTTCGACCGCTATCTCAAGGGCGCCGACAACGGCGTCGACCGGGAGCAGCCCGTACAGCTCAAGTCCCGCTCCACCGACGGCTACGAGGGCTACCCGGACTGGAAGTCGGTCGGCGCGAACGAGCGGAAGATCGCCCTCGGCGGATCCCGGAGGATCTACGCGAACATCGACTCGGGGGCCAACGGCGGAGTCATCTTCCTCTCCAACATCCTCGACCAGTTCCTGAGGACTCCCCCGGTCGCGTCGATCCCGCTGCTGCCCCGCTCGTTCGCCGCCGTGTGGCAGTCCGAGCGCTACGACACCGTCCAGCGGGTGCGCGGTACCACCCGGGTGCACACCACGGTGACCCCGACCAAGGAGAGCGGCACCCTCGTCGCCTACCTCTACGACGTGGGCCCTCTCGGCCTCGGCAAGCTGGTCAGCAACGCGCCGTACACCTTCCACGACAAGGCGCCGGGCACGCCCTTCGCCGTCGACCTGGAGCTCTTCTCCACCGCCTACGACGTTCCGGCAGGACACCGGCTGGCCCTTGTCGTCGACACCGTCGACCCGCTCTACATCGAGCACAACCCGACCGGCGCGCAGCTGACCTTCTCCTCACCGTCGTCCGACCCGTCCTACGTGTCGGTCCCACTGCGCGAGAAGTGATCACCGGCTGCTGCCGGGCGGGCTTGGCCCTGCGAGCTACTGCCCTATGCCCTCGGGGGCGTGGGGGGACCCCCCGGCAGCAGCGTCCCTGGATCGGCCGGAGCGACACCCACGGCCTCTGTCTTGGGACTGCGCCGCTCCTGCCTGGCCACCCAGGTGGCGAACCAGGAGAGCAGCATGCACATCCCGATATAGATCGGCGAGATCACCAGTACCACCGGGATGAACGGCAGATCGTAGTCGAGGTTCGACGCGATCAGCTTGCCCGCGTGGAGGAACTCCTCGTAGGTGATGAGGAATCCGAGGGAGGTGTCCTTCAGGGCGACCACCAGCTGGCTGATGATGGCCGGCAGCATGGCGCGCACGCCCTGCGGCACCAGGACGAAGGTCATGACCTGCGTCTTGCGCATGCCGAGCGAGTACGCGGCCTCCCGCTGCCCGCGCTCGACCGAGTTGACGCCCGTGCGGAACACCTCGGCGAGCACCGATCCGTTGTAGAGCGTCAGTCCGGCGACGAGCGCGGGCAGCGGCTGCACCTTCAGCGCCACGAAGATGAAGAAGATCATCACCAGTACGGGCATCGCGCGGAAGAACTCGACGAGCAGGGTCGACACCCAGCGCAGCACCCGGTGTTCGGAGAGTCTGCCCGTGGCGAGGACCGCGCCGAGCGCGAGGGAGAGCACGGAGGCGCAGGCGAAGGCCTTCAGCGTGTTGCCGAGGCCGCGCAGCAGCAGCTCCTGGATTCCCTGGTATTCGAAGGGTGTCCATTTGGCCTCGGTGAACTGGTCGGTGTCGAACAGGAGATAGAGGATCCAGCCGGCGAGTCCCAGGATCACGACGGTGGACAGGATCCCGTAGAGCAGGTGCCGCCGCTCGGTGAGCGGCCCCGGGACGTCGTAGAGGGCGGTGGACTGGGTCATCGGGCGACTCCCCAGCGCTTCTCCAGCACATTGAAGACGGCGCTGATGGTGAGGGTGATGATCAGGTAGCCGACGGCGATCCAGACGAAGGTCCAGATGATGTTGTAGCCGAGTTCGCTCAGTGTCTTGTACGTGCCGAGCAGCTCGGTGACGCTGAAGGCCCCGGCGATCGCCGAGTTCTTCGCGAGGGCGATGAGGGTGGAGCCGACCGGCGGGATGACGGTGCGGAAGGCCTGGGGCAGCACGATCGCCCCGAGGGTCTGCCGGAACGTCATACCCAGGCTGCGGGCCGCCTCGCCCTGCCCCTTCGGCACGGTGTTGATGCCCGAGCGCAGTGCCTCGCAGATGAAGGCGGAGGTGTAGCAGCCCAGCGCCAGGACCGCGAAGACCTGGAAGGGCAGGACGAGCCCGAAGCGCGGCAGGCCGAGGAGGACGGCGAAGAAGAGCAGGGTCAGGGGTGTGTTGCGCAGGACCGTGACCCAGGCGGTGCCGAAGACCCGGAGGGACCTGACGGGCGCGACCCGGAAGGACGCCATGACGAAGCCGAGGACCAGCGCGAGCGCGGAGGCGTAGACGGTGAGTTCGACGGTGCCGAGGAAGCCCTTGCCGTAGAGCGAGAAGTTCTCTGTCAATACGTCCATGTCACGTCCATGTCGTCACCGGGGTCCTCAGCTCGCCGGATAGCGGTCGATGGCGGGGGGCTCGGGCGCCGGGACGCCGGAGAGTCCGAGCGTCGCGTCGTACGCCTTCTTCCAGTCGCCGTTCTTCTCATGGGCCTCGATGGCGTTGTCGAGGGCGAACCGCAGCGCGTTGTCGGAGCGCGGGACGCCGATGCCGTACGGCTCCTTGGAGAACGGCTTGCCGACGACCTTGAGCTCGTCGGGGACCTTGGCGGCGTATCCCATCAGGATCGTGTCGTCCGTGGTGACGGCGTCGACCTGGAAGGTGAGCAGGTTGTCCACGCAGACCGAGTAGGTGTCGTACGCGACGAGGTCGGCCTCGGGGTAGTCGTCCTCGATGCGCTGGTAGGGGGTGGAGCCGGCGGCCGAGCAGACGAGCTTGCCGTCGAGGTCCTGCGGGCCGTTGATGTCCTTCTCGGCGGTCCGCACGAGCAGGGACTGGCCGGCCTGGTAGTAGGGGCCGGCGAAGCCGACGAGCTTCTTTCGGTTGTCGTTGATCGTGTAGGTGCCGACGTAGTAGTCGATCTGGCCGTTCTGCAGGGCGGTTTCACGGTTGGCCGAGGCGATCGTACGGAACTCGATGGTGGCCGGGGGGAAGCCGAGCGAGGCCGACATCATCTTGGCGATCTCGATGTCGAAGCCGGAGTACCGGCCGGTGGCCGGGTCCTTCTCGCCCATGTACGGCTGGTCCTCCTTGGCGCCGACCACGAGGTGGCCGCGCCGCTTCGCCGAGGACCAGGTCTTCGAGTCGGGCAGGTCGAAGCCGGTCGCGACCCGGTAGGCGGGCAGCTCGTCGGGCTGCGGGCCCTTGACCGGCGGGCTGCCCTGCTTGCCGCAGGCGGTCAGCGCGGCGAACAGCGCGAGGGCCAGGACGCCGAGCGGACGGCGGGTGCGCAGCATGAGTCCCTCCCGGTCAGTGCTTGAGGATCTTGGAAAGGAAGTCCTTGGCCCGGTTGCTCTCCGGGTGGGTGAAGAAGTCCTCGGGTGACCGGTCCTCGACGATCTTTCCGTCGGCCATGAAGACGACCCGGTTCGCGGCGGAGCGGGCGAAGCCCATCTCGTGCGTGACGACGACCATCGTCATGCCGTCGCGGGCCAGCTGCTGTATGACCTCCAGGACCTCGTTGATCATCTCCGGGTCGAGCGCCGACGTGGGCTCGTCGAAGAGCATCACCTTGGGATCCATCGCCAGGGCACGGGCGATGGCGACGCGCTGCTGCTGCCCGCCCGAGAGCTGCGCCGGGTACTTGTCGGCCTGCGAGGCGAGTCCGACGCGCTCCAGGAGTTCGCGGGAGCGCTGGTCCGCCCGCTCCCTCTTGAGGCGGCGGACCTTGACGGGGGCGAGAGAGACGTTCTGCAGGACGCTCTTGTGGGCGAAGAGGTTGAAGGACTGGAAGACCATGCCGACGTCGGCCCGCAGCGCGGCGAGTCCCTTGCCCTCCGCCGGCAGCGGCCGCCCGTCGATCGCGATGTGACCGGACGCGGTGGTCTCGAGCCTGTTCATGGTGCGGCAGAGCGTCGACTTCCCGGACCCCGAGGGCCCGATGACGACCACCACCTCGCCCCGGCCGACGCTGAGATTGATGTTCTGGAGAACGTGCAAGGAGCCGTAGTACTTGTTGACGTCACGTAGTTCGATCAACGGATCGACGGCCATGCGCTGCCCTGCCCCATCTCAGCGGTGTCGAGGTCAGCGCAAACTATCCAGCACGAAAGGGGACTTCAGAGGAGACACGCATAAAGGCGGCATAAGCCGTATTTACTGCAAAAGGGTGTGCTGCCCGGCCTCCCGGGGGTCAGCTCTCGGCCGCCTCGGCGTACACCTGAGACAGCTCGGGTGCCCCGCTCACCGCCCAGTCGAGCCCCGCCGCCACCACATTGATCTCCCGGCCCGACACGAGCCGGACGACCGGCTGGCCGTCGGGCCGGACGTGCCAGGAAGCGCCCGGGACCGTGCGCACGATGACCGTGCCGAGATACAGGCCCGCGTCATTGCCGAACCAGGGCAGCTCCTCGGCGTCGTCGCGCCAGCGCGGCGGGAGCTGGTCGATCGCCTCCAACGAGGCGGGTGTGTCGTCCAGTTCGACCCCCGAGTCCTGGACCCTGGCCCGCAGCAGCTCGCACTCGGCGAGCACCTGCGCCACGCCCTCGGGGTCGCGGTCGAAGGCCGAGACGAGCGCCGGGGCCTCCTCGGTACCGTGCCACTTACGCCAGGCGTCCAAGAATGGGATGTTCATCAGTCCAGCCTCGCACTGCGGGGGCCCGGCGCACCATAGGGCGCGCGGATCCCCCGGCGGGCCGGGGCCGCGGCCCCCTCAGAGATCCAGGTCGACGACGACCGGCGCGTGGTCCGACGCGCCCTTGCCCTTGCGCTCCTCGCGGTCGACATAGCTGTCCTTGACGGCGTCGGCGAAGGGCTTGTTGCCGTAGACCAGGTCGATGCGCATGCCCTTGTTCTTGGGGAAGCAGAGCTGGCGGTAGTCCCAGTACGTGAAGGGGTGGTCGTACTTCAGCGGGCGCGGCACCACGTCGGCGAGCCCGAGCTCGCGCAGACCCGCGAGGGCGGCCCGCTCGGGCGCGGTGACGTGCGTGGCTCCCTCGAAGAGCGAGACGTCCCAGACGTCGTCGTCGGTCGGCGCGATGTTGAAGTCGCCGAGCACGGCGAAGGGGCGCTCGCCCGCCGCGTCCTCGGCGACCGCGCCCTGGAGCGCCTCCAGCCAGCGCAGCTTGTACGCGTAATGGTCGTGGGCGACCTCACGGCCGTTCGGCACGTACACCGACCAGACCCGGGCCGGGCCGCAGGTCGCCGAGATCGCCCGGGGTTCGTGGACGCTCTCGTAGTCCGGGGCGCCGGGCAGGCCGTGGACGACGTCCTCCAGTCCGACGCGGGAGATCAGGGCCACGCCGTTCCACCGCCCGGTGGCGTGCACCGACGACTCGTACCCCAGCTCACGCAGCTGGTCGGTGGGGAACTGCTCCGCGGTGCACTTGGTCTCCTGGACGCACAGCACGTCCGTGCCGGTGCTCTCCAGCCAGGCCAGCAGCCGGGGCAGTCGGGCGGTGATCGAATTGACGTTCCAGGTGGCGATGCGCATACCCGGAAGCCTAACGGCGGGGTGTGACAGCCGGCCGGGTGCGGTCGGCCGGGGCGGTCACAGGTCGGTGGAGTCCCCGGGGACGAGCCGCCCGTGGTCCGTGCCGCCGAGCGCGCCGATCTGGTTGTCGTAGATCGGCCGCGCGAGATCGGTGAGGAGAGCGTCGTGGATGTCGATGGCCCGCCGCGGCTTGACCTCGCGGACGTAGTCGATGACCTCGGAGATCTTGTTCCAGGGGGCCATCACCGGCAGCATCAGCGTGTCGACGGAGTGCTCGGGAACCGTGAGCGCGTCGCCCGGGTGGAACACCGAACCGTCCACCAGGAAGCCCACATTGGTGATCCGCGGGATGTCCGGGTGGATCACCGCGTGCAGCTCGCCGTGGACCTGGACGTCGAATCCGGCGGCGCTGAAGGTGTCGCCGTGGCCGACGGTGTGGACCCGGCCGGGGAAGGCGGCCGAGAGCTTCTCCGCCACGCTCCTCAGCGTCCAGATCTCGGCGCCCGGGCTGGACTCGAGCCCGGCCCGCAGCCGGTCCTCGTTGAAGTGGTCGATGTGCTCGTGCGTGACCAGGATGACGTCGGCGCCGACGGCCGCGTCCTCCTCGCTGAAGGTGCCCGGGTCGATGACGAGCGTCCGCCCGTCCTTCTCCAGCCGGATGCACGCGTGCGACTTCTTCGTCAGCTTCACTCGACCCCACCTCACGACGCCGGTACCGGCCGTCACCCTACTCCTGCGGGGTGGTCTCTTCCTTGATCACCCGCTGCACCACGCGGAAGGCGCTGTTGGCCGCCGGGACGCCGCAGTAGATGGCCGTCTGGATCAGTACTTCCTTGATCTCGTCCGGGGCCAGGCCGTTGCGCAGGGCGGCCCTGGTGTGGAAGGCCAGCTCCTGCAGATGGCCGCCGGCGATCAGCGCGGTGAGGGTGACACAGCTGCGGGTGCGACGGTCGAGGCCGTCGCGGGTCCACACCTCGCCCCAGGCGTAGCGGGTGATCAGCTCCTGGAAGTCGGCGGCGAAGCCGGTGCCGTCGCCGAGCGCGTGGTCGACGTGCGCGTCCCCGAGCACCTCCCGGCGGACCTTGATCCCCGCCTCGAAGGGGTCGGGACGGCCGCCGTCCGTGGCTCCGGGAGTGGACCGCGGCGCGGGGCCGATCTCGGCGACGGGGGCGACCGGCGAGGAGAGGGCGGGCATCTGCGGCGGCGGCGCGATCGCCGTCAGGCCCGTCGCCGTGTCGGACGCGGTCTGCCGGGCCGTGGAGAAGTGGCGGACGAGCAGGTCGGTGACGGCGGCGGGCTGCTCGACGGGCGCGAGGTGGGAGGCGCCGGGGACGACGGCGAGGCGCGCGTCCGGAATGCCGGCGACGAGGGTGCGGGCCTCGGCCGGGCCGGTCACCTGGTCGTCGGAGCCGACGAGGACGAGCGCCGGGATGCCGATGCGGCCCAGCTCGGAGCGGACGTCGAAGGTGGCCAGCGCCTCGCAGGCGGCGATGTAGCAGCCGGGGTCGGTCGTGCGGACCATCTGCACGGCCCACTCGACGATGGCGGGCTGGGCCGCGGCGAAGCCGGGCGTGAACCACTGTTCGGGGGCGCTGCGGGCCATCGGGTCCAGGCCGTTGGTGCGGACGACCACGCCGCGGTGGCGGAACTCGTCGGCGGTGCCGAACCGGGGCGAGGCGGCGATCAGCGCGAGCGAGGCGACCCGGTGGGGCGCCCGCAGGGCCAGATCGGTGCCGATGGCGCCGCCGATGGAACAGCCCGCGAAGCCGAAGCGCTGGACGCCGAGGTCGTCGAGGGTGGCCAGGAGCCGGTCGGCGAGGTCGGTGACCGAGGCGGCCGGGTGGGCGGGGGCGCCGCCGTGGCCCGGCAGGTCGAAGCGGATGACCCGCCACTGGCGTGCCAGCTCGGGTATCTGCCGGTCCCACATGTGCAGGGTGGTGCCGAGCGAGGGACCGAGGACCAGCACGGGCGCGTCGTCGGGCCCGTCACTGCGGTACTGCAGGGGTCTGAGCGCCTGCGGGGGGTCCTGGGACAGGGGTGCCTGGGGCTGCGTCATCGGGGCCGGGGGCGTCTGCGTCTCACTCACTCGCGCCAGGGTAGTGAGCGGACTACCGCCTTCCGGTCACGGGGTCGTGGTCGAGACGACGTACACCCGGGGCGTGGCCGGATCGGTGAGGTCGACCGTGACGTCGAGGCTCGGCCGCGGGTCGGGGCGGGTCAGCGAGGTGCCCGACCAGACCTGCTCCGGCGGGAAGTGCCAGCCGACGACCTCGGCCTCGTGGCTGGTGATGCTGACCTCGCCCGGACGCAGCTGGGAGCGGCTGGAGCCGACGTTCATCAGGAAGTCGTCGAGGCCGCTCGCGTTGGTGGTGAACTGCACGTAGAGCCGGCTGGACTTCCAGTTGCTGGTCTCGAAGTACGCGACCCGGGCGGAACCGTCGGGGATCGGGATCTCGAAGACGCGGCGCTTCATCAGCGAGGGCCAGCTGGCCCGGAGCCCCGTGGCCGACGACTCGGCCTCTTTGTCACGGCCGCTGTCGCGGCTCTGTTCGGCGGAGACCACCAGATAGCCGGCCGGGACGCCGATGAGCAGCACGATCACGATCGCGGTGAACCAGCGCCGCCGCGTCCTGTGGCGTCGGTCCTCCGGCAGCCCGGCGCTGTCGTCGGGGGACGTGGACTGGTGGGGCACGGTCATGGTGTGGGGTCCTGGGGGGTGCTGTCGGTGCGGGTGGTGCTGTCGGTGCCGGCCGGGCCGTCGGTGGGTCCGGTGCCCGTGGCGCTCTCGGTACGGGTACCGAAGCCGGCGCCGCCGTTGCGGATGGCCTGGGCGTACCGCTCGTACCGCTCGTAGCGCTCCAGGCGGCGGCGGTTCGCGCGGCGGAACCGGCGCGCGACGAGCCGGGCGAGGTCGGCCGCACCGACCATACCCGCCTCCGGGCCGAGCTGGGCCTTGGCGATCCGCGCCTCGGGGCGGTAGCCGCGGCCGGTGAGGTGGCGGCGGAAGGCCTCCCGGGCCGGGCCGATGAGCAGGTCGTCGGCGGCGCTGACGCCTCCGCCGATGACGAAGCAGGAGGGGTCGAGGGCGGCCGCGAGATTGGCGATGCCGACCCCGAGCCACTGCCCGATGTCCTGGAAGAGCTCGACGCACATGGCGTCGCCCTCGCGGGCGAGCTCGGTGATCAGGGGCCCGGTGATCTCCGGGATGTTGCCGTTGACCCGGTCGATGATGTTGTAGGCGACCGGGGAGTCGGCGGCCGCGAGCTCCCGGGCCTCGCGGACCAGGGCGTTGCCGGAGCTGTACTGCTCCCAGCAGCCGCGGTTGCCGCAGGGGCAGCGGTGGCCGCCGGGCACGACCTGCATATGGCCGAACTCACCCGCCACCCCGAACTTGCCGCGCTTGACCCGGCCGTCCTCCAGGATCGCGCCGCCGATACCGGTACCGAGGGTGATCATGACGAGGTGGTCCTCGCCACGCCCCGCGCCGAAGCGCCACTCGGCCCACGCGGCGGTGTTGGCGTCGTTGTCGACCATGACGGGCACGGCGAGGCGGGACTGGAGCGCGTCGCGCAGCGGCTCGTTGCGCCAGGCCAGATGGGGCGCGAAGAGAACCGTCGCCCGGTCGGCGTCGACCCAGCCGGCGGCGCCGATGCCGACGGCGTGCACGTCGTGCCGGTCGGAGAGGTCGAGGACCAGTTCGGCGATGGTGTCCTCGACGACCTTGGCGCTCTTGGACTTGTCCGGCGTCTCGGTCTTGATCTTCTCCAGGATGACGCCGTCCGCGTCCACGACACCGGCCATCACCTTCGTACCGCCGATGTCGATGCCGACCGTGGGCACGCGCGGGGCGGTCAGATGCGAGCGCCGCTCCCGCGTGCCGATGGTCCGCAGGGCGGTGGCCCGCGCGGAGGCACCGGGCGTACCCCCTGCTCGAAGAGCCCGGGGGAAGGTGAGATCGCGGTACGTACTCATCGGTTCGATTCTGCCAGGTGCCACTGGACGTGGTTACGAGGACGCGGGCCGCTCCAGCTCGTGCCGCAGGTCCTCGAGCTCGCTGCCGCCCGCCATCTGGCGGGTCAGTTCGTCCAGGGTGACGGAGTCCCGGGTGTGGCTGCCGGACATGACCCCGCGCTTCAGCAGCACGAAACGATCGCCCACGAGATAGGCGTGGTGCGGATTGTGTGTGATCAGTACGACTCCGAGGCCGGCGTCGCGGGCCGCCGCCACATACTTCAGGACCACACCGGACTGCTTCACGCCGAGGGCCGCGGTCGGCTCGTCCAGCACCAGCACCTTGGCTCCGAAGTGGACCGCGCGGGCGATCGCCACGCACTGGCGCTCGCCGCCCGAGAGGGTGCCGATCGGCTGGTCGACATCGCGCAGGTCGATGCCCATGCGCAGCAGCTCCGCGTGGGTGGTGCGGCGCATCAGGTCCACGTCGAGGCGCTTGAACGGGCCCGCGCCCCTGGTCGGCTCGGAGCCGAGGAAGAAGTTCCGCCAGACCGGCATCAGCGGGACGACGGCGAGGTCCTGGTAAACGGTGGCGATGCCCCGGTCCAGTGCCTCGCGCGGGGACGCGAGGGAGGTCTCCTCGCCCTCGATCCGCAGCGCGCCCGCGTCGTGCCGGTGGAGCCCGGCGATGATCTTGATGAGGGTGGACTTGCCGGCGCCGTTGTCGCCGAGGACGCAGGAGATCTCGCCCGCGTGGACCTCCAGGGAGACGCCTTCGAGGGCGCGGATGTTGCCGTAGTACTTACTGACGTCGTCGAGCTCGACGAGAGCGGTCGACGGGGTGTCCGATGTCATCGCGTGGCCTCCGCGCGCTTGCGGACCCATGCGTTCAGCAGGGTCGCGAGAAGGAGCATCGCCCCGAGGAAGAACTTGAACCAGTCGGGGTTCCACTCCGCGTACACGATGCCCTTGCTGGTCATGCCGAAGATGAAGGCACCGACGGCCGAGCCGATGGCGGAGCCGTAGCCGCCGGTGATGAGGCATCCGCCGATCACCGCGGCGATGATGTAGATCAGCTCATTGCCGACACCCTCGCCCGACTGCACGACGTCGAACGAGAACAGCAGGTGCTGGCCGGAGATCCAGGCGCAGAAAGCCACCCCCATATAGAGGCCGATCTTGGTCCTGAAGACCGGGACGCCGACCGCGCGGGCCGCGTCCGAGCCGCCTCCCACGGCGAAGATCCAGTTGCCGAAGCGGGTGCGCAGCAGGATCCAGGTGGCGACGGCGACCAGGGCGAACCACCACAGGATGGTCACCTTCAGATCGACGCTGCCGAGGGTGAGCTGCGAGGCGAAGAGGGACTTGGCGGAGGCGAAGCCCTCCATGTCCGCGATGGACTTGGTGGAGACCGTTCCGCTGATGAGCTTGGTGAAGCCGAGGTTCAGTCCGGTCAGCATCAGGAACGTGCCGAGCGTGATGATGAAGCTCGGAAGTTTGGTGCGGGTCAGCATGAAGCCGTTGAAGAACCCGAACGCCAGGGTGACGAGCAGGGAGACCCCGACGCCCACCCAGACGTTCGCGGTCATCTGGTAGCTGAACATCGACGAGACCAGGGCGGAGGTCGTGACCATGACGCCCGCGGACAGGTCGAATTCGCCACCGATCATCAGCAGCGCGACCGGCACCGCCATGATCCCGATGGTCGACGCGGCGTAGAGGACGGTCCCGAAGCTGGACGTCCGCAGAAAACTGTCCGCGACGATCGAGAAGAAGACGAAGACGGCGGCGGCGCCGACGACCGAGCCGAGCTCGGGACGGCCGAGGAGGCGGCGCAGCGGCGAGGTGCGCAGCAGCCGCTCGTCGGCCGGTGCCCGGGGAGCGGGTGGTGCGGTCGTGCTCATCGGGTCCCCCGCTCCGTGAAGTCCTGGAGTGCGGCCGCGTCCTTGTCGGTGATGATCTGCGGTCCCGTCAGCACCGGCCGCCCCCCGCCGAGCACGTCCGCGTTGTACCGGTAGAGCCAGAGCAGGTCCACGGCCTCGTATCCCTGGAGGTAGGGCTGCTGGTCGACGGCGAAGCCGAGCGTCCCGGCGGTCAGGGCGGTGGCGACCTTGGCGTTGAGGTCGAAGGTGTCGATCTCGGCCTTGCTCTGCGCGGTCTTCTTGGCCTGGACGGCGGCGTCCGCGAACGGCGCGCCCAGGGTGACCACCGCGTCGATCGACGGATCGGACTGGAGCTTCGCCTCGATGGAGGCCTGCACGTCGGGCATGTTGGTGCCGTCGACATAGAGGTTCTGCATCGCGCCGCCGAAGGTCTTCTTGGCCCCGGCGCAGCGCTGTTCGTGGCCGACATTGCCCTGCTCGTGCAGGACGCACAGCGCCTTCTTCCGGCCGCGCTCGTCGAGCTCGTCACCGACGGCCTCACCGGCGATGGTCTCGTCCTGGCCGATGTGGGTGAGCGCGCCGTACGCCTTGGACTGCTCCGAGCCCGAGTTGACGGTGATCACCGGGATGCCGGCCTTGACGGCCTTGGCGACGGCGGCCTTCATCGCGTCGGGCTTGGCGAGGGTGACGATCAGTCCGTCGACCTTCTTGTCGATGGCCGCGTCGACGAGCTGCGCCTGCTGCTGTGCCTCGTCGCTGTGCGAGTACAGGAAGTTGATGTTGTCCTTGACGGCGGCCTGCTTGGCGCCGTTCTGGACGATGTCCCAGAAGGTGTCGCCATCACCCGAGTGGGTGACCATGGCGAAGGTCCAGCGGGGGGTGCTCACCGCCGAGCGGCCCTGGGCCGCGGCCGCCTTGCGGGCGTCCTCGGCCCGCTTGCCCCCGGTGCTGCTGCATCCCGCGAGCGAGACTCCGAGGACCGCCGCCAGTACGGCGCCGATCGCGCGTACCCCTGTCCGAACCTTTGCCACGAAGCCGTGCCCTTCTCGCTGTTCTTCCCGGTGCGGCCGGGGCACATTGAGCCTGGTCCCGACCGCCCAAGTATCGGTCATGGGGATTCGCCGGACGGTCCTCGGGTGCGTGTTCGGGTGTGGCATCCGATCCGTCGTGCCATCGGGCATCCGATCCGTCACCGTGTTCCGCGCGCGGTGAATTCCTCGAGCTTCGGTACGTCCTTACCGGTGACGAGGGCGGGTCCGGTGAGGACCGGCTTTCCGCCTCCGACGACGTTTCCGTTGGTCCTGTGGAGCCAGAGTTCATCGACGCCCAGATAGCCCTGGAGATAGGGCTGCTGGTCGACGGCGAAGCCGATCTCCTCGGCCTTGAGCTGCTTCACCACCGCCGCGTTGAGGTCGAAGGTGTCGATCTCGGCCTTGCTCTGCGCGCCTTTCCTGGCCTGAACGCTCGCCGCCGCGAAGGGCGCGCCGAGGGTCACGACGGCGTCGATGTCCTTGGCGCTCTGGAGCTTCGCCTCGATGGAGGACGTCGAGGCGGGCATATTGGTGCCCTCGACATTGAGGTTCTCCACCGTGCCGTTGAAGGCCTTCTTCACTCCGGCGCAGCGTTCTTCGAGCGAGACATTGCCCTGTTCATGGATGACGCACAGGGCCTTTTTCTTCCCTCTTCGGGCGAGTTCTTCGCCGACGGCCTCTCCCGCCACGGTCTCGTCCTGGCCGATATGGCCGAGAGCGCCGAAAGGGAGGGAGTGCTGGGCACCGGAGTTGATGGTGACGACGGGTATCCCGGCGGCGACGGCCTTGGCGATCGCGGCTTTCACGGCGTCGGGTTTGGCGAGGGTGACGATGATGCCGTCGACCTTCTTGGCGACGGCCGTTTCGATGAGCTGGGCCTGTTCCTTGCCCTCGGGCGCGGCGGAGTAGAGGAACTCGACGTCGTCCTTGGCCGCGGCCGCCTTGGCGCCGCTCTGGACGATGTCCCAGAAGGTGTCTCCGGCCCCGGAGTGGGTGACCATCGCGATCTTCATCCGCGGGGTGGTGGCGGCCTTGCCGTCGGTGCCGTCGGCCTCCTTGCCGCCGGAGCCGCTGCACCCGGCGGCGGTGAGCGCGACCGCGGTGAGCAGCGCCGCGGTGGTCGTACGGGTGGTACGCATCCTGGGTCCGCCTTGTCTCCCCGGCCGCCCCGTTGCGGCTGGGTGCGTTTCTACGGCGGTGACGCGACCCCGTCAAGAGTTTGTCCGAACATTCTTACAGAGATGGCCGAAGCGCGAGCGGAGGGGAACTACGGCCGGACGAGGAGCTGGAACTCGAAGGCGTAACGAGAGGCGCGGTAGATGTGCGAGCCGAACTCGACCGCCCGGCCGGTGTCGTCGAAGGTGGTCCGCTCCATCGTGAGCAGCGGGGCACCCTCCTGCTCGGTGAGCAGTTCGGCCTCGGCCGGGGTGGCCGCGCGGGCACCGACCGTCTGGCGGGCGCTGTGCAGGGTGATGCCGGCGCCCCGCATCATCCGGTAGAGGCCGGTGGCTTCGAGCACCTCGGTCGCCGGCTCCAGCAGCCCGACCGGCAGATGGTTGCGCAGCCGCGCCATGGGCTCGCTGTGGGTGCAGCGGAGCCGCTCGATGTACCGGACGTCGCTGCCCTCGGGGACGCCGAGCGCGGCCGCGACGGGCGCGGTCGCGGGCTCGACCCGGTTGGTCAGCACGAGGGTGGCGGGGCGCTGACCGGCCGCCTCCAGGTCGTCGTAGAGGCTGCTGAGCTCCAGGGGGCGCTTGACCTGACTGTGGACGACCTGGGTGCCGACGCCGCGGCGGCGCACCAGGAGGCCCTTGTCGACGAGGGACTGGATGGCCTGGCGCACGGTCGGCCGGGAGAGGCCGAGCCGGTTCGCGAGGTCGATCTCGTTGCCGAGGAGGCTGCCGGGGGTCAGCGCGCCGTTCTCGATGGCGGCTTCGAGCTGCTGGGCGAGCTGGAAGTAGAGCGGGACCGGGCTGGTGCGGTCCACTCCGAGGGGGAGCGACACGGCGGGACCGGCCTCGGCGCGCGGCACTCTCGGCCTTCTCGGCTCTCTCGGCTGCTGGGACACGGCCCGAGCCTAGTACCGGGAAATGATGACGGGAAGTCGTGAAGTCCGGTTGTCAGGACAAACGCTTGACATGGTGACGGGTCGCCGCCACCTTGGGGCCATGCGCATCGGACTGATCGGAACGGGACGTATCGGGGCTTTTCACGCGGGCGCGCTCAGTCGCCACCCCGCGGTCGACTCCCTGGTGCTGGCGGACGCGGATCCGGCACGGGCGGAGCAGGTCGCGCAGGCGATCGGGGCGACGGCCGCGCCGAGCGTCGACGCGCTCTTCGACCGGGGCCCGGACGCCGTGGTCATCAGCTCGGCCACCGCCTCCCACGCCGAACTGATCGCCCGCACCGCCCGCGCCGGGCTGCCCGCCTTCTGCGAGAAGCCCATCGCCCTGGACCTGCCCGGAACCATCGACGCGCTGCGCGCCGTCGAGTCGGCCGGCACGGAACTCCAACTCGGCTTCATGCGCCGTTTCGACGCCGGATACGGCGTGGCCCGTGAGGCCGTACGGTCGGGCCGGCTCGGACGGCTGCACACCGTCCGCGCCACGACCGCGGACCCCGCGCCGCCGCCCGCCGCCTATCTGCCGCTCTCCGGGGGTCTCTACCGGGACTGCCTGGTCCATGACTTCGACATCCTGCGCTGGGTCACCGGGCGGGAGATCACCGAGGTGTACGCCACCGGCTCGGACGCGGGGCCGTCCATGTTCCGCGAGGCGGGGGACGTCGACACGGCGGCCGTGCTGCTCACCCTGGACGACGGGACACTCGCGACGGCGACCGCCACGCGCTGCAACGGCGCCGGCTACGACGTCCGTATGGAGCTCGCCGGTGAGCGCGACCAGATCGCCGTGGGCCTGGACGACAGGACTCCGCTCACCTCGGTGGAGCCGCAGGGTCCGCCCGCGCCGGACAAGGCGTGGCCGGGCTTCCTGGAGCGGTTCGCCCCCGCGTACGAGGCGGAGCTGGACACCTTCGTACGGCTCGTGCGCGCCGAGGTGCCCAATCCCTGCGACGGGCGCGAGGCACTGAACGCCCTGCGGGTCGCCGAGGCCTGCGAGCTCTCCCGCCGGGAGCGCCGTCCGGTGGTGCTGGACGAGGTCGACGCGGAGGTCTGACGGCGGCGCGCCCGCCCGCCGGCTGGGAGGAGGACCTCACGGCCTCACCTCGTCACGGCCTCAGTCCGTCACCGGAGCACCAGCTCACCAGGTCACCAGGTGACGGGCACGTGGCGGACGCCGGATCGATGACGGGCATCGCGCCGGCCTACGCACCGCCGTGCGTGTCCAGCAGCCCCGCGTCATGGACCAGCAGCGCGATCTGGACACGGTTGTTGAGGCCGAGTTTGGCGAGGATCCGCGAGACATGGGTCTTGACGGTGGGGACGCTCATGTAAAGGGCCGCCGCGATCTCGGCGTTGGAGCGTCCCTGGCCCACGGCGACGGCGACCTCCCTCTCCCGCTGGGCGAGTTCGGCGATGCGGCCCGCCGCGGTGACGCGCCGCGGCTGCTCGGGGGTGTCGGCGACATGGGTCATCAACTGCCGGGTGACGGCGGGAGAGAGGACGGGGTCACCGGCAGCCACGCGGCGTACCGAGGCGACGATCTCGGCGGGCGGGGTGTCCTTGAGTACGAAGCCGGCGGCCCCGGCGCGCAGGGCGCGCAGGACCTGCTCGTCGGCGTGGAAGGTGGTGAGCACGACGACCTCGGGGGCGCCGGGCCGGGAGCGGAGCCGTTCGGTGGCGGTGAGCCCGTCGATGTGCGGCATCCGGATGTCCATCAGGACGACGTCGGGGCTCAGATCCCCTACGAGCGCGGGCACTTCGGACCCGTCGGCGCCCTCTCCGACGATCTCGATGCCGTCGGCTCCGCCGAGCATGAAGGTGAGTCCCGCGCGCACGAGTGGGTCGTCGTCGATGATGAGCAGCCGGATGGTCATGAGGGCCACGGTAGCCAGGCGCGCAGGGCGAATCCGCCGTCGGGCGCCGTTCCGTGGGTCAGCCGTCCACCGGCGAGGGTGGCGCGTTCGGTCAGTCCGATGAGGCCCTGGCCCGATCCGGGGACGTGCGGGACGGAGCCGGTGGGCGCGGGGTTGTGGAGGTCCACCGTCAGCCCCTCCCCCGGGCGGCCGCGCACGGTGAGGGTCACCTCGGTGCCGGGGGCGTGCTTGCGGGCGTTGGTGAGTCCCTCCTGCGCGATGCGGTAGACCGTGCGGCCGGTGGCGGCGGGGACGCCGGCCGGATCGTCGATCGCGTCGTCGAGGACGACCCGCATGCCGGCCTGCCGGGACTCGGTGATCAGGGCGCCGAGCGTGGCCAGGGTGGGCTGCGGCCGGTCGCTCTCGTCGCCGCCCTCACCCGGGGCGCGCAGGACACCGATGATCTCGCGAAGGTCCTGGAGGGCCTCGTGGGCGCTGTCCCGGATCACTCCGGCGGCCCTGGCGACCTGCGCAGGGGGCGCGTCGGGCCGGAATTCCAGAGCCCCCGCGTGGACGCTGAGCAGGGTCAGCCGGTGGGCGAGCACATCGTGCATCTCCCGGGCGATCGCCTCGCGGGCGGCCCGCTGGGCCTGCCGCGCCCGGAGTTCGGCCTCGGCCTCCGCCCGCCGGGCGCGCTCCCGCAGCGCGGCGACGAGCTGTCGGCGGGAGCGTACGAGCATGCCCCAGCCGGTGATCAGCAGGAACATCATCACGGTGATGGCGATCGCGAGGCCGGTGTGGACGCTCGGATCGGGGCGTACGAAGACCTGGACGACACCGGCCGCCACCGCCACCGAGGTGATCGCGGCGACCTGTTTGAACGGCCGGTGCACGGCGGCCCCGAACAGGCTGACCAGGAGCGCCCCCGAGGTGGCCGGAGCCACCGCGCTGACCACCGAGAGGACGACGGTGAGACCAGCGGGCCACCGGCGGCGCAGCCAGAGCGCACAGCACGCGGCGGCGCCCGCCAGCTGGTCGGCGAAGACGACGGCGTCCGAGGTGTTGTACTGATCGCTCGCCTCGGCGGCGAGGAGCCCGATGAACGCGGCGAGGACGAAGCCACAGGTGTCGACGACCCAGTCGCGTACGGTCCGGCGCGGCCGGGCCGCGCCTCGTGGATCGCCGTCGCGTCCGGCCCGGTCGCCGGGGAGCCCGAGGTCGAGCGGGTCCGCCATGGCCGAGGGCAGCAGCCAGGGGTGGTACGTGCGGGTCATGCGGCCCAAGTTACGCAGGCGAGGAGTGGGGGACCTCCCGTTCCGGCCCGGCGGATACCAAAGTCGCGCGGTCGAAGACTTTCGGACCACGCGGCGGCCCGGCGGACTGGATCACCATCGGCACATGAAGAGGTTTCTGGAGATCCTGGGTGCGGTTCTGCTGTTCGGCGGCGGCTGTGGAGTGATACGTGAACTGACGGACGGCTGGTTCCGTCTTCTCGGCTTCACTCACATCCTGACCGACCATGTCGCGTTTCTGCAGGGCCGGGAGCTGTTCGCCAACATCGTGATCGCGGTGCTCGGTTTCGCGGTGCTGATGATCTCCGACCGACGGGCGAAGGCCTGATCGAGCTCCTAGGACCGGCTTTCGGCGGCGCCCCGGCCCCAGCTCGTGCCGGCGAGAACCAGCAGCGCGCCCACCAGCCCCAGGACGCCCAGGTGTTCGTTCCCGATCGCGATACCGGCGGCCGCGGCCCACAGCGGTTCCGTACCGAGCAGCAGGCTCACCCTCGACGGGGAGGTCCGGCGCACGGCCCACATCTGCACGAAGAAGGCGAAGAGCGTGCAGAAGACGGAAAGGAAGAGCAGTCCCGCCCACTCGCGCGGGCCGAAGCCGACGGCCACCGCCCAGGGCGAGGCTCCGGTGCCGGGGGCGGCGGCGAGCACGGCGAAGACGGCGACCGCGCTGCCCAGCTGGACGGTGGTGAGGGAGAGCGAGTCGGCGCTCCGCACGGCCTTGATCCGGGACATCGCCAGAACGTGCACCGTCCGGGCGACGGCCGCGAGCAGCATCAGCAGGTCGCCGGTGGAGGGGGTGGTGAACCCGCCCCCCTGCGTCAGCAGGACGACACCGGCGACCGACAGGCCGGCCGCGGCCAGGAACGCCCTGGGCGGACGGGTCCTGGTCACCGCCGCCTCCGCCAGCGGGGTGAAGATCATGGTGAGGCTGATGATGAGCCCGGCGTTGGTGGCCGAGGTGTGGACGACTCCGTAGGTCTCCAGCAGGAAGATCCCGCTGAGGACGAGCCCGAGCAGCCCCGCTCCACGCCACTGCGCCGCGCTCAGCGCCCGCAGCCGGCGCCGTCCGGCGACGGCGAGGACGGGCAGGACGACGGCGAAGCGCAGCACCAGGACGGCGATGACGGTGTGCGTGGTCGTGATGCCCTTGGCGGCCAGATAGCTGGCGCCCCACACGACCGCGACGGCCAGGACGGGCAGATCGGTGAGCCAGGCCCGGCGGGGAGCGAGGGCGGGCGGGGAGGCGGATGCGGCGATCGACGACATGGAGGGCCGTTGCTCCCACTCGGTGAAGGGTGTCGCGGTGACGAGTGTGGAGACGTCGGCGGCTCGCACGCGGAACGATCACCGTACCGGCGGGCCGCTCACTGGTCGAGGGAGAATTCGCCGAACCGCGCGGCGCCGGTGGGCCGGTAGACCTGGATCGTGGATCCGGCGGGGGTGGTGCGGTGCTCGGTCAGCTCGAAGGCGGTCGGTACGCCGCCGTCGGGGAAGAGCCGGCGGCCCTTGCCGAGGAAGACGGGGAAGACGAGGAGGTTGTACTCGTCGATGAGGCCGTGGGCGATGAGAGTCTGGGCGAGCCGGGCACTGCCGTGGATCTGCAGCTCGCGTCCGGGGGCTTCCTTGAGCCTGGCGACCTCGGTGAGGACATCGCCGCCGATGACCGTGGAGTTGTTCCACTCGGCCTTGTCGAGGGTCTTCGACACGACGTACTTGGGAAGGGTGTTGAGGCGGCTCGCGATGGGGTCGTTCTCGTCGGTGACTTTGGGCCAGTAGCCGGCGAACGTCTCGTACGTCCGGCGGCCGAGGAGGAACGCGTCCACGCGTTCGAAGACCTCCGTCATGAACTGGCCCGTGACGTCGTCCCAGAAGGGGACGAGCCAGCCGCCGTACTCGAAGCCGTCACTGCGGTCCTCGTCGGGGCCGCCGGGGGCCTGCATGACGCCGTCGAGCGACAAGAAGGTGGTGAGGGTGAGCTTCGGCATGACGTGCGCCTTTCGTTCCGTTCTCCATCGTGTCCCAGATGTACCGACTCCACCCGCCGCCGGAACTCATCGCGGAGGCCGGGCGGGGGCCCGCGTCGCTGTCCGATTCCCGCCAGCGTGGGGGCGGCCGCGACGGTTTCCTTGAACTCGCAACCACTACTGAGCACTACACGGAGGTTTCGAGATGTCCACGACGTCGACCACATCGGCCCTGGTCACCGGCGGCAGCCGCGGCATCGGAGCGGCGACCGCGCTCCGGCTCGCGCGGGACGGCGCGAACGTGGCCTTCACCTATGCGCGGGACGAGGCGGCGGCCAAGGAGGTCGTCCGCGGGATCGAGGCGGTCGGGCGGCGCGCGCTCGCGATCCGCGCCGACGCGGGGGACCCGGCGGACGCGGCCGGAGCCGTCGAGCGGGCCGCCGCGGAGTTCGGCCGGATCGACGTCCTGGTCAACAACGCCGGTGTCGGCGTGCTCGGCCCGCTGGAGAGCCTCTCCACCGAGGACGTCGACCGGATCCTGGCGGTCAATGTGCGCGGTGCCTTCCTGGCCTCCCAGGCGGCCGCGGCCCGGATGGAGCGCGGCGCGCGGATCATCACCATCGGCACCTGCATGACGCAGCGCGTCCCGGGGCCGGGCGGGACGCTGTACGCGATGAGCAAGTCGGCCCTGATCGGCCTGACCAAGGCCCTCGCCCGTGAGCTGGGCGAGCGGGGCATCACGGCGAACATCGTCCACCCCGGGCCGATCGACACCGACATGAACCCTGCGGACGGACCGTACGCCGGCGGCCAGAGCACGATGACGGCCCTCGGCCGCTTCGGGGACCCGGACGAGGTCGCGTCGATGGTGTCGTTCCTGGCGGGACCGGGCGCGCGGTACGTGACGGGCGCGGAGTTCTCGGTCGACGGGGGGCACGCGGCGTAGGAAGTCCGCCCCGCCCGCGCGGGCGGGGCGGAACGCGCGCGAAGACGCACCGGTGCTGTCGGGTCGGTGCGTCTTCGCGCATCCGGGCGGGTGTCGTTGCCGCCCGGGGTCATCAGGCGGTCGTCAGCCGCCCAGCTCCTGGTGGCGGGCCGACAGGCGCGCCGCGCCCGCCTCCGTCAGGGAGCCGAAGAGACGCAGACGGGAGATGCCGCCGTCCGGGTAGATGTCGATGCGGACGCGACGGCCCACGGCCGGCTCCGACAGGACGAAGCGGTGGTTCGTGTCGGGCTGCAGGCGAGTCCGGGGCAGGACCTCGGTCCACTCCTCGCCGCCGTCGGACACCGACAGGGAAGCCCAGCCGGCGCTGTTGCCCTTCAGGTACGCCGTGTCGATCTCGATCGCGCGGATCTCGGACTGCTCCACCAGCTGGTAGCGGATCCAGTCGTTGCCCTTGTCGCGACGGCGACGGGTCTCCCAGCCGTCGTCCATCTTCCGCGAGCGGCCCGGCTGGATGGTGTTGGTGGCCGGGGAGTAGAAGCGGTCGGACGCGTCCTCGACCTGGCCGCCGTTCTCGAGCGCGACGAGGTCGAAGGTGCCGAGCACACCCAGCCACGCCGGGTCCGGCGCCACCTCGCCGTAGACGCGCAGGCGTGCGATGCCGCCGTCCGGGTGCTGGTTGACGCGCAGGTGCGTGAAGCGCTGCTCGACGTCGACGGCGAAGCCGTTGGCCGCGTGCCCGCCGATGGCCGTACGCGGCACCAGCGTCACCCACTTGACGTCGTCGGCGAGGAGCTCCTCGGGGGACGGCGAGCCGGTGACCGAGGTCGCCTGGACCGAGACGGCCTGCGGGTAGTTGCCGCGGAAGTGGGCGGTGTCGATGACGATGCCGCGCACGACGCCGGGCGCACCGAGGCGTACGAGCGCCCAGTCGTGGTCCTCGTCCGTGGGGTGGGGCTGCTGGGCGGAGACGCCACGGCGGCGGCGGGTCTCCCAGCCGTCCATGATCTTGCCCTTGTGACCGAAGTGCTCCGGGTCGAACTCCGCGGCCTCCGGCTTCAGCATGTTCTCGCGCTCGGCGAAGAACTCGTCGTTGGCGGCGATGACGCCCGCGCCGAGCCGCCGGTCGGCGAGGTCCGCGTACTGCGTGAAGGGGAAGTCGGCCGTGCGGTAGTCGGCGTACGGGTCGCCTCCGCCGTACGGGCTCGCGTCACCGGTGAAGCTGGGTATCCCGTTGGGGTTCGCCACGGTCAGTTGTTCCTTTCGAGGAGGCGGCCGGAGGGCTCGGCGAGGGTGCCGTTGTCGGCGATCCGCTCACCGCGCAGCCAAGTGGACTTGACGACTCCGTACAGGGTCCTGCCGGCGTACGCGGTGATCCGGTTGCGGTGCTGGAGCTCGGCCGGGTCGACGGTGAACGTCTCGTCGGGCGCGAGGACGGCGAAGTCGGCGTCGCGGCCGGCCTCGATCGCGCCCTTCTGGGTGAGGCCCGCGAGGCGCGCCGGGGCCGACGACATCCAGCGGACCACGTCCTCCAGCGTGCGGCCGCGGCGCCGGGCCTCGGTCCAGATCGCGGGAAGGCCGAGCTGCAGGGAGGAGATCCCGCCCCACGCGGAGGCGAAGTCGGGGGTCTTGAGGTCGGCGGTGGAGGGCGAGTGGTCCGAGACGATGCAGTCGATGGTGCCGTCGGCCAGGCCCTCCCACAGCGCGTCCTGGTTCGAGGCCTCGCGGATCGGCGGGCAGCACTTGAACTCGGTGGCGCCGTCCGGGACCTCCTCGGCCGTGAGGGTGAGGAAGTGGGGGCAGCTCTCGACGGTGACCTGGACGCCCTCGCGCTTGGCGGCGGCGATCAGCGGCAGCGCGTCGCTGGAGGACAGGTGCAGGACGTGCACGCGAGCGCCGAGCCGGCGGGCCTGGGCGATCAGGTTCTCGATCGCGGTGTTCTCGGCGTCGCGCGGCCGGGAGGCGAGGAAGTCGGCGTACTTCTCACTGCTCTTCTGCGGAGCCGCCGCGAGGTGGTGCGGGTCCTCGGCGTGGACGATCATCAGCCCGCCGAAGCCGGCGATCTCCGCCAGCGACTGGGCGAGCTGCTCCTGGTCGAGCTCGGGGAACTCCTCCACGCCCGAGGGCGAGAGGAAGCACTTGAACCCGAACACACCGGCGTCGTGCAGCGGCGCCAGGTCCTTGACGTTGTCGGGCAGGGCGCCGCCCCAGAAGCCGACGTCGATGTGCGCCTTGGCGCGGGCCACGTCCTGCTTCACGCGCAGGTTGTCGACCGTCGTGGTGGGCGGCAGGGAGTTGAGGGGCATGTCCAGGAGCGTGGTGATACCACCGGCGGCGGCCGCGCGGGTGGCCGTCCAGAAGCCCTCCCACTCGGTGCGGCCCGGGTCGTTCACATGGACATGCGTGTCGACGAGGCCGGGGAGCACGACGTCGTCACCGAAGTCCTCCAGCCGGGCACCGGCGGGCACCTCGGCGTCGTACGCCAGCACGGCCGCGATCTTCCCGTCGGCGACGGCGACCGATGCGGCGCGCGTCCCCTCGGGGGTGACGACGCGTGTCGAACGCAGTACCAGGTTCACGTCCAGGTCGGACACCCGTACCCCTCTCTCTCAGATCCCACCGATTCCACCCAGCGGAATTCAACGAACTGTTGAAGGAGTCTTCACTCCGGACCGCCCTCCGTCAAGGAGACGATTCCAGGATCCTGCGCCTCGGAATGTGGCGCTCACCTCACTTGGATGTTTCCATGAAGTGGAATGGAAATTTCACACAGCAGAACGTAGCTCCGCACATGCGGGGGAGCTGCGACCTCACCACCCGCGACCGCAGACACCGGACAAACAGCCCCACCGACCGCTTCCGACCGGCCCTGACCGGCCCGGACGCCGGGGCAGGGCCCGTGTGTACCGGCGGACGGCCCGGTAGGCTGCTGGCTTGCCCGCCCGCCTCGAAAGGACCGTTGCCGTGCCGACGTCCAGCGCCAGCACCACCGACGCCAAAACCGCAGCCAACTCCAGCGGTGGCGTCCAGTCCCTTGAGCGTGCCTTCGACCTCCTGGAACGGATGGCCGACGCCGGGGGCGAGGTCGGGCTCAGCGAGCTCTCCGCCAGCAGCGGCCTGCCGCTGCCCACCATCCACCGGCTCATGCGGACCCTGGTCGCCTGCGGTTACGTCCGCCAGCAGCCCAACCGCCGCTACGCCCTCGGCCCGCGCCTGATCCGCCTCGGCGAGTCCGCCGCCCGGCTGCTCGGCACCTGGGCCCGCCCCTATCTGGCGCGGCTGGTCGAGGAGACCGGCGAGACCGCCAACATGGCGCTGCTCGACGGCGACGAGATCGTGTACGTGGCGCAGGTGCCGTCCAAGCACTCGATGCGCATGTTCACCGAGGTCGGCCGGCGCGTGCTGCCGCACTCCACGGGCGTGGGCAAGGCGCTGCTCGCGCACACCCCGGCCGAGGAGGTGCGTGCCCTGCTCGCCCGCACGGGCATGCCCGCCGCGACCGAGAAGACGATCACGACGCCGGACGGCTTCCTCGCCGCTCTGGAGCTGGTGCGGAACACGGGCTACGCGGTCGACGACAACGAGCAGGAGATAGGGGTCCGCTGCCTCGCGGTGCCGGTGCCCAACTCCCCCACCGCGGCGGCCATTTCGATCTCGGGTCCGGCGGGCCGGGTGACGGAGGCGGCGACGGAGAAGATCGTCCCGATCCTCCAGGAAGTGGCGGAGGAGCTGTCGACGGCGCTCGCCAACACGGCGAACGGCCAGGCCTGACCCGTCACGGACCGACCATGAAGAAGGTCCCCGCCCGGTGCTGACGGGGCGGGGACCTTCTTCATGTCCGCCCTACCGGCTCGCCGGCTCGGACAGGCGGCCGTCCTGCACCGTGACCGTGCGGTCCATCCGTTCCAGGTGCGCGCGGTCATGCGTCACCAGGACCGTGGCGGTCCCCCGCTCCCGGGTCAGGGTGACCAGCAGGTCCAGTACCGCCGCCCCCCGCTCGTGATCGAGTGCGCTGGTCGGCTCGTCGACCAGCAGGACGGCCGGTTCGTTCATCAGCGCCCGCGCGATGTTGACGCGCTGGCGCTGACCGCCGGAGAGCTGGTGCGGGCGGCGGCCCGCCTGCCCGCCGAGGCCCACCGCGTCGAGCAGGCCCAGGGCCCGCTCCCGCGCCCCGCCGCGACCGCTGCCCTCGTACCCCGCCAGATGGGCCATCACTTGGAGCTGCTCCGCTGCTGTCAGGGAAGGCAGCAGATTGGGCTGCTGGAAGACGATGCCGACGCGCTCGCGACGCAGCGCCGCCTTGCCGGCCGGGTCGAGTCCGGCGGTGTCCGTCCCGTCGACCACCACCCGGCCCCGGTCCGGGGACACCAGCGTGGCCGCGACCGCGAGCAGACTCGACTTGCCGGAGCCGGAAGGGCCGACGACCGCGGTCAGCGTCCCCGCCGGGACCTCAAGGGAGACGGAGTCCAGGGCGGTCAGGCGCCCGTCGCCGTCCGGGTAGGTGAGCGTCACGTCATCGAGGCGCAAGGTCATCGTGCACTTCCCAGCGCGGTCAGAGGGTCGACGGCGGTGATCCGCCGGATGGAGAGAGCCGCGCCGAGCATCCCGAGACCGATCATCACAGCGGCCGGGCCCAGCACGGTGAGCGGTTCGAGGACGAAGGGCACGTTCCCGCCGCTCACCAGCGCGCCGATGCCGACCGCGAGCGCGGTCCCGAGGAGCGTGCCCGCGCCGAGCATCAGCACCGCCTGCCCCAGCGCGTCCTTCAGCAGATACGGAGTCGAGGCGCCGAGCGCCTTCAGTACGGCCACGTCACCGCTGCGCTGGATCGTCCAGACGGTGAAGAACGCCCCTATGACCAGGGCCGAAATGACGAAGAGGAAGCCGCGCATCAGCTGGAGCGAGCCGTTCTCGGCCTGGTAGGACCCTATGGCCGTGAGGGCGCCGTCGATGGTCTTCGTCTGCGTCCCGGCGGCCCTGTCGCCCGCCGCGAGATCGGCGCCGTCGGTCGTCGTGAGCGCGACGACCGTGGCCTGCTCCCCGGCCGCCGCGCCGCTGCGGCCGAGCTTCTGCCAGTCCGCGAGCGAGGTCCAGACGACCGGGGTGTGACTGTAGGAGGCGTCGCCCGAGACCGCCGCGACCCGCGCCTCCAGGGGCCCGAGCCGTACGGTGTCGCCCACCCCGACGCCCAGCTCGGCCGCGGCCGACTCGGCGAGGACGACCCGGCCGGGGCCCGGCTTCGGGCCGGCGGGCGCGATCCCCGCGTCCGGATCGGTGCCGAAGGCCGACACCGCCGCCGTACGGTCACCGGCGGTCGCGTTGGTCGTCCGGATGCCGAGCGGCGCGGCGCTCGTCACCCCCGGCCGCCCCTCCCACGCCCGCCAGGCGTCCTTCGTCACCACGGAACTGGTGAAGGAGACCCCCTGCCCCGAGGGCGGGGCGGCGAAGGCCAGGTGGTCGGCGGGCAGCCCGGTGATGGCCGAGATGTTCTCCCGCGCCAATCCCGCCGTCAGCCCGGACAGCAGCCCCACGAGCAGTGTGATCAACACGATCACCGTGCCCATCAGCGTGAACCGCCCCTTGGCGAATCTCAGATCTCTCCATGCCACGAACATGGTCACCAGAGTGCTGCGCACGGGCGGGCCCGGGCATCGCGCCACGGATGGCTCCGCAATCAATCTTTCGGTTGAGTGCGCGCCCTCAGGTCCCGCCTACGCTGGTCGGACCATGGATCCCCGTTCGCTCACCCCTGTCCTGCGCGCCCTGCGCCTGTGTCTGCATCTGCTGATGGCGGGCCTGCTGGCGCTGACGGTGATACGGGCCGTGGCCGACGGCTCCCCCCGAGCCGCGGCGATCGTCGTGGCCGCCGCGCTGATGGGCGCGGCCTACGCCGCGGGCTCCTTCCTCCCCTCCGTACGGGTCTCCCCGAGGGCGGCCGGACTGTGGCTGGGCGTCCTGTGCGCCGCCTGGCCGGCGCTGCTCTGGCTCACTCAGGACGCGCTGTGGGTGGCGTTCCCGCTCTACTTCCTCCAGCTGCATCTGCTGCCCGCGCGCTGGTCCCTGCCGGCCGTGGCGCTGACCGCGTGCGCGGCGATCCTCTCGTACGTACGCCATGGCCAGCCGCTCAATCCCGGCGTCTTCATCGGTCCGCTCCTCGGCGCGGCCGTCGCGGTGGCGACCGTGCTCGGTTACCAGGCGCTGTACCGGGAGAGCGAGCGGCGGCGCCGGCTGATCGAGGAGTTGATCGCGACGCGGGCCGAACTGGCGGCCGCCGAGCGCCACGCGGGCACACTCGCCGAGCGTGAGCGTCTGGCCCGGGAGATCCACGACACGCTGGCGCAGGGGCTGTCCTCGATCCAGCTCCTGCTGCGGGCGGCCGAGCGTGTGCTGCCGGACGGCTCCCCGGCGGGCGCCCATATCGACCGGGCCCGACGGGCGGCGCAGGACAATCTGGCGGAAGCCCGGCGTTTCGTCCGGGCACTGAGCCCGCCCGATCTGGAGCACGGGTCGCTCGCCGCCGCGCTGGAGCGGCTGTGCGAGCCGGGAGCGGGGCCTGATCCGGGGCCCCGCGTGAGGTTCTCGGTGAGCGGGACGCCGGCCGAGCTGCCGACGCCGTACGAGGTGGCGCTGCTCAGGACCGCCCAGTCGGCGCTGGCCAACACGGTCCGGCACGCGGGCGCCGAGCGCGTCGAGATCACCCTGACCTTCATGGACACCTCGGTGGCCCTGGACGTCGTCGACGACGGCAAGGGGTTCGACCCGGCGGCCGCCCGGCCCTCGTCGGACGGCGGGTTCGGGCTGCCGGCGATGCGCTCGCGCGCCGAGTCTCTGGGCGGCACGTTCGCCGTCGAGTCCGCGCCGGGCCAGGGCACCGCCGTGGCCGTCACCCTTCCCCTGCCCGCCACAGCCGCCGGAGGCGCCCTATGACCGTCCGACTCCTCCTCGCCGACGACCATCCCGTCGTTCGGGCGGGGCTGCGCGCGGTCCTCGACACCGAGGCCGACTTCGAGGTGGTCGCGGAGGCGGCCACGGCCGAGCGCGCGGTCGAGCGGGCCACCGCCGGGGGCGTCGACGTCGTGCTGATGGACCTCCAGTTCGGCGCCGGGATGCACGGCTCGGAGGCGACGGCCGCGATCACCGCGCTGCCGGGTGGGCCCCGGGTGCTGATCCTCACGACGTATGACACGGACGCCGACATTCTGGCGGCGGTCGAGGCCGGCGCGAGCGGCTACCTGCTCAAGGACGCCCCTCCGGAGGAGCTCGCGGCGGCGGTGCGCACGGCGGCGGCGGGCCAGTCCGCGCTGGCCCCGGCGGTGGCGCACCGGCTGATGGACCGGATGCGGACCCCCGCGGAGGCCCTGACGAAACGGGAGCTCGAAGTGCTCCAGCTCGTCGGCGAGGGGCTGTCCAACCAGCAGATCAGCAAGCGGCTGTTCCTCAGCCAGGCAACCGTGAAGTCGCATCTGGTGCATGTTTACGCCAAGCTGGGCGTCGACTCGCGCACGGCGGCGGTGGCGACAGCGACGGCCCGGCGGCTGATCCGGCGCTAGGGAGCGTCCGGTCCTTTGGATCAGGCCGGCGGAAACCGGGGCGGGGGCCCGCGCGGTCAGTCCCGGGGCAGGCGGCCCGTGCGGCCGGTCCCGCGGGTACAGCGGCCCGTGCGGCATGTCCCGCGGGTACGGTGGCCCGTGCGGCCGGTCCCCCAGGGCAGGCGGCCCGTGCAGTCAGTCCCGCGGGTACGGCGGCTCGCCGAAGAGTTCCACGGCGTTGCGCACCTCCGTGAGCGCCGCTCCGAGGGCGCTCACCGAGCCGATCGCCCCGGCGACGAGCAGCAGGGAACGGCGCAGCCGCCCTACCTCCGGAACCCCGCCGGCCGCCATCGCGGCGAGCGAGGCCAGTTCGTCCTCGGCGATGCCGCGGTCGGTGAACTCGGCGCGGTGACCGGCGAGTTCGCGGCGCAGCCGGGAGACGGCAGCGCTCAGCTCCGTCACTCTCGGGTCCTCGCCGCTGCCCGTCACACGCCTCTGCCCCATGCTCCGCAACACAGTTGTCTCCCCCACACGTTCTGGCGTCCGAACTGGCCCGTGGCGCGGTGGTCAGTCGCTGGGGGCCGCGGGCAAGTTACGCCATCTCGCGTCGTGGGCGCCACTTGGCGGACGGGTGGGGACCGGCAGGCGGCCGAAAAGCAGGGGCTGGTCAGGGGCCCGTGATGAGGTAAGCAGTGCTCATGACTTCTTTGACACCTCCCGTGGCCGGACTCCTGCTCGCGGCCGGCGGCGGCCGGCGGCTCGGGGGCCGCCCGAAGGCTCTCCTGGAACACCGCGGCCGCCCCTTGGTGGAGCACGCGGTCCGGGTGCTGCGGGAGGGCGGCTGCGAGGTGATCCATGTGGTCCTGGGAGCCTCGGCGGCGCTCGTCCGGGAGCGGGCCGCGCTGCCGGGCTGCGTCCTGGTCGACAACCCGCGGTGGGAGGAGGGCATGGGTTCGTCGCTGCGGGCGGGGCTCGCCTCGCTGGCGGGGACGGACGCCGGCGCGGCGCTCGTCAGCCTGGTGGACCAGCCGGGGATCGGAGCCGAGGCGGTGGCGAGGGTCAGGGCGGCGTACCGCTCGCGGGACGCGCTGGTGGCCGCCTCGTACGCCGGGAAGCGCGGGCATCCGGTGCTCTTCGGAGCGGACCGCTGGGAGGGGATCGTCGCGGGGGCGCTCGGCGACCGGGGCGCGCGGGACTATCTGGCCGAGCACCGGGATGCGATCACGCTGGTGGACTGTTCGGATGTGGCCGAGCCCTATGACATCGACACGCCGGAGGATCTGGAGCACCTTGAGTGAACGAGGTGGCACTCAGCGCCAGATTCTGTCGATCCAGAGAATCTCGATGTCAACAAACCATTGAACTTCCACTATGAGGAAACTAGTATCCACTGTTCAGAAGCGCCTGAGAGTCCTGACGGCGCCCGCGGCCGTATCTCGGCGCCTGCGGCACTGCGTGCCGCCTGAAGACGCTCGGCGGCCGCTCAGCACCGCCCGTGAAGTCCGCTGAAGGAAGTGACAGTTCATGTCCGCACCAGCGCCGTCCCCGTTGGCCGTCGTTGAAGCCGAGCCCCTGCCCCGCCAGGAGGAAGTGCTCACCGACGCGGCCCTGGCCTTCGTGGCCGAGCTGCACCGGCGGTTCACCCCTCGCCGGGACGAGCTCCTCGCCCGCCGGGCGGAGCGCCGCGCCGAGATCGCCCGCACGTCCACGCTCGACTTCCTCCCGGAGACCGCACAGCTCCGCGAGGACGACAGCTGGAAGGTCGCCCCGGCCCCGGCGGCCCTGAACGACCGCCGCGTCGAGATCACCGGCCCGACGGACCGCAAGATGACCATCAACGCGCTGAACTCGGGCGCGAAGGTCTGGCTCGCCGACTTCGAGGACGCCTCCGCGCCCACCTGGGAGAACGTGGTCCTGGGTCAGCTGAACCTGATCGACGCCTATGAGCGCAGGATCGACTTCACCGACGCCCGAACCGGCAAGTCGTACGCCCTCAAGCCGGCCGAGCAGCTCGCGACGGTCGTCATGCGCCCCCGCGGCTGGCACCTCGAGGAGCGCCACCTGCGCTTCGACGGCCGCCCGGTCCCCGGCGCGCTGGTCGACTTCGGTCTGTACTTCTTCCACAACGCCAAGCGTCTGATCGACCTCGGCAAGGGCCCGTACTTCTACCTCCCGAAGACGGAGTCGCACCTGGAGGCCCGCCTCTGGAACGACATCTTCGTCTTCGCGCAGGACTACGTCGGCATCCCGCAGGGCACCGTCCGCGCCACCGTGCTGATCGAGACGATCACGGCGGCGTACGAGATGGAGGAGATCCTCTACGAGCTCCGCGACCACGCCGCGGGCCTGAACGCCGGCCGCTGGGACTACCTCTTCTCCATCGTCAAGAACTTCCGTGACGGCGGCTCCAAGTTCGTCCTCCCGGACCGCAACGCGGTGACGATGACGGCCCCGTTCATGCGCGCGTACACCGAACTCCTGGTCCGTACGTGCCACAAGCGCGGCGCGCACGCCATCGGCGGCATGGCCGCGTTCATCCCGTCGCGCAAGGACGCCGAGGTGAACAAGGTCGCCTTCGAGAAGGTCAAGGCGGACAAGGACCGCGAGGCGGGCGACGGCTTCGACGGCTCGTGGGTCGCGCACCCGGACCTCGTCCCGATCGCGATGGCGTCGTTCGACGCGGTCCTCGGTGACAAGCCGAACCAGAAGGACCGCCTGCGCGAGGACGTCTCCGTGGCGCCGGGCGACCTGATCGCCATCGACTCCCTCGACGCGAGCCCCACCTACGAGGGCCTGCGCAACGCGGTCCAGGTCGGCACCCGCTACATCGAGGCGTGGCTGCGGGGCCTGGGCGCCGTCGCGATCTTCAACCTCATGGAGGACGCGGCCACGGCCGAGATCTCCCGCTCGCAGATCTGGCAGTGGATCAACGCGGGTGTGGTCTTCGAGAACGGCCAGAAGGCGACCCCCGAGCTGGCCCGCAAGGTCGCGGCGGAGGAGCTGGCCGCGATCCGCGCCGAGATCGGCGACGAGGCCTTCGAGTCGGGCAACTGGCAGCAGGCCCACGACCTGCTCCTGAAGGTCTCGCTGGACGAGAACTACGCGGACTTCCTCACCCTCCCCGCGTACGAGCAGCTGGTCGGCTGACGCACAGCAGCCGAGCAGAGGCTCGTTGACGGCTCCGCCCCCTGGCGCGCGCACAGCGCCAGGGGGCGGAGCCGTGTCCGGCGGAGGCCGGGGCGGGGCGGCGCGGGTGGCACGCCGGGCCGCGTGATGAAGAGCCGCGTGATGAAAACGAGACATGCAGCTACCTAGCGGTAACAAGGCCGTGGGTGCGAGATTCCGCATGCCACCGGCCGGCGGCCCGTCTCCCCCACGCGCATGTTTCCCCGCATGCCCTTCCGCAGGAGTACCGCCGTGCCCGGATTCCGCTTCAGACGCATGTCCCGCCTGCTCACCGCCGCTCTCGCCCTGCCCCTCGCGTTCACCCTGCCCGCCCCCGCCCACGCCGCGACCGCCGCCCGTCCCACCGCCGTGGTCACCATGGGCGACAGCTTCATCTCCGGCGAGGCCGGGCGGTGGCAGGGCAACAGCCTCACCAACACCGGAAGCCGTGACGGCACGGACCGCGCCTGGACCGGCAGCGGGTACGACCCGAGCCGTGTGTACGGCGCGACCGTCGCCAACGGCTGCCACCGCTCCGACTCCGCGCCGGTCACCGGGCTCACGGGGACCGCCGACGTCCTGGTCAACCTGGCCTGTTCCGGCGCCCGTACGGAGAACGTCTTCCGCGCCTCGCAGGGCGGCGTGGCGTACCGCGGCGAGGCCCCGCAGGCCGACCGGCTCGCCGCGCTCGCGGCGACGCACGACATCAGGCTGATATCCCTGTCGATCGGCGGCAACGACCTCGGCTTCAGCGAGATCATCACCAAGTGCGCCACGGACTACATCGTCTGGTACTCGTACTGCTACGACGACCAGCAGGCCGTGGTCGACTCCAGGATCGACGGGGCGATGAGCGGCGTCGCCAAGGCCGTCGACGAGATCCGCGCGGTCATGACCGCCGCCGGGCAGGCGCCTTCCACCTACCGCGTCGTGCTCCAGTCCTACCCGTCTCCGATCCCGCGCGGCTCCGAGAACCGCTACTCGGAGAGCGGCTGGTCCCGCGTCAACACCGGCGGCTGCCCCTTCTGGAACCGCGACTCGGACTGGGCGCGCACCTCCCTCGTCCCGCAACTCGCCGGACGCATCAAGAGCGTCGCGGCGACCAAGGGCACGCAGTTCCTGGACCTCCGTGACGCCCTCCAGGGGCGCGAGGTGTGCGCGAGCGCGAGCCGGCTGGTGACCGCCGGTCAGCCCCCGTCGGCCGCGGCGAGCGAGTGGGTGCGCTGGATCGACAGCAACGAGACCCAGGGGCCCGTCCAGGAATCCATGCACCCCAACTACTTCGGTCAGCTCGCCCTCGGCCGCTGCCTCGGCCTGATCGGTGCGACGGCCGGCGGTAACCACACCTGCCGCAACACGCCGGGCGCGGACGCGTCGGGGATGTTTCTGACCGCGGTGTCCTGACCCCTCGCCAGGCGGCTCCCCCCGGTCGTGCCCCGGCTCAGCGGACCACCACCACGGTCCGCTGGGCCGAGAAGTCCCCCCATGTCCCGTCCGGGAGCCTGGCGCGGATCTTGACGCTGTAGCGGGCGCCGGGCGGATCGGACACCGTGAAGGTGTAGGCCGCCCGGCCCGGCGGGGGCTGCGCGCCCCAGACGATGGTCGTCGCGAAGGTGCCGTTGAGGTAGAGCTGGTGTTCCTTGACCGGGGCTCCCGTCTTCGGCGGAGTCCAGGTCAGGGCGATCTCACCGGCGCGGGCCGTGGCTCTGAGGTCCGTCGGGGCGGTGCCAGGCGCGCTGCCCTGGGATCCGGTGGTGGTCAGGTCGGCGGGGTTGCTGTCCGGGGAGGCGTTCTCGGCGGCGTCGCGGGCGCGCACGGTGAACGAGTAGATGGTGCCGGCGCGCAGTCCGGTGACGCGGGCGCTCGTCGCCGTGCCGGGGACGGTGTGGATCCGGGAGTCCTCCTGGTAGATGTCGTACGCGGTGACGGCCCGGTTGTCCGTGGAGGGGCGCCAGGTGAGCGTGACGGCGGGACGTGCGGGATCCGCACTGCCCGTGAGGGCGGTGGGGCGCGAGGGAGGCGTGCGGTCGTCGGCGGTCGCGGCGAGGGTGGTGACGGGGACGGACGCGCTGTGCGGCGACCGGTTGCCGGCGGCGTCCCGGGCCCGGACCGTGAAGGCGTACGCCGACGCGGGGCTCAGCCCCACGACGTCGACCATCAAGGTGGTCGCGGGGACGTCCCTGACTTTCCGGCCCTTCGCATAGACCTCGTAGCCCGCGACACGGCGGTTGTCGGAGGACGCGCTCCACATGACGTGGACGGTGGTGGCGCTTCCGGAATGCGCGGTCACGCCGGTGGGGGCCGAGGGGCTCCGGGTGTCCTGGTCCTCCCCGCCGCAGCCGGCCAGCAGGAGCGCGGCGGCGCATGCCAACACGGCGTACACGGGCGGGCGTTGCACAGGAAAGCCTCCGTCCGACGGAATGGTCCAGACCTATATCGCACAGGCGCGGCCCGACATCAAGAGCCCGGCCACGGAACGGGGTTCGGGAGGCTGTTGTCAGTGCCGTGCGCTTCACTTGATTTCGTCACTCTCCGTAGATGACATCAGGGGGAATCATGACGGAACGTACGACCTATATGACGCTCACCGGGCTGCGGAAGCGCGGCTGGACCGACGCCATGGTGCGGGATCTGCTCGGCGAGCCGGATGTGCAGGGGCGCGATCCCCGGCGCCGTTCGTTCGCGCCGGTGCGGCTGTATCAGGTCGCCCGGGTCGAAGCGGTCGAGCGGACACCGGAGTTCAGCCGGGGTTACGGCGGCTCGGGGCGGGTCGCGGCCGAGCGGCGGCGGCTCGCGGTGCTGGCGGCGATCCGGGCCGAGCCGATCCGGGTGCCCCGGCTGCCGAGAGCGGAGCTCGAGCGGCGGGCCGTGCTGCACAGAAGGGCCCTGGGGGACGCGCGGGCACCGCTCACGGCGGAGGCGCTCGTGCGCTGGCAGGTCGGCTATCTGCTGTACGCACTGTCCCGGTACGACGCCCTGCTGGACGGGCTCTTCGGGTCCACGGGGCGCGCCGAGGCGGAGCGACTGCTGAGAAGAAGGCTGTGCGAGGCCATCGCCCAGGCATATCCGGCACTGGAGGAGGAGTGCCACAGGAGGGCGGGGGCCGGGGGCGCGTCATGACCGATGACTTTCCGGCCCTCCGCCAGTCTGCCCCGTATGGAGAATCCGCAGAACCCGCAGAATGTTCAGAAGCGTCAGAACCCGCCGGGCCGGAGCCCACAGCGCCCGCAGGCCGATCAGCGGGGCCCGATGGGGACGCTCGACCTCGGGACGCTCGCCGGCCAGGTCGCCCGGGTGGCCGCCGCCGTCGACGACGAGCGGCTCGGGGACCCGACCCCGTGTCCCGAGTACGCGGTACGAGAGCTGCTGGCGCACGTCCTCGGACTGAGCGTCTCCTTCCGGGAAGCGGCGCGCAAGGATCTCGGCCCGGCCACCAGTACTCCTCCGGGCTCGGTCAAGCCGGTCCTTCCCGACGACTGGCGGGCCGCTCTCCCCCAGAGGCTGGACGAACTGGCCGCCGCCTGGCGGGAACCGGCCGCCTGGGAGGGGGACACCCAGGCCGGAGGGCTCGCACTGCCCGCACCGGTCGCGGGACGGGTCGCGCTCAATGAACTGCTGATCCACGGCTGGGACCTGGCCCGTGCCACCGGGCAGCGGTACGAGGTGACGGACGGGGCCGCGCTGGAGTCCTCCTACGCCCTGCTCCTGCCGCCGGAGGACGGCTCCGACCAGGGAGGGCTGTTCGGCCCGGTCGTCCCGGTGCCGGACGACGCGCCCCTGCTCGACCGGGTCATCGGCCTAAGCGGACGCGACCCCGGGTGGTCGCCGAGGCCGTAGACGGGAACGCGGGCGTTCAACTCGCTTGCCTCCGACGGGTGTACGGCACGGCGTCGACTCTGATAGGAAAGCTTCCTAACAGAACACCGTTGTGACGCACTCCCCTTGGAGGCCAGGTGCCCACCCCCCGCATCGTTCCCCGCGTCCTGCTCGGTCTCGCCCTCGTCGCCCTCCCGGCGACCGCCGCAGTGGCGAACCCCGCTCCCGCCCCCGACTCCGCGCACGCCGCCGCCGCTCCGGCGCCGCGCGCCGTCGGACTCGACGACCCGGCGAAGAAGGAGATCGCCATGAAGCTCGTGTCCAGCGCCGAGAACTCCTCGCTCAACTGGAAGGCGCAGTACCCGTACATCGAGGACATCGACGACGGCCGGGGCTACACGGCCGGCATCATCGGCTTCTGTTCCGGCACCGGCGACATGCTGGATCTGGTCGAGCTCTACACCGCCCGCAAGCCGGGCAACGTCCTCGCCAAGTACCTGCCCGCCCTGCGCGAGGTGGACGGAAGCGACTCCCACGCGGGCCTCGACCCGAACTTCACCCGGGACTGGAAGCGGGCCGCCGAGGACCCCGACTTCCGCAAGGCACAGAACGACGAGCGCGACCGGGTGTACTTCAACCCGGCGGTCAAGCGCGGTAAGAGCGACGGCATCGGCGTCCTCGGGCAGTTCATCTACTACGACGCGATCGTCATGCACGGAGACGGAGGGGACAGCACCGGCTTCAGCAGCATCCGCCGCAAGGCGCTCGCGAAGGCGAAGCCGCCGGCCCAGGGTGGCGACGAGGTGGCCTACCTCAACGCCTTCCTCGACGCACGCGTCTGGGCCATGAAGCAGGAGGAGGCCCACGAGGACACCAGCAGGGTGGACACCGCCCAGCGCGTCTTCCTGCGGAAGGGCAACCTGGATCTGCACACCCCGCTGGACTGGAAGGTCTACGGCGACAGCTACCACATAGGCTGAGCGCCCGCCGGTACGGCGCTCCAGGGCGCCGTACCGGCAGTTGGACAGCTCAGCCGTTCACCAGCGCCCGTACGATCCGCCGGCACGCGGCCGGGACCGGCCCGACCACCGGCACGTCGAACCGCTCACGCAGCGCCTCGGCCGCCTCGCCCAGCGGCCCGCCGCCGATGACGACGGTCTGCGCGCCGTCCCGCTCGATGCACGCGGCCACCGCGCCCGCCAGTCGCTCCCGGAGCAACTCGGGATCCTCGGCGAGACGTTGAGGCTCCCCGCCCGACAGCCGGACACCGGTGTACTGCTCGGCGAGGCCGAGCCCGGCCACGCGGGACGCGATCGCCCCGGCCAGCTCCGGTGTCGTCGTCGCGACGCCGAACCGGACTCCCCCGGCCGCCGCCTCCCCGAGCGCGGCCTCGGCGAGTCCGACCACCGGCACATCGGTGAGCGCCCGGAGCTCCTCCACGCCCGGGTCGCCGAAGGCGCCGACCAGGATCGCGGCGCAGTCGCCACCGGCGGTCGCCTCACGTCCTGCCGCGAGCACCTGCGGCGCGGCTGCCCGCAGCGCGCTCTCGGTGACGATCATCCGGGGGCCTTCCGCCACCGTCACACCCCGGACGGCGAACCGATCGCCCAGGGTCCGGCGGGCGATCGCCGTCATCATCTCCGTGGTGGCCTGTGAGGTGTTGGGGTTGATGAGGACCACGACGGGCCGGTCCCCGCCTCGCGGGCGGGGACCGGCCATCGGGAGACGCACCGTACTCAGTGGACAGCCACCACCGTCGCCGGATCGGTGGCCGGGACGGATTCCGGGGTCCCGGCTTCGTCGCGCCGCCTGCCCAGGTGGTTGAAGACCAGGTTCAGGACGATGGCGACCACGCAGCCGGTGCTGATGCCCGAGTCGAGGACGACCAGCAGGTCCTTCGGGAAGGCGTGGTAGAACTCCGGCGCGGCGATCGGGATCAGGCCGATACCGACGGCGGCGGCCACGATCAGCGCGTTCTCGCCCTTCTCGAGCGCGGCGGTGGCCAGGGTCTGGATGCCGCTGGCCGCGACCGAGCCGAACAGGACGATGCCCGCGCCGCCGAGGACCGGCAGCGGAACCAGCGCGATCACGGAGGCCGCGATCGGGCACAGGCCGAGCAGGATCAGGATGCCGCCGCCGGCCGCGACGACGAAGCGGCTGCGCACCTTGGTCATGGCGACCAGGCCGATGTTCTGGGCGAAGGCGCTGCACATGAAGCCGTTGAAGAGCGGGCTGATGGCGCTGCCGAGGGTGTCGGCGCGCAGACCGCCCTCGATGGTCCGCTCGTCGGCCGGCCGGTCGACGATCTTGCCGAGGGCGAGCATGTCGGCGGTGGACTCGGTCATGCAGACGAGCATCACGATGCACATGGAGATGATCGCGGCGATCTCGAACTGCGGGGCGCCGAAGTGGAACGGCGTCGGGAAGCCGACGACGTCGGCGTTCTTGATAGCGTCGAAGTGGGTCATGCCCATCGGGATCGCGATGAGCGTGCCGGCGACGAGACCGAGCAGGATGGCGATCTGCTGCAGGAAGCCCCGCAGCAGTTTCCGCAGCGCGAGCACGATGACGAAGGTCAGCGCGGCGACGCCGATGTTCTTCATCGAGCCGTAGTCGGGGGCCGTCGGATTGCCGCCCTGGGACCAGTTGAAGGCCACCGGGAGCAGGGAGACGCCGATCAGCGTGATCACCGTGCCGGTGACGACGGGCGGGAAGAAGCGGACCAGCTTGGAGAAGTACGGCGTGAGGACGAATCCCAGCACGCTGGCGACGATGATCGCGCCGAAGATGACGGCGACGCCGTCGTATCCCCGGTCCTTGCCGATGGCGATCATGGGAGTCACACCGGCGAAGGAGACTCCGTTGACGAAGGGCAGGCGGGCTCCGACCCGCCAGAATCCCAGGGTCTGGAGAAGGGTGGCTATGCCCGCGGTGAAGAGGCTCGCGCCCATCAGGAACGCGGTGTCCTTGGCGTCGAGGCCCACGGCGGGCCCCACGATCATGGGCGGGGCCACCACGCCCGCGTACATCGCGGCCACGTGTTGGAGACCGCTGGTGAACATCTTCAGGGGTGGGAGCGTCTCGTCGACCGGGTGCTTCCGGTCGTCGGGCGCTGCGGCGTCTGCATCATTGTGAAACCTGGGCTTGGCGGCCACGGCGGTTCCTCCGGTCGGTTACACGTCGGCGGTGACGCGGATATCAGGGAGGTGGTGCGAAGTGGTGCGTGGTGCAGGTGGTGCAGTACTGCTGGCGCGCGCCGTGGGGGTGCCGCGCGGTCGTGCTCGGTGAAGCTGCCCAGTGCCGTGTCCGGTCAACGGACACGAGTCACCGTGCGGGGGGTGCCGTACCTCTTTTCGTACGGTCACCCCCCGAACGGCTGCCACGGACCCCGCTCGGGTCCATGGCCGCCGGCCGGGGGCCGTCCCCCCCAGCCGGACTATCAGGGGGTTCAGGCCTGCGCGGTGATCCGCGCCAGGCGCTGCGCCTCGTCCCGCGCGGAGCGGGCGATGGCGTCCTCGTCGACGGTCAGCAGACGGTTGTTCTCGACGATCTGCTTGCCGTTGACGAACGACGCGGTGACCGGGGCCGCCGCGCCGAAGACGATGGCGGTGACCGGGTCGGCGATGGAGGAGTGGCCGAGGCCGTCGATCTTCCAGAGGACGAGGTCGGCGAGCTTGCCGGCCTCCAGCGAGCCGATCTGGTCGGCGCGGCCGAGGACCTGGGCGCCGCCGTACGTACCGAGGCGCAGGGCCTGACGCGCGTTCAGGGCGGCCTCGCGGTGGGCGCCGAGACGATTGATCAGCAGGGCGTTGCGCAGCTCGGTGTGGAGCTCACCGGACTCGTTGGACGCGGTGCCGTCGACGCCGAGGCCGACCGGGACGCCGGCCTTCAGCATGTCCGGGACGCGGGCGATGCCGGCGGCCAGACGGGCGTTGGAGGACGGGCAGTGGGCGACACCGGTCTTCGTACGGGCGAAGGCGGCGATGTCCGAGTCGTTCATGTGGACGCAGTGGGCCATCCACACGTCCTCGCCGAGCCAGCCGGTCGACTCGAAGTAGTCGGTCGGGCCCATGCCGAACAGCTCCTTGCAGAACTGCTCCTCCTCGACGGTCTCCGAGCCGTGCGTGTGCAGGCGCACACCGAGGCGTCGGGCCAGCTCCGCACCCTGCTTGAGCAGTTCGGTGGAGACGGAGAACGGGGAGCACGGCGCGACGGCGACCTGGGTCATCGCGTCGAAGGAGGCGTCGTGGTGCTTCTTGACGGTCTCCTCGGTCGCGGCGAGCGCGCCCTCGAGGGTCTCGACGGCGAAGTCCGGCGGCAGGCCGCCGTCCTTCACGCTGCGGTCCATGGAGCCACGGGCCAGCGTGAAGCGGACACCCATCTCCGAGGCGGCACCGATGATGGCGCCGGACAGGTCGCCGGAGCCCTGCGGGTAGACGTAGTGGTGGTCCATCGCGGTGGTGACACCGCCGCGGGCCATCATGGCGAGCGAGCCCTGCGCGGCGGCGCGGGCCATCGGCTCGTCGATGCGCGCCCACGTCGGGTAGAGCGCGACCAGCCAGTTGAAGAGGTTGTGGTCGGTGGCCAGACCCCGGGTGATCCACTGGTAGAAGTGGTGGTGGGTGTTGACCAGGCCGGGCGTGACCAGGTGGCCGGTGCCGTCGATGCGGCGTACGACGTTCTCCAGGCCCTCGGGCGCCTTGCCGGCCCCGATGGACTCGATCTTGTTGTCGGCGACGACGATGTAGCCGGAGGCGTACTCGGTGTCGTTGGCGTCTACGGTCGCGATCGCACAGTTCTCGATGACGATGCGCTGGGCTGCCGATGCTGCCATGGTGCTTCCTTGTCTGTCTGTGGCTGGGGGAACCCCCCGGACCGGGCGAAGTCCTCGGGGGCGGGGCACGGCAGGACCCTAGGGGGATTTGAGTGCCGGAACCGTGTGACGGGCCCGGGTGCCGAGATGGTGGAAGAAAAGGTTGAGCGTGACCGCGACAAGCGCTCCGGCGCTGATGCCGGAGCCGAGCACGGTCTGTGCCCAGGCCGGGAAGTCCGCGTAGAAGGTGGGCGCGGCGAGCGGGATGATGCCCGCTCCGAGGGCGACGGCCACCAGGATGATGTTGGAGCTGTCGTCGAGCCCGGCTTCCGAGAGTGTACGGATGCCACTGACGGCGATGGAACCGAAGAGGACGATTCCGGCGCCGCCCAGTACGGGCATCGGCACCAGCGAGACGACGGCGCCGAGCATCGGGAAGGCCCCGAGGACCAGGAGCGCGCCGCCGGCGACGGCGACGACGTAGCGGCTGCGTACGCGGGTCAGGGTGACGACACCGACGTTCTGTGCGAACGCGCTGGTGGGAAAGCCGCCGAAGACGGGTCCCAGCAGCGTGGCGATGCCGTCGGTGCGCAGGCCCCTGGTGATGGTCCCGCCGTCGGTCCGGCGCTCGCAGATCTCGCCGAGGGCGAGCATCCCGGCGCTGGACTCCGTCATCAGGACCAGCATGACGATGCACAGGGAGAGGATCGCCGCGGGCTGGAACTCCGGGGCGCCGAAGGCGAAGGGCGCCGGCAGCGCGGCGACGGGCGCCTCGCGCAGGGCCGAGAAGTCGGCCATGCCGAAGGGGATCGCCGCGAGGGTGCCGATGAACAGGCCGAGCAGCAGGGCGATCTGCTTGAGGAAGCCTTTGGCGAAGCGCTGGAAGAGAAGGATCACGACCAGGGTGAAGCCGGCAAGCGCCAGGTACTTCATGGCGCCGAAGTCGGCGGCTTCCTCGGCGCCGCCCTGGGCCCAGCTCACGGGCACGGGCATCAGGGTGACCCCGATGAGGGTGATGACGACGCCGGTGACGAGCGGCGGGAAGAAGCGCAGGAGCCGGCCGAAGAACGGGCCGACGGCGAGGCAGAAGACACCGGCGACCATCACCGCGCCGTAGATGGCGGGGAGTTGGTGGCCCGGAGCACTGGTCTCGGCGATCGCGAGCATCGGGGCGATGCCGGCCGAGGAGGCGGCGTTGACGAACGGCAGCCGGTTTCCGGCGAACCCGCCGGCACCGAGGGTCTGCAGGAGGGTCGCGAGTCCCGCGATGAGCAGGCTCGCGGCGATCAGCCGGGTCATCCCGGCCGCGTCCAGGCCGACGGCCTGGCCGATGATGAGCGGAGGGGTGACCACGCCCGCGTACATGGCGGCGATGTGCTGGAGCGCGGCGGGCACGAGCCGCGAGCCGGGAAGCTTCTCGTCCACCGGGTGGACGGAGGGGGCCACCGGATGCGCCGGTGGGGAGGAACACGGGCCTTCTGCTACCGGCCCCGATGCAGGCGATGCCATGGGAGTTCCCTCCGGTCTGGTACGTCCCCGCCCTGCTTCGGACGGGCGGGGACGTACTCAGTCCCGCGTCAGAGGTTGGTCATGTCGACCGGGATCTGCGGCTCGACGCCGTCCCGAAGGATGGTGGCCTCGATCAGACCGTAGGGACGGTCCGCCGCGAAGTAGACCTCGTTGTCGTTCTTGAGACCGAACGGCTCGAGGTCCACCAGGAAGTGGTGCTTGTTCGGGAGCGAGAAGCGGACCTCGTCGATCTCCGAACGGTGGTTGATGATGCGCGAGCCCATCTGGTACAGGGTCTGCTGCAGCGAGAGGGAGTACGTCTCGGCGAAGGCCTCGAGCATGTGCCTGCGGACCTGCGCGTACGACTTCTCCCAGTTGGGCATGCGCTGCTCGTCGTCGGTCCAGTTGAACCGCCACCGGCTGGACACCTGGGTCGCCAGGATGCGGTCGTACGCCTCCTGGAGGGTGGTGTACTTGTCCTTGACATAGCCCCAGAACTCCGAGTTGGTGGAGTTCATGACGATGAGGTCCTTGAGGCCGGAGATGACCTCCCACTTCTCACCGTCGTAGGTGATCTGCGAAACGCGCGTCTCCTGGCCCTTGCGGACGAAGGAGTGCTTGACCTCGTCGGAGCCGATGAACTGGGAGTTGGCCTCGGAGGTCTCGATGCGCTCCCAGGCGTACTCCTCGATGCGGATGCGCGCACGGTGGATCGGCTCCTGGCTCGTCACGAAGTGACGGGCGAGGTGGATGCCGAACTGCTCGGCGGACTCGATGCCGTACTCCTTGGCGAACGCGTACACCGTGTTCTTGGTGGTGTCGGTCGGAAGGCAGTTGGCGTTGGAGCCCGAGAGGTGCACGTCCTCCATGTCGCCGGAGAGGGCGACGGAGACGTTCAGGTCCTTGATGTGGTGGGTGTCGCCGTCCCGCGTGATCTTGACGACGCGGTTCTCTGCTTTGCCGTACTGGTTCTGGCCGAGAATCGTGGGCATGTCTGCTAGCTCCCTCGGTAAACGGAGTAGCCGAACGGGTTGAGCAGCAGCGGTACGTGGTAGTGCTCGCCCGGCTTGACGGCGAACGTGATCGCCACCTCCGGGAAGAACGCACCGCTGTCCCTTACGCGGGGGGCGTCCTGCTGCGCCTCGGCTTGCTTCTTGGAGAAGTACGCCTCGGTCTCGAAGTCGAGACGTACATGGGTGGTGTCCTCCGGCAGCGCCGGCAGGTCTTTGCAACGCCCGTCCGCGTCGGTGGCCGAGCCACCGAGCGCGACCCACTCGCCGTCGAAGCCACTGCGGGCCTCGAGCGAGATGGCCACGCCTTCGGCGGGGCGTCCGATGCTGGTGTCCAGGATGTGCGTGGACACCGAGGCGGTCGTTTCCGTGCTCATGCGCTCTCTTCCTCTACGAGACGGGTCAGCCGGATGCGGTTGATCTTGCCCAGCTCGGTGCGGACGATCTCCCGCTCCTGCTCGGGCGTGTGCTCGATCCGCTCACGGACCGCGTCACGCATCTGCTCGCCGGTCCTGCCGGTGGCGCAGATGAGGAAGACATGGCCGAACTTGTCCTGGTAGGCCAGGTTGAGTTCGAGCATTTCCGCCTTGAGCTCCTCGGAGGCTCCGGCCATCCCGCTCTGCTCGCGGGAGGAGGTCGGGTCCCCGGCCTTCGGGCGACCGATCGGCGGGTGGCCCGCCATCGCGTCGGCCAGGTCCTCGGCGGACAGCTCGGCCATGGCGGCGTCGCTGGCGAGGAAGAGAGCCTCTGCGGTGGTGTACGGGCGCTGGGCGAGAATCTTGCTCCCCCACGCCGAGCTGGAACACACCTCGTGGAGCGCGGCGACAGCGTCGCTGTCCTCCGAGGTGTTGAACCGGGTGAGGCCCGGTGTCGTGCCTGAAGTCACGGGAAGCCTCCGTGGCTGTTTTTCGCTGTGCGTCGGACGGGCTGCGGATAGCTAACGCCCTCCCGCAACACCACGTCAACACTTTGTTGAAAAATCGGGCTACGCAAAAGCCGCCGTCCCGACATCTGGACGACGACTCTTGGCCAACACGATCTACTAGCCGCCCTTGGCGGGATTCTCCCTGTTCAAGTAGTTGTAGACGGTGAAGCGGCTGACCCCGAGGGCCCCCGCCACGGTCTCCACACCGTGCCGTACGGAGAACGCGCCCCTGGCCTCCAGTGTGCGCACGATCTCCTGCTTCACCCGGCGGTCCAGCTCGGCCAGTGGCATCCCGTGCCGCCGCTCCATGGCGGCGAGGATGTGGTCGAGGGAGTCCGACAGCTGCGGCAGGCGTACGGCGAGCACGTCCTCGCCCTCCCAGGCGAGGACGACGTCGTCGGGCTGGGCCAGCTCGGGGACGAGTATCTCCGCCCCCATGGCGTCGACGAGCGGCTTCACGGCGGTGACCAGCGGGTGGTGGTCTCTGGGCTCGCTCACTTCTCGCCCTCCTCGATCACGTTGACCTGGAGGGAGACGCGAGTGGCGCCCGCGCCCAGGGCCTGGCGCAGCAGCGCGTCGACCGCGTCCAGGACGGCTTCGGCGCGGCCCTCCGCCGTGTTGCCGAAGGGACCGACGTCGACCGCGTCCAGCTGGGCCGCCTGGATGACCTCGCGCGCGACCACCGCGTGGGCGGGCGCCTCGTCGAGGTCGAAGGGCTCGGTCGTGAACTCCACTCTCAATCGCACCATGCCCCCACGCTACTGGCAGGCGGCCGGGCTCCGGCAGGCCCGGCTCCCCCCGGGGGCGGTACGGCGTCAGCCGGCCGCCAGCGCCACCGTCGGGGAGACCCGGGCCGCGCGCATCGCCGGATACAGCCCGGCCACCGCCCCGATGACCAGCGTGCCCGCCGCCGCGGCCACGACGGCCACCGCGGGCAGGGCGACCGGCCAGCCCCGGTGCTGCGCGTACAGCGTCGTGATCAGCAGCCCGAGGACCGCGCCGCCGCAGCCGCCGAGCCCGGAGAGCACCAGGGACTCGGTGAAGAACTGGTTGCGGACCTGGCCGCGGGTGGCACCCAGTGCCCTGCGCAGTCCGATCTCACCGCGCCGTTCGAGGACGGCGATGACCATGGTGTTGGCGACACCGATGCCACCGACCAGCAGGGCGACCGCTCCGATGCCGAGCAGCAGCCCGGTGAACGCCTCGTCGGCGGCGAGTTTCGCGGCGAGCGCGTCCGAGGGGCGGGCCACGCGTACCGCGTCGGGCTGTTCCGGATTGGCCGTACGGGCGAGCACCGCGCGGACGTCGTTCACCGCGTGCTCCTCGGCCCGGACGTAGACGGCCGTGGGATGGCCGTCGAAGTCCAGGGTCCGCCGGGCGGCCTCGAAACCGATCAGCGCGGAGCTGTTCAGCTCGGGAGCGAGCACCACCGGTTCCAGGATGCCGATCACCGTGAACGGACGGCCCCCGATCAGGACCTGCACGTCCGGGTCCGCCCGGACGACACCGAGTCTGCGAGCCGCGGCGGACCCGAGCACGACCGCCGGGTACCTCCCTGTGGCCCCGTTGAGCCAGACGCCGTGGGAGGTGCGTACGCCCAGGGTGGTCAGCAGGTCGGGCTGGCTGGCGAAGACCTCCAGGGCGTTGGTCTCCTCCTTGGGGATCAGGTCGGAGCGGTAGACCTTGGCGTCGACCGCGCCGACGGCGCTGGCGTCGGTGACCGGGGGGACCCGGCGCACCATGCCGGTCACGCCGGTGGGCAGCTTCGCCTCGCCGCCGGTCAGGGACTCCCCCGCCTCCACGTGCAGCAGGTTGGTCCCGAGGGTGTCGAGCGTGGCCTGGAGCTCCGCGCGGCTGGAGGTGGAGATGCCCATCACCGCCACCATCGCCGCGATGCCGATGGAGATCCCGGCGGCCGACAGCACGGCCCGCAGGGGTTTCGCCCGGAGCCCGGACAGGCTCAGGCGCAGGACGTCGAGCGGGCCGAGGCGGGCCGGGCGCAGGGCGGGACGGGAGCTTCGGGACCCGGAAGCGCGGGTGGGGTTCGGGGTGCGCGAGGGGGTCATCGGGCGGCCTCCCCGCCGGTGGGACCGGTGTACGGCGAGCTGCGGGGCCGGCCGGCGTCCTCGGCCATCCGGCCGTCGCGCATGGAGACCCGGCGCGGCAGTTGGGCGGCCAGTTCCGTGTCGTGGGTGATGACCACGATGGTCGTGCCGTCGGCGTTGAGTTCCCGGAGCAGTGCGACGACGCTCGCGCCGGACGCCGTGTCGAGCGACCCGGTGGGTTCGTCCGCGAGCAGCACGGAGGGCCGCCCCGCCACCGCGCGGGCCAGCGCGACCCGCTGCCGTTCACCGCCGGACAGCTCGTGCGGGCGATGGTGCAGCCGGTGTCCGAGGCCGACCCGGCGCAGGCTCTCGACGGCCGCGGCGTTCCTGGCCCGCCGGGAGAGCCCCGCGTAGAGCAGGCCTTCGGCCACGTTGTCGACGGCGCTCACTCCGGAGGTGAGGAAGAACTGCTGGAAGACGAAGCCGATGTGCTCGGCCCGCAGCGCCGAGAGCTCACGGTCGGAGAGCCGTTCCACGGCGTATCCGGCGATGGCGACCCGGCCGGCTGTCGGCCGGTCCAGCGTGCCCATCAGGTTGAGGAGGGTCGATTTCCCTGACCCCGAGGGGCCGACCACGGCGAGCAGTTCGCCGGGCATGACCCGCAGGGACAGGTCGCGTACGGCGTGGACGGGCGGGCTGCCGGGGTAGCTGCGGGTGACTCCGGTGAGCTCGATGACGGGGCCGTCGGGCGGAGCCGTCGCGTCGGCCGGTGCGTCGGTCACCTCGCTGATGGCGTTCACAGGGCGGGGGTCCCGACCTTGAGACCCTCGGTGACGCCGGTGCCCGACACCTCGACCCTGCCGCCGCTGAACAGGCCGGTCGTGACCGGGATGATCCGCGTCCTGTCGCCCTCGACGACCTGGAGGCCGTAACCGCCCTCGCGCAGGGCGAGAAGCGCGGCGACCGGCACGGACAGGACGTTTCTGCGGCGCTCGCTCTCGACGGCGACGCGGACCGGGGCGTACGTGAGGGTGCCGGCCGCCTTCTGGTCGAGCAGGGCGATCCGTACGACCACCGTCCGGTCGCCTCCCTGGGGGTTCTTCCCGCCGTCCTTGTCGCCGTCGTCGCCGTCCTTGTCACCGCCCCCTCCGCCGCCGATCACCGTGCCGACCGAGGTGACCTTGCCGGGAACCGGCTTCTCGTGGCCGGGCACAGTGACCAGGACCTGCTTGCCGACGGGCAGGAGCTGCTGCTGGGACATCGTGGCCTTCACGGTCACCGAGCGCTCCGCCCTGGTGGTGGCGAGGACGGGGCTGCCGCTCTGTGCCGCGTCACCGGGTTTGCGGTCGGCGGCGCCGGCCCGCACCGCCTGGGGTGCGAACAGCACCCGGCCGAGTTCCAGCTGCCCGGTCTTCGGCAGCCCGAGGTCGCGCTGCCAGCGCTTGACCGCGCGGGCGGTGTTCTCGGTGAACTCCTCGTCGACGGTGAAGCCGGTGTAGCCGAGGGCGGCGAGGTTGCTCTCCAGCTGGCGTACGTCGCCTCCGTCGGACATGTCCGGCCCGAAGGCCCGGTAGGCGGGGATGCTCCCGTACAGGAGCACCACGGGTTTCTCGTCGAGGCGGTAGAGGACACCGCCTCTGGAGACGGTGTCCCCCGGCCCGGCCACCCAGGTCACCGTCCCGGCGAGGCGGTTGGGCAGGTACACCTCGTCGGTGTACTCCAGGGTGCCGTCGAGCTTGTCCGTCGCGGCGAGGTCGCCACGGGTGACGGGTGTCGTCGCCGCCGTCTCCGCGAGCGGGGCGGGGGGGTTGCCGCCCGGTCGGTCACGGAGGACGACGGCGACGACGGTTCCGGCGGCGAGCACGACGGCGATGGAGACCAGCAGGGCGCGGGTGCGACGGGCGCGGGGGGCGTGGGGTGCGTGGTCGTCGGGATGGGTCACGGTGTCGTGGTCGCCGCCGTGCGGGGGGCCGACCACGGTGCTTGCCGCCGGGCCGGCCCCGGGAGTGCTCGCGGGACCGCTGGTGGCCGGATCGCCGGTGGTGGGGTGCTCACCGGTGGCGTGCTTCACTGCCCCTCACCCGGAACCGGGCCGGCCTCCTTGTAGCAGTCCTTCGACGCCTTCTCGTGCGCCGCCTGCTGGCCCTCCTTGATGTCGCCCATCTCGAAGCCCTTGGCGCGCAGGCACTTCTCGACCTTGAGGCGCCAGACCTTGTGCTCCTCGGTCTCCTTTCCCCCGGGGGCCGCGCCGCCGCCACTGCTGCCGCCCTGGTCCATGAACTGCTTGCAGGCCTTCTGCGCCTTGTCGATCTTCGCCTGGTCCTGGGTGTCGGTGACCTGGATGGAGACATTGCCGTTCGTCTCGGGGTCGTCGACCTTGAGGCCGTTGTCGCGCAGGCACCGTACGAACTTCAGCACGGAGGCGTCCGGGTCACCGCCGCCCGGCTTCTGCGTCGAGGGGCTGGAGGACTTCGTGCCGCCGGCGGAAGGGACATCGCTCTTCTCGCCGGACCCGCACCCTGTGAGCACGACGGCCGGAAGCAACACGGCGACGGACGTCATCGCAATTCGGCTTAGCGGCTGCAGTTTCAACGCGAACTCCTCATCGAATCTCTGGAATTTTCCGCACCGTGGGTGCGTCAATCATGATTCCGGCAGCGCACCGAGAGACCGATGAGAGGTTCATGAAATTAAGCTGAGAAGAACGGGAGCAGATCATTCCGTCGGGGAACGCGGACAGACCGAATCCGTGGGCTGTCCGGACAGTCCACGGATTCGGTCTTCAGCAGTGACGTTCCGCCGCGATCGGTCGGCCGGACACGGCCGGGCCGGTCCGTTCGGCGGGGACGAGCGGGCCCGGATCAGCCGCCGATCGAGCCGCCCCAGATGGCGTACGTACCGGAGGGGCAGGTCAGCGTGTGGTTCCAGGTGCCGTAGTAGTACGTGCCGAACGTGTAGCGGTAGCCGTTGGAGCAGTCCACGTAGACGCGGTAGCCGTTGCCGGAACACGTCATGTAGAAGTTCCGGCCGGAGGTCCAGCCGTTCCAGCAGTTCGCCATGGCGCTGATCTCGCCCTTGGCGGCGGCCTTGCTGCCGAGCGACTTGTCCTGCGACTTCGAGGCCACGCCGGTCTTGACCTGACCCTGGGCCGACTGCGAGTTGGAGACCGCCTGGCCCGTGCCCGTGGACGCCGCGGTCGCGGCCGGCGCGAGCGCCACCCCCGAGCCGAGCATCAGCAGGGCGCCGGCTCCGACGAGACCCATGCTCTTTCGAATGTTCATCTCTCCCCCAATTCAGGCGTTTGGTTTGTACCAATGCCCACTCGTCGAGCGAACGCCGTGATTCTTGCCAGCGTGACATAAGCGTGTCAATTCTCATGACGCTTTCATGATCACGCGCCGTACGGCGAATCAGTCATTCCGCACAATCGCCGGGCTCCCGGCCGAACGGCGCCCGAAAACGCATATGCGCCGGTCACACCACGGGGCCGAAATATTGAACTGTGTGTTCCCTGTGAGGCTTTGTCATTTATCAGCCATTGCGAAAGAGACCCGCCCCGCGGACGGGTCCGTGAGGCCGCCCCGCCCACCCCCCGGGCCACCGCGGGCACCGATCCGCCACTGGCCCCGCGCGCCGCCCTCGCGCCGGGGCGGGGGGATCCGGGACCGGAGGGGCCGTCCGGCCCCCGACCTGCGCGCGTCGACCACGGGCCGCGCGGGCACCCCCTTGACACACCTCGACACGACCATGCAATATTCCGACAGACAGAAACTGACTTCCGCAATACGGAAGGAGCGCCGCCCCTCATGGGATACACGGACCAGCGCTTCGATGTGAACCTGTCGATCCTCTTCACGGAACTCCCGCTTCTGGAGCGCCCTGCGGCCGCCGCCGCCGCGGGCTTCACGGCGGTCGAGCTGTGGTGGCCCTGGATCGACACCGCCACGCCCGCCCAGAGCGAGCTCGACGCCCTCAAGAAGGCGCTCGACGACGCCGGCACCCAGCTGGTGGGCCTGAACTTCTACGCCGGGCAGCTGCCCGGTCCGGACCGCGGGGCCCTCTCCGTACCCGGTGAGGCGTCGGACCGCTTCCGCGCCAACATCGACCTCGTCGCCGACTTCGCCGCGTCGGTGGGCTGCAAGGCCCTCAACGCGCTGTACGGCAACCGCGTCGAGGGAGTCGACCCGGAGGTCCAGGACGCACTCGCCCTGGAGAACCTGGTCCTGGCGGCCCGCGCGGCCGACCGGGTCGGGGCCATCCTCCTGATCGAGGCCCTCAACAAGCCGGAGTCGCCGCTCTACCCGCTGGTGAGCGCCCCCTCCGCGATCGAGATCGTGGACAAGGTGAACGCGGCCACCGGCCTCGGCAACGCCAAGTTCCTGATGGACCTGTACCACCTGTCGATGAACGGTGAGGACCTCGTCGAGGTCATCACGAAGTACACCGACAAGACCGGTCACGTCCAGATCGCGGACAACCCGGGCCGCGGCGCGCCGGGCACCGGCGACCTCGACCTCGCCGACCTGCTCGACCGCCTGAAGAAGGCCGGTTACGACGGCTGGATCGGCCTGGAGTACAAGGCCGGCGACCGCCCGAGCGCGGATTCCTTCGAGTGGCTCCCGGAGCCGCTGCGCGCGGCCAACTGACGCGCGAACTGACTTTACGCACCACGTTTTGAGAGAGGTACCCTCATGAGCACCAACCTCCCGAAGGTCGCATGGATCGGTCTCGGCATCATGGGTTCGCCCATGTCCGAGAACCTGCTGAAGGCCGGTTACCAGGTCACCGGCTTCACGCTGGAGCAGGACAAGCTGGACCGTCTGGCCAAGGCCGGCGGCACGGCCGCCGCTTCGATCGCGGAGGCCGTCAAGGACGCCGACGTCGTGATCACGATGGTGCCCGCCTCCCCGCAGGTCGAGGCCATCGCCTACGGCCCCGACGGCATCCTCGAGAACGCCAAGCAGGGTGCGCTGCTGATCGACATGTCGTCGATCACCCCGCAGACCTCGGTCGACCTGGCCAAGGCCGCCGCCGAGAAGGGCATCCGCGTCCTGGACTGCCCCGTCTCCGGTGGCGAGGCCGGCGCCATCGAGGCCGTACTGTCGATCATGGTCGGTGGCGAGCAGGCGGACTTCGACACCGCCAAGCCGATCCTCGAGACGCTGGGCAAGACCATCGTCCTGTGTGGCCCGCACGGCTCCGGCCAGACGGTCAAGGCCGCCAACCAGCTGATCGTCGCGGTCAACATCCAGGCGTGCGCCGAGGCCGTGGTCTTCCTCGAGAAGTCCGGTGTGGACCTCAAGGCGGCCCTGGACGTCCTCAACGGCGGTCTGGCCGGCTCGACCGTGCTGACCCGCAAGAAGGACAACTTCCTCAACCGCGACTTCGCGCCGGGCTTCCGGATCGACCTGCACCACAAGGACATGGGCATCGTCACCGACGCCGCCCGCAATGTCGGTGCCGCGCTTCCGGTCGGCGCCGTCGTCGCCCAGCTCGTCGCCTCCCTGCGTGCGCAGGGTGACGGCGGCCTGGACCACTCCGCCCTGCTGCGCGCCGTCGAGCGCCTCTCCGGCCAGCAGGTCTGAGTACGAGGGCCGCTCCTCGACTGAGCGGTCCCCCCGGAATTCCGGGTGGCGGTGGCGCTGACACCTGTCCTGTCGCGCCCAGGCGCCGCCGCCACCCGGAACATCAAACTTCATTTTCAACAAACTGTTGACGTTCCGTTCCGGGCGAATTTACGCTCCAGGTCCGTCCCCAGTGCAGCTCCAGTACGGAAGGTCACGATGTCGAAGCGCGTGCTTACGACCGAGTCCGGCGCCCCCGTCGCCGACAACCAGAACTCCGCCACCGCCGGCGTCGGTGGCCCCATCCTCCTGCAGGACCAGCACCTGCTCGAGAAGCTGGCGCGCTTCAACCGTGAGCGCATCCCGGAGCGTGTGGTGCACGCCCGCGGCTCCGGCGCGTACGGCCACTTCGAGGTGACCGACGACGTCACCGGCTTCACGAAGGCCGCCTTCCTCTCCGAGGTCGGCAAGCGGACCGAGACGTTCATCCGTTTCTCGACGGTCGCCGACTCGCTCGGTGGCGCGGACGCGGTGCGTGACCCGCGCGGTTTCGCCCTGAAGTTCTACACCGAAGAGGGCAACTACGACCTCGTCGGCAACAACACCCCGGTGTTCTTCATCAAGGACCCGATCAAGTTCCCCGACTTCATCCACTCGCAGAAGCGCGACCCCTTCACGGGCAAGCAGGAGCCGGACAACGTCTGGGACTTCTGGGCGCACGCCCCCGAGGCGACGCACCAGATCACCTGGCTGATGGGCGACCGCGGCATCCCCGCGTCGTACCGTCACATGAACGGCTACGGCTCGCACACCTACCAGTGGACGAACGAGGCGGGCGAGGCCTTCTTCGTCAAGTACCACTTCAAGACGAACCAGGGTGTCCGCTCCCTGTCGTCGGAGCAGGCCGCCGAGCTCGTCGGCAAGGACGCCAACTCCCACCAGACGGACCTGCTGCAGGCCATCGAGCGCGGTGTGAACCCCTCGTGGACCCTGTACGTCCAGGTCATGCCGGCCGCCGAGGCCGCGAACTACCGCTTCAACCCGTTCGACCTCACCAAGGTGTGGCCGCACGCGGACTACCCGCTGCAGCGCGTGGGCCGTCTGGTCCTCGACCGCAACCCGGACAACGTCTTCGCCGAGGTCGAGCAGGCCGCGTTCTCCCCGAACAACTTCGTGCCCGGCATCGGTCCCTCGCCGGACAAGATGCTCCAGGGCCGCCTGTTCGCCTACGCGGACGCCCACCGCTACCGCCTCGGTGTGAACCACACCCAGCTGCCGGTGAACGCGCCCAAGGCGACGGTCGCGGAGAACTACGGCCGCGACGGTCTGCACGCGACCCGCTACGGCTCGCGCCACGACAAGAACTACGAGCCCAACTCCTACGCGGGCCCGGCCCAGACGGACGCCGCGCTGTCCGCCCCGCTGGCGATCCACGGCTACACGGGCACCCACGAGGCCCCGGCCCACGTCAAGGACGACGACTTCTTCCAGGCGGGCGAGCTCTTCCGCCTGATGTCGGAGGACGAGAAGGGCCGTCTGGTCGCCAACATCGCCGGTGGCCTCTCCCAGGTCAGCCGCGAGGACGTGATCGAGAAGAACCTCGCCCACTTCCACGCCGCGGACCCGGAGTACGGCAAGCGCGTCGAGGAAGCGGTCCGCGCCCTGCGCGAGGACTAGAACACCGAGACGGCGTACGGGTGATGACGGGAGGTCATGACCCGTGCGCAGTCCGGACCGGCGGCCCGGATGAGGGGTGGTCGGCGGTGCGGACAGCGTGAGGACCGCGGCGGTGTGCGAGCCAGTGCGGTGGTAAGGGCGCCCGGCCCCCTTCTTGACCTGAAGGAAGGGACCTCCGGAACCCCGTCGCCGCTGCCGCGGTCCCAGCGCGGCCCCCACGGGGGCCACTTGAGCCCCGCCCGGCGGCGCGAACGTCCTGTCGCGCCAGCCTCGCACCGTCGGGCGGCAACAACTTCACAAGCCAGAGCGCAGAGTCGGTTTACGGTCCCGACTCTGCGCTCTACTTTGTGGCCCCGGGGCTCCGCTTCGCGGTCCCGGGCCGGCACGTCACGTACCTCTGAGCGCGCGTCACGTACCCCTGGGCGCGAGGAGCCGGCGGGCGCCGTCGAGGGCGAGCCGCCACGGGTACGCCGCCGGGTCGCCCTCGCCCGGGGAGTGCGGGACGAACCCGCTCTCCCCGTAGAGCACCGTCACGCCCGCGCTCCTCAGCGTCTCCACCGACCGGTCGAACTGCGGATGCCGCGCGTATGCCGCGTTCACGCACGGCATCACCGCGATCGGAACGCCCTTGCCCATTCCCTCCGCCACGACGCCGACCACGAACCGATCGGTCAGTCCGAGCGCCCACGCGTTGACGGTGTTGAAGGTGGCCGGCGCGACGAGGACCGCGTCCGCCCGCGGCCACACGTCCGGCTGCCCAGGAAGCTTGTACTCCCACCGCACCGGGTGACCGGTGAGCGCCGCGAGGCCGTCCAGGGACTCGGCGAGCCATCTCGCGGCGGTCGGGGTCAGCCCGAGGCAGACGTCCCAGCCGTCGGCCTGCGCACCCTCGATGACGCGCGCGACGTCGAAGACGGGCGGGGCGGCGGAGCAGAACAGGTACAGGGTCCGAGAATCCATGGGCCTATCGGATCACATGTGATCACTTCTGCCCGGTGGACCTCTCAATAGCGGCTGTTCATGGCCCTCCGCACCTTCTCGAGAGTGGCCTCGGCGATCGTGTTCGCCCGCTCGTTGCCCTCACGCAGCACCTGGCGCAGATGGCCACGGTCCTGCGCGTACTGGCGACGGCGGACGCGGATCGGCGCGAGGTGTTCGTTCACCGCCTCGGTGACGTACTTCTTGAGCGCCCCGGCCCCCGCCGGGCCGATGTCGTCGGCGACCTGCTCCGGTGCCCGGCCCTGGCAGAGTGCGGCCAGCAGGACGAGGGAGGACACCTCCGGGCGGGTCTCCGGGTCGTAGGTGATGTGTCGCTCCGCGTCGGTCTTCGCACCCCGGATCAGGCGCGCCGTCTCGTCGGCGCTGGCGGCCAGCGCGACGGCGTTGCCCCGGCTCTTGCTCATCTTGGTCCCGTCGGTGCCGAGGAGAAGTGGCGCGCTCGACAGCAGGGCTTCCGGCTCGGGAAACAACGCGGCCCCCCGGCCGTAGCGGTCGTTGAAGCGACGGGCGATGGTCCGGGTGACCTCCAGGTGGGGAAGCTGGTCCTGGCCCACCGGGACGAGGTTGGCCCCGCAGAACAGGATGTCGGCCGCCTGGTGGACGGGGTAGGTGAACATCAGCCCGCTGACGGACGCCTGCCGCGAATGGGCGATCTCGTCCTTGACCGTGGGGTTGCGGTTCAGCTCGGCGACGGAGACCAGGCTGAGGAACGGCAGCAGCAGCTGGTTCAGCGCGGGAACCGCACTGTGGGTGAAGACCGTTGCCCGGGCGGGGTCGATCCCGACGGCGAGGTGGTCCAGTACGAGCTCCTCGACGTACCCGGTCAGGTCGTCGGCCACATCCCGGTCCGTCAGGACCTGGTAGTCCGCGATGAGCACGAACATCTCGACGCCGAGGTCCTGCAGACGGACACGGTTGTGGAGCGTGCCGAAGTAGTGGCCGAGGTGCAGCCGTCCGGTCGGACGGTCGCCTGTCAGCACGCGGAACCGTCCGGGGTCTTCGTGGATCAGCTTCTCCAGCACCGCGCCGCGGGCCCGCGCGGGGGACAGTCCGAGGGCGTCGGCCCGGGCCGCGTCCGTCGCGCGGACAGTGCTTTCGGGGGCGTACGGCATGAGGTTCACGGGTTCTCCTGGGTGGGTGACTGCCGCCGTCGGGACGGCAGCGGCACCCGGTCCAGGGAACGCGCAAGAGGGCCGTCCATCCGAACGGCCCGGTCGTGCGTGAAAAGGTGGCCGCTCCTACGGGGAGCGCCACCAGCTCAGACACGACGAACGATGCATGCGCCCAACGATAGTCCGCCGCACGCCCTCTCCGCAGCCGACAAACGGCGCTCCGCCAGGACCCGGCGGGTCGAGGGTTCCCCGGTTCACCCCGACCGGCGGTCTTGATCGCCGGGAGGCGCCACGCGTAGATTCCGGGCTACGGCGTCATGATCGTCACTGGGGGGGTAGCCGTGGACTGGGGCACGCTCGTCGCGACGGTCAGTGGGGCGTCCATCGCCATTTCAGGGACGGTCCTCGCCGACCATCTGCGGCGCCGCCATGAGAAGGACAGCGGGCTCGGGGAACGGCGGCGGGCGGTCTACATCGAGTTCATCTCCGCCGCCGAGGCGTGCCACGCCCGCCTGCGCCAGATCGCGCAGGCGCCCCGTGCCGAGGTCGACCTCGACGCGGCCACGCGGGCGGCGCTGAGCGAGGGCGGGATCTACGAGGCGCGGGAGCGGCTGTTCATCGACGCCGGCACGCCCGTCGCCAGTGCCGGCCAGGCGATGTTCGAGGGGCTGCGCGCGCTGCAACGGGCCGTCGCCGCGGGGGCGGAGCCGGCCGGGCCGGCCTTCCACGACGCCTACCACCCCTACATCGCCACGGTCTGGGCCTATCGGGTCGCGGTGCGCGAGGAGTTGGAGGGGCAGTCGCTCTCGCCTGCGGCGTTCGGCTGGGACCAGTGGGACGGCAAGGACCGGTGCCCGATGTGCCGGGGCGCGGGAGTCAGAGGGGCGTGACAACGCCGGGCGGGGCGGCCCCTCCCCTCAGGGATGGACCGCCCCGCCCGCTGTGCGCGGCTGTGACTCGAACGGGTCTGACGGGTCAGACCTTCAGTGCCTTGATCGCCGTGGGCGCGTGGCCGGGCTCCGTCGCGAGCTCCTCGAACTCGGTGACGTCGCTCATGTCCACCGTCTTGCTCATCGCGATGTTGGTGATCCGCTCCAGGATGGCCTCGACGACCACCGGGACCTGGTGCTCGACGGCCAGCTTCTTGGCCTGCTCGAAGGCCTCGCCCAGCTTCTCCGGGTCGGTGACGCGGATCGCCTTGACGCCCAGACCCTCGGCGACCTTGACGTGGTCGACGCCGTAGGCGCCGATCTCCGGGGTGTTGATGTTCTCGAACTCGAGGTTGACCTCGAAGTTGATGCCCAGACCGCCCTGCGCCTGACGGATCAGGCCCAGGTAGGCGTTGTTCACCAGGACGTGGACGTAGGGGACCTTGTGCTGGGCGGCGACCGCCAGCTCCTCGATCATGAACTGGAAGTCGTAGTCGCCGGAGAGGGCGACGATCGGGGTCTCCGGCTCGGCCGTGGCGGCGCCGATCGCGGCCGGGATGGTCCAGCCGAGCGGGCCGGCCTGGCCGCAGTTGATCCAGTTGCGCGGCTTGTAGACGTGCAGCATCTGCGCGCCGGCGATCTGGGAGAGGCCGATGGTGGTGACGTAGCGCGTCTCCGGGCCGAAGGCCTTGTTCATCTCCTCGTACACGCGCTGCGGCTTCATGGGGATGTTCTCGAAGTGCGTACGGCGCTGCAGGGTGGCCTTGCGCTCCTGCGCGGAGGCGGCCCAGGCGCTGAAGTCCGGGAGCTTGCCCTCGGCCTTGAGCTCCTTGGCGATCTCGATGAAGAGCTCGAGCGCGGCCTTGGCGTCGGAGGCGAAGCCGTAGTCCGGGGCGAAGATCTTCCCGATCTGGGTGGGCTCGATGTCGACGTGGACGAACTTGCGGCCCTTGGTGTAGGCGTCCAGGTTGTAGCCGGTGTGGCGGTTGGCCCAGCGGTTGCCGATGCCGAGGACGAAGTCCGACTCCAGGAAGGTCGCGTTGCCGTAGCGGTGCGAGGTCTGCACACCGACCATGCCGGCGCTCAGCTCGTGGTCGTCGGGGATGGTGCCCCAGCCCATCAGCGTGGAGATGACCGGAACGCCGGTCAGCTCGGCGAACTCGACCAGCAGGTCGGAGGCGTCGGCGTTGATGATTCCGCCACCGGAGACGATCAGCGGGCGCTCGGACTCCAGCAGGAACCGGAGGGCCTTCTCGGCCTGGGCGCGGGTGGCGCGCGGCTTGTAGACCGGCAGCGGCTCGTAGGTCTCCGGGTCGAACTCGATCTCGGTCAGCTGGACGTCGATCGGCAGGTCGATGAGGACCGGGCCCGGACGGCCGGAGCGCATCAGGTGGAAGGCCTCCTGGAAGACACCCGGGACCTGGGCGGCCTCCAGAACGGTCGTGGCCTTCTTGGTGACGGGCTTGGCGATCGAGGCGATGTCGACGGCCTGGAAGTCCTCCTTGTGGAGCTTCGAGACCGGGGCCTGGCCGGTGATGCACAGGATCGGGATCGAGTCCGCGATCGCGGAGTACAGGCCGGTGATCATGTCCGTGCCGGCGGGGCCGGAGGTACCGATGCAGACACCGATGTTGCCGGCCTTGGCGCGCGTGTAGCCCTCGGCCATGTGGGAGGCGCCCTCGACGTGGCGGGCCAGCGTGTGGGCGATGCCGCCGACGTTCTTGAGCTCTCGGTAGAAGGGGTTGATCGCCGCGCCGGGCACACCGAACGCGTTGGTGACGCCTTCGCGCTTGAGGATCTCAACGGCCGCTGCGGCGGCGGTCATACGAGGCATGGAGTGCTCCTGCTCGGCCAGCGGAGTCAAGCTCTGTGCGCCCGGCGAGGGCGACCTGCGACTTGATTCCGTAATGCGGAAGTATTGTTCTGCTATACGGAAGCAATGTAGGCGGGCGCCGTCGCGGTCGTCAAGGGAGGGCCGAAAAGGGGATGGCCGAACTCCCTCGCCCGCGGCGCCCGCTTGGTGGACGATGGGGCGGGACAAAGGGGGACCGTTGTGGGAGAGAACGTGTCGGTGCGCTGCCCGGAGTGCCGACGGACGCACGCGTACGCGCCACCCGTCTTTCCGTGCGCGTGCGGGGCGCCGATCGTTCCGCCGGTGCTCCGGGGCGCGCCCGCGGAGCCGATCACGCACCGTAACTGGACGGACGAATGGGTGACGGTCCGCTGTGAGGAGTGCGGACGGCAGGATCAGTGGCCCCAGCCGGAGCTCGGCTGCGCGTGCGGGGCGGTGCTGCGGATCGCGGTACGACCCGTGTCCGCCCTGCCGGCGCCCCGTACGCCCCAGCCGTCACTCCCGGCGCCGCCCTCCCCCGCGCGGGACGGAGGCGCGCCTCACTCCGGGGAGAGCACCCGTCAAGCCCAGTCGCCCCAGACTTCGCAGACGGCCCCGTCTTCGCAGGCGCCCCCGCACGCGCAGCCCTCGACGGGCCCCCAGGCTCCCCCGCAGGCGTCCGCCCGGCGCAGGCGCCCCTCCGCCGCGCTCCGCCCGCCCTCGCACATCCCGCTGCCGCCGACCGCCGCTCCCGCCCGGCCCACCTTCCACCCGGTGACCATCAGGACCGGGCGCGACGCGGTCACCGCGGCCGCCCTCTATCTGCGCTGGCTCGGCTTCCGCGACGTCGTACAACCGGAGGAGCGATCCGTCTCCGGGATCGATCTGCGCGGTCCCGGGCTGGTCGCCCAGGTGGACCCCACCACCCGCCCCACCTCACTGCGCGCCGTCGAGTGCCTGTGGCTCAACGGGCTCAGCGCCTCCTCGACCAGCGTCTTCTTCTCACTCGCCGGATACGCCCCCGATGCCCGGGGCCGCGCCGACGACCTCGGCATCCCGCTGTTCACCCTGGACCTCACGGGCACGCCCCAGCCGGTCAACGGCCCCGCCGACGATCTCGTCGCGCGCGGGGCGTGACGGCAGGGAATCGTCCCCGGACGCGCCGCGGACGTCGCGGGCGGCTCCAACTCGCCACAGGGGGAGCGGTTTTCGGCCGTTCCGCAGCACCGCCCGCCGTGCCCGCGGCACGCACCGCGCACGCACGGGCCTGACGGCGCCCCTCGCATTCAAAGCCGAGGGCCCTGCGGACGTGAACCGCGTCCGCAGGTCCCTCGGCGGGCAGACCCCCGGTCACCCCTCCCCGTACCGCTGCCTCAGCTCCACCTTCCTGACCTTGCCGCTCACCGTCATCGGGAAGCCGTCCATGATCTCCAGCCTGCGCGGGATCTTGTAGTGCGCGAGCTGCTCACGGCAGTACGCGGCGATCTCCTCCAGGGTCGGCGCGTCGCCCGGATCGCGGGGGATCACACAGGCCAGGATCTCCTCGCCGTACCGCTCGTCGGGCACGCCGACCACCTGGACGTCGGCGATCTTCGGGTGGCCGTAGAGGAACTCCTCGATCTCCCGGGGATAGACGTTCTCACCACCCCTGATGATCATGTCCTTGATGCGGCCGACGATCTGGACGTAGCCGTCCTCACGGATCAGGGCCAGGTCGCCGGTATGCATCCAGCGGCCCGCGTCGATCACCTCGGCGGTCTTCTCCGGCTCGCCCCAGTAGCCGAGCATCACGCTGTAGCCGCGGGTGCACAGCTCCCCCGGCTCGCCGCGGGGCACGGTGACCCCGCTGACCGGGTCGACGACCTTCACCTCCACGTGCGGCAGCGCCCGCCCGACCGTGCCCGTGCGCCGCTCCAGATCGTCGTCGCGCCGGGTCTGGGTGGACACCGGGGAGGTCTCCGTCATGCCGTAGCAGATCGACACCTCCGCCATGTTCATCTCGGCGACGACCCGCTTCATCACCTCCACCGGGCACGGAGAGCCCGCCATGATCCCGGTGCGCAGCGAGGAGAGGTCGTACGAGGCGAAGTCGGCGAGGTTCAGTTCGGCGATGAACATGGTCGGGACGCCGTAGAGCGACGTGCACCGCTCCTCGGCCACCGCGCGCAGGGTCGCCGCCGGATCGAAGGACGGTGCCGGAATCACGATGCACGCGCCGTGCGAGGTGGCGGCGAGATTCCCCATGACCATGCCGAAGCAGTGGTAGAAGGGAACGGGAAGGCAGATCCTGTCCTGCTCGCTGTAGCCGATCATCTCGCCCACGAAGTATCCGTTGTTGAGGATGTTGTGGTGGGAGAGGGTGGCGCCCTTGGGGAAGCCGGTCGTCCCCGAGGTGTACTGGATGTTGATCGGGTCGTCGCAGGACAACTCCGCCTGGCGCGCCGCTAGTTGAGCGGGAGTGACACGCTGGGCGGCGTCCAGGAGCAGGTCCCAGGAGCCGTCCTCGATGTAGTGGACGGCCCTCAGCCCGGGGCAGTTGGGGCGCACCCGGTCGACCAGGGCGCGGTAGTCGCTGGTCTTGTGGAACTGCGAGGCGATGAGGACCGAGACCCCGGCCTGGTTGAGGACGTACTCCAGCTCATGGGCCCGGTACGCCGGGTTGATGTTCACCATGACGGCGCCGATCCGGGCGGTCGCGTACTGGATGAGCACCCACTCCGCGCAGTTCACCGCCCAGATGCCGACCCGGTCCCCCTTCTCGACCCCGGAGCCGAGCAGCCCGCACGCCAACTGGTCGACGGCGAGCCCGAATTCGGCGTACGTCCAGCGGCCGCCCGACCCGAGGTCGACCAGCGCCTCCCGGTCGGGGTGGGCGGCGATCGCCCGGTCGAGGTTGCGGCCGATCGTGTCACCGAGCAGCGGGGTCGTCCCCGTGCCGTGCGTGTAGGACAGGTTCATCGCAGATCCCCCTCGTCGTACTCCGCTCCCGACCCGGCCGCCGTACGCTCGCGCAGCTCGATCCTGCGGATCTTGCCCGAGACCGTCTTGGGCAGCTCGGCGAACTCGATCCGGCGGATCCGCTTGTACGGGGCGAGCACCGCCCGTGAGTGCGCGAACAGCACCTTCGCCGTGTCCGGTCCCGGCTCCCAGCCCTCCGCGAGAACCACATAGGCCTTCGGAACGGCGAGCCGCAGCGGGTCCGGCGCCGGGACCACCGCCGCCTCCGCCACCGCCTCGTGCTCGAGCAGCGCGCTCTCCAACTCGAACGGCGAGATCTTGTAGTCCGACGCCTTGAAGACGTCGTCATGCGCAGGTGACTGATCTTCGCTAACGAACAGGCGTGGGTCGATGCGGCCCTCAATCCTCAGTGACGGAAGCTCGATCTCGTCGCGCACCGGGACGCCAGGAACGTTGGCAAGAGCTTCCATCAGCTCCTCCCAGAGCCCCGACTTGACCCACCGAGCCCAGACGCTGGCGACGTTGCCGTACGGCACCTCGCCCCAGGCGCAACCCGAGCGAGCTTTGATCAGCATCGCATCGAGAAGCGCTCGGGGGTCCGCCGGCTTGCGCCCAGGCCGGGCAGAGAGGATGGGCTCTACTCGCGCCCACGCTTCATCCGTCAGCTCTGGCACCACTCGTTCCCGCTGACGGAACCAGGCGCTCAACTGGTCGTCCCTTCGAACCTTCCGGGAGACCTCGCCAAGGATGGTGACGCGCAAGTCCAGTAGATCCATCACGTCCTCCTTCTGGCGGTCGTTCATGGAATGGAGCCGGGTCCGCGCCGTCTCTGCGAGGCGGCGAAGATCTTCCGCCCTGTTGATAGTGCTGTCGGCTTCTCGCTGCCATGCATTGGCCTCATCCTTCAGCTTCTCCAGATTGGAGAGATTCGCTTCCAGATCGCGGGTCGCCCGCTCGATCGCCTCTTGCGTGGCGCGCCGGTCAAGCCCCTTCCGCTTCGACCTCCGAGCAACCGCCTCCGTGGTGGCGTCGATCGTGGCTTCCTGCTCCTCGATCAGCTCGTCCAGTTCGCGGACGCGGGCGGCGTAGTCGACCCCATTACCCTTCGCCATATCGCGCCAGTCGTCTGCCATCCTCTGCAAACGCTCCGGGTCCTCAAGCAGCCGGCACACCTCCGACCAGACTCGGTTCTCCAGAGCCTCGGCGTCCACCTGCGTGCAGGCGCACTTCGTTTCGCCGAACTTCGGGCTCTTCCCCGTGCATCGATAGACGCGCGCCTGGGCCCTACCAGTGTTGCTGGCCCCTGTGCACGGCTTTCCGCATGGGCTGATGACGTGCTTGCTCAGCGGGTGAACTGTCTCCTCATCCTTGCGTCGCCCGCGGCGAGATGTCCGGGCCAGAGCGGCATTCAGCACCTTCAATTGCTGTGGGGTGAAGACGGAGGGAAGCTTGATGATCACCGTCTCTCCGAAGACAGGGTTACCGTTCGCGTCGAGCCTGACCTTCTGTCCCTTGGGGTTACGGAACACGCGAACGGATTCCTGGACGGCCTGGCTTGTCAGTACGTGCCGCAGAGACGCCCTCGGCCAGTAATCCAGCGTGGGTCCGGGGATGCGCTCCGCATTGAACATGTCTTCGACTTCCGCGGGGTCCATGCCCTCCTCGGTGATGAGCCGGAACGCCCGGTGAAGCATGGGGTATCCCTCGTAACCGTTGCCCGTGTCGAGAACAAGCCGGCTCTCGCCCTTGATGCCCTTGTTCTCGATGCGATAGCCGTACGGAGCGACGCCTCCGGGGTGCCCGCCATCGGCAGCCTTTTCTTGAACGCCGCCTTGCGTGCGGTCCCGGATGGTGACCAGCTCGTCTTCCGCACGGTCCTGCGCCTTACGCATTCGCGACCGGCCTTCGTCGGTCGTGTTGTCGTAGTCGCCCCTGACGACAGCGGTGAAGATGCCGAGCTCTTCGAGCCTCCATACCCAGGGCCAGAACGCTCTTCCGGCGCGCCCGATGGCGCGGTCCTCGTATACAGCCACAACATCAAATGGCCTCGGCGTCTGGTGTGCCAAGGCCATCAGTTCTCGAAGGTCCGGACGCCGAGTGTGGTCCAGGCTTCCGGGGTACCCCTCGTCGGCGAACACGTCGACGAGAGCCCAGCCCTTGCTCGTGACGTGCTTCACCACGCGCTTGCCGGTGTACGAGATGCCGTACCCCTTCCGCTGCTCCTCGGTGGAGATACGGAGGTAGCCGACGGCGCGCAGCTGGCCAGGCTCGGCAACCTCCAGCACGGCGTTGATCGCGAGGAGAAGATTCTCCTTCTCGCGCGTGAGAGTCTTGTTCATGTCAGCCCCTTTGCGACTGGCCGGGCCCCGGAGCGTTGCAGCGCTGCCGGGGTCATCCATGCAGCGGATTATGCCGCCTTGTCGCCCGCCTTGGGGGAGAACAGGATCTCCAACAGCCGTTCGTAGGCGCCCTGATCAGGTGTCGCGTCACGCGACCATGTGATGTCGATCTCCGCCTCTGAGGCTCCGGCGAAGTGCTCGCGCAGCCATGCACTGGCGTCGTCTCCGGATATCGATGCTCCGTCCCGCATCGCTCCTCCGTCCCGCCCCGCAAGGGCGAGGTCATCCCGCCGCAGAGCAGCGGTGGATCTCTGCTCCCGGCTCGTGCAGGGGGCAGTGGTGCTCGGTCGCCCGGCCGCAGAAGCGGCAGGCGGGGCGGGCGCGCAGCCCGCAGGTGCAGACAGGGGTGATGCTGCGGGGCAGGCGCTCGACCACTTCGGCCACGTGCTCCGCGGGGCCTTCGCCCCGGTAGAAGTCCCAGGCGTCGCGGGGCTTCCAGAACATCGGGGCGAGCAGGAAGCGGCCCTTGCCCTTGCCGGTCTTCACGTCCCAGGCGAGGTGCTGGCCGACTTCCCGGGCGGCTGTACCGCCCTCTGTGGCCTTGAGGAACTTCTCCTGGCTGTCCAGGATGCCCCGGGACGAGAAAGGCCCCAGGACGACCGTGTGGACCGGTCCTGAGGCCTCGTGCTGTACCTGGCCAACTACAGCCAGGCGATGGGATCTTGCGCGGACGTCATCGAGCGCTTCTATGCAGAGCGCGGCGATCTCATCCCCCGTTCGAGATGAGTTCTCGGGGTCTGTCAGGATCGCCTCCAGCGCGGAGACCTCGCTCTTCCTCACGACGGCGGTACGCCTCCTCACCCTGCCGACGCCACTTGCTGACGGCGGTCTGGGATACGTTCATCCGATCGGCAATTTCCTGGGTGGTCAGACCCTGCTCGACAGCAAGGTAGATCCTGATCTTGTCGCGCTCGTCAGCCTCGATCGCAGCCTCATGCGTCAGCAGCACATCCCCGAGGACTGCTTCTCTTACGTTGTCGGGCAAGTCGATCCTCTTCTTAGGCGGCACTGGGTTCCCCTCGGTTTGGCGCGGTCGGTGGCAGCACGGACAGTGTGGGGCAGAGACGGCGGTTATCGTCGCTGCTGGCGTCAGGTTGCCGAAAAATTAACCGAGCGCGGCCGGTCCGATTCGAACCGCGATGAACACGGTCACCGCAGGTCACCAGCCGTACCACCACCGTCGTGGCCGTCTGGTCCTGCGGTGCTTGCCCCGCCGGCGCCCGGTGAGGCGCCTACGCGGAGTGGCGTAGCAGGTGCCCTTAGTGCGGCCCCCGCTGTCTGCGGTAATCAGTACGTGAACGATGTGGGGGGTGGCCTTTACGACCATGGCGTAGGTGGGGCCGCCCCACCCCTTGCGGGGTGGGAGCAGCACCGCCATGCCGCGGTGGGGGGTCACGGCTTGATTTCGCCCTTCCGTTCCTTGAGGATCTTCTCGCCCTTGGAGTCCTTGGCGGCGATCCCGGATGACGAGCGATCCTTGATCATGTACGCGATGTCGGCCTGGGTCAGGCCGTCCTTGCGGGCCTCGTGGACGCCCACCAGCACGTCTTCAGCAGTCCTCTGGGCTGCCTTGATCAGCCGGTCGAACTTCTGCTCCCAGGCCCGTTTCTTCTGTGGGGAGGCAGTCACGCGGCCTTCTCCTTGGAGAAGGAGAAGCCTGCGACCGACGGCAGCAACTCGGTGGTGGCGTGCCGCAGCACGGAGAGCTGGGTACCGGTGGCGTAGGCGTTCCAGGCCTTCACGATCAGCGCGTAAGCGTGGTCCCGCTTGCCCCTGCCGGTCGGCAGGCCGGCGAGGAATCGCTTGCGCAGCATCAGCCGCGGGTCAATGCCCGACAGGTTCTCACCAGACCTGACGCCAGCTGCCCAGTCGTGGAGCAGATCGCGGTACTCGGTGCGGGCGGCCTGCGCCAGAACGGCGACGTGCGGACCAATCGGAATGCCCGTTTCGATGTTCGCGGCGTGGACTTCCTTGGCGTACCAGGTCAGCTCCGGCCAGGCGTGGAAGGTCTCCACGATCTCGGGCGTGGTGATCCGCGAGAAGCGCGGCATCCCCCAGCGGTCACCGTCGGCCAGGGCCGCCAGGTGCCGGGCACCAGCCCCGAGGCTGGTGGCGTACGGGGCCTGGATCAGGTGCGCCGCGGTGCGCTTGTACCCCTGGTCCACGACCTCAAAGATCTCCCGGGGCTGGTCGGGGAAGACCCACATCCTGAGTTCCACGTTGGCGTTGGCCTGCGCCTTCATGCGGTGCTGGCCAGAGATGATGTAGCCCTCGGTGTCGAAGATGTACCCCTCGGGCGTGGCTTCCGCCCACCGCCCCGCCTCCATGTCCGTCTGGTACCGGCCGGACACGCTCTTAGAGAGCGGGCGGTTGTTGGGGTGGTTGCGGTAGCTCAGCCAGTCGGACGCCATCTCGGGCGTCACGGCCACGACCTGAGGCGTGCTCGGCAGCCTGAACTTGCTCCCCGACGGAGTCAGTTCGGTCGCATAGTCTCGGATGATCTCCACGTCTCTCCCTCTCCTTGGATGGGGGCGGCCATTTGGTTTGGGTTCAGGCTGGCCAGACCCTTACGGCTCCTCCTGGCAGATCTCACTTAGTTGGAGCAAAACTCACCGGAAGCTAGAGGGCTCAGGGCCCGCGCGAGGCGATGGCCGCACCCGTCTGGGCTCGCTGCCCCGAAGGGCAGCAGCGGCGTTCCTCGTAGCGTCTGCCACGCTTCCGTCCGCAGTGGAGGAGTCGAACCTCCGTCTCCGGTCCCGTGACCGGTGTCCTCACCAGCGCCATCCAGCTCATGCCGGGTATTCAGGGCCCCCCGGGCGAGGTGTTGCCAGTGCCCGCCGAGACGGGCCGTTGGACGAACTGCGGATTACGTCCCGTCCCACAAGGGCGGGGGTTCCTGGCGACGGCACTTGACCGTCACGGCAGTGCGGCACCAGCATGACTACTGGACCAGTCCACTAGTCGAGTAAGGGCCTGACCATGGCACTGCCGAAGTACGAACTGATTGCTGCCGATCTCCGCGGGCAGATCGTCCGTGGGGATCTGAAGCCCGGCGATACTGTCCCGCCGGAGCGTGAGCTCACCGAGCGTTGGGGCGTGGCGCGCGCCACCGTCGTCAAGGCGCTGGACGTCCTGCGCCAAGAGGAGTTGATCGAGACCCAGCAGGGGCTGGGGTCCCGCGTCCGCGAGCGGATGCCGCTCGCCCGGACCGCCGGGGAGCGTTACCGGGCGGCCGTGGACACCGGCCACATCTACACGGCCGGCGAGTACGCCGAGATCGTCTCTGCGGAGACGGTTCCGGCGCCGGAGACCGTGGCCACCGCGCTCGACATCGAGCCGGGCAGCCCTGTTGCGCGGCGTCAGCGCGTCACTTTTGAGGGCGAGACCCCCACCGCTACCAGCATGAGTTGGTTTGCCGCGGACGTTGCCGAGGCTGCACCTCGTCTACTGCTGCGCGAGCGGGTACGCGAAGGCACCACCCGCTATGTCGAGATGCAGACCGGTCGGCGCCCGCACAGCGGGCGTGACTGGTGGACGGCGCGCCTTGCGTCCGAGGAGGAGCTGACGCTCCTGCGCCTGGAGGGCCCGCTGGCCGTAAGCGAGGTCCGCCACGTGGCGTATGACGCGCAGGGCAAGCCCCTCGTGTACGAGGTCGGCGTCAACCCGTCGGGACGCTGGACGCGGACTGACGAGTATTCAATGAACGCCTGATCAGAGGTACTTGAGCCCCCACCTTCGGGTGGGGGCTTTCTCGTAGCCCTTGACATGACTAGTCCACCGGTCGACTATGCATGTGACGGACAGCTACAGCTGGTCACGCCAGCGTTGCGCACCGTCCGCCATTCCCTGCCGATGAGAGGCGGCATGCATGACCAAGGCACTTGAGATCGGACAGTACGCCCTTGACACGAGGGATCGCCGTGTGGGTGAGGTGATCGACATCCACGCCGGCGTGGTGAAGCTCCTGTCGCTCGACCATCACAAGGAGTGGGAAGCCCCCGCACTGGTGGTCCAGCGAGCGACCACCGCACAGGAGCTGACTGCCAAGCTCGCCGTACGCAACGCCGGTAGCAGGTACGGGAGGTCGGTGTGATCCGCCGAACCTTCCGGTTCGCCAACTGGCGCTTCCAGGCCCTGAGCACCGCTGACGGGCATCCGCCCACATATTCGGCTGTATGCCGCGAGTGCCTTGAGGCATCTGTGGGGTATCCGGTCTTCACGGACGCCCAGACCTGGACCCAGAAGCACGCCGCTGAGCAGCACGGCAAGGGCCAGAGTCACACGGTCTACCGCATGGTCATCGAATCCTGGGCCGTAGTGCGGCCCGCATAGTCGCCCGTCCCGGTCGGGGTCACCCCTCGTGGTGGCAGCAAGCCCCGCCGGGGCGGGTCTCCCGCCCACTGACAGACTGGCAACCATGTCGAAGAAGAACCTCCCGGTCCGGTGCATCAAGTGCGGCGGGACCGCCGTGATCCTGTCGCAGGCAAAGCACCCGGAGAGCGGCGAACTGCAATGGCGTCTCACGTGCCTGGACTGCCGCGTTGCGTGGCCCCAGGATCAACACGGTGGCGCTCCAGACGAGTACATGTAATCGACGGGAGAACCCCATGTTCGTGAAGGTCCGGAAGCTCGTTCAAAGGCTCGCTCGCATGGGCAACTGCCAGTGCGGGTCAGCTGCCGTCTACATGACCCCAGACGGCAGGCAGCACTGCATGGACTGCGGAGCCTCTTGGTAGCCCGCCCGTGAAGGACTGACGCACAGAAGCCCCCGGTTCTGCCGGGGGCTTCGTCATGCCGGCCACCACGTCTTGCGTATGTCCTCGCGGACTTCCTGACGGGCTCTCTCGCCATCCTCCTGGTCCCGCCCGGCCCGCTTGTCGGCGGGCTTGCTGACGGGCTTCTGTACCCGCTGCTGAGGCATCGCTCCCTCTCCAAGGATTGCCCCGGCCCACCCGCGCAGAGCGAATCATGCGCGGGCAGGGGGAATCTGTGGTCAGGCGCTGGTCAGCTCCTGGACGATGCGCTCCAAGTCGTCCAGCTCGGCCTCGGCATGAAACAGTCGGTACATCTCGTCCCCGTCGTTATCTAGGGCGAGGAGCTCACGCGCAGTGCTGGAGATTTCGTCGATCTCCGCCCCTGCGTCGTCAAGAAGGATCGACCGCGTGTGGTCACAGCAGGCCGAGCCGCAGTCGTACGGCTTCCCGCCCTCCGTCACGTTCGGCATGCCCAGGCGGACGGTCCAGCCGGCGAAGCAGTTGGTCCACTTGCCTTGGTCCCACTGTTCGGGGTTGGCCTTGATGTGCGCCAGCACTCGGTGCATCAATTCGGTGTTGACCATGAGACACGTCCTCTCTTCCGTTCCATGGCTGGTGGCCCGTGCCACCAAGAACCGCACGCTTCGACGCCGGAGAGGTAGCGGAGCGTGCGGCACTTGGCCGCAGGGACAAGGAGAGGCCCCCTGTGGGGGTTTCAGGGGGCCTCTCGGACCCGGCCATCCCCACGGCCGGGAGTCGGTCAGTCGACAGCGGGAGCGATGTACAGCCCCTCATGCGACTCGCTGCCGTCGTCCCAGAGAACGTGCATGGGACGGGGGCACACGGCGGCATGGCAACCGCACTCCTGGCCGGCGATCTCCGGCTGGTAGACGTGCCGCTTGCACAGGCACACGACCACGCGCCCGTGGTACCAGCCGAAGTACGGGTCGTCGTAGACGACGCGCGTGCCGGGCGGGTAGATGGTGATCCGGTCAGCCATTCTCACTCGCCCCCGCCCTGTGTGAGTTCCTCGGCAAGCTTGCCCATGAGTTCTTCCATGTGCCGCAGGGCGTCTTCCGGGGTGTCGGCGACCACGCCGCCGATGAAGTGGAAGACCGCGTGCCCGTCTACGGACGCGGAGTGCAGATACGCGTCATGCCCGGTGACCAGCTCGTACTGATCGTTGAGGTCCACCATGGCCCGCAAGATGTCCTGCTGAGAGAGCTTGGCCCTGCCCTTGTTCTCGGTGATCTCGTACGCCGAGAAGACCTGGCCGGCGTGCTTGCCTGCCACCCATACGACGACCAGTGGGTCGCCCTTGCGGGTCTCGCCCGTCCACATGTGGACCGGCTGGCCGCTGCGGCCCGCGAAGATCATGTCCTCGTGGAACTCGGTGGTGCTGACTTCCTGGTCCCTGCGCCACGCGCATTCTCGGATCACGGGGTTGGTGATGCCGTACATGGTGTGCCCCTCTCCATGGGCAGTACTGCGCCGCCGGGGATCAATCCGGCGGTGTGGTCCCTGTGGAACCAAAAGAGCCCACGTACGAGACGTGGGCTCGATGGCTCAGCAGAGTGTCAGGCCGCGTTGTCGTCGATCCACTCATCGCACCGGGCTTCAAACTCCTCCTGGGTGGGGGCGATGGTCGAGACGTCGCTCTCGTAGTCCCAGACGTTGATGTTTTCTCGCGGGTACTCCTCGTCACCCGAGAAGATGTCGATGTACGCGCCGCCCTCCCAGGCGAACGTCAGGTAGTCGTGCTCTTCGGGGGTGTACGTGAACTTGGCGTCACGGGTAGGCATGATCGATCCTCTCCAAGTCGGTCATGGGATTCTCTCAGGTCAAGCTGATCTGCAAGACCAAGGGAGTGCACCCCGTGGGGGGGGCGGGATGCACTCGGCTTGGGCCGACAGGGTCAGCTGTTCAGCGTGGACGTGCGGCGCTCGGCCCTCTCGGCCACCTGCCGGGCGAACGCGCTGCCCGACTCGATGCCCACGATGCCGGTGAACGTGCCGTCCTTGGGGTCATAGGTGATCTGCACTCCGCGGCCCGCGCGGAGTTCCTGCACCACGTACTGCGTGTACTCGTCCAGGGTGGACGGCTGGTACTGAAATGCCATGCTCACTCACCACCCAGCGTGAGCCAGGAGCTGCCATGGTCCACGTTGAGCACGGGCACGCCCGTGCCGTCGCTCCACACGCACACACTCTGCGTGGAGCCGTCTTCCTCCTGACACTGCGGCAGTTCGCCACAGAGCAGGAAGAGCAGCGCGATCAGGAAGGCCATGACTCAGACCTCCTTGAGAGCGTCATTGCGTGGCGCTCGCCGTGCAAGTACGAGCCGCATCCCGCGCACTGGGAGGTGCTGAAGGTGTTCGTCTCGCAGTCGCACTCGCCCCGCCACTCACGCTCGATGCGGGTCTGGCAGTCTTCCGCGTGCTCCTCGTAGTCCATGCCCATGGCCACGTAGAAACCGTCCCCAATGGCACTCAGGGGCTCTTCGTCGTGACCCTCATGGCATCCGCCGCACTCGCCGTTGGCGTGGTGCAGCATGCAGTCCATGCAGACCCAGATGGTGCCGTAGGTCTCGCTCATGATGATCTCCCTCTCCAAGAGATCGTCAGCTCAATGATCAGTCGAGCCGTGCTCTCATCCGTAAGAGCAAGAGGGCGCACCCCGGAGGATGCGCCCGATGCTGCGGCGGATGGGTCAGAGGACTTCCAGGTGTTCCGGGCGGAACTTGCGCACGCGCCCGGAACGATCCATCTTGACGTGAATGAGCTGCCGCCCTGCCTTCGTGACGGTGCCGTACCGGTCGCCCTGCATCCATGCGTCGGTAGCGGGATGCGTCTGCACGCGGAGTTCCATGCCCGCCGCAAGACGTCGGCGCGTTGTCTCAAGATCCATGCTCAGCACTCCCCGTACGCATCGTCGCGCTGGCACTCGTACCCGAGCCCGTATCCGGCGATAAAGCCGGGCAGGTTGTTGTGGTTCGTGCAGCCTGCCTCACGGCAGTCCTCGCACAGCTCCGGCTTGCTCATGTCGCTGGACACGGTGACGTCCATGCAGTCACGGCATGCGCAGGGGGTGTATCCGCTCATCGCGCGCTCGATGCGCTCAATGGTGTGGCGGGCACCCAGGTACCCCACGGGGTCGCTGAGCTTGTCCAGGGACACGACCGAGACGCTGCCGTACGAGCCGTGCGCAGTAAGGCGGTAGGCCTCGGCCCCCGGGACCGCGATCTCATCCCCGATGGCGGGACGGTGGTCCCGCGTCAGCAAACGCATGGTCATCGTGTCGCCGTTGTCTCGCGTCCACTCTCGGTACGCAATGGCGTGCGTGTACACGAGCTTGCACGGCGTGTCGTCGGAGTACGTAACCTCGTACGCCCGGACGGTAAACGTACCGTCGCCGTTGCTCCAGTACTGCATGGTGTCGTTCATGATCTTTCCCTCTCCTTGGAAGATCACTGACGCTCGGGGATCAACCGAGCGCGGTTCCTGTGGAACCAAGAGGGCCCACGTACGAGACGTGGGCCCGATGGCTCTTGCAGGGACTGCTCAGACCGGCCTCAAGTCGTTCACGTGGTAGTCAGCACCCTTTGGGGGCATGCCCTCGAATGATTCGCTGGCTACCACGTAGCTGTCCAGGTCTTCCTGTTCCACGATGTGGTGAGCCAGCGCAAGACCCCACGCCATTGCCCACGACTGGGCACTCACCACGTACGTGTACGGCGACTCTTGGTCGTGCCTCTCGGACCCCGCCACGGTGACCGTGAAGTCCCGTTCGTCGGCCGTGAAGTCATCGTGGTCAAAGTCGTACAGCGGGGCGTCGAAACGCTCCGGCGTGCAGCTCGCGTCCATGATCCCTCTCCAAGAATCACGTGAACCGTAGTGATCAGCTACGGCGGTTCCTGCGGAACCAAGAGGGTGCCCGTACGAGACGGGCACCCGATGGCTCTTACAGGCTCAGTTGACGGGGATCACGCGGAACGCGGTGCCATTCTCCGCCGTGAGGACGTGCCCCTTGGCAAGGTCGCGGCAGTGGTCCATGAGTTCGCCGTGACGCAGCCCCACCGTGAGCATCGCGTTCCGGAGCGTCTCAGCCGCCTGGAAGGCGGTGGCGTCTCCGCCGACGGTCAGCCACTCTCCTCCGATGGACACCTGACCCACGTACCTCTGGGGCCAGGTGGGGAGTTCGGCTGTGTAGTGCCGAGCCGCGCGAGTCAGTACGGCGGTGCCCCCGCCGGGAACGTCGTCGACGTCTGCCATGTGGAGCAGATCCGCCACAAGGTCTTCCAGGAGAGACCCCGGAAGATCCTTCACGTAGGCCTTGAACACCTCCCGGGCGCGGTCCGCGCGGTCGGGCGTGGTGAGCTCACTCTCGAATGCAATGTCGTCCATGATCCCTCTCCTTGGATCGGGTTCCGTGATCTGCGGAACCAACAGGGCCCACGGCGCATGTCCGTGGGCCCGATGGCTCTTACAGCTCCTTGAACTTCTCCGCATGCTCCGGGCAGAACTTCCAGCGCCACGTGCCGCCATCCAGCTCGTCGAGCCGAGAGAAGGAGGTCAGATTCTCCGTCTCCTGGCACCCGCGCATGCTGCACTCGTTGTCGTTGCGGTCTTCCATCACGACTCCATCAGCTCGGGGAAGGCCATGCGGGCGTGATGCTCGCAGTAGTACCCAAGGAAGCCGATGTGGTCCGAGATGGACCACGTGGCGTGGTCGCTGTCGCCGTACGCGCACCGCCTGTTGCGTACCGGGCGGGCGGTGTAGTCCAGCAAGCCAATGCGTGCGGTGCGGTTCGGGATGTGCCAAGCAAACACCGACTGCACAACGCCACGGGCGTTGTGCACAGTCACGACGTTCATCGGCCGCTTATCCCAGTCGCACACGTCGTACTCGTGATACGTGAACGTGCCGGTCTCGCTCGCGATCCTGGACGTCATCTCCGGGTCGCTGCTCTCCAGCACGTACGTCCGGCGCGGCTGCACCAGGATGTCGTAATGAAGCTTCATGATCCCTCTCCAAAGATCAGTGACTCATCAAGCGGGCAGGGATACCGGTGCGTCCAGCGCCCCGGATCAAGGGGCTTGGCAGCCCTGCCCGCATGACGAGTGACGGGCAACCTGAATGCCCGTCATCGTCGTTGCTCCGTCCTATTGCGTGCCGGTCATCGCGGGGGTAACCCGCTCGGGAACACGCTCTCAGTGCCTTGCACTCACCCGCCTGACGCCTCAAAGCGCCTACGGGTGGACGTTGCTGTGGATTGTTCGCACCGGATCTGATGGCCGACGGGCCACAACTGCCGCTCTGCTCCGGACCGCATGTAAGCGGGCCGTGCAGTGGTGCTGAAGTTCATGAACGGCCGGTGAACACAGGCGTGTTCGAGCCGTTCTACTCCTCCCGGTTGCTCCCGTTTCCGGGGCTCCGTGGTGGCGTGGTCACAGACTGCTCCCTAAGCACGATCGCGGTCAAGCCGTTCGCGGCATCTTTCTCAAGATTCTTTTTGATAGCCCTCTGACCTGCACTGATGAGGGTTGCCTTAGCTCGTACACATGTCTGTTGAGACTTGGAATAAGCACGATCATGCTCGTGGGGGTTGATCGTTCCGCCTGTGTCGGCGGTGTGCAGACATGGCCGGGACGCACGGTCATGGACCAGCCGCGCATAGATATATGCGCAGGTCAGCACAGGCGAGAGGCATATGCGCAGCCGTCAGGCGCGTGGGGCCTGAGACGCATGGGGCGGGTTAGGGACGGCCGTTCTGCGGCCGGGCGAGGGTGCTCGCGCGTACGCGTGCTGTCCGGCTCTGCCGGACGCATCACCACGGCCCGTCAGGGGCCGTACGGCTGCGGCGGAGTGAGCGAGGGGCTCATGCCCCGATGCTCACGGGCAAGGGCAGCAGCAGGGCGTACAGCCCTGCGCATGCGGGGGCACAGCTGTGCCCACTGTGGTGGGCACGCATGGGTGTACGGCTGGGCGTGTCCAGCCGTACGGCATGGGGTGCGCAGCACCCCTGCTGGTGGCCAGCATGTGGGCCGCAGGCCCACTGCATGTGTGCACCTGGTGGTGCACAGCTCTTGCTCTACAGCTGTGTGCCGAAGGCACACCCATGCAGGGGGACACAGCCTGAGCGAAGCTCGGGGTGGGTTGTCCCCCTCGCTTGATCGCGCTCGGCCCCCTCTTTGGGGGCCTGAGCTGCATGTTTGCTCCGTGTGCATGCATTTGCATGCCTTTGACCCCCGGTGTTTAAACCGGGGGCCGAGCGCGATCGATGGTGCCAACCCATCGATCGAAGCTAGACCCCCCAGTGCTTTGCCGGCCCTCATTGGCCGGCAATCCCGGGCCCATTGGGCCCGCTTTCTCCGCGGCATTGCGGACTCGCTGGGGCGGTCCGCGCCGCGGTGCTCTGTGCGCGCCTGGCGGCGCGCATGCTGGTCCCCGCGTGAGCGGGGGCAGGGGAGCCCCTGTCAGGGGAGGACTCAGGGCATTACTCCTGGTCAGCGCGGCTGTGTGCAACAGGTCTTGTGTGTGTCCGCCACGGCGCTCCTGCCTCCGGATCGCCTGTTGCTCGTGGGTGCCCCGGCCGAATCCGGGCGCGTTTGCGCGGCGCCCTCTGACGGCCTGCGTCGGATTCCAGATCCGGCGACCGGGGAGCGTGCTCAACCCGGCGCGGCGAAAGGTACATCGCCTGCCGCCGAGAACAAAGCAGAACCTTTATTGAGGTTCTTATGAGACTGCTTGTCAATAACGTCAGGGGGGCCGTTGGCGCAATTCCGGAGCCGGATGTACCTTCCCCGGCTGCTGGGCCCCCTGATGGGCCCCTTGGACTGGGGAGCAGGGCGCATGGAGGACCGTGACGTGAAGGTGCCCTTCATGGGCTTCGTCGCCGCTTGCCTGGAGGAGCGCTCCCCGGACCGGGTCCTTGTGGTGGTCGCGACGCCCGAGCGGCGCCGTGAAGTTCTGGACCGCTTCGCCGCCCAGGGCGACGCCTTGCGTGTGGTCACACCTGGCGCACCGATGTACGGCGAGCGCTACGACCGGATCATTGCGGAGTTGAACGGGCCGGAGATGCTCGACGGCTGGCGGGATCACATGCTCTGTCGCCTCGCCCCCATGGGCGCCTGGGTCAGCTTCCGGCCGGAGTTCTGATGGCCAAGCTCATCGTCAACAAGGACGAGCTGCCGGCCCTCAAGCCCAGGGACCGGCGCAACTCCACGCTCTCCTCCGCGGAGAAGAAGCAGACCATCATCGCGACCGTCCGCATGGGCGGGACGATCGAGGAGGGCTGCCGCCAGGCTGGCTGCTCGCGCAAGACGCACGAGTACTACCGCAAGTCCGACCCGGACTACCGGGACCTGATCGACCGGGCCTTGCAGGCGAAGGCCGAGGGCGCGGAGGCCGCGCGCAAGGAGGTCCCGGACTTCCCGGAGTTCTCCGAGAAGTACCTGGATACGCGGCTGGCCGCGCACCACCTCCAGTGGTACGACCTCCTTGAGGGTCGACCGCCGCGGGATCTGCACCCCGCGCAGCGGTACGTGAAGGGCGACTCGGACACGATCCTGGTCAACACCCCCCCGGAGCACGCGAAGAGCACGGTCATCACCACGAACTACGTGGTGTGGCGCATCTGCCAGGACCCCTCGATCCGTGTACTGATCATCTCGAAGACTCAGTCGCTCGCCGCCAAGTTCCTCTTCGCGATCAAGCAGAGGCTGGCCGAGTCGAAGGCGTACGCCGAACTCCAGCGGGACTTCGGACCGCCCGGGGGATGGGCCGAGGGCGCGAGCACCTGGACGAACACGCAGATCCGTGTCGCCGGCGTCGACTCCGGCGAGAAGGACTACACCGTGGAGGCCGTGGGCCTCGGGGGCCAGATCTACGGCACGCGTACTGATCTCGTGATCATGGACGACTGCGTGGACAACACGAACCACCAGCAGTTCGAAGCACAGATCGACTGGATCCAGAACATCGTCGGCTCCCGTGTCGCCGACATGGGCGGCCGGATGCTGTTGGTCGGAACGCGCATGGCGACGGTCGATCTGTACTCGGAGATCCTGAACGCCAAGTACTACTCCGACGGCAAGTCGCCGTGGACGTACCTGACCCAGCCGGCGGTGCTGTCCTTCGCCGACGACCCGAAGGACTGGGTCACCCTGTGGCCGGAGACCAACCGGCCGCCGGTCTCGAAGGCGGCCCGCAACCAGGCGATGGCGGAGGGCTGGCCGCGGAACGGCATGTGGCCGGCGTGGCCCGGCCCGGCGCTTGCGCGCAAGCGCTCCCGCATGGCACCGCGGAACTGGTCCATGGTCTACATGCAGGACCAGGTGGCGGACGACGCCATCTTCAAGGCGGAGGACGTCCAGGGCTGCATCGACCGGGCCCGGTACCCGGGCCGGATGTTCGACGGGCAGTCGGACCACCGCCCGTACGGCATGGACGGGCTGCTTGTGGTCGCCGGCCTGGACCCGGCCGCCTCCGGGTGCACGGCGATGGTGGTGGTCGGCCTCGACCGGCGCACCGGTCAGCGCTGGGTGCTGGACGTGGTGAACCAGCGCGGCATGCCTCCGCACGAGATGCGGGCCGAGATCAAGCGCCTGACGGAGCGGTACGGCATCTCGGAGTGGCGGATCGAGAAGAACGCCTATCAGGCGTCCATCACGCAGGACGCCGAGATCCGTACGTACCTCAACGCCCGCGGCTGCCTGATCTCGCCGCACCACACCAACAGCAACAAGTGGGACTCCGACTTCGGCGTTGCCTCCATGGCGCTGCTCTTCGAGGGCTGGCAGCAGGGGCGGAACCTGATCCGCCTGCCGTCGCAGACGCAGTCCGAGGCCGTGAGGCAGTTCATTGAGCAGCTGTGCGCCTGGTTCCCCGAGACGAAGGGCCTGACGGACATCGTCATGGCCTTCTGGTTCGCGGAGATCCGCTGCCGCGAGCTGATGCTCTCGGACTTCTCCGGCTGGCACGTGAACAACAGCGAGTTCACCTCGGAGCGGGACCAGTCCGGACAGATGGTCGTCGACATTGACTTCGCCTTGCAGCAGCAGGGCGCCGGGGCCTGGGACGGCTCCATGAACTGGTGAGGGAGTAGACGTGGAGCAGAAGCCGAGCGTGGGCCGGGTGGTCCACTACGTGAGCTACGGGACATCCGGAGGCGAGCACACCTCAGAGTGCCGGGCGGCCGTGATCACCGCTGTGCGCGGGGGGCCGTTCCTCGTGGATCTCGCGGTACTGAACCCGGAGGGCATGTTCTTCAACCGCGGAGTGACCCATGGTGAGCCGAAGGCCGACGGCTCGTACGAGGGTGGCTCGTGGCACTGGCCGGAGCGTGTCTGATGGCGTGGTACCCCGGGGCGAAGAAACTGGAGCTTCAGCCCGAGTCCGACAACCAGGCGGCTATCAGGCCGACGCAGCTCATCCTCCACAGCATCGCCGCGCCGTGGGACGAACAGCGCATCTACGAGTACTGGCGTGACTCCACCAATCTGGAGAGCCACTTCGGGCTCGACTACGACGGCAGCATCGGCCAGTTCATCGGCACGGAGACGCGCGCCGATGCGAACTATGCCGCCAACCGGCGGCCCGACGGCACTGGTGCCATCAGTCTGGAGTCGGCCTCGAATCTCAAGCACACCGACGCGTGGACGCCGGAGCAGATTGAGCAGCTGATTCGGCTCGGGGTCTGGGTGCACGAGACGCACGGGATTCCGCTGCGCATCTGCCGTTCGGCGGATGACCCGGGCTTTGGCTATCACCGGATGTACGCGGACTGGTCCTCGGGCGGGACTGACTGCCCGGGTGACGCGCGGGTCCGGCAGTTCCACGACATCGTCTTCCCGGGCATCGTCGCCCGAGCTTCCGGCCAGACCACCCCACCCGCCTCCGAGGAGGGCCCCATGCCCGAAACCCCGGTCGAGTCCAAGCCCACAATCAGCGCCCTGCCGGCCGGCGAGTGGATCACGTTGGCCATGGCCAACGACTCTGCGATCGTGGCCGGGCCCTGCTACGTGGACGAGCTGGCCCAGCTCAAGCTGGCCAATGCCACGAACGGCTCGATCGTCCAGGCCCGCTTCTTCACGGTGGACCTGACCTCGGGCGCCGAGTCCGACAGTCTCATCGTCACTCGGCCCGTCCTGGTCGACGCCGACGGGTTCGCGTACGTCGACTTCCCCATGAAGCGGACCGTACCGGCGAACGCCCACTTCAAGGTTGAGGTTCGCGCCTCTGCCCCGGCCACCATCGTCCACCGCGTCTCCAGCCCTGAGGTCTGGCGCTGACGTTCTGTACAGGACGTACACTGCGCGCCCGGGAGGTGGCCATGCGGGACATTCGACAGATCGCGATGCGCGTTGAGGCCCTGCGCCGTGACGCCCAGGAGCGGGACGCGCGTCACCAGACGATCTATGACGCCCGCTCCCAGAAGATCAACAACATTGCCCCGGGCAGCCTCCCGGACGCGTGGCCCAGGCCCATCGTGGCCAACGCCATCGATACGGCCGCCAGGCAGCTTGCCGAGAACCTGGCGCCGCTCCCGTCGATCAACTGCGCCACGGGCGTGATGACTTCGGAGCGCGGCAAGAAGTTCGTCGCGAAGAAGACCAAGATTGCGTACTCGTACGTGGCGGACTCCAAGCTCCGCAAGCACATGCCCACCGGTGCGGACTGGTACCTGACGTACGGCGGGCTGCCGTTCGTCGTCGAGCCGGACTTTGAGGCCGGCAAGCCTCGCATCCGGCTCGACAACCCGATGAAGTCGTACGTGGAGTACGACCTGGCGGGCAACGTCCGCTCGTACAGCAGGGTGTGGCGCGAGAAGGTGCGCCAGCTTGTGGCGAAGTTCCCCGAGCATGCCGCCGTGATCACGGGTGGAGACCAGCCGTACGGCCAGCAGACCAGCGGGGACACTGAGCTTGAACTGATCAAGTTCTGCGACAAGGACTCTTACGTCCTGTACATGCCGGAGCGCTCGAACCTGGTCCTGATGATCACGGACAACGCGTTCGGCAAGGTGGCCGTCGCCGTCGCCGAGAAGCCGAAGTGGGACGACCAGGAGCGCGGCCAGTTCGACGACGTGGTCTGGCCGATGCTGGCCAGGAACCGCATGGCCATGCTTGGCCTCCAGGCCACGCAGCAGACCGTCCGGGCGCCGCTTGCAATTCCGCCGGACGTGCAGCGCATCCCCATGGGGGACGACGCCGTCATTCGTACCAACTCGCCGGAGAAGATCCGGCGCGTGGGCACGGACATGCCGCAGGCGGCCTGGCAGCAGGAGGCCATGCTGGCCCAGGAGGTGATGCGCGGTACGCGTACGCCGGCCAGCGCCACGGGCGACGTGGACGCCTCGATCATTACCGGCCGTGGCGTGGACGCTCTCAACGGCGGTTACGACATCCAGATCGCAACGGGCCAGCTGATGATCGGCTTCGCTCTGGAGCAGGCCATCGAGCTGGCCTTCGAGATGGACGAGAAGTTCTGGCCGGACACGAAGAAGACGATCTCTGGCACGGTGAACGGAACACCGTTTGAGGAGACGTACACCCCCGCGAAGGACATCAAGGGGAACTACACCGTCTCCGTTTCGTACGGCTTCGCCTCCGGGATGAACCCGAATCAGGCGTTGGTCTTCCTCCTCCAGCTCCGCGGAGACCAGCTGGTCTCGCGGGACTTCGTCCAGCGACAGCTTCCCTTTGAGATTGACGTCACCGCCCTTCAGGCGGAGGTCGACAAGGAGCAGGTGACCGACGCCCTCAAGCAGGGCATCTTCGCCATGCTCAGCAGTGCCGGGATCATGGCCCAGCAGGGCATGGACCCAACGATGGTGCTCGCCCAGGCGGCCTCCATCATCGAGATGCGCGAGAAGGGCATCCCGATGCACGAGGCCGTACTGAAGGCGTTCCAGCCGGAGCCCGCGTCCCCCACGTCCGCGGCGGCTCCGCCCGGGGCCCCCGGCGCCGAAGAGGGCGGCGCTGGGGTGCCCTTCGGGATGAACCCGACCACGGGTGCGCCGGGTGGCGTCGCCCCCGGCCAGGCGCAGCTCGGGCCGGGCGGCAAGCCTGACCTGATGTCGATGCTCGCCGGCCTCACGGCCGGTGGCCGTCCCTCCCTGTCCACCTCCGTCAAGCGTCAGGTACCGGCATGACATGCCAGAAGTGCGGCCGTGAGGCCGAGAGGGGCCGGGCCACCCACTGGCTCGGCTGCGAAGAGATCACTCCGCAGCACTTTGAGGCTGACCAGGTCGCCCTTGACCCCGTCGCTATCTGCGAGTTCGAGGGCTGCGAGAACGAGAAGAAGGAATGGTCCGGCCGGGGCGCCAAGCCCAAGTACTGCCCCGCCGGCCACAAGTAGAAGGAGATCTTCATGTCCGAGGGATTCGCGGGCGACCCGTTCCACGAGGGCTCGGCCAAGCCGATGATGCACCTCCAGGGCGGTAGCGACGCCGTTCACACTCAGCAGCCGCAGACCAGCGAGAACAGCGGCGACACCGGCGGCAACACCAGCTCGCCGGACATCGCGGGCTGGGCCTCCACCTCGCTCGGTCCGAGCGCGGGCACCACTGGCTCCAACGACAAGAACAAGGCTCACTGAGCCAGATCTGCAAGGAGGAGTCATGCCGAGTGGTGGATACCGCCAGCCCGGCTCCCCTGCCCCGGTCTCCGGGCCGGGGGCGCTGAGCAAGCGGACGGACGGCGGTCCGGGCCAGCCCGTACGCGCGCCTTCGGGCGGGGCGTACGGCGACCGCCAGAATCTGGAGCAGCTTCAGCAGGCGGCGCCCCTGTCGGCGTCGCCGGGTGGTGATGTCGGCGCACCGGCGCCGGCTGACGTCACCGAAGGGCTGATTGGCTTCGGTGAGCCGACGCAGCTTCCGGACGAGCCGATCACGGCCGGTGCTGCCCTGGGTGACGGACCGGGCCTTGAGGCCTTGGGTCTGCCGAATCAGCCGGGCGAGGACATGAAGCGCCTGGTGGCATATCTGCCCGTGCTGGAGCACATGGCCAACCAGCCGGGCGCCTCGAAGGCGGCTCGCAACCTGGTCCGACAGATCAAGGGGTACGCCTGATGGACTGGTTCAACCAGCTGGGCAACATGGCCGCCTTCTTCCCCGACGCGCCAGGGCTGGCTTTCGACTTCGCCCTCAACGGGGCCGACCCCGATCTGGTCGGGTACGGCCTTGCTTACGGTCTTCAGGTCAGCCCGACCTCGATCGACGTCTACCCCCCGGAGGGGATGTCCTTCCCCGAGGGAGTCTGAGTGGGCACTGGCGGCTTCCTGAACGAGATCTTCGGCGAGGGCGGTTTCCTGCGGGACGCGGGTGACTGGGTCGAGGACAACGTCTTTGGCGTTGAGGACGAAGAGACTAAGTACACGACGGTCAACGGCAAGAGCGTGCCGATTCGGCAAGAGCGAGGCACGCCCAACAACGTCGTTTCTCGCAACCTGGGCACGCCCGTGCTTCACGGCCTGGAGAAGGTTCTCCATGGCATGACCTGGCTCTACGACAACGGCATTTCTCAGCCGATCAGCACGTTCCTGCTTACCGGCACCAACGCCGAGAGGAACGGCATCAGCGAGGCATTCAAGGGGTCGAACTGGTCTCGCTCGTGGCACGTCGCCGAGCATGTCAGCCCTGGGCAGGCATTCTGGGCCGACCACCAGGAGGTCCAGGAACTCCTGAAGGACCGGCCGCTGTACGCCCAGCCAGCCGAGTCAGCCCTGCCCCCCGGGTGGCGGGACATGAGCGAGGATGAGCAGCAGGAATTGCTGAGCAAGGCGGGGATGCCGCAGGTCGGCAATCGCGCCGTGGAGCAGATGCGCCGGGATCACTCGTGGTTCACCTTCGCCAGCGGGGCTACCGACTTCGCGGCCCGCTGGTGGCTGGACCCCATCATTCTGGGCGGCAAGGCAGTGGGCGCCGTACGGGAGGCGACCATCGTCCAGCCCCGCCCGAAGGGCGGGTGGGGTAAGGACGACATCGAGACCATCATGGCCAACTCGAACATGGGCAAGGCTCAGGATTTCCTCTGGGCCAACCGCGAGAATCCGGCCCTGATCAACAACTTGTCCATGTTCAAGAAGAGCGCTCTGGGGCCCCGGGCCGGGGGCATCATCTCCACCCTGAAGAGTCCCGAGGAGGTGAATCTCTTCCTCCGCACCACCCTGGGCGACGTGGAGGCCCGCGCTCTCCTTCAAGAGCGCAACGCGGCTGCGGCGCAGCGGATGGAGCAGGACACGGCACGCCTGTCCGAGCTGGACTTGGCGCTTCCGCGAGTCATCGCGCACAACAACCCGCGCGCAGAGGCCCTGGTTCAGAGCCGTCGAGAGTCCCTGACCAAGCAGATCAACGCTGATGACGAACTGGTTGCGCGGTACGAGGCGACGCTTGCTCACTACGCCGAGCTGGACGCCATCAACCTCACTCGCTGGTCCTTCGCCAGGGCGGAGCGCCGTACCACAGCTGGCGCAAACTACCGCACCGGTCCCGCCCTAGGTACGGCAGGTACGCCGCAGTCACGTCTGGGTACTGCCCGGATCTATGCGAAGGACTTCTTCGGCCCGAATGTTGTCGTGGTCCGTTCGTTCAAGGAGTCGCACCCCAACGGCCTTATCGCCGTAGATGACATCCACCCGGAAGCCGTGGACGAGCTGCGCGGACACCTGGCCCGCATCCCAGGCATCGGCTCGAACATCCGGCAGAGCCTGCTGAATGACTACCTCAAGACCACGACTGAAGGCGAGCGGCTGGACTACCTGGAGAACGTCCAGCGCCTGGGCGTCAAGAAGGTGGCCGAGAAGCACGGCTTCACCAACGACGAAGCGACGAAGCTGTATCGCGAGTACCAGGCGAACATCCAGGGCGGCCAGGAACAACTGCGTCGGTACTCGGCGGGAGCCTTCCCCGGCGAAAAGGTGCATCTGGACGAGTTCATGACGGAGGGCGGCAAGCTCAGCGTTCATCCCAACCTGGTAACCAAGCTTGCCAACGACCACGTAATGATCGACCTGAAGGCCCTGGACACCACGCTGAAGCGGCATGGCAGCGCCCTGAAGGCGCTGCGGACGGCCAGCGCCGGCAACACGGACTGGATGGTCAGCTCGCTGGACTACCTCTCGCACCTGTGGAAGTTCGGCACTCTTTTCAGGCTGGGCTACATCCCTCGCGTGCTCGGCGACGACATCGCCGGGCAGATGGCCCGCCTTGGAGCGGCAACGATGGCCGTACGCGCCGGTTACGGCGTCAAGAACCTGGCAACCAATCTGGCCCACTGGAAGCCGGCACGTCACTACGAGGCTCAGCAGGCTGCCGCCCGTGAGGGCGTTAAGTACATCGACGAGGAGATTGCCGCTCTTCAGCCGCGCATGAACGAGCTGCGAGCGGAATTTGAAGCAGGCAACACGTGGCGCCAGCACTCGCATGACGCTCTCTCTGAGAGGCTGGATGACCTGCAGGCCCGCCGAGAGGCGGCGCTTGCCGACATTGAGCGCCTGAAGACGGCCGGCGAACTTGGGTTTCGCAAGTCCAGCCAGCTGTACAGGGAGCCAGAAGTAGCCCCTGGAGTGGTGGTCCCCGCGGCCTTCGCTGGCGAGCGCGGCGAGTACTTCCAGAAGATGATCTCTTCGGACGACTCTCTGAGGACCATGCTTGCCCGAAACAAGCAGGTCGTGCACAGCAACCTCCAGAAGGCCTATGGCAAGCAGGGCGTTGCGATCTCCTACCCTCAGAACGCCGCGAAATTTGTGAGCTCTTGGCACACGGCGATCAATCACATGATCATGCAGGATGGTGCTGCGCAGCTGGCGGTGAAGGGTGCCTCTGTTGAGGAGATGACGCGTTGGCTGACGCGTACGCCAGCAGGCAGGGCGTACCGCAAGCGGCTGGGCCTTGTGCGCTCATCGTCCGAGCGGATCGCAGCCTCCATAAAGCATGAGGTGGATGACTACCTCCCCACGCCGGAGCTGCGCATGGCCGCCCTGGAGGGCAAGGCGGACGTCGACTTCCTCAAGCAGGCCGCGGAGATGGGACATCACCCCTTCCAGGTGCACACGACCGCGCTCGGTGAAGTCCTGGCCGGGTCCAACGGCATGTCGCAAGGCGTCGATCGCGTCATCGACTGGTGGTACAAGTGGGCGGCGTCCCTGCCCGCAGACCGCATGTCCAGGCACCCGCTCTTCAACCAGCTCTACGAGGGGCACGCCAAGGCGCTGGCTTCTCAGGAGATCAAGCAGGGCGGGAAGGTCACTCAGGCCGAAGCTGACGGCATTGCCGAGACGGCCCGGCGTCTGGCGCTGAAGGACACGCGCAAGCTGGTCTTCGATATCGCTCACCGCAGCGATGCCGCACACATGATGCGCTTCATGTCGCCGTTCTTCGCGGCCACGACGGAAGCGTGGCAGCGCTGGGCCCGCATCATCGCCGACCGCCCCCAGGTAGTCGGATACGCGGGGATGTTCTTCAATGCGCCGGCCAGCATCGGCTGGACGCAGGACTCCGACGGCAACAAGCTCATGCGAGACGGGACGGTCATCGACCCAGTCACAGGCAAGAAGCGCTTCGTACCCAAGGGCGAGCGGCGCATCATGGCGCGCATCCCCACGTTCGTGGCGAACGGCCCCATCGGCAAGGCGTTCGGCATGGACTCCAGCGGCAACTGGTCCATCAGCCAGGACTCGATGAACCTCATCACCCAGGGGGACCCCTTTTTCAACCCGGGCACGGGCCCCATCGTCAGCATCCCCGTGAACGAGTTCGTCAAGGACAAGCCCAAGCAGGCCGAACTGGCACGCCACTTGGGCATTCTGCCCTTCGGCCCCACGGCCGGCACGCCGCTGCTGGGTAACACCCCGCTTGGCAGGGCCGGCGACCTGACCTTGCCGCAGACGGTCAAGAACTTCCTGACCGCGTACGACACCACGGACGAGCGATACCAGCGGGTCAAGTTGCAGATCATGCAGAAGGCCGCGTACGAGCACGCCGAGCTGGGCAAGCCGATGCCGACGGCCCGCGAGATCGCGGACCGGACCAGGAGTTACTGGCTCTGGTCGGCCGTCTCGGCCTTCAATCAACCGTTTGCGACGCAGAAGCCGGACGCGTACCAGATGTACCGCGATCAGTACAACAACCTGCGCCGCAAGAACCCGCTGACCGCGGATGAAGAGTTCTTGGCCCGCTTCGATGAGTCGTTCTTCATCTTCGCCCAGGCCACCAGTAAGAACAAGGTCGGCGCCGAGGCAACCCAGCAGGCCGTGGAGCTGTCCAAGAAGCACGAGGAACTGCTGGCCAAGAATCCCGAGCTGGGCGCCCTTGTTATCGGCCCAGAGGGTAACGGGCCCTTCAGCCCGGAGGCGTACACGTACCAGCTGACGCACCCGCTGGTCCCCGGCGGGTCGGAGATGCAGCGCACGAAGCTCTCTGCCGAGGAGGCGATGAAGGAGAACGAACGCCGTCGCGGCTGGGCCAAGTTCACGCAGCTCCAGAACTCGATCACTGCCCAGCTCCACGCAGCTGGCTTCCAGTCCTTCGCCGACCCCGGCGCAGAGCAGTTCAAGGCCATGCAGAGCGCTGTGAGCAAGCTCCTCGGGGAGCCCACGCTGCCTGACGGCTCTGTGAATCCGTACTACAACGAGCAGTGGTCAGAGGACTTCAACACCTTCGATCCGAAGAAGTACGACCGTTTGATCCCGGGCCTGACCGAGGTTGCCAACTCGGAGATGGCGAAGGATCCCCACCGGTCGGACCTGCGGAGTCTGCGCACGTATCTCATGGGTCGGCAGCTGATCACGCAGGAGCTGGCCGCCCGGGGCCTGGCCGGGGGTTCCAAGACGCTCAAGGCACAGGCGAACGCCGACCTGTCCCACAAGTGGACGCGCTTCGTGGACGGCCTGCGCGAGCAGGACACCCGGTTCGGTGACCTGCACAGCCGGTATCTGAGCCGGGATCTCGGCATTGACGTGGAGGAGATGGCCGACGCGCTTGAGGAAGAGGAGGTGGCATAGATGGCGATCAGAGCGGCAAAGCCGGACCCCAAGGAGCTAGAGGCGCTGAAGGCGCTGCTCGGTGCTTCCGGCACCGGCACGGCGGGGGGCCGCGTCTTCATGGGCCGGACCTTCGCCAAGCCCACTGCGCGGGACGAGAAGTACGGCCTCATGCCCAAGGACGTGGCCAAGTGGGTGTCCGAGGATGAGGCGATGGCCGAGTTCTACCACTGGGACGAGAAGAAGCGTCGCAACTTTCTGGCTCAGCTCGTGGTCGGGGGGATGCTCCCAGCCGGAGCAGGCACCCTGGAAGCCGAGGGCGAGTGGAAGAAGCTCGTCCAAGCCGCCTCCCGCTTCGGCCAGGCGGGCAAGGAGGTCACCCCCTATGACCTGCTCACGGGGTACGTGAAGGCAGCTGGTGGAGCTGGCAAGGACGCCTGGCGCCAGCAAGGAGCCTTCGAGGTCAACGTGGTCACGGGCGAGAAGCGCTACGCCGGCCCCGGCGTGTATCTGGGCAATGGCCGCGCTGCGGTCACGGACGTCCGTACGGACCTGACCGACCCGGACACAGCCAAGAGCATTGCCACGAAGCTCTTTCAGGACCTGATGGGACGCGACCCGGGAGCCGGAGAGCTGGGGGCCTTCGCCTCCGCTCTGCACGCCGCTGAGGCGGCGAATCCGGTCATGCAGACCACCACCACGCAGTACGACATGGAGACCGGCCAGCAGCTCAGCCAGGACACCCAGTCCTCTGGCGGCATGACTGCCGAGGGCAGGGCCTACCTGGGTGAGCAGCAGATCAAGAAGACGAAGGAGTACGGCGTCAACCAGGCGGCCACCACGTACATGGGGGCCTTCGAGAACCTGATGGGGATTCGGGGGTAACCCATGGCGCGCGGCGAAGACATAGTCGAGCTGGCTCGCAAGAGCCTGGGTGTGCAGTATGTCTGGGGAGGCAACTCCCTGACGTCAGGCATCGACTGTTCGGGCCTGGTGCAGCAGGTCTTCAAGCGGTACGGCATCGACCTGCCCCGCGTGACGTACGACCAGATCAACGTGGGTGCGTCCGTTCAGCCGAACAAGCTTCGCCCGGGTGACCTGGTCTTCTTCGACACCGACCGGAAGCGGTCGGGACCGGATCATGTGGGGATCTACATGGGCGGGGGCAAGTTCATTCATGCCCCACGCCCCGGGTCCTCGGTGAAGATCAGCTCTCTGTCCGAGGGCTATTACATGGACCGGTGGATGGGCGGCCGTCGGGTCAGCGGCGTCACCGCCAGCAGCGTGTCCGGCGGTGGGGAGTCGGAAGAGGTTGCGCCGAAGCTCGATGCTCACGAGCTGGCTGAGACCTACGGCATGTCGTACGCGTTCTTCAAGAGCCAGCCCGAGCTATGGAAGATGCTCAACGGCGCAGTGGAGAGCCAGTGGACTCCGGAGAAGTTCCAGGCCGAGGTGAAGAACTCCTCTTGGTGGAAGAACCACACGGACAGCCTGCGTAAGGCGCAGGTGCTGGCCAAGACCGACCCGGCGACGTACAAGGCGCAGATCGAGGCGGCCCGGGTGGCCGCTCGCCAGATGGCCGTGAGGGCCGGCGCGATCCTCTCTGAGAAGCATGTGAACCAGCTCGCCGGCAACATGGTCCACTTGGACTGGAACGACGCGCAGGTGGCTGACTTCCTCGGCAAGTACATCCAGTTCGGCGCCGATCACACCATGGGCGGCATCGCCGGCCAGGCAGCCAAGGCCATCAAACAGGAGGCGTACAACCTCGGGATTGCGGTCACGAATCAGTCGATCCTGAACAATGCGCAGTACCTCGTGCGAGGCCTGACGACCATGGAGCAGATCACCGGCTCCATGCGTCAGCAGGCGGCCGGGCTTTACCCGGCCTTCGCTGATCAGATCAAGGCGGGGGCCAGCATCCAGGATCTGGCGCAGCCTTACCGGCAGGTGCTTGCTCAGGAGCTTCAGCTCCCGGAGACCGACGTGGACGCCTTCAGCCCGAAGATCAAGGCGGCCCTGAACCGGGTGGACGGCAAGGGGCAGCCAGCCCCCATGGACCTGCACGACTTCACCCAGACCGTACGCTCTGACCCCTCCTGGCGCCGCACGCAGCAAGCCTCGGACAAGGTCATGGGCATTGGCCGTCAGGTGCTCGCTGACATGGGACTGGGGTTCTGACGTGGCGATGAGCTTCGAGGCGTTCCTCTGGGCGCTCACGCAGCAGGAGTCCGGCGGCAACTACCGTGCCGTCGGTGTCTGGGTCGGCGGCGACCGTGCGTACGGTCGCTACCAGGTCATGGGCGCCAACATCCCCAGCTGGACCGCCAAGTACTACGGGCGGCGCCTGACGCCGCAGCAGTACCTCGCCAACAACGCCGCCCAGGACGCGGTGGTCCGCGGCGTGCTCGGCGGCTACGTCAAGAAGTACGGCTACCGCGGCGCTGCAAGCGCCTGGTACAGCGGCAATCCGAACCTGCACAACTCAACCCGGTCGCAGCCCGGCGGGCCCTCGATCAAGGCGTACGTGGACTCCGTCCTCAACCGCGCTGTCGGCTACAAGGGTGGCTCCTCCTCCGGGGGCACGGGAGGGACGGACCCTGTGACGCCGAAGCTGGACAGTGCGGAGCTGGCCGAGCAGTACGGCCTGTCCTCCGCGCTCATCAACTCCTCGGGCGAACTGAAGAAGCTCTTCGGTCAGGCCGTGTCCGGCTCCTGGAGCGCGCAGCTGTTCCAGGCGAAGCTGAAGAACACCAAGTGGTGGAAGGTGCAGAGTGACACTCTGCGTAAGTACATCACTCTGCGCTTCACGGATCCTGCGACCTGGGAGCAGCAGCGCACCGCGGCCCTGGTGTCGATGAATGCTCTGGCCGTCAAGGTCGGCCTCGGTGACCAGATCAATCGCAAGACCGGCAAGGCGAGCAGCCTCCTCATTTCCGCGGCGTACTACTCGCAGGCGCTGGGCTGGAGCGAGGCGCGGCTCAAGGACTGGCTGGGCTCCAGAGCCAGCGTCCATGGTGGCGCCATGTACGGCGAAGCCGGTGATGCCTGGGACAAGCTGCACGAGGTGGCGTACCTCAACGGCATGACGTACAGCAGCGACTGGTACAAGTCGCACGCTGTGGCCGTGGTGTCCGGCCGGGCGACGGTCAGCACCTATGAGGATCAGATCAGGGCCGCGGCAGCGGCCAGGTACAGCGCCTTTGCGGATCAGATCAAGGCGGGCATGAACGTGATGGACCTGGCGGCGCCGTACATCAAATCGGCCAGCCAGATCCTGGAGCTGCCGGAGACGGACGTCGACCTCTTCAACCCCCACGTTGCCAAGGCGATGACCGCGAAGGTTCCTGGCACAGAGGGCAGCAACTCCATGCCGCTGTGGCAGTTCGAGAACAGCCTCCGCGAAGACCCGCTGTGGAAGAAGACCAACAATGCCCGTGAGTCGATGATGTCGGTGGCCAGGTCAGTGGCCAAGGACTTCGGATTGGCCTGGTGAGGACATGAGCACTCCGACGCAGTACGTCCCGCCCGAGTGGCAGGACGAGTTGGATCTGCCCAAGCCCGGCTCTACGCCGGGCAACACGGGCAACGCCCAAGCCCAGCTCGATGCCCGGAACAAGGCGCTGACGTACGAGCAGAAGCGCCTCAAAGATCTGGAGAAGGCGGCAGCCCAGAAGGGGCTGGATCCCGCCTCCAAGAAGATCCGTGACCAGCGCGTGGTGCTCGCCAAGCAGCGCCTGGAGGCGGCGCAGAAGAATCAGGTGACGGCGCAGAATGCGCTGTACACGGCTGCTGGTCAGTACGACAAGCTGCTGTCCGGTGCCAACCGGGATGCGTACCTCGCGCTCCAGTCGATGTTCGGTCAGCTGGGTCTCGGGTCTCTCGCGGGCCGGATCTTTGACTACGTCAAGCAGGGCTACGGGGCCGACACTATCGGCCTGCTGCTCCAGGACACGCCCGAGTACAAGGAGCGGTTCAAGGCGAACGAGGCTCGAGCGAAGGCAGGTCTGGCGGTGCTCTCGCCGGCCGAGTACCTATCGGCGGAGTCCGCCTACCGGCAGATCCTGGACAGCGCCGGAATGCCCAAGGGGTTCTACGACAACCCCGCGGACCTCCGCGGGTGGATCGCCGGCGACGTTTCTCCGAGCGAGATCAAGAGCCGCGTGGACATGGCCACCGAGGCGGTGAACAAGACCGATCCGAACTACCGCGGCGCGCTCTTCCAGCTGTATGGAGTCGGGGAATCCGACCTCGCGGCGTACTTCCTGGACCGCAAGAAGGCGGAGCCGATCCTCAAGAAGCAGGCCGCGGCCGGGGCCATCGGAGCCGCCGCCCTGCGGCGCGGCTTCGGCGTGAACCGCCTGGATCTGGAGAGCTACGCCTCCCTGGGCATCAGCGCCTCCGACGCCGAGGCGGCGTACGGGCAGATCGCCAGCGGGTTCGAGGACATGCTGGGCATCGCGGGCCGCTACGGGTCCACCTGGACCCAGCGCGAGGCGGAGCAGGAGGTCTTCACGCCCGGAGCGGGAACGCTCGGGCAGGAGAGCGCCTCCGACAAGGGCAAGCGGCTCAAGTCCCAGGAGCGCGGCATGTTCGCAGGCAACCGCGGCAGCTCCTCGCAGGGCTTGAACGCGGGCTACCGCCAGACCTAATAGCGCTGCTAGCAGATATGCGCTAGCAGATGTACATTCCCGCGCCGACGGACCTACCGGCCCCGTCCCCAGTCAAGACCGGCAGCGGAGCGCGGACTTCTTCCCCGAGAAGCGAGCTGGCCGCGAAGCGAATGGGAGTGGCAGTGAGCGAGTACAGCTTCGGATATGACCCCTCCGGCGAAGAGTCGGACCTGGGCGAGGCGGAGATCCAGCCGAAGGGACCCAAGTGGTTCCGAGAAGGCCTGGCAGAGCTCTCGGGACAGGTGAAGGAGCTGAGGGCAGAGAACGCCGCCCTGAAGGCTCAGAAGGTCAAGGACGAGGTAGCCGACGCGCTCAAGGCCAAGGGCTACGCCCCGAACGCAGCAGAGCTGTACACGGGCACGCCCGACAAGCTGGACGAGTGGCTGACCGCCCACGGCGGTGCTCTTGCCAAGCTCCCTGCCGAAGGGCAGGAGCAGCCAGGTGAGCAGGCGCCCGCAGGGCCTCCGGCCTCGACCGTTCCGGCTGAAGGTCAGGAGCAGATGCAGCGCATGATGGAGCAGGGCACGCAAGGCGTGGCCCAGCCCCAGGGCACTGACAAGGAGATTGCCGCGGCTATCGCCGCAGCGCAGTCCCCCGAGGACTTTGCCAAGCTGATGCAGTCGCACGGTTCGCCGTACGACTGGAACGCCTCCTGACCTCTCCCCGTCCCTTCGGCACCCCTTGGGGGGTGAGAGGCCACCATGGCTAACGCGTACACAGACACTTCAGCGATGTCGAATGCGGTGCAGACCGCATACGACAAGACCTTCTCTTTCGTTCTCCGTGACCAGCCCATGTTCCGGGCGGTCGCCGACAAGCGTCCGGCGAACATGACGGCGCCCGGCTCCTCGATCGTTCTGGAGCGCTATCAGGACCTGGCGGCGGCGACCACGCCGCTGACGGAGACCACTGACCCCGACTCGGTGGCCCTGGGCAACCCCACCACGACCACGATCACGCTGACCGAGTACGGCAATGTGGTCCTCAGGACGCGCAAGCTGCACCTCTTCAGCCTGACCGACGTGGACCCGGCGGTCGCGAACATCATCGCGTACAACGCCGCGGACAGCATGGACCGCGTGGTTCAGACCGAGCTGCGCTCGGGTACGAATGTGATCCAGCGCAAGGCTGGCACCGTCTCCTACGTCACCAACGGCACGGTCAGCACCCCGGTCGGTACCACGATGGCCGCGACGGACAGCTTCAACAGCGCCATCGCCCGCCTGGCCCCGGTCAAGCTTCGCGCCAACAAGGCTGTGCCGCGCAAGGGCTCGCTGTACTGGGCTGCGATCCATCCCGAGGTCTCTCACGACCTGCGCGCCGAGACCGGCGCCGCGGCCTGGCGTGACCCGCACAACTACAGCGCGGCCGGCAATATCTGGGCGGGTGAGATCGGCGCCTACGAGGGCGCCTTCTACATCGAGTCCCCCCGTTGCTACAACGCCGTGGACGCTGGCACCGGCGACAACACGGTGCGCCGCTTCCGTACCTACTACGCGGGCCGTGAGGCCCTGGCGGAGGCTGTGGCGGAGGAGTTCCACGTCGTAGCCGGTCCGATCACGGACAAGCTGGGCCGGTTCCGGCCGCTGGGCTGGTACGGCGTCGCGGGCTGGAAGATCTACCGCAACGAGGCCCTCATCCGGGCCGAGACGACCTCCACGGTCAACTCCTCCTGATGGACTGGACGTTCCGGACCCCCGTCGTTGACGAGGGTCCGGCGGTCCCAGGGAACCCCCTCATGCGGTTCTACAAGCTCTCTCGCGGCATCACGGTCCTGGAGCACGGCGGCATCTACACCGCGGTGCGCTACCCCACGCAGGACGAGATCGCCGCAGCCACGACCGCATACATGGGCGGCCATGAGCACGTCGTGAACGACGCCACGAAGGCCGCGCTCATCGCGGGTGGTGTGGGCGTCACCGAGGCCAATTTCACTGCCCTGTAAGGAGGGGACATGCCGGTCAACTCGATCAATGGCCAGGACGGCAACGTCACCCTGACCAGGACGCTCCCGGACCTGGCAACGGTGGACAGCGTCTCCTCGCTGTCGCCCACCATCACGCTCGCGCAGCAGTCCACGAGCACCATCGCGAGCGCCCAGGCGCTCTTCGCGCCTGACAACGCGTGCTTCACGTACACGGGCTCAATGGCTTTCAGCACGCCGTTCCCGGACACCACGCTGTATCAGCCGGTCAACCGGCACCCCTACACCTGGGGTTCGCCCCCGGTTTGGTCGGTGGTCTTCGGCACCGACGCCACGACGTTCGAGTACTTGTTCAAGCACGTCAGCGCCTCTTCGCTGTACCGCATGTCGGTAGACAACCGGAAGCTCACGGATCTGATGACGGCCACCGGCGCCTCCAGCGTCGGCAGCAGACACGTCCTGAAGTTCGCGATGGGCTCGACCGCACCGCGGAAGATCCGCATCGACGGCTACACGCTCCCCTTCGGCGGGGTGTTCATCGGCCCCAACGATTCCATCTGGAAGGTGCCCTTCACGGGCAAGCGCGTCATGGTCACCGGCGACTCCCTGTCGGCTGGCTCCAGCCAGAACACCGGCGGCGGCGCAGGCACCTGGTTCAGCCGCTTCTGCCGGGTCCTCGGCTACGAGGACGCCTGGAACGTCGCCATCGGCAATACGGGATACATCGCCGACAACTCGGGCGCTTCCGGAACGATGGAGGCCCGGGTCACCGACGTGACCGGCTACGCCCCTGACCGGCTCATCATCTGGGCGGGCCACAACGACGCGAGCCAGACGCAGGCGGCCATCGACGTGGCCGCCCGCTCGTACTTCCGGCAGATCGCCTCTGGCCTGGACTCCTACACCGTGGTCATCGGCTGCTGGTCGCCGTCCGGCTCGCCGGCGAACTCGCTCATCAACACGGACGAGACGCTGCGCATTGCCGCAGCGGACAACAAACTGCCCTTCATCAGCCCCATCACCGGCAAGGTCTACAACGCTGACGGCGTACTGCTCGCGACCACCGGAGCCTGGATCACCGCCGCCAATGCGTCTCGGTTCGTCGCCGGCGGCGACGTGCACCCGACCGACGCAGGTCACACCTACATCGCTCAGCGCATCGCCCAGGCGTACGCGCTGCTCGGCAACGTCTGAGGAGACGGCATGGAAGACAAGTGCTGCCCGGTGGGGCCGGGCGGGAACTCGAACCTCACCAATCAGGACGAGCAGATGATCCTTGACCGCACCACCCAGGGCCTGGCCGTGCGCACCGAGGGCGCACAGGACGGGGAGCTGCACTGATGTGCCGCACAGGCTGCCCGACTCAGGACCACGCCAACTGGGGCGAATGCGCCCGAGCGGCCAACATGCGCGTGGCGTACTGCGGGATCGGCGGCGGGGATGCCACCGCCCAGAAGCAGTGGGACAACGAGCTGTCCCTCTACCGCCAGGCCCGCAAGCAGGGCATCCAGCCCGACGGGACCAAGACCAATCAGATCATGCGGGCCCTGAAGGCGTCTGACGCCGCCGGAGCGGCGTACGGCCGGGACTTCTCCAAGTCCTCGGGCATGCCGGAGGGGGCGGCCTGATGGCCGAGATGAAGGTAAGCATCGACGGCGTCAACGCCGGTGCAGACAACGCCCTGCAGGTCTCCACGGGCCTCCAGAATGCCGCGGCGACGCTGAGCGCCGTCACCGGCGCAGCGACCGGTGCCACGGTCTCCTGCGGCTCTGCCCGCACCACGGCCACCGTTGTGGCCGTGGGCACTGCAACGCTCGCCGGGACGCTCACGATCGAAGGCTCGCTGGACGGCGCCACGTGGGTTTCCACCGGTGCAACGGTGGCTCTCACGGCTGCCGCCACGGTGACGGCCTCCAGCACCGGTAAAGCGTTCCGGTTCTACCGGACCAGCCTCACTTCCACTTCGGGCAGCGGTACGTGCACTGCCGTGATGATGGCGGCGTGACATGACCGTGACCTTTGATCAGCTCGTCCTCAGGGTGCGGCGGGAGCTGAAGGGCTTCACGCTGGACCAGGCGTCGGTGTCCGAGCTGACCGCGCCGATGGGCGCGTCAGACACGGACTTCACGTGCGACCAGAGCACCGTGGCGAACTTGTCCCGCGGCCTGGTCGAGATCGACGATGAGCTGATCCTGGTCAAAACACTGGACGCTACCAGCGGGACCGTCACCGTCATGGGCCTGACCAACGGCCGTGGCGCCGAAGGCACCACCGCGGCCAGTCACGACATCAATGCTCTGGTGACGAGCAATCCGGCCTTCCCGAGGAAGGCCATCAAGGACGTCATCAACGACTCGATCACGGCTCTGTATCCGGCCCTGCTGGTCTTCGACGAGACGGACTTCGCGGCCAACGCCGCGCAGATTGAGTACCCATTGCCGGCCGACGTCAAGGACGTCTGGTACGTAGTGGGCCGCTGGGTCGGCCCGGAGAAGGTCTCCGCCCCCATGCCCAACTGGCGCCTCAACCCCAGGGCGTACGGCACGGACTTTCCGACGGGGAAGAGCATCCAGCTTTTCGATGCGGTCACGCCCGGCCAGAACATCCGGGTCGTCTACACCAAGGCCCCGTCAACGCTGTCCGCCGACGCGGACGACTTCGCCGCAGTCACCGGCTACGCGGAGCGCGTGGCCGATCTCGTGGTCTGGGACGCCGCCAAGCGGCTCCTGCCCAGCGTGCTCTCCGCACGACTCCAGCAGACGTCAGTGGAGTCCACCGAGCGTGCACAGCTGGTCTCCGCCCGGGACATCGCCTCAGCCGTGCAGACATACGCGGCGCTGTACGCCGAGGGCCTACAGAGAGAGCGAGACCTGATGTTCCAGGAGACGCCGAACTACGCCACCTTTCAGGGGTCCTGATGGCGAACGCATACTTCTACAGCAACACCGCGGTACAGACCACGCTGTCGGGGTCCATCACGGCCGGTGCCACAACAATGAATGTTGCGGCGACAACGGGCTTCCCGGGCTCCTTCCCATACACCCTGGCCGTGGATTACGGAGCCAGCACGGAGGAGCTGGTCAAGGTCACCGCGGCTGCGGGGACCACGCTCACAATCACGCGCGCCTTCTCCGGCACGAGCGCCCAGAGCCACAGCCTTGGCGCCGTCGTACGGCACGTCTACCACGCCGGCGACGCCACCGACTTCCGTACGCACGAGGACGCCTCCAGCAGCGTCCACGGCGTCACAGGCGCCCTCGTGGGCGCCACGTCCACACAGACGCTCACCAACAAAACGTTGACGTCGCCCACCATCAACTCGGGCGCCCTGTCGGGCACCTTCACTGGTACGCCCACCCTGTCCGGTGCGCTCACCTTCTCCGGGGGTATCACCTCCTCCAGCACATCAGCCCTCTCTGGGGGCGGCTCGCTGGCCGGGACGTTCACCGGCACCCCGACCCTGTCAGGGGCGGTCCTGTTTACCGGTACGCCCATCTTCCAGGCCGCCGCTGCGGCCACCATTGCCACCTCGCACCGAGTCGCAGCGGACACAACGCCCCGCCTCCAGATCCAGGCGGACGGCAAGCACCTGTGGGGGCCGGGCAACGCCGCAGCCGACACCAACTTGTACCGAGCGAGCGCGGACGTCCTGGCGACTGACGACACCTTCCGCCTCATCCAGTCCGCTGCCAGCGGAGACGCCATCCAGGCCCGCGTGAGCGGGGATGCGGGCATCCGCTACCTAGTGGAAGCCAGCGGCGCCATGGGATGGGGCGATGGGACGTCATTCACCGTCGACACGAACCTCTACCGCTCCGCGGCCAACGTCCTGAAAACGGATGACGATCTGGTCATCCAGACCCACAAGGCGCACTACGGAGAGTCGAGCACCGCCAGCTTCACTTTCACGTCGCAGACGTCGTCCACGACGGCCGTCAGCTTCGGTACCGCGTTCAGCGCTGTACCGCACGTCCGCTGCAACATCAACAGCACCGCAGGCAGCACGCTTCAGTGGACCGCCAAGGCGGGCGCGATCACCACGTCGGGCTTCACGCTCATCGTCAGCGGCCCTGCCGCCACCTGGTCCGCAGTCGAGGTCCAGTGGTCCGCATTCGCGGCGTAAGGAGGGGCTGTGGCTGGAATCGTTGAGCGCATCCCGTTCGCCCTCTCGGGCCGTACGGCCACCGCCTCCAGCAGCTACGCCCTGGAGGGCGTGCAGTACGACGTAGCCCTTGGCGGAATGCCGTGGATGCTGAAGGTCGACAACGACCACGCAATGACCAGAGCTGGTGCCCCGGTCCGCAAGGAGCAGCGCGACCAGCAGCCCATCCCGGGTGAGCAGAGCCTCGCGAACTGGTGGCTGCGCTCGCAGTCCACCTTCGTCGGTGGCCAGGGCCTGCTCTACCAGGACCCGTCCAACGACAACCAGTACGCGATCCGATACGCCGAATCCGTCGGCGTAAACCCCTGGGTCAACGGCAAGCTCACGCTGCTGCGCGAGACGAGCCAGCGCATTGTAGACGGCACCTCTGACAAGCATCATCTGGTGGGCTGGAACGACGGCACGGACCGCTACTGGTCCGCCGTCGGAGCAGTGCTCAAGAGCGATACCGGCGCGGCCATCACCACCATCACCTGGGGCGGAGCCAACACGATCCGGAGCCTTGCATCCGACGGCACCAACTACTACGCCGCAGACAACGTCCAGGTCTACAAGGGCACCGGCGCCGGCGTGGGCGCCGCCTGGACAGCCACCGGCACCACCAAGACCCTCGTGCGCTGGGTCAAGGGCCGCATCATGGTGGGCCTGGACAACACTCTGAACGAGTGCAGCAGCGCGGGCGTGAAGACCCTCAAGTTCACGCACCTCAACTCGGCCTGGACCTGGACCGACATGGCCGAGGGCACCAACGCCATCTACGCCTCGGGTTACGCCGGAAGCCAGTCCGACATCTACAAGCTCGGCCTGGACACCACCGGCGCCGTTCCGGCGCTCTCCTCGGGCGGCGTGCTCGCAGCACAGCTGCCCCGCGGCGAGATCGTGAACTGTCTGACCACCTACCTCGGCGCCTTCGTCGGCATCGGCACCTCCCGCGGTTTCCGCGTCGGCGAGATCGACGACCAGGGCGACATCCGGTACGGGCCCCTGCTCATCGAAAACTCCAACGGCGTGAAGAGCGTTGCCGCTTACGACCGCTTCTTCTACGTCGCCTGCACCAACGGCATCGAGTCCAAGAGCGGCCTCTACCGGGTCGACCTCGGACAGGCACTCCAGAACGAAGGCGTGTCCTCCGGCGTGCGCTACGCCTACGCCACGGACCTTCAGACCAAGGTGACCGGCGAAGTCTGCTCGGTCACCAACTTCGGCAACAGCGACCGCATGGCCATTGCCGTGGTGGGCCAGGGCAGCTACCTGGAGTCCGCCTCCACGCTGGAGGCGAGCGGCTACCTGGAGACAGGCAGGGTCCGCTTCAACACCCTGGAAAAGAAGATCTTCAAGTTCGTCACGGTGACCACGCCCACAAGCCTGATGGGCTCGGTCGGCGTCTCCGTGCTCGACCCCGGCGGAGCCGAGACGTCCATCATCACCGTGGCCGAGGGCACCGCCCTTGCTATCGAGGACGTCGTCATGGCCGCGCCCAGCACAGCTGCTGAGTGGGTCGCCCTCAAGCTGTCGCTCACCCGCTCGGCCACCGACACCACCCAGGGTGGCGAGGTCAACGGATGGCAGCTCAAGGCCATGCCGGGCGTAGTGCGCCAGCGGGTCTTCACGCTGCCGCTGCTGTGCATGGACAAGGAGAAGGACCGCGCCGGCCAGACGGTCGGCGCCGAAGGGCGCAGCCTCGCCCGCATCGAAGCCTTTGAGCAGATTTTCGCCCGCGGCGACGCAGTCACCTATCAGGACCTGCGAAGCGGCATGTCGTACCTGGTCGTCATCGACGACTACCGGTACGAGCAGAAAGCCCAGCCAGCCATGAATCAGTCCAAGTACGGCGGGATCTTGTGGGTGGAGCTGCGCACCATCGCCGACGTCATCACTGCGTAGGAGCAGACGTGGACTACCAACTGATCGAGGACGATGCGTACGACGTGACGCCGTTCCTCTCGTACGCCCGCCAACGGTCCGCCGACCGCGCCGAGCGGGACCCCATCGTCGGGGACACCGTGCACTTCTGGGACGGCGACCGCTGCCTTGCGGCGATCGTCACGCAGGACGACCTGTACACCGTCTGGCTGTCCTGTCTCGCCCCCGGCGAGACATCGGTGCGCCCTGTGCGCGAGGTACCGCACGACGAGAGCAAGGACACCGCCTCCTGGCACTGGCCCTGCGGGGGTCAGTGATGTGGCCTCCTGAGCGTGTCATCATCCGCCCTGCCAATGACAGTGAGCGCGAGTCCGTACGGACCGCTCAACGAGCCCTGAGGCTCGACGAGACGGGCGAGATGGACGCGGCCACAGAGGCCGCCCTGCGGGGTGCACAGCGCCTCTTCAAGCTCCCGGTGACAGGCGTCCTGGACCGGGCCACAGCCGAGGCGCTGGACCGCCTGCGGCCACCATCACTGAGGGAGTGACATGAGGGACTACATCGACATCGTGGAGCGCGCCGGCTGGACCGGCGCCGAGGCTGCCCTGGCGGTCGGCATAGTCGAGCTGGGGGACGTCAGCCTCTGGTGGGCTGCGCCCCTGGCCCTGGTCCTGGCTGCTGCCAAGACCTGGGTGGTGAACCGGCGCAAGGCGACCGGATGAATGACGACACAGGGACGGTTGCCGTAGCTCTGGCAGATCTGCGCGGAGCCGTCGACGTCGGTTTCGCCAAGCTCGATGGCAGGCTGGACGTCGCACTCCAGCGCACCGACACAGTGGAGCGGGAGGTGGTGGAGCTGAAGGCCAAGGTCTCCAGCCTGGAGGCCAAGATCTGGAAGTTCTCCATGGCCGCCGCCGCCGTAGGCACAGGCGGGGCCACAGGGCTCTGGCAGGTGCTCCACGGCGGATGAGCCCACAACGCAAAAAAGACCCCCAGCCCGGAGGCTGGGGGTTTTCTTTTCCAGTGGACCACGTTTCCGTGACCGAGGCCAGGCGCTGCGCACTGGAAGCTTTGCACCCGGCGGAGCCGGCATAAGCCAGCCCCGCCGGGCTGCTCCGGGGAGAGGCCCAGATGATCAGTCCGGGTCCCAGAGCGTCCCTTGGAGAGGGAGCACTCAGTGTCTCATGGAGCTGGAGGAACGTCTGCTTCCTCGATCGTCACTCTCACGCGGAAGACCTTGATCTCTTTGCGGGTGTACTTGGCGATGGTCAGGCCGCCGGCGAAGCCCGGCGCCGCCAGGCGGGCCGCCTCCACGGCGGCCTCCTTATTGGGAAACCGAGTGTCGCCCGCAGGGCCTTGCAGCTTCCCTCCGTCGCGCCCGGCAGCCTCCACGCAGTACCACTCCTGGTCAGCCATTGCTGCTCACCTCCGGGTCGATCAGGTCAGCGTCGTAGTCCTTGCAGCCGTAGTGGCACAGCCTGTGCCCGCCCTCCCGGCGGACCTCCTCCGCCAGCTCGTGGGCGAAGGCGTCCAACAGGGAATCCAGCTTCTCCCGCTTCGGGTACGTAAGGGCCGTGGCGTACAGCCACAAGTCATCACGCGCGCTCACCCCTCCTCCCCGGGCTGCACCAGCTCGACCTCACCCTGAAGGCGCTCGGGCAGCTCGGGCGGGGCGTAGACGGCCCAGCCGTTGGTGGACTGGGAAGCCTCCAGCACCACGCCACCCCTCACGGGAGGGGGCGCAGGCGTGAAGAGGGGCTCGGGCTGCCCGCCCTCCACAAAGGCGATGACCCGCTTGAGCTTGCGCACCATGTCCTCGTCGATGTCCCCCTTGTCGATGTACACCGAGGTCTCCGCGTCCTGATCGGAGTGCTCAAAGCGCACGCCGTTCTTGGTCGGCTTAAGGATCAGCATCAGTCCTCGTCCTCCTCGTAGCTCGCTTCGTTCTCGCCGTCCTCGCAGCACTCTTCCGATTCGCCCTGCACCTCGTCACCACACGAGTTACAGAACCAATAGGAGGGCTCCTGATAGATGTCGGCCATCACTGTTCCTGTCGCACGGGGAGCACCTGCGTGATGCCGCTGATGACACTGCCGCTGTGCTCGATGATGAGTACGCCGTTCATGGCGCACACGGTGGCGTCCCCGGGGATGTACGCCTCGAAGAGCTGGCCGTCCACGCTGTACGCCACGGCGTACGGAGGGCGGCGCTCAGGCTGAGGTTTCGTGTCCGCGGTCACGGTCTCCGCGTACGCCTCGCAGGGGTCCCAGCAGTGGCACTGGGCGAGGGGGCGACGCTCCTCTTCCTCCTCGGGCGTGAGGGGCGGCTCTTCGAGCCCCGGGCGATTGAAGGGGCAGTTCTCGGGGTCTACGCCCTCGCAGTTGCCGCAACTGTGCGGCTCCGGCAGCCCCAAGTCCACGATCCCGGGGCGCTCGTACTTCTCGCACGCGCAGTCCGGATGAGAGCACCGGCTGTCTGCGTCCTGCCACTGGTGGCGAAAGCGTATGTGATGGCACTTGCAGCGGTCATCCAGCGATGAGGGCTCGGACGGCATCCGCGCCTCCTTCCATGTAGATCTTGTTGACGTCCTTGCCCTGCGGGATGCGGATGGGCCGGGCCTTGGCCTCCTTGGCGAGGAACTTCGAGAACTTCCGGCCGGCGATGTCGCCGTCGGCGAACGAGTACACGACGTCGAAGTCCGCCAGGCAGCGGCTGAACCAGTCCTGCCAGTTCTCCACGCCGGGCACCCCCACTGCAGGGATGCCCGAGAGCGAGAGCGACATGGCGTCGATCTCGCCCTCCGTCACGCCGATGTGCGGCGACTCCTTCTTCAGGTCCAGGACGTTGAAGAGATTCGAGGCCATGCCCTCGATGGACAGGTACTTCGTGCAGGTGTGGGGCTTGCCCTTCTCGTCCGTCCAAAGGACGGTCTTGCCGCAGTCGTGCGGCTTGATGCACCTAAACCGCAGGTTCACCACGCCGGCAGGCGTCAGGTATGGGATGGCCAGGCGCCCGCGGTAGGCCTCGTGGCCGATGAGAGGGCGCCTAACGACGCCCAGGCGGAACGTACTTGCGTGCTGGGCGAGACCCCGTCCCGCCAGATACGCCTGGGCGCTGGTATCGCCCGCCAGATCGCTCTGGTACGTCGACACCGCGTGCTCGAAGAATGTCCGCTGCGCGGTCGAGAGCGTCTGCACGGTCGCAGCCCTCCATGAGCATGATGAGGTTGATGGCGGAGCCCTTGGCGCCGCAGGAGTGGCAGAAGAACAGGCCCTTCTCCGCGTTGACACGCATCGAAGGGCGCCGGTCCCCGTGGACGGGGCAGCAGACCTGCTCCTCGCCCCAGCGGCCCGAGTTCAGCTCGACGTCGTAGTGGGCGAGGACGGGAGCAATGGGGATCAGAAACCCAGCTGTTCGCTCAGGAGCACCGCGGCGAGCTGGAGATCCATACGTGCCCATTGCTCGGTCTCCCTCTCGCCCTCGTGATCCCCGGAGTCCCAGGGGAGCAGGACGTACGGTACGTACGCGTCCCACTGTCCGACGGCTTTGTAGGGCCGCTTGACCACGAGCACGCACGTGTGCGCCTTGGCGTTCTCCATCTCCGCCCAAGTCTCGCGCGTCCACGCGGCCAACTGCTGCGTGGCAGCCGCCTTGACCTCGACCACAAGATTTGGGATACCGGCGACGTCGCCCTTGTCCTGGTTGCCGGACAGCGCCCGGCGCTCAGCAGCGGGCCACCAGTTCTGGAGGTAGCGCACGACGGCGGTCTCCGCCGCGGTGCCCTTGGCCTTGCTCTTGCTCACAGGCACCTCCGTGCGTGCTCGTTTGCGTGCTTCAGGGCCAGGCGCCACGTGAGGTAGCTGTGGCCCTGGCTGTGTGTGATGGCGTCGCACTGGTGGCCCCAGTTCCAGCCCCACGGGCCCCGATACAACTGAACCCGCCACTTGGGCGGGTGGTTGGGCACGTACTCCGGCAGGTCATGCGGGAGCGGGGGGTCACTCATGCTTGTGCTCTCTCACCTCGATGCCCGCCTCTCGGGCGAGACGCATTGTGTCCTGGGTGCCTGTCCCCTCCGGCAGGGGGAAGGCCAGGACCAGATCAGCTCCGGCCTCCACCATGCGCCGATTGCGCTCCGGGCCGGCGGCCTTGACGTTGCCGCGGGCCGCCCATGCTTCCCAGGCGGCAGGGAAACGCTCTTCCTCGACCTGCACGAACTGCACTGCGGCCTCGTACCACTCGTGGGCGATGGCGTCCGCTCCGGTGGAGCAGGCGCCATGCACGAGCGTGAAGGGGCCGTGCGTCTGGTAGACGTCGTTCAAGGCGTCCCAGACGGCCGTCCAGTTGGCCCACTTGCGTGAGCCGGTCACGATCACACGAGGCACGAGAGCACCTCCTCCACTTCCTCCAGAGCGTGACAGCGGCGGCAGGAGCGCCACCACTCCTCGACCACGACCGTCCGGTCGTCGGGGCACTCGCGGATCTCTCCGAACCACTCCGTCCAGGCGTGACGGACGAGACAGAAGATCACGAGGCGTACACCGCCTTGGTCCAGTAGCTACGGCTGGCCGAGTCCGGCCCGCCGGGCGGCAGCGCAGTCGCGGCGGCGAGTGCGAGCGTGGCCTCCGCGAGGGCCAGTTGAGCCTGCACCAGCGACCACTGTGGATCGGTCTCGTTGCGTGCTGCGGTGACGCGCTTCTCCGCCTCGCGGTAGTGCTCGGGGCCGGTCATCACATCTCCTCCGCCTGCTCGATCAGTGAGGCGTAGTTGTCCGCCTGCGCCTGGATCTCCTTGACGCGCTTGCCGAGCGCGGCGGCCTTGGGGCCGGTCGCGGGAGCGGTGCGCCACTCCACGCGCAGCTTCTCGGCCTGAAGGTCGAGCTGAGCATGACGCAGGCGCAGCTCCTTGAGCACGAGATCGGTCATCCCCAGCCCTCTCCTTCTCCCCAGCTCGCGTACGAGTGCTGAGGCACGTTCGGTACGTAGTCCCCGACGAAGGACGTCGCAGCGTCCAGGTGCATCGGGAAGTGGTTGTTGGCGTCGGCGTCCGCCTTGGCGTGCCGGTTCTTCACGCAGGCCACATGCAGATCACCCGTGTTCGTCAGCCCGCAGGTGACGATGACCTCGGGCAGTGCCGAGACTTTGCCCTGCATGTCGCTCTTCCTCGGACAGGGGCGCTTGGTGCGCTCGCTGTCAGAGGCGTGGTGTACAAGCAGGACGTGCGCTTCCGTCTCGCGGGCCAAGACCTTGGCCTGGCGCATGAGGTCCCGCAGGGACGACCATTCGTCGCCCGTGTCGTGGCCGACGTCAGAGGCGATGTCGATCACGATCTGTTCGGGCCAGCGGCCCTCGGTCTCGTGGTACGCGTACGTGCTCAGCCAGACGTCATCCAGGTCCGGGCTCGGCATGAACTCCCAGCGCAAGAAGTCGTACTGCTTGAGGATCTGCGCACACTTCTTGGGCTCGGTACGGAGCCACTGTTCCGTGGTCTCCGTGGGCGTACGGGCGTGGATGGCAAGGAGCCGGCTGGCAACCGTGTCCTGATCGGAGTCCGTGCTGAACGCCAGCGTGGGCACCTTCATGTTCAGCAGCGCGTTGAGCACGATCCGGGTCTTGTGTGACCCGGACTGCCCGAACAGCATCGACATGGAGGCCCGGCGGAAGCGGATCGCACGGGCCTCCCAGGACGCAAAAGCGGGGGGCAACGGCTCTTTGCCGATGGCCCCCCGCGTCACGGAACGTGAGAGCGTCTGCATCTACAGCACCGAAATCAGCAGCACCGCAACCAGGACGACTGCGGCGTAGCCGAGCCAGAATGCCGGTGCGTTCGCCCGCTGCCTCTCGCGGTGGTCACCCCACCACGCATCGGGCCTGCGGATGCTGGACGGCTGCACGGGCGCCAGCGCCCGCCGGATCTCCCCGGCGCGCTCCACCTGCTCCGGTGTCGGGACCGGTCGGAACCGGCCCTCAGGGTCCGCTGAAGGGCGCGTGAACGCCCTGGACCTCGAAGCCATGTACTCACCCCCTCTCCCTTGCCCCACAGTGTGGGGGAAAGGGGGATAGAGGGCGTATGCAACGGTCATGCGGGAACGGGAGTGAACTGCGGGAAGGCGCCCACGTACTGCGGATCGATGTGCCACCCCTTCACGCCGCCCTTGTCGCCCTTGTTCCAGGAGACCTGTCCGCCCTCGGAGGGGCGGCCCTTGCGCATCTGGTACTGCGAGACGATGGCGTCGAACTCGGCCTTCTTCGGGAAGGGCACATCCAGCCGGTACCAGCCGTGCTGCGTGTACTCGGTCGCCGTGACCGGCGGCGCCGGTGGAGCCGGCGGGCCCTGGTAGCCGGGGGCTCCCGGCACGCTGACGTTCGGGCCGAACGGCGGAGGCGTGGGGGCACCGGCCGGAGGCATCGGCGGCCCCTGGGGGGCCGGGACCGGGGAGACCGGGCCGATTCCCTGGGCCACGCCCATCTCGGCCTTCATGTGGCTGTACACGGACGCGGCGATGGTGGTCACGCCGCCGTCCATCAGCGCCTGGAAGCGCTCGTTGACCTCCGCCGGGGTGTTGCCCCGAACGACGATCATCGGCCCGCGGCCGTCCATGCTGATCGTGTAGACGTGGTTGTGAGGGTTGGCGGGCATCTCCGGGTAAACGCTGTCCGCGCTGTGCTCCACGTCGCTCCAGTCCTCGTTCTGCTCGGGCATGGTGTCAGTCATGGTCTTCCGTTCTCTCGATCTCGTTGCGTGCGCAGTTGGACTCATGGCCGCACTGCTCGCAGCAGGCGCCGCAGTCGCAGTTGGGGAGCATCAGCCCCTGTCCAGGTCCTTGCGTACGCGGTAGCGCCAGACGATTGCGTCCGCAGCGACGACGGCCAGGAAAATGGAGCCCCAGAGGGGCTGGTCCTCGGAGAAATAGCGGTACGAGAAGACCGCCGCACCGGCCATGTTGAGGGCAAGGCCCTCTGGGCGCCCCTTGGTCATCACCGTGACGGCGAAGCCCCCGAGGATCAGGAGCAGGCCGACAACGTAGAGCAGCTGGGAAAGCATGAGTCTCCTCAGAACGGAGGTTGGAATCCCGGAGAGTCCGGGTCATAGAGGTGGGCCAGCGGCCCGCCCTTGGCGTGGCACGCCGACTGCACGTCGCACAGGAAGCAGTCGCCCTTGGCGATGCCCTCAGCGGGGAATGCGCCGGTCTGGATCTGTGCCCACGCTTCGCCGAAGACCTTGCCGACGGCAGTCGGCGTGTACTCGGTGATGTCGTACGGCTTGCTGGGCGTGCCCTTGCGATTCATGAAGGCCACGCCGTGGTCCACCTGGACGTCGTACTTGACCTTCATCAAGGCGCCGTAGACGCCGAATTGCGCTGCGTCCTTGGGCGGCCTCTTGGAGGTTTTCAGGTCGACGATCCACAGCTTCTTGAGCAGTGGGTCCCAGAAGACCCGGTCCAGGTACGCCTTGATCTCGACCGGGCAGCCGGGCAGACGACCGGAGATATCCAGCTCGATAGCCGGCTCGCCATCGGGTGTCGTCCAGATCTCCCACCCGGCGCGCTCGCGCCAGTCGATGTACGACCGGACGAATTCGAGTCCGACCTGACGCCAGACCTCCAGCGGTTCCGCGGCGCTCTTGCGCCACAGGTTCGCGTTGGGCTCCTTCTCATGGAGCTTGGCCACCTGCATGTCGAAAAGCCGCTCCCAGACAAAGCCCGCCTGGAAGGCATCCGCGTTTCCGGCCATCGACATGAGGTCGTAGTGCTCAGTGGTCTCGTGTACAGCAGAGCCCCCCGCCAGCCATACGGACTGGGAACGGGGGGCCTCGGTCATGTACTTGAGGAACCAGCTCTTTGCGCATCTCTCCAGGGTCTCTCTGGAGCTATGGCTGATGTGCTCAGGCGGCGTGCGCATCTTTCCTTCCCGGGTACTCCACGATCCACAGATCCTGAGGGTGGTAGAACTTCACGTCCTCGGCCAGGAACCACTTAATGACCATTCCGCGGCCGGAGTAGCAGAGCATCTTGATCCATTTACCGTCGGCGGTCTGGCCGCCGTAGTAGGCGTCCACCACGAGGTGTTCGTGACGCACCCATGCGTGCCTGCGGCCAGGCTCGTCCGGAAATCGTCGGCGCGTGGCCGTGCGGGGAAGCGGCTCCTCGGGCAATGGAAGGTCGACGACCTCAGCGTCCGCCTTCAGCAGGGACTTGAGGTGGTCTGCCCATTGCCCCATCAGGCCCTCGCACACCGAGACCGTGAGTCCGGTGCGGAGCTGAATCTCCCGCCAGGTGATGCCCTGGGTCCGCAGATACGTCAGATGCTCACCCCATTCGAGGCGCTCCGCCTCGGGCCACCGCTTCCAGAGGCGCTTCTTGGCGATGGCGTGCCGCTCGCGGTATCGCTCGTGCTCGTCACGGCCTCCGAAGACGCCGTACTCCTCGCCCAGGGTGTCCCGTCGGCACTGCTCCAGGACCGGACACCGGGCGCAGATCTTCTTGGCCTCGTCCCAGGTGGCCTGCGTCATCGGGCTGGGAGCCCGGTCCAACTGGCTTCCATTCGGGGCGAAGAAGATGCCCGGCGGTACTCCGACGCAAGCGCCCCGGTCGATCCACCGCCGCTCGGCGTCGTACAGCAAGGTCCCTCCTATCTGATCCACAGGGCCACGAAGAGCCAGCCGCCAAGCACGCCGATCACTCCGCCAATGGCGGCATAGACGGCGTCCTCCTTGGCCCTGAGGCGCAGCCAGTCCGCGGTACGAGAAAGGCCGCCCCGAAGGCGGCCGGTCAGCTTTCCGAGGGCGCTCATCGCGGCCTCCGGCAGATGCAGTGCACCTGCTTGCAGTTGTGGCAGACCATCGGTCAGCCCCTCCCCTTCTTGGCCAGCTCCAGCTCGCGCCGGAGACGGACGTTCTCCTGGACCAGGCGGCTGCCGGCGTGGAGCTTGGCAGCCTCTTCGCCTCGCTTGAAGGCGAGTTCAAAGTGAGGGAGGACGGTCATCATTACGGCCGTCACAGCCGTCGTCATCCGGTCCTCCTGGATGTACGGCTCCACCGCCGCGCGCACGTCCCGGCGGAGGTCCAGCCGGGACTCTCTCTGGGGTAGCGGCTTGCGTGCCATCTGGCCTCCAATGCGAAGAGCCCCCGCATCAGCGAGGGCTCTGGGTTGATGTTTGTGCAGGTCAGGCGGCTAGCTCCATTAGGAATGAAATTGTTCCTGGTTCCGACGCCTTGAAGACGTCGTCGGCCCGTCCGATGTAGGTGATGTAGCCGTCGGCGTCTCGGGCACCGATGTCCCCGGTGCGGTAGTAACCACCCGCCATCGCCTCGGCCGTACGCTCCGGGTCGCCGTGGTACCCGGTCATCAGGCCGACCGGATGGGCCGACAGGTCGAGGGCGATCTCGCCCTCATCGGCGCCCGGCCGCCCCGTGGCCGGGTCGAGCAGCTCCACCGTGAAGCCGGGGCTCGGCCGGCCCATCGACCCCGTCTTGAGGCGCTGCCCGGGGCTGTTGGAGACCTGCACGGCCGTTTCGGTCTGCCCGAAGCCGTCGCGGATCGTCACGCCCCAGGCGCGGCGCACGGACTCGATGACCTCCGGGTTGAGCGGCTCACCGGCCGCGACCACCTCCCTGGGCGGGGTCCGCAGCCGGCCCAGGTCGGACTGGATCAGCATCCGCCACACCGTCGGCGGGGCGCAGAAGCTGGTGACGCCGGCCCGGTCCATCTCGTCCATCAGCCGGGCCGGGTCGAAGCGGGTGTAGTTGTGGATGAAGACGGTGGCCTCGGCGTTCCACGGGGCGAAGAGATTCGACCAGGCGTGCTTGGCCCAGCCGGGCGACGAGATGTTCAGATGGACGTCGCCGGGCTTCAGCCCGATCCAGTACATCGTCGCCAAGTGCCCGATGGGGTACGACACATGGGTGTGTTCGACCAGCTTGGGGCGGGCGGTGGTGCCGGAGGTGAAGTACAGCATCAGCGGGTCGTCGGCGAGGGTGGCGCCGTCCGGCCGGAAGGTCTCCGACTCGCCGTGGGCCTCCTCGTATCCGAGCCATCCGACGCGGTCGCCGCCGACCGAGATACGGGTGTAGTCGCCGGGGACGTCGTCGAACTTGGGGGTGTCCTCGGCGCGGACGATCACATGGCGCGCCCGGCCGCGCTCCACCCGGTCGCGCAGATCGGCCGGGCCGAGCAGCGGGGTGGCGGGGATGACGACGGCCCGCAGCTTCATCGCCGCGAGCGCGGTCTCCCACAGTTCGACCTGGTTGCCGAGCATGACGATGATCCGGTCGCCGGCGCCTACTCCCCGCGCGCGCAGCCAGTTCGCGGCCCGGTTCGAGCGGACGGACATCTCGGCGAAGGTCCGCCGGGTCTCGGTGCCGTCCTCCTCGACGATGTGCAGCGCGGTCCTGTCGTTGCCGGCCGCGATGACGTCGAACCACTCCAGCGCCCAGTTGAAACGGTCCGGCCGGGGCCATGCGAAGCCTTCGTACGCCGCCTCGTAGTCCTCCCGGTGCTCCAGCAGGAAGTCCCGGGCTGCCCGGAACCTCTCCGTCGCGCCGCGTTCCGACATGTGTCCTCCTCATTGCGGGACCGGTCAGGGACATCGTGTAATCGGTGACCCGGGTCTCACTACCCCCGTACGGGGGTGACCGCGGCGTCGACGAGAAGGAAATGCGCGTGGCCGAAGCGGTCGAAGCGGTGGAGATGCGGTCGGCGCTGCTGCGCATGCGCCGCGCCACCGGTCTGCAGGTCGTCTTCGGCGGTCTGCTGCGAGAGCCCCACCGGATGCGGATCGCCGAGCTGAACGGTCACCTGTCGGAGGCGCTGCACGGTCTGGCGATCTCCACCGGGAACGGCCTGGGAGGCAAGGCGATCGCACTGTCCCGGCCCTGTGCGGTGACGGATTACCACGTGGCACGTCACATCACGCACGAGTACGACGGGCCGGTGGGCATGGAGGGCCTGCGGTCGGTCCTCGCGGTACCCGTGGTCGTACGCCGCCGGGTGCGCGGGGTGCTGTACGGCGCGCTGCGCGAGCCGCTGCCGATCGGCGAGCGCGTCTTCGACGCGGCGGTCGCCGCCACCCGCGACGTGGAACAGGCACTGGTGGCACGGGACGAGGCCCAGCGCCTCCTCGCGACCGCGGGCGAACCGGCGTCGGGCGCGCCGGGATCGGCCGCACCGGCCTGGGAGGAGGTCCGGCAGGCACACGGTGAGCTGCGGGAACTGGCTCCGCGGATCACCGACCCCGAGCTGCGCCGGCGCCTCCTCGAGGTCTGCGGGCGCCTCGCCGCGGCGTCCGAGGCACCCACGCGCCCCGCGGGCCCGGCGCTCGCCCCGAGGGAGGTGGACGTCCTGGCGGCGGTGGCGTCGGGCGCGACGAACGCGGCGGCCGCCGAGCGGCTGGGGCTGCGGCCCGAGACGGTGAAGGGGTATCTGCGGTCCGCGATGCGCAAACTGGGCGCACACACGCGCCTGGAGGCGGTGGTGGCGGCACGCCGCGCGGGGCTCCTTCCGTGAGGGACGCGGGCGGGCGCCGGGAGAGTCGGCGGGCGGCCCGGCACGCCGGGCGGGGGTCCCGGCGTGCGGGGCCGCTTCCGTAGGGGCGGGCGTGTTTCGGGAGAGGGGTTCGGCGCGCCGCTCGGGCGGTTCGGGCCCACTGTGCGCGGCCCCGGCGGGGCTCCACAGGCCGGCTCGCTCCGGCGCGGGAACCGCCGGGCGGCCGCCGGGGACGCGGCGCCGCGTGCGTCAGGCGCCGCCGGCCGGCTGGTCCCGTACCGCGCCGAACCGCACGGAACGCACCGGGGCCGACGTCAGCAGCGCGAGCGTGCGCTCCCCCTCCGCCACGAGCTCGTCCCGCTGCGCCCGGGTGGGCGCGCCGAAGGGCTCGACGGTCATCGTCACCTCCTCCTTGGTCTCCTCCAGCCGCCAGATCCCGGCGAGGAACCCGTCCAGGAGGAAGGTGCGGTAGGCCTGATTGCCCTTCCACGTCCGGTGCTTGTACTCCTTCGGGACGACCCGGGAGCGGTCGGCGTGCGAGAGCAGCAGGTTGTCGAACTCGGGCAGGAAGCGGGGCGGGGCGGGGGTGTCCTCGTCGGGGCGGGGAGCGTCGGGGAGATCGAAGAGTTCGACGCCGTTCTCGTCCTGGAAGGTGAGGAGTCCGGGCCGCAGCCGCTCGAAGGCCTCCCGCAGCCGGGTGAGCCCGGCCCAGGTCTGCATGTCCTTGACGGAGGCGGGGCCGAAGGCGGCGAGGAAACGCCGTACGGTCGCGTCGGGCGCCGGAGCGGGGTCGGCGGCCGGGCGACCCAGCCAGCGTTCGGCGGTGGTGAGCGAGACCTGCCCGCTGCGGCCCCACATGCCGCGGGGGGTCACCTGCACCAGTGGCAGCAGACAGCGCGCCGCGACGGTCAGGGCGAGCGGGTCGGCGTCCGGCCACTCCTTGAGCAGTACGTCGCGGATCTCCTTGGGCGGCCGGGGCCGCTCCTCGACCAGCTCGCGGCTGAGTGCGGTGAGCCGGGCCAGGTCCACCCCCGCGAGTCCCTCGCGGAAGTTCCTCAGCTCACGGTCGCGGGCGGCCTGGACCAGCGGGCGCAGGGTGAGGATGTCGTCCGCGGTGTGGGTGTGGATGGTGGAACGCATGGTGACGATCCGGGCCACCGCGCGCGACTCCATGAGCCCGGAGAGCTCCTCGGGGCGAAAGCCCTCGAGCCGGGCGGCGAGGGCGTAGTACGGCGGTTTGGTGTTCTGCGCCTGGAGGCCGACGAGGTGCTCGACGGCGTCCTTGGCGGACATCTCGGTGCGGGCGAGCAGGAGCTGCCGCGCGAGGGTGGCGCGGTTGAGAGCGCGGGTGGAGAGCACCGGGTTCGTCGTCTTCGAGGCCATGAGCGGCACGCTACTCGGGCTTGCGGACAGTCCTCGTCCGCAATTCGGCGGGGGCACCGACCGGCGGGGGCCGGCCTCTGCCGTGCCGGTGCGATTTGGCCCGTATATCCTGCACCGAGACCGCGGACCCCGGCCCTCGGGCCTCCGACCCCGGGGTTCGGACCGACCAGACGTACGGATCACGCGGGAGGTGTGAGCCCACGATGTCGGAGCGCCGTCCCCGCCCGGCCGTGCCGCCGAGGAAGCACTCCTGGCGTCGCCAGCCGCCCGCGCCACCGGCCGCGCCCGCCCCCGACGGCGGTACGACGACGCCCTCCGGCGACCGCGACCAGGGCAGCGTCGTGCAGGCGTCGCTCTACCGCGACGGTCACCGGGTCTCCTCGCCCGACTCGCTGGCCGAGACCTTCCGCCAGCTGCGCGAACAGTCCGCCGGCATGGCATGGATCGGCCTGCACCGCCCGTCGGAGTCCGAACTGCACTCCCTCGCGGCCGAGTTCGACCTCCACGAGCTCGCGGTCGAGGACGCCCTCGAAGCCCATCAGCGGCCCAAGCTGGAGCGCTACGGCGACACCCTCTTCGTGGTCCTGCGGGCCGCCCGCTATCTGGACGTCCAGGAGGAGGTCGACTTCGGCGAGCTGCACGTCTTCGTGGGCAAGGACTTCCTGATCACGGTCCGCCACGGCGCCGCCCCGGACCTCTCCGCCGTACGCCGCCGCATGGAGGAGACCCCGGAACTCCTCGCCCTCGGTCCTGAGGCGGTGCTCTACGCCATCCTCGACGCGGTCGTCGACGGCTACGCGCCCGTGGTGGCCGGGGTGCAGAACGACATCGACGAGATCGAGACAGAGGTCTTCAGCGGCGACCCGGCGGTGTCCCGCCGCATCTACGAACTCTCCCGGGAAATGGTGGAGTTCCAGCGCGCGACCCGCCCGCTGGTCGGCATGCTGCACGGTCTGATGGCCGGTTTCGCCAAGTACGGCACGGACGAGGAACTCCAGCGCTACCTGCGGGACGTGGCCGACCATGTCACCCACACCAGCGAGCGCGTGGACGGCTTCCGCCAGGCCCTCACCGACATCCTCACGGTCAACGCGACCCTGGTGACCCAGCAGCAGAACGCGGAGATGCGGGCGCTGGCGGAGGCGGGCTTCGAACAGAACGAGGAGATCAAGAAGATCTCGTCGTGGGCGGCCATCCTCTTTGCACCCACGTTGGTGGGAACGATCTACGGGATGAACTTCGACGCGATGCCGGAACTGAACTGGACCTTCGGCTACCCGTTCGCAATTCTGCTGATGGCAGCGGTATGCACGGGCCTCTACTTCATCTTCAAGCGGCGGGACTGGCTGTAGACGGCGAGCTCGACCAAGTGATCAACTCCGCATTCGCGAATTATCTGAAGGGGTCGTTTCGGGGCCCTGGGGGGAATCTGGGGAGAATGCGCGGCGCTGGGGAGCGGGCGATCACCTCCTCCACCTGCTATTCCATGTGTCTCGTGTGGCCCGGCGACAATCGAGCCGCCACCGCCACCCGTCACCGAGAGTAGCGGGCGGGGCCGCGCCGATCGCTGCCCGGCTCCTCTGCGGCCGCTCGACTGCTACCTGGGCGCCTTCGCTGCTCAGAGCAAGGGGCAGCGGGAGGCGTGGCCATCCGCGGCGGGGCAGCAGCCGAGCCTGAGGGGGCTGCCGTACAGCCGGCACAACCAGAACGGGTGGCACAGCAGTGCTGTACCACCCGTTCTCTCACGCAAGCGCGAGGTTCTCTGGGACGTACTCGGGGACCACACCGAGCAGTGCGTCGACTGCCGCACGCCCCTTGCCGCCGGCCTCGGGCATGAAGTGGGCGTAGTGGTCGAGGGTGATGGTCGGGCTGGAGTGACCGAGCCATCGGGCAAGGGTCACGACGGACTCGCCAGCTTCTAGGATGATCGAGGCGTAGGTGTGCCGCAGGACGTGAAAGCCATCCTTACGGGATGCCTTCCATCGCTCCCCCTTCGCCCTCATGGGGATGACTCCGACCTTCGCGAGGGCGGGCTTCCAGACCTCGACGTTGAAGATGTTGGCGCGGATCGCGTTGCCGTACGTCGTGGTCAACACGAGCGGGAAGGTCTGCTTCTCCCGCTCGGGCTCCGGACCACCCCACGGCAGCTCGACATCGACCGCCGGATGCTGCAGGAAGTAGGCGGCCAGCTCGGCGGCGACCGACCGGGGCATGTCAACGATGCGTGTCTTCCCTCCCTTGGGCAGGGTGAAGTACAAGCGGCCGTTGAGGAGTTGGACCTGGCGACGTACGCGGATGACACCGCGCTCGAAGTCAACGTCCTGCGGCGAAAGGCCGAAGACCTCCCCCTGGCGCAGCCCGCATCCAAGGGCAAGCACGACCGCGACTCGATAGCGCTGATTGATGACGTCCCGCACCCGCTGCGCTGTCTCAGAAGCTGTGGATCGGCTCGGTGAGGGCGCACCCTCCCGAGTGATCGATTCGAAGGTCACTGAGTAGGCCGGCGTTGGCGCGTCGGCTGGGAGGGCACGCCCATGCTTACCGTAGTTGATGCCGCCGGAACGATGCCGAACGGCTTCCTGATCGACGAGATCGTCCGGGAGGGCGCCCGGCGGATGCTGGCTGCCGCGCTGGAAGCGGAGGTGAACGGCTATCTCGCTGACCTGGCCGACCAGCGTGACGAGCATGGTCGCCGTCTGGTCGTGCGCAACGGTTTCCACGCAGAGCGGACGATAGCCACCTCGGCCGGGCCGGTGCAGGTCAAAGCGCCGCGAGTGAACGACCGGCGGATCGATGCCGAGACCGGGGAGCGTAAACGGTTCTCCTCGGCGATCCTGCCGCCGTGGGCCCGCAAGACCCCGAAGATATCGGAGGTGCTGCCGCTGCTGTACCTGCACGGCCTGTCCACCGGCGACTTCGTCCCGGCACTGGAACAGTTCCTCGGCTCGGCCGCCGGGCTGTCGTCGGCGACCGTGTCGCGGCTGACCGCGCAGTGGAGCGACGATCACAAAGCGTTCCAGAAACGGGACCTGTCGAAGACCGACTTCGTCTACGTGTGGGCCGACGGCGTGCACCTGAAGGTGCGCCTGGACGAGGCCAAGGCATGCGTGCTGGTCATGGTCGGAGTTCGGGCCGACGGCAGCAAGGAGCTGATAGCCCTGGACGAGGGCTACCGGGAGTCCGGCGAGTCCTGGGCGAACCTGCTGCGCGACTGCGCCCGGCGCGGCATGCGCGCCCCGGTACTGGCCATCGGTGACGGCGCGCTGGGCTTCTGGAAGGCGCTGCGCGAGGTGTTCCCCGAAACGCGCGAACAGAGATGCTGGGTGCACAAAACGGCAAATGTCCTGGACGCTCTCCCGAAGTCGGCGCAGCCCGCGGCGAAGAACGCGATCGCAGACATCTACAATGCCGAGGACAAAGACCAGGCCAGGGCCGCCGTCAAGGCGTTCGCGAAGCAGTATGGCGCGAAGTTCCCGAAGTCCGTGGCGAAGGTCGTCGACGACGAGGATGTGCTGCTGGCGTTCTACGACTACCCGGCCGAGCACTGGATCCACCTGCGTACCACGAACCCGATCGAGTCGACCTTCTCCACTGTGCGGCTGCGCACCAAGGTCACCCGCGGCGCGGGGTCGCGGTCGGCCGCTCTGGCGATGACGTTCAAGCTGATCGAGTCCGCCCAGGAACGCTGGCGCGCGGTCAATACGCCGCACCTGGTCGCCCTCGTGCGAGCCGGAGCCCGCTTTAAGCGCGGCGCCCTCGTCGAACGGGAGGACGCCAGCGCGGCCTGAGCCGCGTCCCGATCGCGGGATTCGACAGCCGCACGTTCGTGCCCGGCTTCACACCGAGGGTGTGCCTCGTCCGAGCAGCCTGCTGAGCTCGTGGGCCAGGGCGACCGAGGCGTCGATCTCGACTTTGCGGATGGACACGCTCTCCACGAGGAAGCCGAACGGCATGCCGAGCTTGCGGCAGAAGGCGATCAGGTCCCGGGCGTTCGCCAAGCAGTGCTGGTATGACTCGGCCAGGGTGTCGTCCGCATGACGCAGGGAGTTCTCCAGCCAGCGCGGGACGTCGACGCCGAGCCATTGGAGGAACGCCAGCGTCTTCACCGAGCCGCACACCGAGAGCGTGAACAGGACGGGCCTCGGTTCGAGGTCCCGCTCGCGGCAGGCGTAGTAGTAGTCGGAGACCATGCTTTTCGCCGCGTCGGCGCTGTAAATGACCTGCGAGATGAAGTACGCGCATCCGGCCACCTGCTTGGCGACGAGCCGCAGATGCTCCTCGGGGCGTTCGGTGATGGCCACGGCACCGAGCAGCAGGTCTGGGCGGACATCGCGGCGCAGGTCCTGCGCCTCGGACAGGCCGGTCCGCACCGCCTTCCCCTTCGAGGACGCGCCGACGAAGACGCCGAGCAGCCGGTCGGCGTCGGCCGTCCGCAGCCAGGTCCGCAGCTCCGTCTGGGAGTACTTGCCGACGCACCGGTAGACGACCACCGGGCGATTCCACTTGCCGAGATAGTCCGCGTGGTACACGGCAGGGTCGATGGTCGGCAGGTACGGAAACGGCCGCTGCGCCGGATTACGGTCGCTCTCATCGTCGATGTCGTACAGCGCCAGACCGTCGACATCGAGGGACTCCAACCGTGCCAGGGTGGCTGCGGTGATCTCCCGGATCCGCTCGGGAGTGTTGCTCAGGCGGGGCGGCGTGATGCCGAACAACAGGACACCGCTGTCGGCATCGGCCACCTGGCTTCGGAGATCTGTGCCGTAGCTCTGGTTCGCCATGACGCGGAAGTTAGCAGCTCATCCGCCATGCGGCAGGCGAACACCACCCTGTGAGACGGGACTCGGTTCTGAACCAACTGACGTCCGGCCGCGCGGACCAGATCCACAGAATTTGACAATTGCTCATCACGAGATCATGCGGTGGCGTGTCCGGCTGTACTGCGGCCACATCATCGAGACAGAGGCGCACTACTCATAACACCGACCCGCTCTCAGCCGGGTCATACGGCAGGCGATGCTCGGAGTGCGGGGAAGACCGGCAAACGATCGTGGCCTTCGAACCCATCGGGCTGCGTGGCGAGCCTCCGAAGGCACGGAGCCCCTACCTCCTCCGCCGCCGAAGAAGCCGACACGAGCCGAACTCGAACGACGCGTTAAGACGTTGGAGAAGGAGAACGAGCGCTTGCGCGCGAAGTTCAGTGACTGAAGGTCCCCGGCCAAAGCACTGGGCTGACTCGCCAGCAGGTCACGGGGGCCGAGCTGACGGCAACGGTGAAGACGCCGGCCACACGGACATAGACACGGTCCACGTCACTCCCGCTCGTTCGAGCGAATTGTTTCGAACCACCCGTCGCTGACGGACGGAACTGACAACATGCCGGCGTCATACGTCAACCTCGGGTCGAAGGCCGGCCATTGGACAGGCAGGTCAATGAGCGGCAACTCTCGGTGTGGGTGGAAGAGGGTACCTGCCAGCGTCTGGGAGACCAGCTCCTACAAGACCACCTGCCAGGCACTGCAGAACCGGGGCCTGGTCACGATCTCCCGGAAGGCCGGCCAGTGGAGCGTCGCCCTCACCAGTGCAGGCCGGCACTACCTGGAGCACGGCTCTGGACACACGTGAACCCCTACGGCGTGCCCGTACGGCACCAGCGCTCGCCGTCGGCGCGGGTGTGGTGACCCTCGTACGGCATGAGGCTGGGGCCGCACAGCGGGCATGCGCGTAGGGGCCCGCGGCTAGGGTGCGGGGCTGCCACAGCTGCAGGACATGGCTGGTGGTGACCGAGAGGCCAGCGATACGGCCATGGCGCCTTACCAATGCGGAGCGTGGCAGGGGTAGCGCCACCGGGCGTGGGCGACGGCCACACGGGACGGTCTGGCACGGCTGAACCGCGCACACCCTGTCGGTGGCCGTCAACCGGAGGGGCGCCGGGCGAGTACCTTCCACTCGACCAGTCTGCTGCCGGTGGACCCGGTAGGCGGCCAGCACGTCGACGTCGTAGGCCGCCACAGATGAGGCGCTCGACCAAGCGAGTGACCTTGACCCGGAACCGATACTAGTCGCGAGAGGTCAGCACAGTGCGCGCTGCGTTGGCTTTGTCCTCCTCCTCGGTGAGGGTGAACAGGTTCATAAAAATGTCGGCGGCGGCAATGTGGCCCAGTTGCTCGACGAGTGCGCGGTAATACTGGGCGAGCGCGGCCCGTAGCGGTTCTTCGGTATGAGCGGCAGCCTCTGCACCGGCGTGCAGGCCCGACAGGACGAACGGCAACGAGGATACCGACACCCAGGGGCACGTGAAGATCTGCCAGCACAAGGCCGTGAGGTTTCGAACCCGGAACTCCGCTAGGGACGCGCGGTGCAAGCCTGTGTAGGCGGCGCCGATCCACCCCGAGGTCTCGTGCGGCATGGAGCTAACGACTTGCGAGGCGGCGTAGCAGGCAAACCTTGCGACTGCTTGCGGGTCAGACCACACGGCGGGCCGGGACACGGCTGCGGCGACGGCTCGTGCCTGCCAGCCGTCAGCCTGCGCTGCAGCACGGTAGAGCTCATCGGAGAACGGGATATCGACAAAATAATGGCGCAGCAGATCGGCCTTGATGACCAGCCCCTCCTTGGAAGCCAGCAGGCCAGCGCTGTCGCATGCGTCGATGAGGCTGAGCGTGCCGAACGTGGCCACACCCTCAGCCCGTGCCAAGGCACGCATAACCCGGTCGTCGCACCACAGGACGAGTCCGTGTTCCTTCGCGTAATCCAGAGCCGTCAGCCAGTGCGTACCGCGACGGCCTCCCGGCAAGGGGGGAAGGCTGCGCAGCTCCGGACGCGAAACCCGGCTGGTGGCTTGCAGGAGGTCGACCAGACGAGCGGCGGTGGCGCGCCGCGCGGCCATGTCCTCAGGAGTGGAGAAGAAGGGCGTGGCGCTGGCTGTGCGTTCGTCCCAACCGAGCGTCAGGTCCGACTGCAGTGACAGGGATTCTTTGGCCTGTAGCGCGTCTGCCATGAGCTGATCGGTGGTAACGACCGCCTGGAGGTGGCCGATGAGCTGCTCGGAGACGCGTGTATCCAGAACAGAGAGGGTGACGGCGGCTGTGGTGTCGAGAACTGCCCGCCCACTGCGTGCAGTCTGCACGGCCTGGGCCTCCATGGGGGCTGGAGGAAGGTCGGCCGCGAGAACGACGCCGGCAGCCCTACGGATGCAGCACTCGGCGTAGGTCCGACTAGTCGCCCTCGTGAGCACGCCAATAGGGAGCTCCGCCTGGCTGATCTTGCTGAGGACTTCCTTCGTATTCTCGTGCAAACGGCGCAGATCATCGGCGATGTGGGCCAGCGGATCATCCTGCGTACCCACTTCGACGGCCCGCAGCAGGGAGCTGTCAGGGAAACGCTCCAGGAAGCTGGTGGTGGCCTCGCGCAGTTGCTCAGCGTCCTGCTCGGACAAGCCCTGCTCAGTGCTCGCGGCGCGCATGTGCAGTGCACCCAGGAACAGACCGAGGAGCTCTTCGTCCCCCGGCCAGCGCTGCATCAGATTCAGGGCATGGCCGATGAAGTGCGCATCCGTCGATGATCGCGCGCCCAGATCCACCCACAGAAGGGCTTCGTCCCGGCTGCGGGGCTCCAGCGGTGAGCCCAGCTCGGTCAGTATCTGCCAAGCCTGCTCTCTGAAGGCGCGCATGACGTAGCACTTGACCAACGCCCAGCGGGCGTCGTGGTCCTGGGGATCGAGAGCAAGCAGGCTCACGGCCGCGTCCGTGGCCCGGTCCATGCGCCCGCCGGCCGATTCGGCCTCCACGAGGACGGCATACATGGCACCCCGCCCCGCCCAGCCGGCGCCTGCCAAGTTCAGCGCCACGTCTGCGCTCTCCCGTGCCTGCGCATACTCCCGAGCTTCAAGGAAGCACTTGGCGGCCATGGCCATCAAGCGGTGGTCACGCCAGTGCTCGGCCCCGTCCTTCAAGGTCCGGGCGGCAAGTGGGACGTCACCGCGGCGGTGATAGCGGTGGGCGAGCTTGAGCGCGATCAACGGGCTCTTAGTGAAGTTGGCGCGCAGCACTGCCAGCTTGTCTCCAGTGCTTTGCCGTACTGCACGGGCAAGCAGCTCCAGCTCAGCGACCGCATCGGGGTACTCGTCCCTGAGATGCGCAAGATCCGGCAGTTCCGCTCCGGCTTCGGCCAGACCTATGGCGGCAACCAGCTGCTCCTGCTCGGATTGCGCTGCCTCCCACGCCTGCTGCCACAAGGCCCGCACTTGTGGGTCTTCGCTATCGCCCTCCGAGCGGTACTCCTCGATCACCGCCAGCACCTGGGCTCTGACGAACCCGCTCGTCACACCTTCCAGCAGCTGCTCGGCCTCCCGCCCCCGGCCCGAGAGCGCCGCCACAAGAGCGGTCTGCTCCCGCATCCTGATGTCGTCGGCCTCATGCGGCAGGGCCTCTCCCTCCGGCGGCGGCTGTGTCAGACTCCACGCCTTAGGCAGGTCCTGACACAGCACGGCGGCCTGCACGGCAAGGAGCGCCGCGGCAACGCTGTCCCCGTACCACGAGCGGCGACTGTTCCTGGCCCATACCGATACTGCAAGGGCCTCCTGCGCGTCCGCCAGTCTGTTACGGGTGGGACCATGAGTGCCGCGCTGAAGCAGCACTCTGGCCAGGTTTACGGCAATCCCCGGGAACCTCTCATCCTCTGCTGCGGCCCGCAGCTTCGTCAGTGCCGTGCCGACCTGACTAGTATTGATCAAAGCTTCGGCTTCGAGCTGAACCTTAATCGCCTCGGCCATCGCGTTAGGGGCCTGCCACCGAGCCAGAAGCTCGATGCACCTGGCCCAGTCCCGGTCCAAAAAAGCGTGAAGCGCATCCAACACAGGCGAGGCGATATCGCCATACACCGCGAGGTAGTCCCGCGTCTCCTGCTCCCCGCCGGAGCCCACCTGCAGCGCCGCGCGTGCCACAAAGAAGTCACGGGGGTAGCCGCCCTCACGGACACAGCGCTCGAAGAACGCATGGGAAGCCTGCCGGGCGTCGTATTCGGCAGCAATCTGGCCGAGCCACTCAAACGCCTGAGGCGGCGCGCTCTGCAGCCACGCCGGTTCCTGATCAGCCCACTGCTGCACCACGGATCCACGCGCCGTGCCCTTACCGGCCAAGAGCGCGACCGCCGTCTCCACAGCGGGCCATACCGGAACCAGGCGCCGCGCCTCCTGCGCAGACCACGGACTCAGCGTGCGAAGGACCACCTCGAAGTGCGTGCGCGCATCAAGACGCCCAAGGACCACGCTTTGCAGACCCCCTACCACATCCCGCGTCCTGGCTCCATCCTCAAGGGTGACCTGCCGCCCCCACCCACTGGTCACGACCGCCGCCTCTGCCGGCGGGCCCGAGCCGACGTACTCCTCCATCACAATCTGCAGGACCCGCAGCGAATCAGCCCGGCGCTGCTCGCCAACGACACCGGGAACCAAGTACTCCAAACGCCGGGCCGCCTGCTCCAGGGAACGCTCAGTACACTGCCGCAGCTCTTCCGCCGTGTCTGCCCGGGACAACCAGGTCCGCAGCGACCTCTTCGTGATCGGCACCCCCGCCACCGCAGCTCTCTTAGCAGCAGCACGCGCCACCCGCCGCACACGCGTAATCTTCATCAAGCCGCCCATGGCGAACCGACTGGCCACAGGCCCTGCCCACTTGGCCAGAACCGCTGGTGAAACCGGATCCACACGCCCTCCCACGACACGGTGTACGACGCCCACCGGCCACATGAGCGCCGTCCGGCAGCCTACTGTCTGGCACTGACAATCCACGGCTAAGTAACAGCCGACCTAGGAGGGCGTAGGGACCGCCGAGCACTCGATCTGGATAGCCACTCAGAAGCCCACACCCCTCGAAAGCACGAACTGCCTCCCCGCACCGACCCGCCGTCTGCCCCCGCATATGACCACGTTCGCCCGCGCTGTGCCGACAGCGGAGTCGACGATGTGGGAGAACAAGCACTCCGGCCGGTACGTGAACGCGCCGAAGTTCCGGGCGCACGACCCGTCCGCGCCACCGACCGGTGAAGCGTGGGAGACCGCCCGCAACGGCACCCTCCCGTCGCCTCCCAGAACCTCACAGTCAGCGAGCAGAAGATCATCCTCGTCAAGGTGCAGCGTGGTGCGGACACGCAGCGGCTTGTCATCAACCTGTATGCCGAGCTCCAGCGGTACGTCGAGGCGTGCTTGTCCGCTCGGCGCCAGGCTTGCCGCGCGGGGAAGTCACTCAGCGTGTCCTACGCCGCCCCTCCAGGGGCAAACGTCCGTGCCACCACACCCCGCCGCAGCGGCTCTTCCTGGGGAGAATCTGGGGAGTATCGACGGCGCTAGGGAGCGCGTGGGGAGAATCGACCGCGTAATGCAGCACAACCCTGAAAGACGCTGAAATACTCATCCACGCAGGTCAGGGACGTGTAAACCTCCATCGACGCAGGTCAGCGCCACCAGGTGGACAACTTCAAGAAGATCTCGTCGTGGGCGGCCATTCTCTTTGCTCCCACACTCGTGGGGACTATTTATGGCATGAACTTCGACAACATGCCGGAACTGAAGTGGGCGGGTGGCTACCCCTTCGCGATCCTGCTGATGGCAGTGGTCTGCGTGAGCCTCTATGTCATCTTCAAGAAGCGCGACTGGCTGTAGACAGCACCTCTAAGCCTTGATGGGTGCGGCCGACCTGGCGGCCTGCTCGATCTTCGCGCAGTAGGCTGCACGGGCTTCCTCGTCGACCTGCTTCTCGAGTTCGGCGCGCAACCCGGTCCGGCCGTCGAGGCTCTCGCGCAGGATATCGGCGTGCCCGGCATGCCGGATGGACTCGCCGAGGACATGGACCATGATGGCGAACAGGTTGGTGTCGGCATAGGGCTCCGGCCACCACGGCACGTGGCCGGGGGCGTCGAGGGGAAGCTCGTTGATCGTCGTGTCCGAGTGTTCCCACGTGCGCCGGTAGAACCCGATGATCTGATCGCGGGTCTCGTCCTCGGTCGCCCACAGATCGCTGCCGTTGGAGTCCTGCCACTGGGGCAGCGGTTCCGGCGAAGGGCGGTCGAAGACCTCGCCGAAGTACCTGGCCTCGACGGTGGCCACGTGTTTGACGAGGCCGAGGAGGTTGGTCCCGGTCGCTGTCAAAGGTCGGCGGGCGTCGTACTCGGACAAGCCGTCGAGTTTCCAGAGCAGCGCCTTGCGGTCCCGCCGCAGTCTCCCGTGCAGGTTGTCTTTCGCGAATTCATCGATCATGCGGCATGAGCCTGCCATGGGCTCCTCATGGTCTCAAGATCCCGTACATGGTCCGCAACGACTGGCAGATCCGAGGCCTGTCCATGGCCGCCGCCCGGCGCTCGCGGGAGGCCCGGCCGACGCCGGGGAGGCGAAAAGCTTGGCGTGCGGGGCCGCCGGGACCGGGTAACGTCTTTGTCATGTTCTTCCAGACGCCGATTTACGAGTGAGAGCGTGACGGGCCCCTGCTGACGTCCTTCGACGTCGCCGCGCCCGTCCCCCACCGCTGAATCCGTAGATCACTTCACACATCACCGGGAGAACCCGTGACCGACAGCAAGAACATCAACAACCCCGTGGGCCAGGGCGGCGGCCAGCGCAAGAAGCTGTCCCGCGCCGAACGGCAGAACCACGGGCCGCACCGCAACCTCGACCGCCAAGGCGCCGCCGACAAGAAGGCGGAGCTGGTGCGCAAGATGCGCGAGAAGGCAGCCGCAGCTCAGGGCGCCGGGCAGGCGGGCGACGACACCGTACAGAGCTGACGCACCGCCGCCGCAGGGCGGCACCGCACGGGGCAGGGCCAGGACCGCGACGCGCGGTCCTGGCCCTGCTGCCGTACCGGGCGCGGCTGGTCCCGCCCGCGGGCTCTTCTGGCACCCCGCCCCTGGCGCCGACTCCGCCGAGGACGTCTGGGGTCCACTACGGCTTCACCGGCACAGGCATGTGGGTCAGCCAATGCAGGGGCGCTGGGCGGTCCGACGCCCCACTGGGGTCACAGGCTGTTGTGTCGACCGGTGCAGGACAAGTCCGATGGCGGCGATGGCCACGTCCGGCCGCGGCCGCCGTGCCCGCTCGACGGCCTCCACGCCGTCGGCGGCCTCACCGGAGTGCGGCCGCACCGCACAGCGGCGCAGCTCAACGTGCGGGTGGCGCACTCGCCCGGCGATGCCTGACGTTGACGGCCGAAGCCTTGGCCAGCGCCACGGGGTTCAGAAAGCGCAGCGGCCCGATCAGGCGGGATGCGAACAGATGCATGTGCCGCGCCACCGACTCGTCGCGCGCTGCCGCCGAGAACATCAGCCGCTCCACGGGGTTGAACGGACGGCCCTTGGCGAAGTCGGCGGCCAGGTACTGGTGACCGCCCAGCCGGCGCCGGTGTCTGCGCGCGTACGCCACGAGCGACCTGTCGAGGTCGCCCCGGCCGGTCGCGGCCGGGGCGACCGCCTCTGCCAACCATTGCGCGGACTGCAGGGCCCACCCGCATCCCACGCCCCACAGGGGATCGCCGGTCAGGGCGGCGTCGCCGATGAGCGCGACGCCCGGTGCGGTCGGCTTGCGGCTGTGGAGCGGGTAGTTGACCGTGCCGGTGATCTGCGTGATGCGCTCGGCGGAGTCGATGGGCGGTGCCTCGGGCAGGGCGCGGACGAATGCGAAGAAGCTGCCCTCCAGGTCTTCGCGGAAGGCCGGCAGCCGCTTCTTGTCCGGGAGCACCGCGAGGACCGTCACCCCGTCGTCGTTCGGAAACGCGTACGCCATGTCGGGCTCGAGGAACCAGGTGTGGCCGATCCCGCCGTGCAGCGGAAGGTTGCGGAAGTGCGCGAGATAGCCGAACCGCGCGTTCTCGTACCGCCGGGCAGGCACCCCGGCGAGTTTCGCCACCGCCGAGTCCTTGCCATCGGCGCCGACCACCAGGCGCGCCCGGATCTCGCGCTCACCCTGTGGTGTCGACGCGCGCACCCCCACGGTTCGCCCGGCCTCGCGGACCAGACCGTTCACATGGTGACCGAGGAGCAGATCGACACCAGGGGTCTCTGCCGCACGTGACCTGATGAGCGGATCGAGGGTGCTGCGCCGAATGTTGTACGCGTACGGCAGCTCGGGGCCCGCCGGCGCGGCCCTCGGCTCGATCCATCCCCAACGGGTGTACCAGCGGGCCTCGTTGCGGACCGCTCCCGCCTTCTCGAGAGCGGGGACGAGGCCGAGTTCGTCCAGCACCGGGTAGGCGCCGGCCTGGATGGAGTGGGTGCAAAGCGCCTTGTACGTTTCGGGGTCCGAGCGGCGTTCCAGCAGTGCGACGCGGACACCGCGTCGAGCGAGCAAGATCGCTGCGGCGCTGCCGGCGAGGCTGGCTCCGCTGATGACGACGTCGTAGTCGTATCCCGTGCTCTCAGGCGTGGTCATGCTCTGATCGCCCCCCCTCGGGGTGTGCTGCCGTTCGTGGGAGTGGTGCGGTGCTACTGCTGTCAGGCACATGACCAATTGTAGGGAGCTCTGGGTCGGGTGATGCGGGATCAGGCTGCGGCGCCTCCTTGGCGCATCGACGTCGCCCAGGCGTGGACCCGACCCGCCGGACCACGTCCGCGAACGCCCCGCGGACGGCGACGAGCCGACTGGGGGCGATGACCCTTTCCCCTCCACGATCGCGCTCATGGGGGGTCTCCGCGTCAGCCTCCACGCATTTTCAGGAAGCGCGACTGGCTGTGGCCACCGGCCTGCCGGGCCATTTGTTCGTACTTCCCGATCATCCGGCAGGTGCATTAGCTTTCCGCCTGTCGCCCGGTAGAAGACGTCCGCAGAGAAACGCCGTGGCTCTCCGCACGGCGTGGCGTGGTGCGCCTTAGTGTTTGGTGCCCCAGCAATTCGGGTGCCCCGGCGCCCGTCCTGCCCGTGCAGCGCGTCCTGAGGATTCGTATGGCCACATCGACCGAACCCGTCGCCCCCGTACCGGTAGCAGGCCGCGGCTTGGGAAGCGTGGTGATTTCCTGGCTGACCACGACGGACCACAAGAAGATCGGGCACCTTTATCTCGCGACCTCGTTCGCGTTCTTTCTGTTCGCCGGGCTGCTCGCGCTGATCATCCGGGCGGAGCTGGCACGGCCCGGGCTGCAACTGGTATCGACCGAGCAGTACAACCAGGCGTTCACGCTGCACGGCACGATCATGCTGCTGCTCTTCGCGACCCCGACCTTCGTCGGTTTCGCCAATGCGATCATGCCGCTGCAGATCGGCTCGCCCGATGTCGCCTTCCCGCGGCTGAACATGTTCTCGTACTGGCTGTTCCTCTTCGGCGGCCTGATCGTCGTCGGCGGTCTTTTCACCCCCCAGGGAGCCGCCGACTTCGGCTGGACCGCCTATGCCCCGCTCAACAGCGGGGTACGCACCCCGTTCGTGGGCGCCGACCTGTGGGTCATGGGGCTGGCGCTCTCCGGGTTCGGCACGATTCTGGGATCGGTCAACTTCATCACGACCATCATCTGCATGCGCGCGCCGGGCATGACGATGTTCCGGATGCCGATCTTCACCTGGAACGTACTGCTGACCTCGGTCCTTGTCCTGCTTGCCTTCCCCGTGCTCGCGGCCGCGCTGCTGGTACTGGAGGCGGACCGGCAGTTCGGCGCCCATGTGTTCGATGCCCAGAACGGTGGCGCGCTCTTGTGGCAACACCTCTTCTGGTTCTTCGGGCATCCCGAGGTCTACATTCTGGCGCTGCCCTTCTTCGGCGTGGTCACCGAGATCCTTCCGGTGTTCTCCCGCAAGCCGCTCTTCGGATACATCGGGCTGATCGGGGCCACGATCGCCATCACCGGCCTCTCGGCGACCGTATGGGCGCACCACATGTTCGCCACCGGCGCGGTACTCCTCCCCTTCTTCTCGTTCCTGAGTTTCCTCATCGCCGTGCCGACCGGGGTGAAGTTCTTCAACTGGATCGGCACCATGTGGAAAGGGTCGATCACGTTCGAGACCCCGATGCTGTGGGCCATCGGGTTCCTCGTCACCTTTCTCTTCGGCGGCCTGACCGGCGTCATCCTCGCGTCGCCGCCCATGGACTTCCATGTCACCGACACGTATTTCGTCGTGGCCCATTTCCATTACGTACTCTTCGGGACGATCGTCTTCGCCATGTTCGCGGGCTTCCATTTCTGGTGGCCGAAAATGACCGGGACGATGCTCGACGAGACGCTTGGAAAGATTCATTTCTGGACGCTCTTCATCGGATTTCACACGACGTTTCTCGTCCAGCACTGGCTGGGTGCGGCAGGAATGCCCCGCCGGTACGCCGACTACCTGCACGCCGACGGTTTCACGGTCCTGAACACGACCTCGTCGTTCGGCGCCTTCCTCCTGGGTCTGTCGACCCTGCCCTTCCTCTACAACGTGTGGAAGACCGCGAAGTACGGAAAGCGCATCGACGTCGACGATCCGTGGGGATACGGGCGCTCGCTGGAGTGGGCGACTTCCTGCCCGCCGCCCCGGCACAACTTCGTCACGTTGCCCAGGATCCGCTCCGAGTCGCCGGCGTTCGACCTCCACCACCCCGAGATCACCGCGCTGGTGCGGGTGGAGAACGAGGGCCGACGAGACGTCATCGAGCCGGGCAAGGGCATGGCCTCCCCGCTGTCGGGCGACGAGGACAACGACCGATGACCGCGCCCTCTCCGCTGGGCCGGGAGGTCGCGGCCGGCATCAACCGCATCGAGGGCTACCTGCTCTACCAGGCGGAGCTGGGGAAAGCCCACGCGGAGGCGGAGGCCTTCGCCCGGCGCATGCCGTGGCTCACCACCGCCCAGCACGAGGAAGTGGTCCGCCTCTACGCGCAGGACCGGGTCGCCCGGTCGAAGGAGAGCCTGCGCGCGATCGGCGAACGGTGCGGCGAGCTGCGCGGCCAGTACACCGCCCGCTACGAGGCCCTGCGGCGGCGCCTGCTGTGCCTGAGCGTCGCGGCGCTGATGAGCGCGGCGACGCTGTACGCGGGCACGGCGCTGCTGGTGGGGCGCTACTGAGTCGGCTGGGGCGGCTGAGACCGGCGGGAGGGTCTGGGCGGGGAGGGCTGGTACGGCGGGACCGTGGCGCCGCCGCCTCTGCGCACCGCCTCGACGATGGCGTCATGCAGGGACCGGCTCTCCTGCTCGGACGGGCACGGCGTGGGGCTGCCCGACATCGTGAACCAGTCCGACGCGCCGCTGAACTGCACAGCGACCTGTACCTCCCCGTCCGACCAGGTGGTGTGCACGGTGAGATCACCCGTGAGCACGCCCGCCTCGTCGGTCCGCACCCCGCCCCGCCCGGCGTACACACCGGCCGTCGTCCACGATGCCCAGCTCATGCTTCCAGGCTCACACCGACAGCCCACTCCCGCTACCGCGCGCGAAGCGTGGTGGCGGGAGGAGACGGGCCGGGAGCGTGATGAGGTGGGGCCGGGGCGCGGCGGGGCCCGGGGGGTCAGGTGTGCAGGATGCCGTTGCGGCCGTCGTGCCCGTCGGCCTGCTCGTCGTCGAACCAGTAGTCCCCGGCCGCGAGGTAGCGGAAGCCGTACTGCTGCTCGCCCGGCAGGGTGACGGTGACGGCGCGGGTCCCGTCCTCGCGCGGGGTCATGGGGTGGCTGCCGGGCTGCCAGTCGTTGAAGTCGCCGACGACGCTGACCTCTCCCACGGGCCGGTCCGCCGGAATGACGAAGGTGACCTCGGTCTGCTTCTTGCCGCGCGCACGCTCAAGCATCAGGGTTCCTTTCCCTGGGAGATATTTGGGCCAGGCTGCCCCTCGGCGCCGTCCATGTCGCGTGCGGGGGCTCGGGCGGCGCCGACGTGTCACTCGGACGGCTCCCTCACGGAGGTCCGGAAGAAGGTGCGCCGCCGCGTCCAGCGCCCGGCGATGGCCACCTGATGATCCGTCACATGCGTGGCGCAAAGCGCACCTGGACACCATTACTCGCCAGTCCTACTCTCAAGTCACTTTGCACCTCCTCGCACCCCCACACATCGAATCCGGTTCGTTCCGAGGAGATCCCCCATGGCAATCCGCAGCTCCGGCACGCGCTCCTTACTCGCGTCGGCGGCAGGCCTCGCCGCCGTGACCGCCCTCACGCTCGGCTCCACGAGCGTCGCCAACGCCCTTGACACGGCCGCCGCTTCGACGACCGTCGCGCCCGCCGGGCACTCCTTCGCCGCCAAGCTCACCGGGAAGGCCACGTTCACCGCCGGGTCGACGACCATGACCTGCACCGTCTCGGCGTCCGTTCCCACGACCACGAACGCCGACAACCGGGTGCCCGCCGCACCCGGCAACCACAACGCCGCCGGACCGGTCACGTCGAACATCAACCCGCCGACGTTCAGTGGGTGCACGACCAACCTGCTCGGGGTCGGCGTCACCGTGACGAGCAACTCCGCCAACGGGGCCTGGAGCCTCTCGGCGCAGCACGGGGCGCCGATCACGGCCGGTCTGACCATGCCCAAGGGCGGGGTCGTGCTCAAGACCAGCGGGCTGGCGAGCTGCACGATCACCGCCTCCCCCACCGGCCCCACCGCGGTCAACGGCACCTGGACCAACGGGACGCCGTCCACCCTGGCCGTTGCCAACGCCCCCGTTCCGGCCACCGTGACAGGCGGGTTCTTCTGCCCGACGGGGAACCAGACGGCGACGTTCACGGCCGCGTATCAGATCACGGACACGACCGACGCGAGTCAGCAGATCACCGTCACGAGCTGACCCCGCTGCGGGCGTCACCCCTCCGTCGTCCTCGCACCGTGACCGGGCGTGAGGACGACGGGTCCCCGGACACGCCCCCGGGCCGGTCCCGCCCTCCGGGCTTCCTCGGTCGCCAGTGCCGCAGCGCGTACACACCACCGCCGGCCAGCAGCCCCCAGAAGGCGCCGCTGATCCCGGCGAACTGCACTCCCGACACCGTCACCACCAGCGTGACGACCGCCGCCTCACGGTCCTCCGGCTCGGCCACCGCCCCAATCAGTGAGCTGCCGAGGGCGCCGAGGAGCGCCAGGCCCGCCACCGCCTGGATCAGGGTCGGCGGCGAGGCGCTCACGAACGCCACGGCGGCCCCGGCCCCCAGGCCGAGCAGGATGTACGCCACGCCGGAGACGGCCGCCGCACGGTACCGCTTGCGGGGGTCGGGACCCGCCCCCTCGTCGGCGCACAGCGCCGCGGTGATCGCCGCCAGGTTCACGGCGTGCCCGCCGAAGGGAGCGGAGAGGAGGCTGAAGCCCCCGGACCAGCTGAACAGTGGCCCCGGCCGGGGCTCGTAACCGTTGACGTTGAGGACCGCGATGCCGGGGATGTTCTGCGACGCCATGGTGACGACGTAGAGCGGCAGGGCGATACCGATCATGGCGGCCGCCGAGAACTCCGGCCGGACCAGCACCGGTCCGGACCACAGCGGGCCGAGCTCCGCGGCGGAGACATGGGTCGTGGTGGCGATCAGTACGGCGGCCACGACCACCGCGGCCGGAACCGCGTACAGCTTCCTGAAGGCCGCGACCAGCGCCCAGGTGACCACGACGGCCAGTCCCAGCACCGGCTCCTCCCGCACCGCCTTGGCCGGGGCGAGACAGAGCGGCAGGAGGATGCCCGCCAGCATGGCGTTGGCCAGGGGCTTGGGGATCGCCGAGACCCAGCGCCCCAGCGGCTGCCAGAGCCCGGTGACCACGATCAGCGCGCCGGTGACGAGGAACGCCCCGACGGCCGCCGGGAATCCTCCGTCGGTCGCCGCGGAGCCCGCGAGCAGGGCGGCGCCGGGCGTGGACCAGGCGATGCTGATCGGCATCCGGGTGCGCAGGCTCAGGAAGACGGCGCAGGCGCCCATCGCGACGCAGAGCGCCATCAGCCCGGAGGCCGCCTGGACGCGTGTCGCCCCGACCTTCGCCAGCCCTTCGAGGACCACCGCGAAGGAGCTGGAGAAGCCGACGAACGCGGCGATCAGCCCGGCCGTGACCGCCCGAACGAGCTCGCCCCGGCCATCCGTGTCCCCCGCGGTCCCGGGCGCGTGACGCGTGCTCAAGGAAGCCCCCTCCTTCTCGTGCGTCGGGCCACGTGTCGCGCGTGACCTCAGTCGCCCCAGTCTGACCGGCGGTCAGGCGGTGGCGGACGCCGGGTCCACCCACCCACTGGCGGAGGCCGCTCCCCTCACGATCCGCGCATGATCGACTACTCTGTGCGTCGACTTGACGGACCATCACCGCACAGGGAGATCTCCGCGTGGAGCGCAGTCGTACCGACCTGAGGATCCGTGCCGTACTCGCCGCTCTCGGCGTCACCGCCGCCCTGGTGACCGCCCCGGCGGCGCAGGCCGCCGCGGCCGGCCCCGCCGCTCCGGCCGTCACGGACAACGCCGCCCCACGGCCCGCGCCGCCGGAGCCGTGCACCGGCGAGTTCCAGGGCGACAAACGGCTCGGCCCGAAGTGGCTTCCGAAGAAGTGGCAGTCGCCGGTGGGGCCGCTGCTGAACGGCTACGCGCGCACCGGATCCCTCTCGGCACAGGACTTCCTGAAGAAGTACTGGGAGGGCCCGGCCGACAGCGGCAGCTGGAAGTACCCGCCGAACGACGGCTTCGCCGAGGTCAACGGCGGGGTCGACAAGGAGCCCGAGCAGCTCGTCCCGGGCGAGCGGCTGGACCGGTTCGGCTCCGAGTACGGCTCCTATCTGGCGCCCGCCGGCGACCCGTACGCCGCGCGCGCCCTGCCGCCGCAGAACCTGAACACGCGCGACAGGGCCTTCGCCTGCGACTACCACGTCTACGAGGTGAGCAGGACGTTCGTCGTCTGGGAGGGCGGCATCGCCCCTTGGTTCGAGCAGCCCGGCGGCGGGCGGCAGATCAAGCTCGACCCGGCCTTCCTCGACCCGGGCGAAGGGCAGCGACTGAGCGTCAAGTGGCTTCTCGAGCACGGCTACCTGCGACCGGTCACCGTCTGACCCGGCGGACCGGAACGCCCTGGCCCGGGCACTGCGTGGGATGCCCGAGGGCCACTACTGGACCGAGGGAGTCCACGAACCGGCGCCTGATGAACCGGCAACTCACCCGCCTCGCCCGCGCGATCTGCCACGGCGGCCGCGGCGGATCCGCCAGGCGTACCGCGACGGGCAGGAAGACCGGCTCGCCGCTCTCGGCCCGATTCTCAACGCCGTGGCCCTGTGGAACACCCGGTACCCGGACGCCGCCGGGGGCGACGAGGACCGACGGCCGGCACACCCGACCGGCCCGGCCACTCGTCGCGCCCCGCGAGGGCCTGGCACCCGACCTGTTGTGACGCCTTCGCGGCAGGCGTCACAACACGTCGGGTGCACTCCCCTGGGCGGGATCCTTGGATGCCGGGTGATCCGGACCGCCGGCCGGGGCAGCGGCACGCAGCGCCGCTTCGACCCGGCGGTTGCTGGTCATGGATGCCGTGACGGCCGTCATCGCCAGGAGGAGGACGGCGGCGGCGTAGAGCGGGGTACGGATGTCGTAGGTGGTGGCCAGCCAGCCGCCGAGGAAAGCCCCGATGGGGGCGGCGCACATGGCCAGCATGCGGGAGGTGGAGGCGACCCGGCCCATGAGGTGGGCCGGGACGATCGCCTGCCGGAGGGAGGGCCCGAGCACCATCGTGGCGCCCATGCCGGCCCCGCAGACGGCGAGCGCCAGCCCGGCCGCGTACGGGTTCGGGGCAGCGGCAAGGCCCAGGATGGCAAACCCTTCGACTGCGGCCGTGCAGGTCAGTGCGGTGCCGGTGCCGAGTCGTCGACCAAGGGAGGAGGCGATGCCTGACCCGAGCAGACCGCCGGTGGCCTCCGCCGTGAGGAGCAGGCCGAAGCCGTAGGTGTCGATGCCGAGGCGGTCGTGCGCGAAGAGGGCGAGTACGGTCTCCACGGCGAGGAAGGCGATGTTCCCGACCGCCGGGCGGAGCGCGAGCCCGAGCAGCAACCGGTCCCGGAAGACGTACGAGGCCCCGGCCCGCGCCTGCCGAAGCAGCGACTGGCGGATCTCCGGCACGGGCCGGGGCATGGCGGGAAGCGACCGTACGAGCAGTGCGGAGAGCATGAACGACACCGCGTCGGCGAGCAGCGGAACCGCCCGCCCGAGCGCGAGCAGCGCACTGCCCGCAGGCGGCCCCGCGAAGCCGGACATGGCGGTCTGGGCTCCGCGCAAGCGAGAGTTGGCTCGCTCCAGGAGTGCGGGGTCGCGGCCGAGCAGATCCGGCAGATAGGCCGTGGCGGCCGTGTCGAAGAAGAGTCCACCGAGGCCGAGCAGGAAGGCGACGGCCGCGAGCAGCGGAATGCTCAAGCCGTCGAGCGCGGCCGCTGCCGCCGGTATCGCGAGCAGCACCGCACGCGCCGCGTCCACGACCCACATCGTGCGCCGACGGTCCCAGCGGTCCACCAGCGCACCGCCGAGCACCCCGAAGAGCAGCCACGGCAGCGTCCCGGCGGCCGTGACGACGGCGAGCGCCATCGGATCCCGCGTCAACGTCAACGCGAGCAGCGGCAGCGCGGCATGCGACACCCCGTCACCGAGCGAGGACACCGTCTGAGCGGTCCACAGCCGTCCGAACCCGGTGGGCAACTTCCGAACGCCTGAGGTCACTTGGCACCCCCCTCGGCCTGCTCGCGCGGTGCCGGGTGGAACAGTGCGAAGACGAGTGACGCGTCCGGCAGCGACGGATCGGACAGCTCCCGGTACTCGTCCGCCAGTGCCTCCAGCCGCGCCCCCAGCTGCGCGAACTGCTCCTCGGTGAGCCGCAGATGCGCCATCCGTACGTGCCGCTCGCCATCCACCGGCGACGCCTCCAGGTCCGCCACCGCATGCCGCATCAGCACATCCGGCCCTCCCTCGCCCGGATCCGGCAGCACGATCGCCCGCGCGGCCATCGCGTAGTACCGCTCGGTGACACCCCGCACCTTCCGCGTCCGTACCACCTTCACCAGGCCGGCCCGCTCCAGCAGCCGCACGTGATAGCTGGAACTCCCCTTCGCAAGGCCCACCCGCTCGGCGATCTGCGTAATCGTCGCCGGCTCGAAGCGGAGCACGGCCATGATCCGGTGACGCGTGAGATTGGAGACGGCGCGCAGCTGCTCGTCCGTGGTGACGTGAAACGTCTCGGGAAGATCATCGGTAGGCATGCGAGCAATGGTCAACGATTCTTGACCATTGAGCAAGGGGATTTCGCGCGGCCCCTCAGAAACCCCGGGGGCGCGCACGAGCCGATCGCCACGCACCCGACGGAGGCGGCGGCCTGCGCGCACCCTGCTCACGCTTCTGAGCTGAACCGGACCGGCAGATGGTACGAGCGGCGCCGTGCCGTCAGATGAGCGTGACGGGCAGGACGGCCCAGCCGTTCGCGATGAACGACTCGATGGGGGCCGCCGGACCCCGCTCCGTGTCCAGCGCCAGCCGCGGGAAGCGGGCGAAGAGCGCGGGCAGGGCGATCGCCGCCTCGAGACGGGCCAACGGCGCGCCGATGCAGAAGTGGACGCCGTGGCCGAAGGCGAGGTGCTCCTTGTCGACGCGGGTGATGTCGAAGGCGCCCGCGGTCTCGCCGTGACGGCCCGGGTCACGTCCGGTCGCGGCGTACGCGGCGAGGATCGCGTCGCCGCGCGGGATCGTGATGCCGTCGGGCAGTTCGATGTCCTCGACGGCGTAGCGAAGCGGCAGGTTGGCGACCGAGGGCGCCCAGCGCAGGGTCTCCTCGATGACCTCGTTCCAGGGGACCTCGCCCGCCAGGACCCGCGCGAGCTGGTCGGGGTGGGAGAGAAGGGCATGAACGGCGTTGCCGATGAGGTTGACGGTGGTCTCGTGGCCCGCTCCGATCACCAGGAGCAGGGTGTCGATGAGTTCGGTCTCGGTGAGGCTGGACCCCTCCTCGTCGCGCGCGGCGATCAGGGCGCTGGTCATGTCCTCGCCGGGCTGCTCCCGCTTGAGGGCGACGAGCCCGGCGAGCAGCCCGTGGATCTCCTGCAGGGTGGCGAGGGCCTGGTCGGGAGTGGCCGTGGTGTCGAAGATCTCCTCGACGAGGCGGGCGGTGTCGGCCCGGCGGTCCTCCGGGAGGCCGAAGAGCTCGCAGATGACCTGCATGGGCAGGGGGTGGGCATAGGCGGAACGCAGCTCGGCCCGGCCGTCGGGGGCGGCGGCCATCCGGTCGAGGAGGGTGGCCGCGATCTCCTCGATCCGCGGGGCGAGCGCGTCGGTGCGGCGTTTGGTGAAGGCCGGGGAGACCAGTTTGCGCAGCCGGCGGTGGTTGGGGCCGTACGAGGTGAACATGTTGGTCACGCCGACCCAGGTGTTGACCCAGCACTCCCGGTACTTGCCCTCGATCCAGGCGGGCCAGTGGAGGTTGGGGTCCTTGGACACCCGGTCGTCGGCGAGGAGTTGCCTGAGCACGGTGTGGCCGGTGGGCGCCCAGGCCGAAATGCCGCCGGGCAGTTCGACGAGGGCGGCGGAGCCGTGGGCGCGGAGGCGGTCCGCCTCCGCGTGGAGGTCGGTACCTGCGGGGTCGAGGGCGACGGGCTGCTGGCCCATGGGTGCTCCTGCCTGTGGGGGGGGCGACGTGATCGGCGTACGCCGAGTGAACCAACCGATCTTAGGAGAACGGAAGTTGGCGCGCAGGAGTGCGGTGTCGGCCACAGTGACTACCGGGCGGTCTCGGCCATCCGGCAGCCCCCGAGGGAGCGGGAGACCTGCGCGAGGGCATCGGGGCGCGGCCTCGGGGGCGCGGAAGCGGGTCGTTCGCCGAATGCCGTCTCCTGCACACTTCTTGACGTTACGTCACCTCGAGAAAGACCCGCCCGCGTGACGTGTTCCGCTGTTACGATCCGGACCGAGTCGTATTCGAACTCATCGGCACGGCCTACTCACCAGACCGGGCCACACGACAAGGCACACGGCACAGTCACACAACACGGAGGATGCCCATGCGGGTCAAGGACTTCGATCATCTGGTCCTCAATGTGCGGGATGTCGAGAAGGCGCTGGACTTCTACTGCGGTCCGCTCGGCCTGGAGCCGGTACGGGTGGAGGAGTGGCGCGCGGGCAAGGCGCCGTTCCCGTCGGTGCGGATCAACGCGCACACCATCATCGACCTCTTCTCCCGTCCCCGCGGCGAGTCGAACGTCGACCACATCTGTCTGGTCGTCGACCCGCTGGACTGGCAGGAGGTCATCGACTCCGGCACGCTCACCGTGCTGGAGGGCCCGGTCTCCCGGTTCGGCGCCCGGGGCTCGGCCCAGTCGGTCTACGTACAGGACCCGGACGGCAACACCGTGGAGCTGCGCTGGTACCCGCAGGACGTGGTGGCGGAGCGGTGACACCGGGCGCTGCCGGCCGGCCCCGGGACCCGGCCATCGACGCCGCGGTACTGTCGGCCACCCTCGGCCTGCTGCGCGAACACGGGTACGCCGGGCTCGCGCTGGAGAAGGTGGCGGCCAGGGCGAGCACGACCAAGGCGTCCATCCGGCGACGCTGGCCGGTGCGGCAGAACCTGGTCATCGACGCACTGGTCCAGGTCCTCGTCACCCCGCCGGTGCCGGACAACGGCTGCACCCGCTGCGATCTGATGGAGAGCGTGCGGCTGCTCGCGGAGACGCTGCACACGCGCCTGCCGTCCGGCGTCCTCGCGCCCCTGATCGCGGACTGCGCGCGCGACCCGGAGCTGCGCCGGCGGCTGATCGGCGTTCTCGTCCGCCCGAGCCGTGACGCGGCGGCGATCGCGGTGCGGCGGGCCGTCGAGCGGGGCGATCTGGTGGCCGACGCGGACCCGGACCTGCTGGTGGACCTGCTCGCCTCGACCGTGTACCAGCGGGCGCTGTTCGGCGACGCACCGGTCGCTCCGGGCGAGGCGGGACAGCTGGTGGACCTGCTGCTGCGCGGTGTGGCGGTCGACTTCGAACGGCTGGTACGGATCAGCCGGATGCCCGAAGACCAAAGGCCCGGCCACCGGCACTGACGTGCGGGGGCCGGGCCGGGCGGACAGCGTGCCGGTACGGAAGGGGCGGGCGGAGCCGTGGGGGCTCAGTACGCCCGCGGGCTGGTCAGGCCACGGACCCTATCCGGCCGGCCGGTTCCTGTCCGCCGTCATGGTGGATCGGGGTGTGCGCGCCGGTCAGTGACACTCCACTGCCGCCGCGCCGGTTGGCGACGATCTCCGCGCCGATCGACAGAGCCGTCTCCTCCGGCGTCCGGGCGCCGAGGTCGAGCCCTATCGGCGAGCGCAGCCGGGCCAGTTCCAGCTCGGTGACGCCGATCTCACGCAGCCGCTTGTTGCGGTCCTCGTGAGTGCGGCGCGAACCCATCGCGCCGACGTAGGCGACGGGAAGCTTGAGGGCCAGTTCGAGCAGCGGAACGTCGAACTTGGCGTCATGGGTCAGGACGCACAGGACGGTACGGCCGTCCACCTGCGTGCGCTCCAGGTAGGTGTGCGGCCACTCGACGACGATCTCGTCGGCGTCCGGGAACCGCGGGGCGGTGGCGAACACGGGCCGGGCGTCGCACACGGTCACGTGGTACCCGAGGAACTTGCCCACCCGGACCAGCGCCGAGGCGAAGTCGATGGCACCGAAGACGATCATGCGGGGCGGCGGGACGCTCGACTCGACGAGGAGCGTCAGCGGCTGTCCGCAGCGCGAGCCGTCCTCGCCGATCACGACGGTCCCGGTGCGGCCGGCGTCCAGCAGGGCGCCGGCCTCGCCGGCGGCCGTGCGGTCCAGCTCGGGGTGGCCGCCGAGGCTGCCCTCGTACGAGCCGTCCGTCCGGACCAGCAGCGCGCGGCCCTTCAGATCCGCGGGGCCTTCGGTGATCCGCGCGACCGCCGCCGCCTCCCCTCCGGCGGCGGCGGACAGCGCGGCGGCGAACACGTCCCTTGAGGGGGCGTCCGCACGTACCGGAGTGACGAGGATGTCGATGATGCCGCCGCAGGTCAGACCGACCGCGAAGGCGTCCTCGTCGCTGTAGCCGAAGCGCTCGAGGACGGTTTCGCCGTCCTCCAGCGCCTGCTGACACAGGTCGTAGACCGCGCCCTCCACACATCCGCCGGAGACCGATCCGATCGCCGTGCCGTCACTGTCGACGGCGAGCGCGGCACCGGGTTGCCTGGGCGCGCTCCCGCCGACGGCCACCACGGTGGCGACAGCGAAGTCACGTCCCTGCTCGACCCACCGATGCAGCTCTTCGGCGATGTCCAGCATCTCGGCCTCCTTGAGGGTTCTGCGGATGTGTGGAGGGCCTGGCGTCAGCCGACGCCCAGCCAGTGCTCGATGGGGTTGAGCGCGAAGAAGACCACGAAGATCGCGGTCAGACCCCACATGAAGGCACCGACCTCGCGGGCCTTGCCCTGCGCCACCTTGATCACGACGAAGGCGATGACACCGGCAGCCACGCCGGGGGTGATGCTGTACGTGAACGGCATCAGCACGACCGTCAGGAAGACCGGGATGGCGATGGAGCGGTCGCTCCAGTCCACGTGCTTGGCGTTCTGCATCATCATCGCGCCGATGACGACCAGGGCGGCGGACGCGACCTGCGGGGGCACGATCGCGGTGAGCGGGGTGAAGAAGAGACAGGCCGCGAAGAGCACACCGGTCACGGCGGAGGCGAGGCCGGTACGGGCACCCTCACCGACGCCGGTCGCGGACTCGACGAACACGGTCTGGCCGGAGCCACCCGCGACACCACCGATGGCGCCGCCGGCGCCGTCGATGAACAGGGCCTTGGACAGGCCCGGCATGCGGCCCTTGTCGTCGGCGAGGTTGGCCTCGGTGCCGACGCCGATGATGGTCGCCATGGCGTCGAAGAAGCCCGCCAGGACCAGGGTGAAGACGATGAAGCCGACGGTGATGGCGCCGACGTCACCCCAGCCGCCGAACTCGACCTGTCCGAAGAGCGAGAAGTCGGGGGTCGAGACCGCGCTGCCGTTCAGCTCCGGCGGCGACATGTTCCACGCCTTGGCGTCGAGGCCGGCCACGTTGTGGACGACCACGGCGACGATCGTGCCGGCGACGATGCCGATGAGGATGGCGCCGGGAATGTTGCGGGCCTGCAGCGCGAAGATCAGCAGCAGGGTGAGGCAGAAGATCAGGACGGGCCAGCCGGCGAGTTCGCCGCCGGTGCCGAGGGTGACGGGCGGCCCGAACTGGGAGCCCTTGCCCACGAAGCCGGCCTTGTAGAGGCCGATGAGGGCGATGAAGAGACCGATACCGATCGTGATGCCGTGCTTCAGCGGGAGCGGGATCGCGTTCATGATCAGCTCACGCAGACCGGTGACCACCAGGAGGCAGATCACCACGCCGTACATCACGCACATGCCCATGGCCTGCGGCCAGGTCATCTGGGGAACGACCTGCGAGGCGAGCACGCCGGAGACGCTCAGACCGGCCGCGAGGGCCAGCGGGACCTTGCCCACAAAGCCCATGAGCAGGGTGGTCGCGGCGGCCGCGAAGGCGGTCGCGGTGATGAGGCCGGGCTGGCCGAGGACGTTGCCCGCAACGTCCTTGCCGTTGAGGATCAGCGGGTTGAGCAGGAGGATGTACGCCATCGCCATGAAGGTGGTGACGCCGCCGCGGACCTCTACCGCGACCGTGGATCCTCTTTCGGATATGTGAAAGTACCGGTCGAGCCAAGACCTTCCGGCGGGGACGTTCGAGCCGGAGCCCGCGTCTTCCGCGGTGGTCTTCGGCTCCACTGACGACTGGGTCATGGGGCCTACTCCCAAGGTTCAAAGGGGCACCCGCGCAAGACTGGGAAAGATGCGGGATTTGGGATGGTGCGTGGGCTGCACGACCCGGGGGACGGCCCGAGACGAACGGGGTCAATCAGGGTGAATCGGGTACTTCAGGTGGTGCTGGGTACTGCGTGGGTACTGCCGGGGGGCGCTGCCCGCGGGGAGCGGGTCAGTCCTGAGTTCTCCGGACGGTGCGGGCTGTGGACTTGTGACGTTCCTGGGAGGCACGCACCGTCCGGAGAGATCTGGGTTTCCTCTCGCTCGGCTTTCGCCGGGGGCTAGAGGGTGCCGGTGAGCGCCTCGGGGCGGACCGGCGTCTTGTTGAGCTCCAGCCCGGTCGCCGCCCGGATCGCCGCGAGGACGGCCGGGGTGGACGAGAGGGTCGGCGCCTCGCCGAGACCGCGAAGGCCGTACGGCGCGTTCGGGTCGGCGAGCTCCAGCACGTCGACCGGGATGGTCGGCGTGTCGAGGATCGTGGGGATCAGGTAGTCCGTGAAGGAGGGGTTGCGCACCTTCGCGGTCTTCGGGTCGACGATGATCTCCTCCATGACCGCCACGCCCAGGCCCTGGGTGGTACCACCCTGGATCTGGCCGACGACGGAGAGCATGTTGAGCGCCTTGCCGACGTCCTGGGCGGTGGCGAGCTCGATGACCTTGACCAGGCCGAGCTCGGTGTCCACCTCCACCACCGCGCGGTGCGCGGCGAAGGTGTACTGGACGTGACCGTCGCCCTGACCGGTGACCAGGTCGAAGGCCTGCGTCGGGCGGTGCCGGAACTCCAGCTCCAGGTCGACCGACTCGTCCTCCAGGACGTCCGCCAGGTCCGCGAGGACCTCGCCGCCGTCGGTGACGACCTTGCCGCCCTCGAGCAGCAGCTCGGCGGTGGCCCACGCGGGGTGGTAGGAGCCCATCTTGCGACGGCCGATCTCCAGGACCTTCTCGCGCACGGCCTCGCAGGTGTTCTTCACCGCGCCACCGGTCATGTACGTCTGCCGGGAGGCGGACGTCGAGCCGGCGGAGCCGACCTGGGTGTCGGCCGGGTGGATGGTCACCTGGGTGACGCCCAGTTCCGTGCGGGCGATCTGGGCGTGCACGGTGACACCGCCCTGGCCGACCTCGGCCATGGCCGTGTGGACCATCGCGACGGGCTCGCCGTTGATGACCTCGAGGCGCACCCGTGCGGTGGAGTAGTCGTCGAAGCCCTCGGAGAAGCCGACGTTCTTGATGCCGACGGCGTAGCCGACGCCGCGGACGACGCCCTCGCCGTGCGTGGTGTTGGAGAGACCACCCGGCAGCGCGCGGACGTCCGCGCTCTCACCGGCGCTCTCCCACTGGCGCTCCGGCGGCATCGGGCGGGCCTTGACCCGGCGCAGCAGCTCGGCGACCGGGGCCGGCGAGTCCACGACCTGGCCGGTCGGCATGATCGTGCCCTGCTCCATGGCGTTGAGCTGGCGGAACTCCACCGGGTCCATACCCAGCTTGGCCGCGAGCTTGTCCATCTGGGCCTCGTAGGCGAAGCAGGCCTGGACCGCGCCGAAGCCGCGCATCGCGCCACAGGGCGGGTTGTTCGTGTAGAGCGCGACCGCCTCGATGTCGACGTCGTCGATGACGTACGGGCCCACCGAGAGGGAGGACGCGTTGCCGACGACGGCCGGGGAGGCCGAGGCGTAGGCGCCGCCGTCGAGCACGATCCGGCACTTCATGTGCGTGATCTTGCCGTCCTTGGTGGCGCCGTGCTCGTACCAGAGCTTCGCCGGGTGACGGTGCACATGGCCGAAGAAGGACTCGAACCGGTTGTAGACGATCTTGACCGGCTTGCCGGTGCGCAGCGCCAGAAGGCTGGCGTGGATCTGCATCGAGATGTCCTCGCGGCCACCGAAGGCACCGCCGACGCCGGAGAGCGTCATGCGCACCTTCTCCTCGGGCAGGCCGAGGACGGGGGCGATCTGCTTGAGGTCCGAGTGCAGCCACTGGGTGGCGACGTACAGGTCGACACCGCCGTCCTCGGCGGGCACGGCGAGGCCGGACTCGGGGCCGAGGAACGCCTGGTCCTGCATACCGAAGACGTACTCGCCGCTGACGATCACGTCGGCGCGCTTGGCGGCCTCGTCCGCGTTGCCGCGGATGATCGGCTGGCGGTGCACGATGTTCGGGTGCGGGACGTGACCGGAGTGGTGGTCGTCACGGCCCGGGTGGATCAGCGGAGCGTCCTCGGCGAGGGCGGAGGCCTCGTCGGTGACGAGCGGCAGCTCCTTGTAGTCGATCTTGATCTTGGCGGCCGCGCGACGGGCGGTCTCCGGGTGGTCTGCGGCGATCAGGGCCACCGGCTCACCGTGGTGACGTACCCGGCCGTTGGCGAGAACGGGGGTGTCCTGGATCTCCAGGCCGTAGTTCTTCATCTCGGCCGGCAGGTCGTCGTACGTCAGGACGGCGTAGACACCGGACATCGCCAGCGCCTCGGAGACGTCGATGGAGACGATCTCGGCGTGGGCGACGGTGGAGCGGAGCGTCTGGCCCCAGAGCATGTCCTCGTGCCACATGTCCGAGGAGTACGCGAACTCACCGGTGACCTTGAGGGTGCCGTCGGGGCGGAGCGTGGACTCGCCGATGCCGCCCTGGTTGTGCTTCTGGGTGACGTTGGTGGGCGTACCGGCCGGAGCGGTGCGTGTGTGCTGGGCCATGTCAGACCGCCTCTCCCTGACGGGCGGCCGCCAGGCGGACCGCGTCGAGGATCTTCTCGTAGCCCGTGCAGCGGCAGAGGTTGCCGGACAGGGCCTCACGGATGTCCTGGTCGGACGGGTCGCTCTGACGCTCCAGGAGCTCGTCGGCAGCGATCAGCAGACCCGGGGTGCAGAAACCGCACTGCACGGCGCCGGCGTCGATGAACGCCTGCTGGATCGGGGAGAGCGTGGTGCCCTCGCCGGTCTGGGAGTCGCTGGGCTTGGCCTGCCACTGCTTGGCCTCGTCCAGGCTGGTGCCGCAGGCACCGCCGGCGCAGCCACCACTCGGATGGGCTTCCGCGCGCTGCTGGGCGTAGTCCGCCAGACCCTCGACGGTGACGACCTCGCGGCCCTCGACCTGCCCGGCGGCGACCAGGCAGGAACACACCGGCACGCCGTCGAGGCGGACCGTACAGGAGCCGCACTCGCCCTGCTCGCATGCGTTCTTGGAGCCGGGGAGCCCCATACGCTCACGCAGCACGTACAGAAGGGACTCGCCCTCCCAGACGTCGTCGGCTTCCTGCTTGCGGCCGTTGACCGTGAAATTGACGCGCATGGTTATGCAGCTCCCTCAAGCGAGCGGCCGGCGCCGCGGTACTGCTCCCAGGTCCAGCCGAGCTGGCGGCGGGCCATGATGCCCACGGCGTGACGGCGGTACTTGGCGGTGCCTCGGACATCGTCGATCGGGTTGCTCGCGGCCGAGCACAGGTCCGCGAACTGCTTGGCGATCGACGGGGTGATGATCTTGCCGCTGTCCCAGAACCCGCCCTCTTCCAGAGCCGCGTTCAGGAAGGCCTCGGCCTCCTTGGCGCGGATCGGGGTCGGCGCGGCCGAACCGATGCCGGTGCGGACCGTACGGGTCTCGGGGTGCAGAGCCAGGCCGAAGGCGCACACCGCGATGACCATCGCGTTGCGGGTGCCGACCTTGGAGTACTGCTGCGGGCCGTCCGCCTTCTTGATGTGGACGGTCTTGATGAGCTCGTCGGGCTGCAGCGCGTTGCGCTTCACGCCCGTGTAGAACTCGTCGATGGGGATGAACCGGCTGCCGCGGACCGACTCGACCTCGACCTCGGCGCCGGCCGCCAGCAGGGCGGGGTGGGCGTCACCGGCCGGGGAGGCGGTGCCGAGGTTGCCGCCCACGCCGCCGCGGTTGCGGATCTGCGGGGAGGCCACGGTGTGCGAGGCGAGCGCCAGGCCGGGCAGTTCGGTGCGCAGTTCTTCCATGATCTGCGTGTAGGGAACGGAGGCGCCCAGACGGACGTTCTCTTCGCCCACCTCCCACTCGCGCAGCAGCGCGATGCGGTTCAGGTCGAGCAAGTACTCCGGCCGCCGGTGGTCGAAATTGATCTCGACCATGACATCGGTGCCACCCGCAATGGGCACAGCCGTGGGGTGCTCGGCCTTGGCGGCGAGCGCCTCCTCCCAGCTGGCGGGGCGAAGGAAGTCCATGAGTGGCTCTCTTCTACGTGGTTCGGGGTCGTTCACTGGGCCCGGGGGGACGGCCGGCCCTCGACTTCATGTTCATGTTCATGTGCTGTTAACGCGGTGTGTGGCCTAGTACACAAGCCCCGACCGCGCCGGTGCAGTCACCGAAACCATGAAGGAGTTGGCTGGTGACCATCGTCGTCTTGTAGATTCGAACGAAAGGCGGGGAACAGTCACCTCGCTGTTTCCCCCCGGAAACGGTGGCCAAGGGTCACCGGCAACAACGAGACAGATCGGCGGCAACGAGATGCGGCTGCGCGCACTGCTGGAAACCGACGCGCTGGGGCTGCGCCTGCTCGGTGGTGAGGACGAGCTCGATCGCACAGTCCGTGGCGTGATGACTACCGACCTCAGGGACCCGAGCCGCTATCTTTCCGGCGGCGAGCTGGTCCTCACCGGCCTCGCGTGGTGGCGCGACGCCTCGGACGCCGAGCCGTTCGTCCGGATCCTGGCCAGCGCCGGGGTGGCCGGGCTGGCAGCGGGCGAAGCGGAACTCGGGGACATTCCCGATGATCTGGTCGAGGCGTGTTTGCGCCATCGACTGCCACTCTTCGCAGTCAACGAGTCCGTTGCATTCGCAACGATTACCGAGCATGTGGTGCGACAGGTATCGGGCGAACGGGCCGGGGACCTGGCGGCCGTCGTGGATCGCCACAGGCGGCTGATGACCTCCGGTCCGGCCGGCGGCGGCCCGGAGGTCGTCCTCGATCTCCTCGGCTCCGACCTCGATCTCCGGGCCTGGGTACTCTCGCCCACCGGCCGCCAGATCGCGGGCGCGGGCGAACCGCTCGAGCCCGGGCTCAGCGCCAGGCTCGCCGGCGAACACCTCGCCGCGACCCGGACCGGGCGCCGTGGCCCGCACCGGCTGTCGATGGGCGGGACGACGTACTCGCTCTTCCCGATCCGAAACACCGGCCGTGGCGCTGCGCCCGCCTCCCGGGACGTCCGCGAGACCGTGCTGTCGGACTGGCTGCTGGCCGTCGAGGCCGACGCGGGCGACTGGCCCGCGGCCCGGCTCGACCTCCTGCAGGGCGTCACCCAGCTGATCGCCGTCGAACGCGACCGGCGCGACGCGGCCCGTACGGTACGGCGCCGGCTGGCCCAGGAGGTCCTCGAACTGGTCACGACCGGGGCCGCACCCGCCGAGATCGCGGCGCGCCTGCGGGTCGCGGCGCCGGTCCTGCTGCCCGGGCTCGGCACCGCGCCGCACTGGCAGGTCGTCGTCGCCCGCGTCGAATGGGACCAGGAGGGCGCGCCCGGCACGACCGTGGAGAGCGGCCCGGTCGCCCAGGCGCTGCTGGAGGAGATCCTCGTCGACCCGTCGACCGTCGGCTCCGAGTCGGCCGACCGGATCGCCGTCGCGCACAACGGCGACGAGGCCATCGCCCTCGTACCGCTGCCCGCGGTCGTGCCGTCCGACCAGGAGGAGGGCGACACGATAGAGGTCGGCCTGCACGCGGACGCGCTGCTCGCGGCCGTCCGTGACCCGCTCTCGTCCGGCCTGGCCGACGACGGCCGCCTCACGCTGGGTGTCAGCGCCGCCGTCCACTCCGCCGAGGGCCTGCGGGGAGCCCTGGAGGAGGCCCGCCACGCCCGACGCGTCGCCGCCGCCCGCCCGGGCCGCGTCTGCGCCGCGGGCCACCACGAACTGGCCTCCCACGTCCTCCTCCTCCCCTTCGTCCCGGACGACGTCCGCCGTGCCTTCACGGCCCGGCTCCTGGACCCGCTGCGCGACTACGACCGCCGCCACCGTGCGGAACTCATCCCGACGCTGGAGGCCTTCCTCGACTGCGACGGCTCCTGGACGCGGTGCGCGACGCGGCTGCATCTGCATGTGAACACCCTGCGCTACCGAGTGGGCAGGATCGAGCAACTGACGGGCCGCGACTTGTCGCGCCTGGAGGACAAGCTGGACTTCTTCCTGGCGCTGCGGATGAGCTGAGGTGGGGCCGAGCGGGTGGGCCGGGGGCGCGGGGCGTGCGCCCCGCACCCCCGCACCGCCCACCGCTCGCGGCATCGCACGGCGACGGGTTGACCGCCGTCACCCGGGGCGGCCACGGAAGATCCCCCTCTTCGACGGGGGACCGGCCGGTGACCGCCCTCAGCGCGCCGACACCGCCCCACGAGGCGGCCACCTGGCACTTGTCTCCCCCGGAGACAACGCGGAGGCGGATCCGACGAGCCGTTGACTCCGCGTCAACGCCGTCGGCACGCCGATCGGCCGCCAGGGATTGTGAATTCATTCACCTGACCCCTTGGCCCGGCGCGCCCATCCGTGCTGAGATGCGAGCTGACTCAACAGCTCAATGGCGCGCTCGGGGAGGGCAATGTGGCGGATACCGCCATGTCTGGTTCCGAAACAACGGATGGCGACGATCCGTCCCTTGCCTACGGCAAGGAGACCCCCGTGGAGACCGCGATATGGCGTCTGCGGTCGCGAGGCTGCTGGACCGACGCGGCCGCCCTGCTCGCACCCCACGCCGCGGAACCGGCGGCGGCGCTGGAGCGCGCGGCGCTGCTGATCGAGCGGTGTCTGTACACGGAGAAGGGCTGGGCCGAGGCGGAGGAAGCGCTGCGGGTGGCCGAGGCCGTGGCCCAGAGCGACGACGAGCGCGGGGCCGCCGCGTGTGAACGGGGCTATCTGGCCTACGCGTCGACGCTCCTCGGGGTGCGGGACCGGGCCGACGAGGCGCGGGCCGCGCTGGGACGGGCCGCCGCGCTGATCGCCCCCGAGGGTGAGGGCCGGCCGCTGCTGGACCTGCGCCGTGGGCTGATCGCACAGAACCTCGGCGACTCGCCCCAGGCCGCCCGGGCCGCGTACCGCCGCGCACACGCGGGCGCGGCGGCCCGGGGCGACACGCTGCTGCTCTCCTCCACCTGGCGCCACCTGTCCGGACTCGCCCTGCGTGAGGGCGAGTTGGCGGAGGCCCGGCACGGCTTCGCGGAGTCGCTGCGGATCCGCGAGGAGCTGGGCTACCTGGTCGGGACGGCCCCGGCGCTCACCGCGCTCGCCGACACCGAGACGGAACCGGAGGCGGGCCGGCTGCGGGCGGAGGCGGCCCGGCTCTTCCGGCTCCTCGGCGGCGTACCGACCTGGCTGGCACCCCAACTGGCTCCTTCGTCAGCGGCCTGACTTTTCGTCATCGGGAATAGCGGGCGCGCCGTGGCGACTTGGTGTCGGACATGACCGCCACTCCGTTCAACCCGCGCACGCTGCTCCGGGAGAGCCGACTCGGTGTCCTCGCCACGATCAAGTCGGACGGCCTGCCTCAGCTCTCCCCCGTCATGCCTTTCTACGATCAGGAGGCCGGGCTCCTTTACGTGTCAATGACCGAGGGGCGAGCCAAGACGGCCAACCTGCGGCGGGACCCGCGGGCGGCGCTGGAGGTCACCAGCCCCGACGGCGGGTCCTGGGCCACCGCCGAGGGCACCGTGACGCTCACCGGCCCGGGGACCGACCCCCACGGTCCCGAGGTCGAGGCGCTGGTGCGCTACTACCGGCTCGCCGCCGGGGAGCACCCGGACTGGGACGAGTACCGGTCGGTGATGGTGTCCGACCGCAGGGTGCTGATGACGATGCGGGTCGGCCACGTGTACGGCGCCAGGATCCGCTGACCGAACTCCGGGTGTCGTCACACCCGTTGCCGCAGCACGGTCAGTGACTCGTCCGTGCCGATGGCGACGGAGGCGTCCGGCAGGACCGCCACCGCCCGTACCGGCGGGCCGGGGCGGAAGGTCAGGGCCGGGTCCGCCGCACCGAGCCGGTGGACCGCGACCAGACCGTCGCCCCAGCCGATCGCCAGCACGGAGCCGGTGGTCGTGGCCGCCGCGTGCAGGGCGACGACCGGACAGCCGCGTTCGGTGATCGGGGCCGGCAGGGGGCCGTCGCCGACGGGCCAGCCTCGGACCATGCCGTCGGCGCCGCCGCTGTACGCGCAGGCCACGCCCGGGGCGCGCCCGGAGCCCGGCAGTGCGGCGAGGGCGGTGACCCGGCCGGAGTGCAGCGCCGCCTGATGCACGCCGTCGAGCCCGAAGGCGTGTACGGACCCCATGCGGTCGCCGACGAGTACCGTGCCGCCGGCCGTCGCGAGGGTGGTTCCGGGGTGGCGTACGAGCGTCGCCGACACCGCGGCCGTCAGTCGGTCCATACCGCTCGGCCCGTCTCCCCGCGCGGTCCGGGCGACGGGTACGGCATGCGCCTGCCCCCGCTCGTCGAGGACCAGCACGCGGCCGTCAGGGAGCGGCGCCAGCGCGCGTGGGCGCAGGCCGGTCGGGAGGGGAGCGGCGGCCGGGTGGGCGTCCGCCGCGTGCAGGAGGCGCAGGGTGCCGAGGTCGTCGGCCAGCAGGAGCAGGTCCACCTGGGGGACGGTGCCGAGCGCCGCGACGGGCCCGGGCCAGGGGGGCGTCACATCTCCCCGGTGCCGGGCCCACACGACGTCGGCCCCCGATTCCGCGGCGATGTTCCTGAGAGCGGGGCCCAGCCGGGGGTCGGCGTCGTCTCCGAGGGCGGCCAGCAGGACGAGGGCGCGTGCGGCTGCCGATTGGTCCCGGGTGAGCGACTGGCCGGCCCGCAGCCACGCCGTACGGAGACCGCCGTGGTCACCGGGACCGGCTTCGTAGCCCGCCGTGACGGTGACGGGGTCCGCCGCGCACACGGCCGCGGGGTCGTCGAGGCAGGGGGCGGTGTCCGCCCCGGGCGGCGCTTCCCCAGCCGCCTCCGGTTCGCCTTCGGGTGTCTCGCCCGGCTCCTCGCCGACGACCCGGACATGACCCATCTCCCGTAGTGCCTCCGCCAGTTGGGCGATCCCCCGAGGATCCCGGGCCGCGGCGAGCTCGGTGAGGACCAGTTCCGTACGCGGGGTGGAGACCAGCAGCTCGGAGAGCAGTTCGGCCGGGGTCCGGGCGACCACGCCCAGGCCGTTGGCCAGCGCCCAGACGGCGCCCCGCACGCTCCGGCCTGCCAGCGGGACCACCAGGCGGTCGGCCGTCAGCCGTCCGCTCCGGTGAAGTGCTCCCGTACGAGGGACTGGACCACCGGCAGATCCTGGGCGACCAGCGCGTCCAGCAGCGCGGTGTGCTCGGCGGCGTCCGCGACCAGGTCGGCGAGCGAGGTCCTGCCCGCCGTCGGCCCGGGATGGACGGGGGGTGCGGCCATCAGCGGCCATTGGGAACGGCGGTGCAGGTCGTCGGCGACCGCGACGAGCTGGTCGTTGCCGGCCAGGGAGAGGACGGCCCGGTGGAAGGCGCGATCGGTCTCCGCGTAGTGGGCGCGGTCGCCCCGGGCCGCGGCCGCGGCCGTCGCGTCGGCCAGTGGGCGCAGTTCGCACCAGCGGGCGGCGGGGACGGTCCGGGCGAGCCGCAGCATCACCGGGACCTCGATCAGGGCGCGGACCTCGGCCAGCTCGGCGAGGTCGCGGGGGGTGCGGCGGATGACGCGGAAGCCCCGGTTCGGTACGACCTCCACGGCGCCCTCGATCGCGAGCTGCTGCATCGCCTCGCGCACCGGGGTCGCGGAGACTCCGAAGCGTTCGCCGAGCACGGGGGCGGAGTAGACCTCGCCGGGGACCAGCTCGCCGCCGACGAGGGCGGTGCGCAGGGCCCGCAGGATCTGGCCGCGGACGGAGTGCCGCTGGACGAGCCTCGGGGCGCTCCCGGGGGCGGGGGGCTCGCTGTGGGTGTGCTCGCCGCGCGCCTGCTCCGGCACCCGTATGGAGTCGCCGCCCGTCGGACGCGCCTCCGCGTGCCGCACCCCGGCGCCCTCGTCGTCCGCGGGCCGTGCCGAGCAGGTGGCCGGGGCGCTCACGGGCGCGGCAGTCTGCGCGTACGGCGGCTCCGCCGCCCTCTCGCGCGCTCCGCCCTGCTCCACCCGGGTCCTCCTGAGGCTTCGTACCGGCCCCCCTCACGGTGCGGGGGCCTCCCGTGCACCATAGGCGGACAGGGCCTCAGTTCAAACCTCGAACGCATCGGGTAAGGTAAGGCTAACCTGCAAACGATCGCGATTCGGTGGTCCCGTGCATGTCGACTCCCGCCCTGCTCCCCGCCCCTCCCGTCGCTCTCACCTCCCCAGTCGCGTCCGCGTACGCACGCCTCACCGAGGCGTTCCCCGGGCTGCGCGTGCGGGAGCTGGCCGACGGTGAGCAGGCCCCGCGCGGCGGGGGCTGGGTCGGCGCGGACGAGCTGGCGGCCGGCGGCCCCGCCCTGGACGCCTTCCTCGCCTGGGACAACGCGCAGGTGCTCCGGGACTACGGCCGGCAGGCACGCCCCGACGTGGTGGCGAGCTTCGGTCTGCACCGCTACGCCTGGCCCGCCTGCCTGCTGATCACGGTCCCCTGGTTCCTTGACCGCCGGGTGCCCCGGGTCCCCGTCGAGGCCGTCGCCTTCCAGCGGACGCTCGGCCGGATGACCGTACGGATCGACGCCTTCGCCTGCCTTCCCGAGGACCCGGCGGCCCAGCTGCCCGGCGCCCGGGTCGTCCCCGACGAGGAGGCGTTGCACGCCGAGGCGCGGGCGGCGCTCGCCGAGCACTTCGAGCCGGTCCTCGGCGGCTTCGGTCCCCGGATGCGGCGCGGCAGGCGCGCGCTGTGGGGCATGGCGACGGACGAGATCGTCGAGGGGCTCTGGTACATCGCCCATCTGCTGGGCGAGGAGCGCCGGGCGATGTCCGAGCTGGAGCTGCTCCTGCCGGGGACGACCAAGCCCTATGTGGGTACGGCGGGCTTCCGGGAACTGACCGGGCCGGACGGCGCCTCGCTGCTCACCCGGGACCGGGCCGGCTGCTGTCTCTTCTACACACTGCGACCCGAGGACACGTGCGTGACGTGCCCCCGCACCTGTGACGCGGAGCGGATCCGCAGGCTCAGCGCGACCGCGTGATCGCCACGCCACTCGTGCGGGTGACTTAAATCGAACTCAACTCGGCTCGCCCGTAACGCAGTTCGACCAGATCGCACCTATTCGTATGCCTTGTCGCCTCAATGGCGTTCTCTTGCTCCGAAACCCCTTGAGGGCCGTCGGGCTTCGGCCAGTATGGGCCGCCGAACCGCCCCACTGCGATGCAAGGGACACCGCATGAGACTGACCGACATATCGCTGGACTGGCTGCTTCCGGGCGGCGTGATGCTCGCCGGAGTCCTGACGGCGGTGGCGGTGCTCGCGCGCGGCAAGCGCGCCGGTGACCAGGCCGCGGCCGACGACACCTGGGAACGCAGCGAGGAGCGCCGCAGGCGCAAGGAGGCGGTCTACGGAACCGCCTCGTATCTGCTTCTCTTCTGCTGTGCGGCGGTCGCCGCCGCTCTCTCCTTCCACGGGCTGGTCGGCTTCGGCCGGCAGAACCTCAATCTGACCGGCGGATGGGAGTATCTCGTCCCCTTCGGACTCGACGGCGCGGCCATGTTCTGCTCGGTGCTCGCGGTCCGCGAGGCCAGCCACGGCGACGCGGCCCTCGGCTCCCGGCTCCTCGTCTGGACGTTCGCCGGCGCCGCCGCCTGGTTCAACTGGGTGCACGCCCCCCGGGGCCTCGGCCACGCGGGCGCGCCGCAGTTCTTCGCCGGCATGTCGCTCTCGGCCGCGGTCCTCTTCGACCGCGCGCTGAAGCAGACCCGCCGTGCCGCGCTGCGCGAACAGGGCCTGGTGCCCCGTCCGCTGCCGCAGATCCGGATCGTACGGTGGCTCCGGGCGCCCCGGGAGACCTTCGGCGCCTGGTCGTTGATGCTCCTCGAAGGCGTACGGACGCTGGACGAGGCGGTCGACGAGGTCCGCGAGGACCGGCGCGAGAAGGAGCGGAACCGGCACCGCAGGCGCGAGCAGGACAAGCTGGACCGGGCACACTTCAAGGCACTCAGCCGGCAGAACCGGGCCTGGGGCATCGGCCGCGGCGGCGGCCGTCAGGTCGAGGTCCAGGCGCTGAACTCCGCAGCGGGCTCCGCGACGTCGGCCGTGGGGTCGCCTGTCGCGGAGCCCGCCATAGCGGACCCCGGACAACTGCCGCTTCGACCCCGGCCCTCCCTCCAGGCCGTCAGGGGAAATGAACCCCGGACGGTGGACCTCACCGCCGAGGACGACACCCAGACGCTGCCCCGGCTCGACTCCCTGGAGCGCAAGCTCAAGGATCTGGAGCAGCAGTTCGGCTGACGGTCCCCGACACCGCCCACGGCCGGACAGCCCGACGCCGTGGGTACGACTCCGAACTGGGCGGCGGGCTCAGCCGACCGAGGCGGGCCCGCCGCCCAGTTCGAACCAGACCACCTTGCCCATGGCCTGGGGGCGCACGCCCCAGGCGTCGGCGAGCGCCTGCACCAGCAGAAGCCCCCTGCCGTGCGTACCGTCGTCGGCGTGCGGTACGTGGGACGGCTCGGGGAGACCCGGGACGAAGTCCCGCACTTCCACGCGCAGGGCGCCGGGTTCCACGGTGGCGGTGACCTCGGCGCCGTGAGCGGTGTGTATCAGCGCGTTGGTCACGAGCTCCGTGGCGAGCAGCTCCGCGACATCACCTGTGCCTGGTTCGCCCCAGTGCCGCAGCATGTCGCGCAGAGCACTTCTCACCTCCCGCACCGCCGATAATTCCGAGCACCCCACTCTGCGGCGCCATTGGGTCGACTGCCTGCTCATATCCCCCACCCGCACGTCGTTTCGACCCTTCTCGCTTCGAACGAACTCCCGGGATGCATGCCCCGCCCAGAGGCCGCCATTCATGGAGAACCGTCAAAGCGGATGCATCGGGGTAAGTCATCACTCGGCAGTACGCCCCCCGTGCGAGAGAGTGAGGCCCGCGATGCATGACGACCGCCCGCAGGTGGAGGCGCGCCTGGAGCGCGCCCTGGGCCGGTTCATCCGCCCAGCGCAGTACGCGGACCGGGTTCCGCTCACCCTCACCGTCTGGCACGCGCCGGGCGAACCGGTCCCGGTGGCCGAGGCGCTTCGGGCGACCTACAGCCCGTTCGAGCCCGGCACGGCGTGGGGCGCCCCTTGGTCCACCAGCTGGTTCCGGATGCGCGGCACCGTGCCCGAGGCGTGGGCCGGGCGCCGCGTGGAGGCGGTCGTCGACCCGGGTTTCACCGGCGACGGGCCCGGCTTCCAGGCCGAAGGGCTCGTCCACGACCGTGACGGCGTCCCGCTCAAGGGCATCCACCCCCGCAACCGCTACGTCCCCGTCGCCGCGCCCGCACGCGGCGGGGAATTTGTCGACCTGCTGCTGGAGGCGGCGGCGAACCCGGCGGTCCTGCGCGACTTCGAACCGACCGTCCTCGGAGACGTACTGACCGCGGGGAACAGGCCGTTGTACCGATTCGCCGCTGCCGAACTCGCCGTACTCGATGAAGAGGTGTGGCACCTGATCCTCGACATCGAGGTGCTCTCCGAGCTGATGCGGGAGCTCCCGGAGGACCGGTCGCGCCGCCACGAGATCCTGCGGGCGCTGGAGGACATGCTCGACGGGCTCGATCTGCACGATGTGGCCGGTACGGCGGGAGCCGCGCGCGCCCGGCTGACGGACGCCCTGTCCCGGCGGGCGGAACCGAGCTCCCACCGGATCTCGGCGGCCGGTCACGCCCACATCGACTCGGCATGGCTCTGGCCGCTGCGCGAGACCGTGCGGAAGGCGTCCCGGACCTTCGCCAACGTGACCGCGCTCGCGGGCGAGTACCCCGAGCTGGTCTTCGCCTGCTCGCAGGCGCAGCAGTACGCGTGGGTGAAGGAACACCAGCCGCGCATCTGGGAGCGGATCACGTCCGCCGTGGCGACGGGCAACTGGGCGCCGGTGGGCTCGATGTGGGTGGAGTCCGACGCGAACATGCCGGGCGGGGAGGCGCTGGCCCGTCAGATCACGCACGGAAAGCGGTTCTTCGCACAGGAGCTTGGGGTGGAGACGGAGGAGATCTGGCTGCCGGACTCCTTCGGCTACACGGCCGCGTTCCCGCAGTTGGCGAAGCTCGCGGGCGTGCGGTGGTTCCTCACGCAGAAGCTGTCGTGGAACCAGTCCAACAGGATGCCGCACCACACGTTCTGGTGGGAGGGCATCGACGGGACCCGCGTGTTCACCCACTTCCCCCCGGTGGACACCTACAACTCCCAGCTCCACGGCCGCGAACTGGCCCACGCGGAGAGGAACTTCGCCGACAAGGGGCGCGCCACCCGGTCGCTGGTCCCGTTCGGCTGGGGCGACGGCGGTGGCGGCCCGACCCGGGAGATGGTGGAGAAGGCGCGCCGGCTGCGGGATCTGGAAGGCTCGCCGAGGGTGAGCATCGAGCGTCCTTCGGTGTTCTTCAGGGCGGCGCGGGAGGAGTACGGGGCTCAGGCGCCGGTGTGGTCCGGGGAGCTGTACCTGGAGCTGCACCGGGCGACGTACACCACGCAGGCGAAGACGAAGCAGGGCAACCGGCGTGCGGAGCACCTGCTGCGGGAGGCGGAGTTGTGGGCCACGGCGGCGGCCCTGCACACGGCCGGTCACTCCCGTCGGGACGCCTCACCCGACGGGTCTCGTCACGCCTCTGCGGACGCCCCGCCGGACGCGGGCGCCTCCGCCTACGCGTATCCGTACGACGATCTCGACCGGATCTGGAAGACCGTCCTGCTGCACCAGTTCCACGACATCCTGCCCGGCTCGTCGATCGCCTGGGTGCACCGCGAAGCGCGCGAGACATATGCCCGGGTGCGGGAGGAGCTCGAGGGGATCACCCGGGCGGCAGTGTCCGCGCTGGGCGGTACGGGTGCGGCGCCGGGGGTGCTCAACACCTCGCCGTACGCGCGGGCGGAGGTGGTCGACCTCGAGAGCGAGGGTCCCGTGCTGGTGCGGGTCCCGGCGCTCGGCAGTGCCCCCGTGCGGCCGGGAGGTGACGCCGATCCGCACACCGCTCCCCCGCCCGTCACGGTGGGCCGGAGCGCCCACGAGGGACTCGTCCTCGACAACGGTCTTCTGCGGGTCGTCGTCGACCACGAGGGGCTGCTGGCGTCCGTACGGGATCTGCGGGCCGGCCGCGAGGTGCTCACCCCCGGCGGCCGGGGCAACCTCCTTCAACTGCACCCCGACCACCCCAACCACTGGGACGCCTGGGACATCGACAAGCACTACCGGCGCAGCCACACCGATCTCACGGCCGTCGACTCCGTCTCCCTGGTGGAGGAGGGGCCCCTGCGCGCGGTGGTGCGCGTGGTGCGCGGCTTCGGGGCCTCCCGGATCGTTCAGGACACCGTCCTGTCGCGTGGCAGCGGCCGGCTCGACGTCGTCACGGACATCGACTGGCAGGAGTCCGAGAAGGTACTGAAGGCAGCCTTCCCCCTCGATGTGCACGCGGAACGGTCGACCGCCGAGATCCAGTTCGGTCATGTCCACCGGCCGACCCATGTCAACACCGGCTGGGACGCCGCCCGGTTCGAGATCTGCGCCCACCGCTGGCTGCGTGTGGCCGAGCCCGGCTACGGCGTCGCGCTGCTCAACGACTCGACGTACGGTCATGACGTCACCCGCGCTCCGCACGACGAGGGTCTGGGCACGACCGTCCGTCTGACCCTGCTGCGGGCGCCGCACAGCCCGGATCCCCACACCGATCTGGGCCGGCACCGCTTCACCTACGCGCTGATGCCGGGCGGTTCGACGACCGACGCGGTACGGGAGGGCCTGGCGCTCAATCTGCCGCTGCGGGTCGCGTCCGCGGTACCCGCGCGCCCCCCGCTGGTCGACACGGGACATCCTGCGGTGACCGTGGAGTCCGTGAAGCTCGCGGACGACCGGAGCGGCGATGTGGTCGTACGGCTCTACGAGTCGGCCGGGACCCGGGCGGAGGCGACACTCAGGACGTCCTTCCCCGTGGCGCGCGCCGAGGTCACCGACCTGCTGGAACGGCCGCAGCACGCCGCCGACCGAGCGGACGGCGGGGTGGTCCTGCGGCTGCGGCCCTTCCAGATCCTCACCCTGCGGCTCACCCCGGCACCTGCGTAGGCAGACGCTCAAGGCGCCCCCGGAGGCCATCCGGTCCTCAAAGGCGGGGGACGTTACGCAGGTTGGAGCGGGCCATCTGGAGCATGCGGCCGACGCCACCGTCGAGGACGATCTTGCTGGCGGAGAGAGCGAACCCGGTGACCATGTCGGCGCGGATCTTCGGCGGAATGGACAGGGCGTTCGGGTCGGTGACCACGTCGACCAGCGCGGGTCCCTTGTGTCTGAAGGCGTCCTTCAGCGCGCCGGCGAGCTGCTTGGGCTTCTCGACGCGGACGCCGTACGCCCCGGCCGCCCGGGCGATCGCGGCGAAGTCCGGGTTCTGGTTGTGGGTGCCGTACGAGGGAAGTCCGGCCACCAGCATCTCCAACTCGACCATGCCGAGGGAGGAGTTGTTGAAAAGCACGATCTTCACCGGCAGGTCGTGTTGGACGAGGGTGAGGAAGTCGCCCATCAGCATGGAGAACCCGCCGTCGCCCGACATGGAGACGACCTGCCGTCCGCGATCGGCGAACTGGGCGCCGATCGCGTGCGGCAGGGCGTTGGCCATCGAGCCGTGGCTGAAGGATCCGATGATCCGCCGGCGCCCGTTGGGCGAGAGATAGCGGGCCGCCCAGACGTTGCACATCCCGGTGTCGACGGTGAACACGGCGTCGTCGTCGGCCAGTTCGTCCAGGACGGAGGCGACGTACTCGGGGTGGATCGGAACGTGCTTGTCCACCTTGCGGGTGTAGGCCTTGACCACGCCTTCGAGGGCGTCCGCGTGCTTCTTCAGCATCTTGTCGAGGAACTTCCGGCTGGTCTTCTCCCGCACGCGCGGGATGAGGCAGCGCAGGGTCTCGCGCACGTCTCCCCAGACGGCCAGGTCCAGTTTGGAGCGGCGGCCGAGGTGTTCCGGGCGGACGTCGACCTGGACGATCGTGACGTCGTCCGGAAGGAAGGCGTTGTACGGAAAGTCGGTGCCGAGCAGGATCAGCAGGTCGCACTCGTGGGTGGCCTCGTAGGCGGCGCCGTAGCCGAGCAGTCCGCTCATGCCGACATCGAACGGATTGTCGTACTGAATCCATTCCTTGCCCCGGAGGGCGTGCCCCACCGGGGACTTGACGCGCTCGGCGAACTGCATGACCTCGGCGTGGGCACCGGCCGTTCCGCTGCCACAGAACAATGTCACCTTGTCGGCGTCGTCGATCATCCGTGTCAGCGCCTCGATCTCGGCGTCGCCGGGCCGCACCGTCGGGCGTGTGGTGACCAGTGCGTGCTCCACGGACGCCTCGGGGGCCGGCTGGGAGGCGAGGTCGCCGGGCAGGGTCACCACGCTGACGCCGCCCCGGCCGATCGCGTGCTGGATCGCCGTCTGGAGCAGCCGGGGCATCTGCTGCGGGTTGGAGATCATCTCGTTGTAGTGGCTGCACTCGCGGAAGAGCTGCTCCGGGTGGGTCTCCTGGAAGTAGCCGAGACCGATCTCGCTGGAGGGGATGTGGGAGGCGAGCGCCAGGACGGGGGCCATCGAGCGGTGGGCGTCGTAGAGTCCGTTGATCAGATGGAGGTTTCCCGGGCCGCACGATCCCGCGCAGGCCGCGAGCCTGCCGGTGATCTGCGCCTCGGCGGCGGCGGCGAAGGCGGCGACCTCCTCGTGCCGGACCTGGACCCAGTCGATGGCGGGTGTGCGGCGGATGGCATCGACGACGGGGTTCAGGCTGTCGCCGACAACTCCGTACATCCGCCGCACTCCGGCGCGGACGAGGATGTCGACGAACTGTTCTGCCACATTCTGCTTGGCCATGGATCCATCAACCCATGACGTGTGACATTACGCCTCCCAGACTGCGACACCCGTACGGTCGTCGGAGTACCCCTTCACCCTGAGCTGGGTGTCCGCGAGGAAGGCGGCCAGGCCCGGCGGCTCCCGGGTCGCCCACCGCTCGGCCAGCTCCTCCGCGAGGGCGGGCTCGCCGCGCAGCGGCTCGGCGAGGCCGTGGCCCGCCAGCAGCAACGTGTCGCCGGGGCGGGCCACCGAGGCACGGAAGCGGAACGGTTCGGACGGAGGCGGCAGCGGGGCCTCGACGTAGGGGGACGGGGATGTGGTGATGCCCAGGTCCATGGTCAGCCGCTCATCGTGCGGCCCCTGCGCCCCGGCCCGTGCGTCGGGCCCGGCGTCGGGCCGCGCCTGGGACGGCGCGCCGGGCGGCGGCGAGCCGTAGCCGACCACGGGCTCGCCCCTGACGGCCGCCGGCTCGGCGACCCGCGGCTCCAGGTCCTGCCAGGCACCGTCGCGCAGCCGGAAGAGTCCGCCCTCGCCGACGCCGAAGAAGACACGTGTGCGGCACTCGGGGTCGGCCGACAGGAGCAGGCACCGCAGGCTGGCGGTGTACTCCTCCGGTGCGACACCGAGTTCGGCGGCGCGGGCGCGCAGCCTGCCGAAGGAACGGTCGGTGAGTCGGTGCAGTCCCGACTTGAGGTCGCCCCGGCGGCCGGCCCGGATGTCCTCGGAGAGCCGGATGTGGCTGCGGCCCACCGCCTCGCCGATCCAGCGGCAGGCGTCGGCGGCGGCGAGATGGGCGCCTTCGGCCGCGCGTGTCCCGCTCGCCAGAGCGACGAGCACCAGCGCGGCGGCGCCTTCACCGAAGCGCGCGGTGATGAGCGAGTCCCGGCGCGGCTGGCCGCGGTAGCGCGCGGAGTCCCCGCGGACGGAGGCGGCGCGCAGTGTGTACGTGCCGTACCGCGCACCGTCGAGCACCGTGTCGGCGACCAGCTCCCCCAGTTCGTGCGGTCGCGCCAGGGGCAGGGCGGTGGGCTCGGGCGCGTAGGTGGGCGGTCCGTCACCGACATGGCCCGTACGGGGTGGTGGTACCGAGGCGACGGTGGGGGGTTCGGGGGCCGTGGGAGCCCGGTGTGGCGGCGGAGGCGTCTCGGCCACCGGCGGGCCGGCCGGCCGGGGCGGCGCGGCGGGCGGGTCCGGGGGTGGGTCGGCGGGTGTGGCAGGTGCGGCCGCGGGCGGGGCGGGCGGCGGTGCGGTCGGGGGGTCGGCGAAGGCGCGGGGTCCGACGGACGGCTCCGGGGGCTCCCACGGTGCGCGCGGCCTTTCCGCCCAGGGCCGTGCGGGCGGTTGTACGGGAGCCGGTGGGGCCGTGGCCGACAGGGCGTCGTGTTCCCACCAGGCGCGGGGGCGGGCGGCTTCGTCCGGCTCGGCCGCCGCCACTTCTCCCGGCCCCAACGGCTCGCCGAATCCTTGCGGTTCCGGGCCGTCCTGGCCGTCCTGGCGGGGGCCGGGGCCCTTCACGGTCTCGGACGCCGAGCCGAAGCGGTCGTCGAGGGTGTCACCGGGACCCGCGCCGGCGGCCGGTCCGGGCAGCGCGCCCGCACCCGTGTCCGGCGCGGCGTCGTCGTACAGCTTGTCCCACCAGTCGTCCGCGCCGGTGGGCTGCCTCTCCCCCTGCTGACTCATGCCCTTATTGTCCACCGCGAGGGGCGTACGAAAACGGGGCATCCGGAAAAAGCGGCGGAAAAAGTAGTCCGCCGGACGACCCCACCCCCCACGGGAAGGACGCCCGGCGGACCGGCGTGATCAGCGCACGTCGTAAGCGCGGACCACGGTCTGGGTGACGGAGGCGCCATGAGCGTCCGTCAGTTCGGTTCTCAGGGTGACAGGCCTGCCGCCGCGCCCTTGTGGTTCACGGGCGCGGTCCACCGCCCGGCGCGCTGCGAGACCTTCGCGTCGGTCCAGGTCGCGCCACCGTCGTAGGAGTACGCGAGCGTGGCCGGGGTGAGGGCGCCGGGCGTGTGGCCCGCGTGGCCCGTCACGGTCAGGCCGATCGTCTGCCCGTCCGCCGCGGCGAGGGTTTTGAGGCCGTCCTCCGGCAGGTCGTACCGGGGGAACAGAATCGGAATGCCCTGAGAGTAGACGCTCTCATCGAGCTGGGAGGTGCATTTCCAGAGGGAGTTGACGGCGGTGGAGCGGTTCCACACCCCGCTGCCGATCTTCGTGGTCCGCTGCTCCAGCTCATATGTCCGCTTGCCGGACGGCACGTCGAAAACTCCGAACGGATGACCGCTGCTGCCGAGCTCCTGACCGTCGGCGCGCAGGGTGGACGGGGAGGCCGACGCCGCCGGCCAGGCCGGTGCTCGGGTACCGGCGGCCGGGCGGCCACGGACGGCGCGAGCGCGGTGACGGCGGCCGGGGCGGCGGCGGTCGCCGCTCCCCGCGCCGTACGCGATATCGGGCGCATCGCTCTCCCCAGGTGATTCCGCCCCAGGAGCCCACAAAGGGCGCATGTACGGAGGCTGTTGGTGCTGCGGTGGCGCCACATTGGCAGAGGAACGGGTAGTACAGGGATGATGGCCGAGGCGGGAATGCGCCGTGGCCGATTCCCGCCACTGCGTGGTGGAACGAGATCGTCCGGTGAGGGGTGGGGCAGCGGTGCTGAGTGCGATTGGTCTCGACGAACGCCAGGAATCCGCGTATCGCGCGCTGGTCGCGCTGGGCGCGGCCGAGGTCGCCGATCTGGCGCACCGGCTGGCCCTGCCGGAGACGGAGACGGAGCGCGCGCTGCGTCGGCTGGAGTCGCAGGGCCTGGCCGCGCAGTCCTCGTCCCGCACCGGGCGCTGGGTGGCGGCGCCGCCGGCGGTGGCGCTGGGCGCTCTGCTGACGCAGCAGCGCCACGAACTGGAGCAGGCCGAGCTGGCGGCCGTACTGCTGGCCGAGGAGTACCGCGCCGAGGCGGCGGAGCCGGCCGTGCACGACCTGGTCGAGGTGGTGACCGGCGCGAGCGCGGTCGCGCACCGTTTCCTCCAGCTCCAGCTGGGTGCGACGGAGGAGGTCTGCGCCCTGGTGACGGGCAGGCCGATCGCGGTCACCGGGATGGACAACGTGGCCGAGGAGCGGCCTTCGAACCGGGGCGTCGGATACCGGGTGGTGCTCGAACGCGAGGTGCTGACCTCGCCCACCGGGCTCGTCGAACTGTCGGCGGCCCTCAGCCGCGACGAGCAGGTCCGGGTCGTCGACCAGGTGCCGACGAGGCTGGTCGTGGCCGACCGGGCGCTCGCGATGGTGCCGCTGACCGGCCGGGGAGCGGAGCCCGCGGCGCTGGTCGTCCACGCGAGCGGGCTGCTCGAGTCGCTGATGGGCCTCTTCGAGGCGGTGTGGCGCGAGGCCCTGCCCCTGCGGCTGGGCACGGGCGGCCAGGTGGCGTGGGAGGACCGCCCCGCACCGGACGCCGTCGATCTGCAGATCCTGTCGCTGCTGCTGGCGGGGCTGACGGACGCGAGCGTCGCGAAGCAGCTGGAGCTGGGTCTGCGGACCGTGCAGCGCCGGGTGAAGGGGCTGATGGAACTGGCCGGGGTCTCGACCCGGCTGCAGCTGGGCTGGCACGCGTACGAGAAGGGCTGGGTCGCCCGGGTCTGAGCGGCCCGCGGGGCCGGGGGGCGACGCCCGGGCGAGCGACACCGGGGCCGGTGAGCGGGGACGGGTGCGTTCCTGCACGCTTGACAGATGGGTGTGTGGCAGCTCCTTCTGATCGGACTGGTGATGCTGCTCGGCCTGGTCGGGGTGCTCGTCCCCGGCGTGCCGGGCTCATGGCTGGTGTGGTCGGCGGTGCTGTGGTGGTCGCTGCACGAGCAGACGGGCCTGGCCTGGGGGCTGCTGGTCGGATCGACGGTGTTGCTGCTGGTCACCCAGGTGGTCGTATGGCAGCTGCCGCCCCGCAGGATCCGCGGGATCGGGATCACCCGGAGGATGGTGGCGTTCGCCGGTCTGGGGGCGCTGATCGGATTTCTGTTGCTTCCGGTGGTGGGGGCCGTCCCCGGTTATGTCGGCGGAATCTACCTCTGCGAGCGCCGGCGTCTGGGCGGCCACGGCCAGGCGGTCGCGTCCATGAGGAACGTGATGCGGGCGTCCGGCGCAAGCGTGCTGGTGGAGCTCGTCGCCTGCCTGGTGATCGTCGGCGCGTGGGCGGGCGCGGTGATCGGGAGCTGACCCGGGACGCCCGAGCGGTGTCGGGGGCTACCGGGCGCGGTGGTCCGGACCGGACCGGGACGGTGAGCGGGACCGCCGACCTAGGACTTCGACGGTAGGACCTCGACGGCACGGACTAGGACCGATCGCCGATGCGCTCCGTGGCGCGGGCGCGCCATCCTGAGCCCCATGACCGCATTCAGCGACGCCGAGCGCGACTATCTCGGCAGCCAGCGGCTGGGGCGCCTGGCCACGGTCGACCCGCAGGGCCGGCCGCAGGCCAACCCGGTCGGTTTCTTCCCGCAGGACGACGGGACGATCCTGGTCGGCGGGATGGCCCTCGGCCGTACGAAGAAGTGGCGCAACCTCCGGGCGAACCCGAAGGTGGCGCTCGTCGTCGACGACATCGTCAGCGTCAGCCCGTGGCGGGTGCGCGGCGTCGACATCCGCGGTGAGGCGGAACTGCTGGTCGGACCCCACAGTCTCGGCCCGCACTTCAGCGAGGAGGTCATCCGGATCCACCCGCTGCGGATCCACAGCTGGGGCCTGGGCGCCGACCGGTCTCCCGACGCGTCTTTCTAGGGAGTGTCCGGAAAGTATGGCCGTCCGCCCGAAGGGCGGGGCGCGCGGCGTCCGGTGCGTGCGATCGCAAGGCGCCGGGATGCCCTCGTAGCGGAGCTACTCGGGCATGTCGGCAACGCGGCGAGCGTGCGTGCAGGGCGTCGCCCGCCAGGCAAGACTTTCCGGACACGACCTAGCGCCGTCCGCGAACCGGTCGGGCGGCAGTCTTTCGGCGCGTCCGGGCGTGCGGACCGGCAGGCGCTCAGCTCGCTCCGGCGCGCGGACCGGTCAGGCGTTCGCCGGCAGGTCGATCTGGTACTTGATGAACCCGCGGTTGTCGGCGACCTGGTCGTAGAGCCGCCGGGCGGTGGCGTTGGTCTCCTGCGTCATCCAGTAGACCCGGCAGCAGCCCTGCTTCTCCGCCCACTCGGTGACGGCGGCGATCAGAGCCCGGGCCGCGCCCCTGCCGCGTCCCTCGGGAGCGGTGAAGAGGTCCTGGAGGTAGCAGACGTCCGGGCCGGACGTGCTGGGGTGGACGAAGAAGTGGGTGATGCCGACCAGCCGGCCGTCCAGCCACGCGCCGAGGGCGTGCAGCCGGGTGTCCTCCTGGAACGCCTGCCAGGAGCGCTCGTACATCGCCGCCGGTTCGGTCCGCCCGTAGAAGTCGATGTACGAGCGGAAGAGCGCTTCCCAGTCGCCGCGGTCGGACGGTGCGAGTCTGTCGATGGTGATCATCGGTCCACGGTGCCACGGCTCACGGCGCGAGGGCCAGGTAGCGCAGGGCGTAGGACCGCCAGGGCCGCCATTCCTCCCGAGCGGCGCGTTCGTCGGCCGCCACGTCGGGATCTCCGAGTGAGCGCATCCTGATGAGAGCGGCGGTCCGCGCGCCGACTCCGGGCAGGGCGAGCAGCGCCCGTTCGGCCTCGTCGCGGTCGGCCCCCGGGTCGAGCCGTACGGACCCGTCGGCGAGCGCGGCCGCCAGCGGCCCGGCGACCGGGTGGTCCATGAGCGCCGAGGGCTCGGGGAAGAGATGCGTGAGCCCGCCGCAGGTGGTGTCGAGACCGGTTCCGTACCTCTCGGCCAGCCGCGTGCTCTCCGCCGGGCCGACGAGCGCCCGGATCGCGAACTCCTCCGGCTCGGCCGCGCCGGGCGAGCGCAGGCCCGGGCGGGCGGCGACGCGCGCGCCGATGACGGGGTCGGCGCCGAGCCGTTCGGTGACGGCGTACGGATCGGCGTCCAGGTCGAAGAGCCGGCGCAGCCGCTGCACGGCGGTGGTGAGGTCGCGCAGGTCGGTCAGGTGGATGCGCGCCTCCAGCCACGGGCCCGCGGACTTCTCGTCGACGGCGACGATGCCGGAGCCGGAGGGCAGGCGCAGCGTGCGGCGGTAGGTGCGGGCGCCGGGCGCGCCGACGACCTCTTCGACCCGCTCGACCGCCTCGTCGGCGAGGAGGTCGAAGACCTCACGGGCGGCGTACGGGCCGCGATGGGCGAGGCGCAGCGGGACACCCGCGGCGAGGGCGGTCCGGGGGCCGGTTCCGGTGCCGGACTCGGCCCGCAGCTCGCTGGGGGTGCGGGCGTAGATCTGGCGGATGGTGTCGTTGAACTGCCGGACGCTGGCGAAGCCGGACGCGAACGCGATCTCGGTGACGGGCAGTCCGGTGGTCTGGAGCAGCAGACGGGCGGTGTGGGCCCGCTGGGCGCGGGCGAGCGCGACGGGTCCGGCGCCCAGCTCCGCGGTGAGCTGGCGCTGGACCTGCCGGGCGCTGTAGCCGAGCCGCCCGGCGAGGCCGGGTACGCCCTCCCGGTCGACGACGCCGTCGCCGATCATGCGCATGGCGCGGCCGACGACGTCGGCGCGGACGTTCCACGCGGCCGACCCGGGGACCGCGTCCGGCCTGCACCTGCGGCAGGCGCGGAAGCCGTGTCCCTGGGCGGCGGCCGCGGTGGGGAAGAACGTGACGTTCTTCCTCTTGGGGGTGACGGCGGGGCAGCTCGGCCGGCAGTAGATGCCGGTCGTTTCGACGGCGAAGAAGAATTCGCCGTCGAAACGGGCGTCGCGGCTGCTCACCGCCTCGTACCTGGTGTCCTCGTCCATCACGGGTCCAGTGTGCGCCGGCGGTGGGGGCCGGTCCGGCGGTTTTCGGACACCGCGCTGGGCGTGGCTCGGGCTACCGGACCCGTCCGCGCTTGGCCTGCAGCGCCGCCCTGCCCTCGGCGCCCTTGCGCTTCCAGTCCTTCAGGATCTCGGCGCGCAGCCGGGCGTCGGTCTTGGCGACGATGCGCTGGTTCTCCCGCAGCAGTTTGCGGTAGCTGTCCAGCCGCCGCTCGGGCAGCGTTCCGTCCTCCAGCGCGGCGAGCACCGCGCACCCGGGTTCGGTCCCGTGCGCGCAGTCGTGGAACCGGCAGTCCCGGGCCAGCTCCTCGATCTCGGAGAAGACCTGGCCCACGCCGCTCTCGGCGTCGTAGAGCCCGACGCCGCGCAGCCCGGGGGTGTCGATGAGCACGCCACCGCCGGGCAGGGTGAGCAGGTTGCGCGTGGTCGTGGTGTGCCGGCCCTTGCCGTCGACGTCCCGGGTGGCCCGGACCTCCATGACGTCCTCGCCGAGCAGGGCGTTGGCGAGGGTCGACTTCCCGGCGCCGGAGATCCCGAGCAGCACGCTCGTGCCGTCGCAGACGATCGCGGAGAGCATCTCGATGCCTTCCCCGGTCGCGGAACTGACGGCCAGTACCTGCACGCCGGGCGCGGCGGACTCGACGTCCTGGACGAGGTGGGAGACCCCGGCCGGGTCGGGTACGAGGTCGGACTTGGTGAGGACCACGAGCGGCTGCGCGCCGGACTCCCAGGCGAGGGCGAGGAAGCGTTCGATCCGCCCGAGGTCCAGTTCGACGGCGAGCGAGACCGCGATGATCGCGTGGTCGACGTTGGCCGCGAGGATCTGGCCCTCGGACCGCTGGGACGAGGTGGACCGGACGAAGGCGGTCCGGCGCGGCAGATACGCCCGCGCGTAGCGGGGGTTGCCGTCGGTGTCGACGGCGGCCCAGTCACCGGTGCAGATGACCCGAAGCGGATCGTGCGGGGTGACGAACGCGGTGTCGGCGCGGACGACGCCGTCGGCGGTGAGGACGTCGCACTGGCCCCGGTCGACGCGTACGACCCGGCCGGGAAGCAGTCCCTGGGCGGCGTACGGGGCGAACTCGGCCTCCCACGCGTCGTTCCAGCCGTACGGCGAGAGCGGGTGCGAGGACGTCGGAGCCTGAGAGGAGATGTCGGACAAGGGGTGACCCTTCACAAGGGTGGCCCCGGCACGCGCGCGTGACGCGCAGGTGTATGAGTGGGTGTCAGCCGGAGACCACGGGGGTGGGAACGATGAACTCCTGATCGCGGGCAGTGCCCGTCACCGTGACCGTCATCAATGTCCTCACCTCCTGGTTCCCTCTCCTCGCGCGCTGCTGCGGCGCGCGGACCGACAGGACGGGACCCTACTCCCGGCCCCGACGCACCGCCAGCGATTTAACGCGGCGGCCGCGTGGACGTCCGTCGGGGCGTGCGGGTCCGGCTGTCCGCCGGGGGTGCGGGTCCGCCATCGTGGTGGATTCGGCCACGAGCAGCGCAATGAGCGGGTCCCTCCGCTGTCTTCACCCCTCCCCTCGTCCGACGCTGGGCGCAGTCCGGCACACCCGAGGACCCGGGAAGGAATGCCTCCATGTGGGTCAGACCCCCCATCGCCCGCGCCAGAACGGTGCTTGTCGCCGCCGGGGTGCTGCTTCTGACGGCCCATGCGGCCGGCTGGCCGCTGGCCGCCCCGTTCGTTCCGTCGGCCGCGGCCGACGGTGCGGGCGCCCGTTCCCTGGACCTGGCGGTGACCATCAACACGCGGCCCGGCCGGGAGGCCGAACGTACCGGTATCCGTGTCGGACACCCCGTCATCAGGCGCTACGTGCTCACCAACCGTGGCGGCGCGGACCTCCGGCGCGTCACCGTGAACGACCCCGCCGTGCCCGGCGGGGTCGTCTGCCCCGGCGGGCGGAGCTTCCCGATGCGCGGACTGTCCACCGTCACGTGCACCGCGCGGGCCGTGGCGGCGCCGGGCCCGCACACGGCCACCGTCCACGCGTGGGGCGAGATCCCCTCCATCGGGGTACGGACCCAGGCCTCCGCCGTCGCCGGGTACCGGGGGGTCGGCGGCGCGCTGCGGCTCGGTGTGTCGGTGCGTGCGCTCACCCGGTCGTCCGCGGTGGTCCAGTACGTCATCGGCAATCCGGGCAACCGGACCGTGTACGACATCCGGCTCACCGACCCGGAGCTCCGGCCGTCGGAGATCGTCTGCGGCGGCCGTCCGGGGAATCCGCCGGAGGTACCGCCGGGGGCCACCGCGGTCTGCGTCGCGCGCGTCGGCGGGCTGCCGCCGGGTGAGTACCGCAGCGTGCCGGAAGTGCGGGGGAGCGACCAGGTCGCCACTCTCGGGCCTTCGGGCGCGGAGGTCACCGCGCCGAGTCTGCCGGCCCGCGCGACCACCCGCTTCACGGTGGGACCGGCGCCGCGTGCGGGTCTCCCGGGCGCTGGGGGCACGGTCCCGGGAGCCCCGGGCGCTCCTGCCGCGCCCGGGGCTCCGGGGGCGGCATCGGCGCTCGCGCCCGGAGCGTTGGTACGCGCCGGCGTGGTACCTCCGCCGAGGGCGCTCGTGCCCCCAGGGCCCCTGGCCCCGTCCGGACTTCTCGCGGCGCCGGGCGTTCCCGCGGCCCCCGGAGCCGCCGCGCCGGGTGGTGCCGCCGGGACGGCGCCGGGCGCCTCGCCGTTCTCCTCGCTGCTCACCGCCCCGGGGGTGGCTCTGCCCCCGGGCGTCCTCGGTCCTGTCGCCCCCGGAGGGGCGGTTCCGGAAGGAGCCGCGGCCGCGCCCGGAGCGGCTCCTCCGGGCGCGGCCGGAAACGTGGCGGGGACGGGTCCGGGTGAGGAAGCGGGCGCCGGTGCGGCGGACGATGCCGCCGCCGCGGCGCCGTTCGCCGCGCTGGCCCTGGAGAGTCTGGCGCTTCCCACGCTGCCGCTCGCCGGCACCGACGCTCGCGCCACGCCCCGGAGGAACGAGGCCGCCGGCCGGCCTCCTGGCGCGATCACGCCCGACGGCCAGGCACGGGACGGGCAGGCACAGGACCGGCAGGCACGGGACGGGCAGGCACGGGACGCCGGTGTCGCGCCGCCGCCGGGAGACGCGCGCGCCGAGGAACCCCCGGTCGCCGAGGACGCCAGCCCGCGTCTCATGCCCGTGCGCGCGGGCGGCACTCCCCGGCGCGAGGGGCCGTTCACCGTCGTCGCCTTCATGCTCCTACTCCTCATTCCCGCGGGGGTGGTGGCTGCCGTGGCGTCACGCCGGTCGTGACGGGAGGACCGGCCGCACCACCGACCAGCCGTCCATCGAGGGACCCACCGAGGGAGCGTCATGAACCACGTGGTCGAGATGCTGGTCCTCGGGTTGGTCGCCGCTCTGCTGGCCGCCGGCGCGGTCATCGTCTGGCGCCGCTACCAGCCCGACGGGGACGACGAGGAGAGCGGTGAGGAGGCGGCCGAGTACATGTCGATGATGATCGCCCTCCTCTACGCGCTGCTGCTCGGCCTCGCCCTGGTCACCGTCTGGGATCTGCGGGACAGCGCCGAGAGCCACACCGCCACCGAGGCGGGCGCCCTGCACCAGATGACGGTCCTCGCCGAGGGGATGCCCCCGGCCCAGGGCAAGAAGATCGACGCCCTCGCCGCGCGGTACGCCGCCCATGTGGTGCGCGACGAGTGGCCGCGCCTGGACGAGGGCACCGGTCTCGGCGAGCAGGGCTGGTCCGTCCTGCGGCAGTTGCGCCACGCGGCGGCGGCCCCTACCGACGCCACCCCGGCCCAGCAGGTCACGGCGCTGGAGCTGCTCGGCCAGCTGAGTGCGCTCGACGACGCCCGCCGGGGGCGGGAGTCGGACTCGCAGGAATCGCTGGGACCGGTGATGTGGGCCGGGCTGGTGATCGGGGCGATCCTGTCGATCTGTCTGCTCTTCATCTTCAGGATCGGGCGCAGTCCCAGCCAGTTGGTGATGGCGATGGGCATGGTGGGTCTGACCGTCTTCCTGGGCCTGGTGATCCACCATCTCGCCTCGCCCTTCGGCGAGGTGATGGGCATCGGACCGGACCCGTTCACGCGCTACTTCCCGCTGTCGGTGGCGGCCCGCTGAGCGCGTGAGGAAGCCCCCGGCGCCGGCCGGGGGCTTCGTCACGGAGTCGACGCGCGTGCGGTCAGACCCGGTCGGCGGCGATCAGGAGGTAGTGGAAGCTGCCCTCCTTGTACGCGGTCAGGAACGGGTCCTCGATACCGGTCGCCACCGAGCACTTCTCCCGCAGCTCCCAGTACGGGATGGTCTGCGCGGTGAGGTCCACGACGTTGATCGGGACGAGGTTGTTGGCGGCCATCGCCTTGAAGTACTCGCTGCGCGGGTGGATGTTGCAGGTGTAGTGCTCGTCGATGCGGCTGACGGCCTTGGACCGGCCGCCGGTGACGTCGTTGTAGCAGCCGGTGATGCAGACGTACCGGCCGCCGTACTCCAGGAGCCGGGAGAACTCGTCGAAGAGCTCGAAGAGATCCACGTACATGGTGGTCTCGTTGGTCCAGATGCCCCGGCGGGAGCCGGTGGCGAATTCCGTGGCCAGCATGTTGCGGAAGTGGAACTTCACCCGGTCGGCGACCCCGCGCTCCACCGCCTGGGCGTTGGCGAAGCCGACCTGGTACTCGGAGATGCTCACGCCGTCGACCTGGCAGCCGAAGCGCTGGTTGGCCATGAAGCTGGTGCCGCCGCGGCCGGAACCGGCGTCCATCAGGCGGTCGTTGGCGCGGACGGTGCCCAGGTGGTCGAGCAGGACCTCGGCCTGGGCGGTCTCGAGCCGGTGGAGTTCCTCGATGATGCGCTGGTCGCGGGTGCCCTCGGGGCCCTCCAGCACGGACGGGTCGTAGTCGCCGATGCCGTAGTGGTGGTGGTAGAGCCCGTCGACCTCGCCGAGCCTGAGGTTGACCGGGTCCTGCTGGTTGGTGTTCCAGTACTCCGCGACCGACTTCTGGTAGTCGGTGCGCAGCACGTCCGTGGCGACGGCGGTGGAAGTGGTCATGACGGTGGGGACTCCTTGCGTGTGGGGGGGTGTTCGGACGGGCGCGGGCACGCCGCGCGGTCAGGTGGTGGTGCGGTACCGGGCGCTGCCGGCGTGCCATTCGCGGTTGCCGCCGACCCAGGCCCATGTCCCGGCGAGGAAGCGGCGCAGCTCCGGGGAGCCGGTGGCGGCCAGCGCGGCGGCCTCGGCCTCGTAGGTGTGCATCAGCTCGTCGTGGATCAGGACGCTGCGCTCGACCGCTTCGGGCATCGAGCACTTCTCCTCGGCGGCGATCAGCATGGGCAGGCTGAAGTCCGTGGGGTCTTCCTTGCCCATCGAGTACAGATCGTTCATGAGGACGGTCGCGGTACCGGCCAGGTTGAAGGCGCGGCGGACCCTGGGGTCGGAGAACTCGGCCATCGGGACCTCGTAGCCGGCGACGGCGTCGACCAGCACCATGCACGGGATGAAGCTGTTCTCGTGGCGGTGCGTCAGGTACTCCCACACCGGCGGGGTCTGTCCCGTGGTGTGCCAGACGCCTTCCTGGTTGTACGCGACGAACATGATGGCCAGCTCGTGGCGCAGGCGGCGCACCTGGGTCGTCGAGGCGTAGTGCGCCAGGTTGTCCAGGGCGGAGCGGAGGGCGACCGCCACGGGGTCCTGGCGCACGACCTCTTCCAGCTGCGGCGCGTAGCGCAGCGGGAGCTGGGCCTGGTCGATCACGGAGTGGGCGATCGCCAGCCGCTGGCCGAGCACGTCGTGGCGGGCTTCCTCCACCTCACCGTCGACGATGTGGTCGTCGACGGCCCATTCGGCCAGGGCGCACTTCGCCGCCGCGAGCAGCCGGTCGGGGTCGTCGGACTCGGGGTGGGACAGCATGATCAGACGTCCGAAGTCGGCCGAGCGGACCTTCTCCAGCTGACCGGGGTAGATACCGACCTCTTCGGCCCACTGCACCAGGCGTTCGTTGACCACCTCGCCGAGGGCGGGGTCGTCGCGCACCGCGGGCGGACAGTACAGCGCGGGAGGCCGCACCCTGCCCTCCGGAGCCGCCGGGCGCTCACCGGGCGCGAGGCGGGCGGCCGAGGTGCCCCGGCCAGTGGGCCCCGTGGGCAGCGTGGGCCAGTCGGCGGGGGGCCGGGTACGGGCTCCGGGAAGGCGTGCGTCGGCGACACGCGTCGCCGTGATCCGTGTGGTGGTGATCCGGGTGCTGGAGAGACGGCTTTCGGTGCCCGGCGCCGCAGGCCGCTCCTGCGGGGCGGTGGCGGAGGGCAGGAGCGCCCTGGCCGCAGCGGTGCCGAGGCCGTGGGGTCCGGCGAGGGCCCGCCCCAGGTCCGGCTCCGCGGGCACCGGCGGGGGGCCGGCCGCGTCGGCCGGCGGCGACGGGTCCGCCGGCGGTCCGAAGAGATCCGGTTTTCCCGGGCGTTCGGGGTGGGCGAGCAGCGCGTCGACCAGTCCGGCCACCTCGTGCGCGGCCGCCGAGGAGGTCATCCGGGTCAGCAGTGACACCTTGTCATCCCTCCTTCGCCGGGCGGATCGGGGTCTCAGGCACGCGGACGTACCTCGGCGTTCTCCAGGATTCCGACGGCGTCCGGGACGAGGATGGCGGCGGAGTAGTAGGTGCTGACGAGGTAGGAGATGATCGCCTTCTCGTCGATGCCCATGAACCGCACGTTGAGCCCCGGCTCGACCTCGTCGGGGATCCCGGTCTGGAAGAGACCGATGACGCCTTCGTTGTCCTCGCCGGTACGCACGGCGATGATCGAGGACGTCTGCTGCGGGCTGACCGGGATCTTGCCGCACGGGAGGATCGGCACGCCCCGCCAGGCGGGGATGTGGTGGCCGTCGACGTCGACACTGCCCATCGGGATGCCCCGCTTGTTGCACTCCTTGCCGAAGGCGGCGATGGCGCGGGGGTGCGCGAACATGTACTGGGTGCCCCGGCGCATGCTCAGCAGATCGTCGAGGTCGTCCGGGGTGGGCGGTCCGGAGTGGGTCTGGATGCGCTGCTCGAAGTCGGCGTTGTGCAGCAGACCGAAGTCACGGTTGTTGACGAGCTCGTGCTCCTGGCGCTCACGCAGTTCCTGGATCGTGAGCCGCAGCTGCTGCTGGGTCTGGTTCATGGGCTGGTTGTAGAGATCGGCGACCCGGCTGTGCACCTTCAGCACGGTCTGGGCGACGCTCAGTTCGTACTCGCGCGGCTTGAGTTCGTAGTCGGCGAAGGCGCCGGGCAGCGGGGTCTCGCCGAAGTGGCCGGCGCTGAGGTCGATCACGGCCTCGCCGTGCTTGTTCACCTTGTGGCCATTGGCGCTCTGTGCCTCGACATGGCCGCGGAGCTGCTCGTACTGACCCGCCACCGCCTTGTACGCGGACACCGGCAGCGCGAGCAGGGTGACCGCGGTCGCCGCGCGGGCCGTGAACTCCCACTTGCCACCGGCGCCCGCCAGGGCCTGGCCGCCGAAGGTGTCGCCGTCGCCGAGCCGGCCGAGGATGGTGTCGTCCCCGTACTTTCCGGTGCCGACCTTCTCCACCTTGCCGTGCGCGATGAGGAAGACCTGGTCGGCCTTCTTGCCCGCGCCCACGATGACCTGGCCGGGTTCGTACTCCTTCTGCACGAACTTCTCGGCCAGGGCCCCGAGGGCCGTGGTGTCGTCGAAGCCGCGCAGCAGGGGGAGTTCGGCGAGCTCGGCGGGGATGACCTGGACCTTGGCGCCGTTCTTGATGAAGGTCACCCGGCCGTCACCGACCGTGTACGAGAGCCGGCGGTTCACGCGGTAGGCGCCGCCGGGGACATGGACCCACGGCAGCTTCCGCAGCAGCCAGCGCGAGCTGATGCCCTGCATCTGGGGTTCGGACTTGGTGGTTGTCGCGAGGTTCCTCGCAGCGGCCGTACTGAGGCTCTGCTGCACCCGCTCCACCTGCACCGTGCTCGCCGTCGTGGGCGTACTCGTGTCGACCGACATCGGATACCTCTCCGTGTTCCGCCTCTGCCCAGCCGACCGGCCGAGCGCGCTCACCCTATGTAGCTCAGAAATGGCGAATCGTCACTTTGAGTAGCGGACACGCACACGGTGGTTGCACGGCGCCTTGGGTCGCGCCCCCTCGCTCACCTCCGTACGCCCCCGCGCACGCGAGCGAAGAGTGCGCCGCCGACCGGGCGGGCGGCCCTCGGAAAAGCCGGTGCAATGCGGGCGGTCCCATAGAATCCCGATCAAGCGTTCCCCTGAAAAGCATTCGAAGGATCAGCGATGAGCACGCCGTTCTTCAGCACCGCCCCCGCAGCGGCTCCCGACGTGTCGGTGATCGTCGCGGTCTACAACGCCATGCCGTATCTGACCGAGTGCCTGGACTCGATCGTCAAACAGACCATCGGCATCGAGCGCATGGAAGTCATAGCCGTCGACGACGGCTCCACCGACGGCAGCGGCGCCGAGCTGGACCGGTACGCCGCCGCCTTCCCGCAGATCCGGGTGCTGCACCAGCCCAACTCCGGCGGGCCGAGCGGCCCGCGGAACCGGGCGCTGGACCTCGCCGGGGGACGCTTCACCTTCGTCGTGGACGCGGACGACTACCTCGGCCTGGAGACGCTGGAGCGTCTCGTGGCCATGGCGGACGCACAGGAGAGCGACATCGTGCTCGCCAAGCTGGTGGGCCTCGGCCGGGCGGTCGCCGACAAGGCCCACAAGCACGCCGAGCGCGCCGATCTCTACCGCTCGGAGATCTACCGCTCCCTGCACAGCGCCAAGCTGATGCGCCGCGAGATGATCGAGTCGGCCCGCATCCGTTACCCCGAGGACCTGTGGTTCGGCGAGGACCAGCTCTTCGTCACCGAGGCCTACCTGGCCGCCCGCACGATCTCCGTCGTCGGCGACTACGACGGCTATTACCTGCGTCGGCGCGAGGACGGCGGCAACATCACGGCGCGGCCCCGGACCGCCAACGAGACCGTCCAGCACATCGAGCGCGTGATGCGGATGGTCTCCGACCGCGTGACCGACCCGGTCGGCCGGCGCCGGATGCTCGGCCGCCACATCCGCAACCTGCTCGGCAAGGCGATCCTCCCCGCCGTCCGGGTACGGGCGAGCGACCCCGCGTACGCGTGGGAGGTGCTGGAGCGCAGCCGCGCCCTGTGCGCGACGTACTTCACCGACGACATGGTCAAGGAGCTCTCGCAGCTCGCCTGGATCCAGCTGTACACGTTCCTCCACGGGAACGAGCAGGCGCTCGACGAGCTGGCGCACTACAGCCCCGCCCCCGGGCAGCCGGCCCCGATCGTCAATGACAACGGCCGCCTGTACCGCGCCTATCCGCTGTTCCGCGACCCCCGCGGCGGCCTGCCGGACGAGCTCTACGACATCACGGACACCGTCCGTACGCCGCAGCGGCTCCAGACCCTGGAGTGGCGCGACTCCCGGCTGCGGATCTCCGGTTACGCCTACATCGACGTACTGCCGACGACACGGATGACGACCGACTTCGTCCTGCGCAGGCGACAGACGCAGACGGAGGTGCGGGTCCCGGTGACGGTCAGGGCCACGCCGTCGCTGGGCACGCCCGCGGGGTCGTCGGCGCCGGACCACTCCATGGCCGGGTTCGACCTCGACCTGGACCTGAACACGATCGACCGGGGACAGCCCCTCCCCCACGGCACCTGGGACTTCTTCCTGCACCTCCAGGCCGACGGTGTCTCACGGAACATCCGCTTCGGGCGGGCACTGGCCAAGGGCGTGGACAAGACGGCGCGCAGGCCGGTCGTCTTCGGGTCGATCCCGGGGACCGACCTGGAGCGGACCGCGGTGGTGTACTTCACGGACAAATGGAACAACATCAGTCTGGAAGTGGAGGAACGACGCGTCTTCTCCGCGCCCCCCACGCCCGGCCCGCCGAGCCGCATCGACGTGCGGGTGCCGGAGCAGATGGGAGCGGAGCCGGGCATAACGCCGGGCGGACCCCTGGGCCTCCAGCCCCCCGCGTTCCCCGGCCCCTGGCCACGCTGAACCCTGCTGTAGATTCCCCGCCGAAGGACCGCCGGGGGATCGAGACAGCAAGGGGTGGGCCGCATGAAGCGGCGTCGCGTGTGGGGCACGGCCGTGGCCGTGGTCGCCGGATTGACCGGCGTACTCGTTTTCGAAGGAGTGACCGGGCAGCCGGGCGGGCCGAGCGGCGCGTCCGGGCCCGGGCCGGTGGCGGTGGACACCCGGACCGTCGCGCTGAGCACGGGCGACGGCGGGCGCAGCGCGTCCCTGAAGCAGCGGGACACCGAGCCGTTCAGCATGCTGGGCGTGACCTGGACCGACCCCTCGGCGAGGATCCCCGCCAGGATCGAGGCGCGGACGCGGGCCACCGGCTCGGGGACGTGGTCCCGCTGGCTGCGGCTCGACGGCGACAGCGGGCAGGGCGAGAGCTCCGCACGCCGGGGCGGCACGGAACCCGCTTGGGTCGGCGCCTCCGACGGCGTGGAGGTACGCATCGTCTCCGGCGGGAAGACCTCCTCCGTCCTTCCGGCCGGACTCCGCCTCGACATGATCGACCCGGGCAAGGGCCGATCCGGAGGCATGGAGCCGGCGGCGTTCGCCGCCGAGACGGGCGAGCCCACCACCGAGCCGGCCACCACCGAGCCCGCCCCCACGGAATCCATACCCGGCGAGCCCACCACGGCCCCCGCCACCACCGAGCCAGCCCCCACGGAGTCCGTACCCGGCGAGCCCACGACGGCCCCCGCCACCACGGAGCCCGCGCCGAGCACGTCGGCCACCTCCTCCGCGCCGCCCTCGGCCACCGCGTCACCCACCCCGACGGCGACCGGCCCCACCGCCCCGCCGTCCACGGCGCCGCGTCCGGCGATCACCTCCCGGGCGGGCTGGGGAGCGGACGAGACGATCAGCCCCGAGGAGCCCGGCTATCTGCCGGGCGGGAAGATCAAGGCGGTCGTGGTGCACCACACCGCCGAGTCGAACAGCTACACCTGTGAGCAGGCGCCGAGCGTGGTCCGGGGCATTTACGCCTACCACGTCAAGCAGTTGGGCTGGAAGGACATCGGCTACAACTTCCTCGTCGACAAGTGCGGCACGGTCTACGAGGGCCGCAAGGGCGGCGTCGACAAGCCCGTGCAGGGCGCACACGCCTATGGCTTCAACTCCGAGACGACCGGTATCTCGGTCCTCGGCACCTACACCGACGCCGCGCCCCCGCAGGCCGCGATGATCTCGGTGGCCCGGGTGGCCGCGTGGAAGCTCGGCCAGTACGGCGTGAGCCCCACCGGAACGGCGACCCTCACCGCGGGCGACGCGGGCACCAACTACTTCGGCAAGTCGTGGGCGAAGGGCGCGCAGCTGGCGTTCCCGGTCATCCACGGCCACCGCGACGGCTACAACACCCAGTGCCCGGGCAACGCCTTGTACGCGCAGCTCGCGACGCTCCGGTCCTGGGCGGCGGGCCCGGTCACCGGTCTGGCCGTCTCCTCGGTCACCGGCGCGACGGCCTCCGGAACGGCGTCCTACACGCGTGGTCCGGTCACCGTGAACTGGCGGGCGACCACCCCGGCCGTGTTCATCAAGCGGAACGAGCTCCTGGTCGACGGGCAGATCGTCGCGACCGTCGCGGGCTCGGCGACCTCCGCGCCGGCCACGATCGCCGCGGGCAGCCACACGGTCCAGGTCCGCTCCGTCCACCAGACGAGCAGGGCGGCGACGAGCGCGGCCGTCACCGTGATCGGCGATGTCACGGCGCCCGTGTTCACGACGCGGCCCCAACTGTCGCTGCGGACCGGCACGGTGAACGCCTCGGCGGTTCCGCTGACGCTGGCCTGGAAGGCGACCGACTCGGGCGTGCTGCGCGACGTGCGGCTGACCGCTCCGACGGCGAAGACGTACGGGCCGACCGTCACCTCGGCGGCGCACACGGCTCCGTACGCGACGGCGACGACCTGGTCCCTGTCGGCGTACGACGTGGCGGGCAACCGGGGCGCGGCCTCGGTCACCGCGACGCCGACGATCCTCCAGGAGAGCGCGGCCGTGAAGTCGGGCGTGTGGGCCACGAAGACGGCCAGCAGCTACTTCGGCGGCAGGTCCTACTCCAGCGCCGCCAAGAACGCGTCGCTGAGCTGGACGGTCACCAGCCGCTCGGTCGCACTGATCGTCTCCCGCGCCTCGACGTCGGGCCAGGCCTATGTGTACGTCGACGGCGTGAAGGCGGCCACGGTCGACCTCAGGTCGACCACCACCCTCTACCGGAACGCGATCTGGACCAGGACCTGGGCCACGAGCGCCTCACACACGGTGAAGCTCGTCGTGGTCGGCACGTCGGGCCGCCCGACGATCACGACGGACGGGCTGTTCTACCTCAAGTAGAGAGCGGACGGCACGAGTCGAGAGAGCCCCGCACCGGTACGCCGGTGCGGGGCTCCGTGCTGACCGGAGGCCCCCGTCAGGGGTGTGCGCGACCGGGGCCGGCCTCTGCCCCGGTGATCTCCTCGTGCCCCGGCGGACCCGGGCCCGAGGGGCGCCGGACCCCGTGCCGCAACCGGGTGACCAGCGGCTCCGTCCAGCGGGCCGCCGGCGGCCCGAGGAGCACCAACAGCAGGACGTACGCCGTCGCCAGCGGCCCGATCCGTGGCTCGGTCATGACCGTGAGCCCGGCGATGACGACCGAGAACTCGCCGCGGGCCACCAGCGCGCCGCCCGCCCGCAGACGACCGCGGGGGCCGACGCCCGCCCGGCGGGCCGCGTACCAGCCGGTGCCGATCTTGGTGAGGACCGTGACCAGGGCGAGGAGCAGCGCGGGCACCAGGACGGGAGGGATCGCCGCAGGGTCGGTCGACAGCCCGAAGAAGACGAAGAAGACCGCCGCGAACAGATCCCGCAGCGGGGTGAGGAGACGGCGCGCGCCCTCCGCGACCTCGCCGGAGAGCGCGATGCCGACGAGGAAGGCGCCGACGGCGGCGGACACCTGGAGCTGCTGGGCGGCCCCGGCGACCAGGACCGTCAGGCCGAGGACGACGAGCAGCAGCATCTCGGGGTTGTCCGAGGAGACGGCCCTGCTGATGACATGGCCGTGGCGCAGCGCGAAGTACAGGACGATTCCGACCGTGCCGAGCGCGATCAGGAGCGCGAGACTGCCCCCGGCGAGTCCCACTCCCGCCAGCAGGGCGGTGAGCAGGGGCAGATAGAGGGCCATCGACAGGTCCTCGATGACGAGGACGCCGATCACGGCGGGGGTTTCCCGGTTGCCGAGGCGGCCCAGGTCGGTGAGGACCTTGGCGACGACGCCCGAGGACGAGATCCAGGTGACCCCGGCGAGGGCGACGGCGGCGACCGGGCCCCACCCGAGGAGGACGGCGGTGGCCGCGCCGGGGGTGGCGTTGAGTACGAAGTCGACGATCCCCGAGGGGTACTGGGTCCTGAGGCTGGTGACCAGTTCGGAGGCGCTGTACTCCAGACCGAGGAGCAGAAGCAGCAGGATGACGCCGATCTCGGCGCCGACGGCGACGAACGCCTCGCTGGCGTCGAGCGGCAGCAGACCGCCGTGGCCGAAGGCGAGACCGGCGAGCAGGTAGAGGGAGATCGGTGACAGTCCGATCCGGCCGGCGAGCCGTCCCACAAGACCCAGCGTGAGCAGCAGGGTGCCGAGTTCGATGAGAAGGGCGGTGGTGTTGTGCATGTCAGCCACCGCCGATGATCGCGGCGAGGGCGTCGGCTCCTTCTCGGGTGCCGACGGCGACCAGGGTGTCTCCGACGGCGAGGCGGAAGTCGGGAGGGGGCGAGGGGTGGGCGCTGGTGCGGCGCAGTACGGCGACGATGGAGGCCCCGGTACGGGAGCGGGCGCGCGTCTCCCCGAGCGGACGCCCGGCGTACGGCGAGCGGGCACTCACCGGGATGTGCTCGGTGACGAGGTCGAGGCCGTCGGTGTCGATGGTGTCCAGTCGCGCCGGATCGATCAACTGGGCCAGGGCCGTGGCCTCTTCGGGCTCGAGGGCCACGGACTCGCAGGAGTCGGGGTCGTCGGCGCGGTAGAAGCCGAGGAAGCGGCGGCCGTCGTGGTGGACGACGAGCGAGAGGTGATGGCCGGCTTCGGTGGTGACGTCGTACTGCGTTCCGACGCCGGGGAGCGGGATGCGACGAGTGGCCATGACCGTCGCCTCTCTGGAGCGGCCAGGACAGGCGGGCGGAAAGTCTCTTTACCGTACCATCGCCCTACTTTGCCCCTGGCTGCTCTCAGGCGGTCTTGAGGGCCGCCGCGCCGAACGAGACATCGAAGCGGTCGCACCAAATGCTGACGCTGGAGTACTGGTTCAGATCCAGCCCCGCCGGCAGCGCGTAGTTCTGGTCACCCTTGTTGCCCTTCAGCTTCCCGAGGCTGACGTGCTTTCCGTCGTCGAAGACGTGCCAGCCGTCCTTCCCTTCCCGCACGGGCGCGTCGGTGATCCACACGCGCAGGTCCGGGCCGTTGCTGGTGTCCAGGTTCTCCAGACGCAGGGCCCGGCTGCCGTCGGGCAGCCGCAGCACGCGCACGGTGCCGGTCGTCTTGTGCTCATGGCTGATGAGGGTGCCCGTGGCGATCGTGCCGGCTGCTCGGGGGTCGGTGGCCCCGGGGGTGACGGGGGCCGAGGTGGCCGGGACCGGCGACGGCAGGCCCTCGCGTACGGTCTCGTCCGTCCAGAGCTTCCAGGGCTGGAACCAGTAGAGCCCGAAGGCCGCCGCCACCACCGCGAACGCGAGCGCGCCGATGACGACCGGCCTGGTCAGCAGATGTCCTACGCGGTTCATCACGGCCTCCTGGTGCGGGGAACTCCTTGTGTCCATTCAACGGTGATCACCACCCGGTGGAGTCCCTCCGGCCGATGACGAAAGTCTTACGGCGACGGCGACGGCGACGGCGACGGCAGCGGGCGGTCCGCGGCGATGTCCGATTCCTCCAAGACCGGTGCCCGCGAGCCGTCCTACGCTCGGCGGCATGACCACTCCACGACTCGATGTGATCGGCCTCGTCGTCTCCGACATGGCCGCCTCGCTCGCCTTCTACCGGCGGCTCGGCCTCGACGTCCCCGCCGACGCAGACACCGCCCCGCACGTCGAGGCCTCGCTGCCCGGCGGCCTGCGGATCGCCTGGGACACGGAGGAGGTCGTCCGCTCCTTCGACCCGGAGTGGACCAGGCCCCGGGGCGGCGACCGGATGGGGCTCGCGTTCCTGTGCGCGAGTCCGGAGGAGGTGGACAGGGTGTACGACTCCCTGGTCGCGTCCGGCGCCACGGGCCACCTGAAGCCCTGGGACGCCGTGTGGGGGCAGCGCTACGCGGTGGTGCTCGACCCCGACGGCTGCGGCGTCTCGCTCTTCGCCAACGCCACGTAGGCGCCGAGCGTGGTCCCGGCCAGGGCGCGCGTCTCGCGGGCCAGGTGCGCCTGGTCGGCGCAGCCCGCGGCGAGGGCGGCCTCGGCGTGGGACACGCCCGCGCGGACGAGAGCGAGCGCCCGCTGCAGCCGCAGGATGCGGGCCAGCGTCTTGGGGCCGTAGCCGAAGGCGTCCAGCGACCTGCGGTGCAGTTGCCGGGCGCCGAGCCCCACCGCCTCGGCGGTGGCGGCGACCCCGGCGCCCGCGTTCAGCAGCTCGACGACGGCCCGCGCCAGCGGGTCGGGCGGCGGCGCGGCGCTCGCCCCGGCCAGGGCCGTCTCCTCCAGCGCAGCCGCCGCGTCGGGGGCCTCCCCGATCCGCTCGGCGAGCCGTCGCACCCGTGCCCCTGGCCACAGCTCCTCCAGGGCGACCCGGCGGTCACGCAGCTCGTGGGCCGGTACACCGAGCACGGCCGGCGCGCTCCCGGGCGCGAAGCGCACCCCCGCGTAGGGGAAACCCGATACCTCCGGGACGAACGCCCTGGTGTCGGGCCCGGCGACGAACAGCCGGCCGCCGCACCACAGCAGATCCATGCACCCGTCGGGCAGGACCGGGTACACCGCGGGGCCCCGTACCGCGCCGCGCGTCCACACGACGGCGCCGTCCAGCCGGGAAGGGCGTTCCTCGTACATCCCTCCGAGCGTAGGCGCCCGGCGTCAGGAACGCTGCTCCCGGTCGCGGTCCTTCTCGCGGACCGTGTGCAGCCGGGACTTCACGTCGTCCGGCGGCAGGAAGCGGGACCATCGCTCGGGGAACTCCGACGGCATGTCCGGGTCGTCGTCGTCCAGGTCCTCCACCGCCGCCTTGGCCCGGGCCACCAGCTCCGCCGCCTGGACCGCGCGGGCCCGTTCGGTGGCCTCGCGGGCCGCGGCGGTGGCGACCGACGGCCAGACGCGGTCGATCGCCGCGTTCACGGCCGCGCCCACCAGGACGGCGAACGCGGAGATGCCGATCCAGAGCAGGACGGCGATCGGAGCGGCCAGCGATCCGTAGATCGTCGGGCCCTCGACCGTGCTGGTCAGGTAGATCCGCAGCAGGAAGCTGCCGAGGACCCACATCGCCAGCGCCACCAGCGCGCCCGGGACGTCCTCCACCCACGGCGAGCGGACCGGGACGGACACGTGGTAGAGCGTGGTGAGGAAGGCGATGGAGAGCAGGATCACCACCGGCCAGTACAGGACGGCGACGACCTCGGTGCCCCAGGGGATCAGCTCCACCACCCGGTCCGGGCCGACCACCGCCAGCGGGAGCACGACCGCGCCGATGAGCAGGGCGATGATGTAGAGCAGGAAGGCGAGCAGCCGCGTCTTGACGATGCCCCGGTGGCCGTCGAGGCCGTACATGACGGTGATGGTGTCGATGAAGACGTTCACCGCCCGCGAGCCGGACCACAGGGCGATGGCGAAGCCGATGGAGATGAGATCGGGCCGCTTGCCGTGGGTGACGTCTTCGAGGAGCGGCCGGGCGATGTCGCGCACGCCCCGGTCGGAGAGGACCGTTCCGGCGGCGTTGAGGATGTTCTCCTCGATGCTGGCGACGGTGTTGGTGCTGGTCCAGTCGTCGACGTAGCCGAGGAGCGCGATCAGGCCGAGCAGCAGGGGCGGCAGGGACAGGAGCGTGAAGAAGGCCGCCTCCGCCGCGAGACCGAGAATGCGGTACTCGATGCACGAGTTGACGGTGTCCTTCAGAAGCAGCCAGACCATCTTCCGCTTCGAGACGTTGCGGTAGAGGACTCGTGCCCGGTGGAGTCTGCCCGGGGGCCGCTCGGGTGTTTCATTTGCTGCCTGCACCTCCTTACCGTAGCGGCATGGCAGCCACCACCCACACAGTGACCAACCAGGCTCCACCCCTGGTGGGGTACGACGTTTTCACCTCCGACCGGGCGCTCACCGAGGCGGTGGAGCGGCATCTCGCGCCCGAACTGCTCCCCACCGCCCGCGGGGAGCTCGAAGAACTGGGCCGCGTGGCGGGGTCCGCGCAGGCCCAGGAGTGGGGCGTTCTCGCGAACGAGAACCCTCCGAGGCTCCGCACCCACGACCGGTACGGCAACCGGATCGACGAAGTGGACTTCCATCCCGCCTGGCACCGGCTCCTCGGCCGCGGCGTCGCCTCCGGTCTGACGAACGCCTGGGGCCGGCCCGGCGGTCATGTGCGACGCGCCGCGGGGTTCCTCGTCTGGACGCAGGCGGAGGCCGGACACGGCTGTCCGCTGTCGATGACGCACGCCGCGGTGCCCGCGCTGCGGACCGATCCGGAGCTCGCCGCCGAGTGGGAGCCACGGCTCACCGCCCAGGTGTACGAGGAGGGGCTGCGGCCGGCCGGGGAGAAGGCCGGTGTGCTCTTCGGAATGGGCATGACGGAGAAGCAGGGCGGCAGTGACGTACGGACGAACACGACGCACGCGAAGCCGCTGGACGCGGCCGGGGAGTACGTCCTGACCGGTCACAAGTGGTTCTGTTCGGCGCCGATGAGCGACGCCTTCCTGGTCCTCGCCCAGGCGCCCGGCGGGCTGACGTGCTTCCTGGTGCCGAGGGTCCTGGAGGACGGGACGCGCAATGTGTTCCGCATCCAGCGGCTCAAGGACAAGCTGGGCAACCGCTCCAACGCGTCGAGCGAGGTCGAGTTCGACGGGACCTGGGCGAGGAGGGTCGGCGAGGAGGGGCGCGGGGTGCGCACCATCATCGAGATGGTGGCGGCGACGCGTCTCGACTGTGTCATCGGGTCGTCGGCGCTGATGCGGCAGTCGGTGGCCCAGGCGGTGCACCACGCCGCGTACCGCAGCGCCTTCGGTGGCGTCTTGATCGAGAAGCCGCTGATGCGCAACGTCCTGGCCGATCTGGCGATCGAATCGGAGGCGGCGACGGCCCTGACGTTCCGTCTGGCGGCGGCGTACGACTCCGGGACGGAGCAGGAGCGGGCGTTCCTGCGGCTCGCGGTGCCGACGGCCAAGTACTGGGTGACGAAGCGGTGTACGCCGGTCGCGGCCGAGGCGCTCGAGTGCCTGGGCGGCAACGGCTACGTGGAGGAGTCGGGGATGCCGCGGCTGCTGCGCGAGGCGCCGCTCAACTCGATCTGGGAGGGGTCGGGGAACGTACAGGCGCTGGACGTTCTGCGGGCGTTGCAGAAGGAGCCGGCGTCGTTGAACGCCTTCCTCCAGGAGGTCGGGACGGCACGCGGGGCGGACCACCGGCTGGACGGCGCGATCAAGGGACTGCTGACCGAACTCGCCGACCTGGACGGCATCGAGGCCCGGGCCCGGCGGCTCGTCGAGCGGATGGCGCTGGTGCTCCAGGGCTCGCTGCTGGTGCGGTGGGCTCCGCCGGAGGTGGCGGACGCGTTCTGCGCGTCGCGCCTGGGCGGTGACTGGGGCGGGGCGTTCGGGACGCTGCCGCACACGCTCGACCTGGGGTCGGTGGTCGAGCGGGCGCGGGCCGAGGTCTGAGCCCGGAACCCCTCGCGCACGGCCGCCGGGAGAACTGAGCCGCGCGCACCGGGACATGCGGAGGGGACTGATGCGCGCGGATAGGCCGAGGGTGGTGCTGCGCCGACACGGCACCACCCTCCGCTTGATGCAACTTTCATGTATGCGGCGAATGTCTGCCAGAGTTGCAAACGGTTGCAGGATTGCGCGAACCGGCCCTCGCCAGGGGGGCGCGAGCGGCACGATGGGGGACGAACACGCCAGAATGCCGTTCCGCGCGACGGGCCACGAACCCACGCTCGCGCAGAACCGATCCAGCACAGCCTGTGGCTGAGGGGACCCGATGAAGAACACCGCGCTCGACATGACCCGTCTGGCCTCCATGGACGCCGCCCAGGCCACGCGGCTGCTGCACCGGGTGCGGGAGGAGACCCTGGCCGGGCGGCGTCCGCCGATCGCTCCCCGGCCGGTGATCGACGCGTCGTGGCGGCGGATGTTCCGGATCGGTCTGGATCCCGACCAGTCCACCCGCAGCGTGCTGTTGGAGCGGGACGAGCTGGAGCACCGGCGGCGGACGACCGCCCTCGGCGAGCTGATGCGGACGCTCAGCTCGGGTCTCGCCGGGATCGCCGACGCGTCCATGCAGATCATGGTCGTCACCGACGACCAGGGCCGGGTGCTGTGGCGGCAGGGCAACCACGGTGTGATCCGGCAGGCCGACGGCATCTGTCTGGAGGAGGGCGCGGCCTGGACGGAGGGAGCCACGGGCACGAACGCGGTCGGTACGGCGCTGGCCGCGCGCCGGGCGGTGCAGGTCCACTCGGCCGAGCACTTCGTGCACACCCTGCACAACTGGACGTGCGCGGCGGCCCCCGTCCACGACCCGCGTGACCAGCGGCTCCTCGGCATCGTCGATGTGAGCGGGCCGGCGTCCTCCTTCCACCCGGCGACGCTGGCCCTGGTCGCTTCGGTGGCCCAGCTGGCCGAGGCGGAGCTGCGGGACCGGCACCTGCGCTCCATCGAGCGGCTGCGCTCGGTGGCCGCGCCGATTCTCTGCCGGGTGGGCGGGCGGGCGATCGCGGTCGACACCCATGGGTGGACGGCGGCGGTGACCGGGATGCCGCCGATGGACCGGGTGCCGCTGGGCAAGTCGTTCCGCCCGGGGCGGGTGTGGCTTCCCTCGCTCGGCAACTGCGCGGTGGAGCCGCTGCCCGGCGGCTGGCTGCTGCGCGTGGAGGAGGCACGGCCGGCGGCCGGCGTGACGAGCCGTGTCGTCCTGGATCTCAGCCGCCCCCGCCGCTGGTCGGTCGAGGTGACCGGAGCGGCGGGGAGCTGGACGCAGGAGCTGAGCCCCCGCCATGCCGAACTGCTCTACGTACTGGCGACGCACCCCGAGGGGCGCAGCGCGGCGGACCTGGCGGAGGACGTCTTCGGGGACCGGACACGTACGGTGACCGTGCGCGCCGAGATGTCACGCGTGAGACGCCATCTCGCGGGTGTCCTGGCACACCGCCCGTACCGCTTCAGTGAGGAGGTCGAGGTGAAGCTGGTGACCCCGGCCGTCCGGGACGACCTGCTCCCCCACTCGACGGCGCCGGCGGTTCTCGCCTCCCGCACGGAGGCCCTCTGAAGCGGGGCCCGGGGGCCCGCTTAGGAAAACGTCCGGCCTCATGATTCGCTGAGATGTATGAGCATCGCACTGACCACCTGGTCCCTCGAACAGACCTCAGCGTCCGACCTCCGGCCGGCCGCCGCGCCGGAGGGGGATGTGAGGATCGTCCGGGCCGAGGTGCCCTCGGCGGAGTTCAGTCGCTTCCTCTATACCGCTGTCGGCGGTGACATCCGCTGGACCGACCGGCTCTCCCTCACCCATGCCGAGTGGCAGGAGATCGTCGAGCGGCCCGCGGCCGAGATCTGGGTGGCGTACGACCGGGGAACGCCGGCGGGGTACGTGGAGCTGGACCCGCAGGACGACGGGGTCGTCGAGATCGTCTACTTCGGGCTGATCCCCGCGTTCCGCGGACGGCGGATCGGCGGGCACCTCCTCTCGTACGGAGTCCAGCGCGCCTGGGACCTGGCCGACCGGTGGCCGGGGCGGGCCCCGACGAAGCGTGTGTGGCTGCACACCTGCTCACTGGACGGACCGCACGCGATGGACAACTATCTACGGCGGGGCTTCCGGCTCTTCGACACCAAGGTCGAGGAGACGGAGGAGGTCGAGGCCCCCGGCCCCTGGCCCGGCGCCCTCGGCTGAACCCGCCCACGCGGCCGACCGCACGGTCCGCCAGGAGTGACCCACGGCACACCGTCTCGCGATTCGAGACGGTGATGTCCACATTGTGGATGAAGCTGGACTGGGTCCAAAGGCCCGTGACACGCTTCCGTCATGTCTGGAACTGGAATTGCCTTGGTGAGTCGGCGGCACGTCGACCTCGGCCGCATGTCCAGCGCCATCTGTCCGGCGAGCTGAGAGAACCAGCACCGCCGACTTTCCCCGTTGCCCGACCCCTCTGCGCACTGCCGCGCCATCCCCTTGCTCTGAGCGCGAGTGTGCAGGTCAGAGCCGCCCTCCTGCAGTCCCGAAGGACAAGACGCCATGGCCGCCACCCCGGAAAAGCCCGCTCCCGCCACGCCCCGCCGCAAGGTGAGCCGTCACCGTGGTGAGGGTCAGTGGGCCGTGGGGCACTTCACCCCGCTCAACGGCAATGAGCAGTTCAAGAAGGACGACGACGGTCTCAACGTGCGGACACGTATTGAGACGATCTACTCCAAGCGTGGATTCGACTCGATCGACCCCAATGACCTCCGCGGACGGATGCGCTGGTGGGGCCTCTACACCCAGCGCAAGCAGGGGCTGGACGGCACCAAGACCGGCGTTCTGGAGCCGGAGGAGCTGGACGACGAGTACTTCATGCTCCGCGTCCGCATCGACGGCGGCCGGCTGACCACCGAGCAGCTGCGCGTCATCGGCGAGATCTCGCAGGAGTTCGCGCGCGGCACCGCCGACATCACGGACCGGCAGAACGTGCAGTACCACTGGATCCGGATCGAGGACGTTCCCGAGATCTGGAACCGGCTGGAGGCCGTCGGCCTGTCCACCACCGAGGCGTGCGGTGACACCCCGCGTGTCATCCTCGGCTCGCCGGTCGCCGGCATCGCCGAGAACGAGATCATCGACGGCACCCCCGCCATCGACGAGATCCAGCGCCGGATCGTGGGCAACAAGGACTTCTCCAACCTGCCCCGCAAGTTCAAGTCGGCCGTCTCCGGCTCGCCGCTGCTCGACGTGGCGCACGAGATCAACGACATCGCCTTCGTCGGCGTCAACCACCCGGAGCACGGCCCCGGCTTCGACGTCTGGGTCGGCGGCGGTCTCTCCACCAACCCCAAGCTGGGTGTGCGCCTGGGCGCCTGGGTCTCGCTCGACGAGGTCCCGGACGTCTACGAAGGCGTCATCTCGATCTTCCGTGACTACGGCTACCGGCGGCTGCGCACCCGCGCCCGTCTGAAGTTCCTCGTCGCCGACTGGGGCCCGGAGAAGTTCCGCCAGGTCCTGGAGGACGAGTACCTCCAGCGCAAGCTGACCGACGGCCCCGCGCCCGAGCAGCCCTCCGGGCAGTGGCGCGACCACGTCGGTGTCCACCGGCAGCAGGACGGCAACTTCTACGTCGGGTTCGCGCCGCGCGTCGGCCGGGTCGACGGAGCCACCCTGACCAAGATCGCCGACATCGCCGCCGAGCACGGCTCGGGCCGTCTGCGGACCACCGCCGAGCAGAAGATGATCGTCCTCGACGTGGCGGAGGACAAGGTCGAGTCGCTGGTCGGCGCCCTGGAGGCGCTGGACCTGCGGGTCACCCCGTCCCCGTTCCGGCGCGGCACGATGGCCTGCACCGGCATCGAGTTCTGCAAGCTCGCCATCGTCGAGACGAAGGCCCGCGGGGCCTCCCTGATCGACGAGCTCGAGCGTCGCATCCCGGACTTCGACGAGCCGATCACCATCAACATCAACGGCTGCCCCAACGCCTGCGCCCGTATCCAGGTGGCGGACATCGGTCTCAAGGGACAGCTGGTCCTGGACGACGACGGCAACCGGGTCGAGGGTTACCAGGTCCACCTGGGCGGCGCACTCGGTCTGGAGGCGGGCTTCGGGCGCAAGGTCCGCGGCCTGAAGGTCACCGCCACCGAGCTGCCCGACTACGTCGAGCGGGTCCTCACGCGCTTCCAGGAGCAGCGCGAGGACGGCGAGCGCTTCGCCACGTGGGCGGCGCGCGCCTCCGAGGAGGCCCTGTCGTGAGCGAGCGTGCCGCACCGTTCTTCTGCCCGTACTGCGGCGACGAGGACCTGCGTCCGAACGAGCAGGGCCACGGCGCGTGGGAATGCGCGGCATGCAATCGAGCCTTCCAGCTGAAGTTCCTGGGGCTCCTGGCCCCCGGACCCCAGCGCGACACCAATGGAGGGGAAGAGATATGACGGTCACTCAGGACACCGATCTGAAGGCACTCGCCGAGCAGGCCGGGCGCGACCTCGAGGACGCCACGCCGCTGGAGATCCTCCAGTGGGCGGCCGACACCTTCGGCAGGCGCTTCTGCGTCACCTCCTCCATGGAGGACGCGGTCGTCGCCCACCTCGCCTCCCGCGCCTTCCCCGGCGTGGACGTCGTGTTCCTGGACACCGGCTACCATTTCCCCGAGACGATCGGCACCCGCGACGCGGTGGACGCGGTGATGGACGTCAACGTCATCACGCTGACCCCGCGTCAGACCGTGGCCGAGCAGGACGCGGAGTACGGGCCGAAGCTGCACGACCGCGACCCCGACCTGTGCTGCGCGCTGCGCAAGGTCAAGCCGCTGGAAGAGGGCCTGACCGCGTACAGCGCGTGGGCGACCGGCCTGCGCCGTGACGAGTCCCCGACCCGGGCGAACACCCCGGTCGTCGGCTGGGACGAGAAGCGGCGGAAGGTCAAGGTCTCGCCGATCGCCCGCTGGACGCAGGACGACGTGGACGCGTACGTGGCGGAGCACGGCGTGCTCACCAACCCGCTGCTGATGGACGGCTACGCCTCCGTAGGCTGCGCGCCGTGCACCCGCCGGGTGCTGGAGGGCGAGGACGCCCGCGCCGGCCGCTGGGCCGGCCGGGCCAAGACCGAATGCGGGCTGCACGGCTGATGACGACCACTCAGACCACTCAGACCTCCCAGAATTCTCAGCCCTCCCAGACCTCTCAGGAGAACCACGTGACTGGGGCCACCATCTGGCTCACCGGTCTGCCGAGCGCCGGTAAGACCACCATCGCGTACGAGCTCGCGGGCCGGCTGCGCGACGAGGGCCACCGGGTCGAGATCCTCGACGGCGACGAGATCCGCGAGTTCCTGTCGGCGGGCCTCGGCTTCGACCGCGAGGCCCGGCACACCAACGTGCAGCGGATCGGGTTCGTCTCCGAGCTGCTCGCGTCGAACGGTGTGAAGGTCCTGGTACCGGTCATCGCGCCGTACGAGGACAGCCGCGAGGCGGTCCGCAAGCGCCACCAGTCCGAGGGCACCCCCTACGTCGAGGTGCACGTCGCCACTCCGGTGGAGGTGTGCTCCGTGCGCGATGTGAAGGGGCTGTACGCGAAGCAGGCCGCGGGCGAGATCAGCGGGCTCACGGGGGTCGACGACCCGTACGAGGAGCCCCGCAACCCCGATCTGCGGATCGAGTCCCAGAACCAGACCGTGCAGGAGTCGGCAGCCCAGCTGCGCGCACTGCTCACCGAGAGGGGTCTCGCATGACGACCGTCGCTCATGTCCACGATGAGACGGACAGCCCGTTCGCGCTGTCGCACCTGGACTCCCTGGAGTCCGAGGCGGTGCACATCTTCCGCGAGGTCGCGGGCGAGTTCGAGCGGCCGGTGATCCTCTTCTCCGGCGGCAAGGACTCCATCGTCATGCTGCACCTGGCGCTGAAGGCGTTCGCGCCGGCGCCGGTGCCGTTCACGCTGCTGCACGTCGACACGGGGCACAACTTCCCCGAGGTGCTCGAGTACCGCGACCGCGCCGTCGAGAAGTACGGGCTGCGGCTGCACGTCGCCTCCGTGCAGGAGTACATCGACGCCGGCAAGCTGCGCGAGCGCCCCGACGGCACCCGTAATCCGCTGCAGACCGTCCCGCTCACCGAGGCGATCCAGCAGCACCGCTTCGACGCGGTGTTCGGCGGCGGACGGCGTGACGAGGAGAAGGCCCGCGCCAAGGAGCGGGTGTTCTCGCTGCGTGACGAGTTCTCGCAGTGGGACCCGCGCCGCCAGCGCCCCGAGCTGTGGCAGCTCTACAACGGCCGCCACGCTCCCGGCGAGCACGTGCGGGTCTTCCCGCTGTCGAACTGGACCGAGCTGGACGTCTGGCAGTACATCGCCCGCGAGGAGATCGAGCTGCCCGGCATCTACTTCGCCCACGAGCGTGAGGTCTTCGCCCGCAACGGCATGTGGCTGACGGCCGGCGAGTGGGGCGGCCCGAAGGACACCGAGACGGTGGAGAAGCGGCTCATCCGCTACCGCACCGTCGGTGACATGTCCTGCACGGGCGCGGTGGACTCCGACGCCACCACGCTCGACGCCGTGATAGCCGAGATCGCCGCCTCCCGGCTCACCGAGCGGGGCGCGACCCGCGCCGACGACAAGATGTCCGAGGCCGCGATGGAAGACCGCAAGCGCGAAGGGTACTTCTAGCCATGACGAGTACGACCGAGCAGTTCGCCGACGTGTCGGCGACCACCCTGCTGCGCTTCGCCACCGCCGGGTCCGTCGACGACGGCAAGTCGACCCTGGTGGGCCGGCTGCTGCACGACTCCAAGTCGGTCCTCACCGACCAGCTGGAGGCCGTGGAGGCCGCCTCGCTCAAGCGCGGTCAGGAAGCCCCCGACCTGGCTCTGCTGACCGACGGTCTGCGCGCCGAGCGGGAGCAGGGCATCACCATCGATGTCGCCTACCGCTACTTCGCGACGCCGCGACGCCGGTTCATCCTGGCCGACACGCCGGGCCATGTGCAGTACACCCGCAACATGGTCACCGGCGCCTCCACCGCCGAGCTGGCCGTGGTCCTGGTCGACGCCCGCAACGGCGTCGTCGAGCAGACCCGCCGGCACGCCGCCGTGGCCGCGCTGCTGCGCGTCCCGCACGTGGTGCTGGCCGTCAACAAGATGGACCTCGTGGAGTACGCGGAGCCCGTCTTCGCGGCGATCGCCGAGGAGTTCACGACCTACGCCGCCTCGCTGGGCGTCCCGGAGATCACCGCGATCCCGATCTCGGCGCTGGCCGGCGACAACGTCGTGGAGCCGTCCGCCAACATGGACTGGTACGGCGGCCCGACGGTGCTGGAGCACCTGGAGACCGTCCCGGTCAGCCATGACCTGACGAGCTGCCACGCGCGTTTCCCGGTGCAGTACGTGATCCGCCCGCAGACCGCGGAGCACCCGGACTACCGGGGCTACGCGGGCCAGATCGCGGCCGGCGCGTTCCGGGTCGGCGAGCAGGTGTCGGTGCTGCCCTCCGGGCGGACCAGCACCATCACGGCGATCGACGCGCTGGGAGAGAGCGTCGACATCGCGTGGGCCCCGCAGTCGGTCACCATCCGGCTGGCCGACGACATCGACATCTCGCGCGGCGACCTGATCGCGCCGAGCGGTGACGCCCCGGCGACCACGCAGGACGTCGAGGCGACGGTCTGCCATGTGGCGGACCAGCCGCTCACGGTCGGCCAGCGGGTGCTGCTCAAGCACACCACCCGCACGGTCAAGGCGATCGTCAAGGAGATCCCGTCCCGGCTGACGCTGGACGACCTCTCTCAGCACCCGGCGCCCGGGCAGCTGGTCGCCAACGACATCGGCCGGGTGAAGGTCCGTACCGCCGAGCCGCTGGCACTCGACTCGTACGCCGACTCGCGCCGCACCGGCTCCTTCCTGCTGATCGACCCGGCCGACGGCACCACGCTGGCGGCGGGTATGGCCGGCGACGCCTTCGCCACGGCCGACGGCGCGGCCAAGGCCGCACACCACGCCGATGACGAGGGCTGGGACTTCTGATGAATGTCGATGCCTACGCGACGTTCGCGAAGGAGGGGGGCCGGGTCGGCAGCGGCGCCCTCGGCTCGGGCACCGGAGGTGTCGCGCGATGTGTTCGCTGACGCCCGCGCACCGCGTCAGCGGCCGCATCTCGCACCACCGGCTCCACTCGCGACACAGACGAAGACTTCGAAGACCCTGAAAGAAGGGGAACCACTCCCGTGCCTGCCACCCGTACCACCCTGCGCCGCTCCCTCGCCGCCGCGGCTGCCCTGCCTCTGCTGATCGGCGCGCTCGCCTCCTGCGGCTACGGCTCCCAGGCGAAGAACGACGAGAAGAAGGTGGCCGCCGAGGGCAAGAAGCTCTCGGCCGACACGGTCAGGCTCGGATACTTCCCGAATCTCACCCACGCGACCGCCCTGGTCGGTGACCAAGAGGGCATCTTCCAGAAGGAACTGGGCGGCACCGCCCTGAAGGTGTCGACCTTCAACGCCGGCCCGTCCGAGATCGAGGCGCTCAACGCCGACTCGATCGACATCGGCTTCATCGGCCCCTCGCCCTCGATCAACGGCTATGTGAAGTCCAAGGGCACGAACCTGCGCATCGTCGGCGGCTCCGCGTCCGGCGGTGTGAAGCTGGTCGTCAACCCGGCCAGGATCAAGACCCTGGACGACCTCAAGGGCAAGAAGATCGCCACCCCGCAGCTGGGCAACACGCAGGACGTGGCGTTCCTCAACTGGCTCTCCGAGAAGGGCTGGAAGGTCGACGCCCAGAGCGGCAAGGGCGACGTCTCCGTGGTCCGTACGGACAACAAGATCGCCCCGGACGCCTACAAGTCGGGTTCCATCGACGGCGCCTGGGTTCCCGAACCGACCGCCTCCAAGCTGGTGAGCGAGGGCGCGAAGGTCCTGCTCGACGAGTCGACGCTGTGGCCCGACAAGAAGTTCGTGATCACGAACATCATCGTCTCGCAGAAGTTCCTCGAGGAGCACCCGGACGTGGTGGAGGCCGTGCTGCGCGGCTCGGTGAAGACCAACGCCTGGATCAACGCCAACCCCGAGAAGGCGAAGGCGTCCGCGAACGCCCGGCTGAAGGCGCTCAGCGGCAAGGAGCTCGGTCCCCAGGTGATCGACCCGGCGTGGCCGTCGATCCAGTTCACCAACGACCCGCTGGCCGCGACGCTTCAGGCGCAGGCGGACCACGCGGTGAAGGCGGGCCTGCTGAAGAAGCCGGATCTGGCCGGCATCTACGACCTGGAGCCGCTCAACAAGGTCCTCAAGGCCGAGGGCGCGCCCGTGGTCTCCGACGCCGGACTCGGCGTCAAGTAATCCGCCAACCAGCCAGCCAGCCCGTTCCCAGGAGGTGACGACCATGGCCACGACGTTCGCCAAGGCCGAGGACCGTGTCGCGGTGTCCCATGCCGCGCGCATCGAGCATGTCTCGAAGTCCTTCGCCGTGCCCGGCGGGCAGCAGCTCGTCCTCGACGACATCTCGCTCGATGTCGCGCCGGGTGAGTTCGTCACCCTCCTGGGAGCTTCCGGGTGTGGCAAGTCCACGCTGCTCAACCTGGTCGCGGGACTCGACCGGCCGTCCGCGGGGTCCATCGAGACCCCCGGTGGCCGGCCCGCCCTGATGTTCCAGGAGCACGCGCTCTTCCCGTGGCTGACCGCGGGCAAGAACATCGAGCTGGCACTGCGGCTGCGTGGCGTGGCGAAGAGCGAGCGGCGCGACGAGGCCGAGCGGCTGCTCGATCTCGTTCGGCTGCGCGGCTCGTACGGCAAGCGCGTGCACGAGCTGTCCGGCGGTATGCGCCAGCGTGTGGCGCTCGCCCGGGCGCTCGCCCAGGACAGCGATCTGCTGCTGATGGACGAGCCGTTCGCGGCGCTGGACGCCATCACCCGTGACGTCCTGCACGACGAGCTGACCCGGATCTGGCGCGAGACCAAGCTGTCGGTGCTGTTCGTCACCCACAACGTGCGCGAGGCCGTGCGGCTGGCCGAGCGCGTGGTGCTGCTGTCGTCCCGGCCGGGACGGATCGCCCGGGAGTGGACGATCGACATTCCCCAGCCGCGCCGTATCGAGGACACCGCCGTGGCGGAGCTCTCCGTCGAGATCACTGAAGAACTGCGTGGGGAGATCCGCCGTCATGGCCAGCACTGAGACGAAGGTCAACAAGCCCGACGACCTCGCCGGTCTCGAAGCGGGCCTCGACGCGCTCGACGCCGTGCAGGTGCGCCACACCCCGGTGCGCGAGGTCCTGCTCAAGAAGGTCCTGCCGCCGCTGCTGGCCGTCGCGCTCGTCCTGGTGGTGTGGCAGCTGCTGGTGTGGGGGAAGGTCACCGACGACTACAAGCTGCCCTCCCCCTCCGCGGTGTGGGACAGCCTGTCCACGATGTGGCTGGAGGGCACGCTCCTCGGCGTGCTGTGGACCAGCGTCTCCCGCGCCCTGCTCGGTTTTCTGATGGCGCTCGCCATCGGTACGCCGCTCGGGCTGCTGGTCGCCCGGGTGAAGTTCGTCCGGGCGGCGATCGGCCCGATCCTCTCCGGACTGCAGGCCCTGCCGTCGGTCGCCTGGGTGGCGCCCGCGGTCCTCTGGCTGGGCCTGAACGACTCGATGATGTACACGGTGATCCTGCTGGGCGCCGTGCCGTCGATCGCCAACGGCCTGGTGGCCGGCGTCGACCAGGTTCCCCCGCTGTTCCTGCGGGCGGGCCGTACGCTCGGCGCGACCGGGCTGCGGGGCGCCTGGCACATCGTGATGCCGGCCGCTCTGCCGGGCTACCTGGCCGGTCTGAAGCAGGGCTGGGCGTTCTCCTGGCGTTCGCTGATGGCCGCCGAGATCATCGCCTCGTCCCCCGAACTCGGTCTGGGACTCGGTCAGTTGCTGGAGAACGGCCGCAACAACATCGACATGCCGGGGATCTTCCTCGCCATCATCCTGATCCTGGTCGTCGGCATCGCCATCGACCTGCTGATCTTCAGCCCGCTGGAGCGCGCGGTCCTGCGCGGCCGCGGCCTGCTGGTGAAGAGCTGAGCGGGAGCTGACCACGCCATGACCCGCCCGGTCCTTCTCGTCATCGCCCACGGCAGCCGCGACCCGCGGCACGCCGCGACCGTCCACGCGCTGGTGCGCCGGGCGCGGTCGCTGCGGCCGGGGCTGCGCGTGGAGACGGCGTTCCTGGACTTCAACCTCCCCTCGGTGACGGGCGTCCTCGAGGGCCTCGCGGCGGAGGGCGTACGGGACGTCGTGGCGCTGCCGCTGCTGCTGACCCGGGCCTTCCACGCGAAGGCCGACATCCCCGCCGTACTGCGGCAGGCCCCGCCGTCGCTGCGCATCCGCCAGGCGGAGGTGCTGAACGGACACCGAGGGCCGTCCCCGCTGCTGCTGGCGGCGGTGGAGCGGCGGCTGTACGAGGCCGGGCTCACGCCCGGTGACAAGAGCTCGACCGGGGTCGTCCTGGCCTCGGCGGGCTCCACGGACCCGGAGGCGATCGCAGTGATCGCTGAAATCGCGCGGGAGCTGCGGCACACCGGTTGGTGCGCCGTGCGGCCTGCGTTCGCCTCCGCTGTTTCCGCCGCGGGCCACCCCCGCACCGAGGACGCCGTCCGCGCGCTGCGCGACGAGGGTGTCCGGCGGGTGGCGGTCGCCCCGTACGTGATCGCCCCCGGGCGCCTGCCGGACCGCATCGTGGCGGGTGCCGAGGACGCGGATGTGCTGGCCGATGTGCTCGGCGCCGCGCCCGAGCTGGCCCGGCTGCTGCTGGACCGGTACGACGAGGCCAGAGTCGAGACGCGGGTCGCGGTCGCCGTCTAGCCCGTCCGGTTCAGACCGTGTGCGGCCGGCTCCACGGGTCGCGGCCGGCGGCCGCGAGAGCCCGTTCGAAGGCGGTCGCGTCGGGTGCCGGCTCCACCGGATCGGCGAAGCCGTCGTACTGCCGGTAGGTCTCCGCGTGCTCCTCGACGACCGAGAGCACGAACGCCCCCGTCGCGTCGGGGACCTTGAAGTCCTGGCCGGTCGAGCGGGCGAGGTCCCAGCCGTGCAGGGCCAGTTCCTTGACCAGCAGCGAGGCGATCCGGGTGGCCGGCATCGCGGTGAAGCCGAGGTCCACCTCCCCCTGCCACACGCCCGGGGTGTCCCAAGCGGCCAGGGCACGGTCGAGCTGCTCGGCGTAACGCTCCGCCCAGTCGGCGTCCTCGGTGAAGTCCCGTCCCGTGAGCTCGTCGGGGAGCTGCTTGCGCAGGGCCCGGTGTTCCAGGCCGTGGGAGGAGTACAGGACCAGGTGGTTGACGAGCTCCCGGACGGTCCAGCCGTCGCAGACGGACGGTTCCGCCAGCCGGTCGGCGCCGACGCCCCGGGCCACCCGGACGGCCTCGGCGGCACAGACGGTGAGGTGGGTGTGGATGATGTTCATGCCCCCGAGTCTCGGTCCGGGGGCGGGGCGGCGTATTGAAGAAACGCGACGCGGCCGGACGCCGGGCCGACGGGCACCGGGCGCCGGGCCGGCGGTCAGCTGAAGTCGAGGCCGCCGGTGCGGGTCCGCTTCAGTTCGAAGAGGTCCGGGTGGCCGGCCAGGACCCGGAAGCTGTCGAAGAGGCGGACCGCCTCCTCGCCACGCGGGATCGCCCGCAGGACCGGGCCGAACCAGACCGTGCCGTCGACATGGACCGTGGGCGTGCCGACGTACCCCTCGGCCGCCGGGTCCTTGCCCGCGTCGTGGCTGCGGCGCACGACCTCGTCGTACGAGGTGTCGTGCGCGGCCTTCGCCAGCTCGGCCGGGAGGCCGAGCTCGGCCAGGGACTCGGCCACGACGGCGTCGAAGTCCTTGTTCTTCCGCTCGTGGATGCGGGTGCCGTAGGCGGTGTAGAGATCGCGGAGTATGCCGTCGCCGTGCTGCTCGGCCGCGGCGGCGGCGACACGCACCGGGCCGATCGAGTTGTCGACGAGTTCGCGGTACCAGTCGGGCAGTTCATTGCCGACGTTGTGGAAGTACAGGCTCATCACATGGAAACGCAGTTCGATGTCACGCTGCCGCTCGACCTCGAGGATCCAGCGGGAGGTGATCCACGCGAAGGGGCAGGCGGGGTCGAACCAGAAGTCGACGACGGTCGTGTCCGTATCAGTGGTCATGGGGCGAGAGTAGTCAGCCTGTGGCATGTCCCAGCGGGCCAATCACGAGTTCGTCAGCTGGGCCACCGCCCCTTCGGTGGCCCATGCATTGATATACGGTCCGACCATGAACACGTATCTCCTCGGTGGTGACCTTCCCGTACGCCGACTGGGCTTCGGGACCGCCCAGTTGACCGGTCGCGGCTACTGGGGACCGCGCGGTGGGCGCGCCGACGCGATCGCCGTCCTGCGGCGGGCCGTGGAGCGCGGCGTCACCCTTCTCGACACCGCGGACAACTACGGCCCCCATCTGGCCGAGGAGCTCATCGCCGAGGCGCTGCACCCCTACCCCGCCGATCTGGTGATCGCCACCAAGGGCGGGGTCGTACGGACCAGCGACCACGCCTGGCACATCGCGGGGAGGCCCGAGCAGCTCCGGTCGATGTGCGAGGCGAGCCTGCGCCGGCTGCGTACGGAGACCATCGACCTGTATCAGCTGCACCGGCTGGATCCCGGGGTTCCGATGGACGAACAGCTGGGCGCGCTGGACGCGTTGAGGCAGGAGGGAAAGATCCGGCACATCGGTCTGGACACGCTCACCGCCGACCAGCTGACGCGGGCGCTGGATCTGACCGAGATCGCCTCGGTGCAGAACCGGTTCAACCTCCTGGACCGTACGTCGGCCGGGGTACTGGAGGTGTGCGAGGCCCACGGGCTGGCGTTTCTGCCCTGGTTCCCGCTGGCCAACGGCGCGCTGACGGGCGAGGAGGCGTCGGCCCTGGACGGGATCGCGGCGCACCACGGTGCGACCAGGGGCCAGATCGCGCTGGCGTGGCTGCTGCACCACTCCCCCGTCCTGCTGCCGACCCCGGGTACCGGTTCGCCCGCGCACCTCGACGAGAACGTGGACGCGGCCGCGATCCGGCTGGACGCGGCGGAGTGCGCCCGGCTCGACGCGCTCGCCCCGGGTGTTCCGGGCGCTTCGGGCGTTCCGACGACGGTCAGCCGCCGGTCATCTCCACGAGCTTGACGACGGTGTTCCAGTTCCGCGTGGTGGCGACGACGCCCTTGAGGAGTGAGGGGCGGGAGACGGCCACGGCGAGTTGGGAGCGGCCGAGGCCTTCGGGGGCGTAGAGGTACATCGCCCGGTCGCCGAGCCGGAACTCCTCGGGGAGGAAGGCGGTCTGGTCGAGGGAGGCGAAGCGTTCGGGGCCGACGGGCTCGGAGTAGTACGTCACGTGCAGCTGTTTCCCCTCCAGTTCGGCAGCCGGGAAGGGGCAGGCGTCGGCGACGGCCCGCAGATAGGACGCGTCGCGGACCAGGCAGTCGACGCGGAAGCCGAAGTGCTTCTCGACCGCGTCCTCGAGCATGGCGCCGAGGGCCCTGTCGTCGTCGCCGGACGCGGTGGTGAAGATGGCGTTGCCGCTCTGCAGATAGGTGCGTACGCCGGTGTGGCCGAGCGATTCCAGCAGGGAACGGAGGTCCGCCATCGGGACCTTGCGGGACCCTCCGACATTGATTCCGCGCAGCAGGGCGGCGTACGTGGTCGTCATGGTCACACCATAAGACGGTCGCCGTGCCCCGTGGGGGAGGGCACGGCGACCGCCGGTCATGGGGTGTCGGGCGGAATTACTCGACGACCTTCAGGAGCTTGTTGGCCGTCCCGCCGGTGGGGTTGGTGATCTTTCCGGCGGTGGCGCCGTCGGTCAGCGCCTTGGCGACCTGCTCCGGGGTGGCGTCCTTGTGGCCCGCCAGGTAGACCGCGGCGGCACCGACGACGTGCGGGGTCGCCATGGACGTGCCGGAGATGGTCTTGGTGGCCTCGTCGCTGTCCTTCCACGCCGAGGTGATGTCCGAGCCCGGGGCGTAGATGTCCACGACGGAGCCGAAGTTGGAGAAGCTGGACTGCTCGTCGTCCTTGGTGGAGGAGGCGACGGTGATGGCCTCGGCGACGCGGGAGGGCGAGCCCTGGCCTGCGTCGGAGGACTCGTTGCCCGCGGCGACGCCGAAGGTGACACCGGAGGCGATCGCCTTCTTGACGGCCTCGTCCAGAGCGGGGTCGGCGCCGCCGCCGAGGCTCATGTTGGCGACGGACGGGCCCTGGTGGTTCTTGGTGACCCAGTCGATGCCGGCGACGACCTGCTCGGTGGTGCCCGAGCCGTTGTCGTCGAGGACTCGGACCGCGACGATCTTCGCCTTCTTGGCGACACCGTGCGCGGTGCCCGCGATGGTCCCGGCGACATGGGTGCCGTGGCCGTTGCCGTCGCTGGCATCGTTGTCGTTGTCCACCGCGTCGAATCCGGACGACGCGCGGCCGCCGAAGTCCTTGTGGCTGACGCGCACTCCGGTGTCGATCACATAGGCGGTGACGCCCTCGCCGGCCCCGTCGGGGTAGGTGTACTTGCTGTCGCCCGCCGTGTCCGCCTGGTCGATGCGGTCGAGGCCCCAGGACGGGGGGTTGTCCTGGGTGGCGTTGATCGAGAACTTCTTGTTCTGCACGACCTTGGCGACGGCCGGGTCGGCGGCGAGGCGCTTGGCCTCGGTCTCCGAAAGACCGGTCGCGGAGAAGCCGTTGACGGCGGAGCTGTAGCTGCGGCGCAGGGTGCCGCCGTACTCCTTGGCCAGTTCGCCCTTGTCGGCCTTGGGGGCGGCCTTCTGATCGAGCAGCACGATGTAGCTGCCCTCGATGGCGGTCGCGGCGTCGGCGCCGTAGACCGTGCCCTCGGCGGGCGCGGGGGCCGCTCCGGCGTACGACGTGCCGAGCAGGGTGAGTCCCGCTGCGGCGGCCACGGCGGATATCGCCGCGGTGAGCTTCATACCGCGGGCGCGCTTGTGAGTTGCCATGAAGAGGTGACTCCTCGTCATTCAGTTGTGTGTGGGGGGTTCGGCCGCCGGAAGCAGAACCTCCGGGGGCCGCTTCAAAACCCTTGCCCATTGACGCGCGCAGATCAAGACCTTCATACAGCTGTGACTTACTCAACAAGGTTTCGTAATATGAAATCCGGCCGGGGTGCCCCAAGCCGGATTTCTCCCGCCAACACCCCCCAACACCCCTTACGGCTCAGCCTTTCCCGACATGCCTCAGCTCGGCCTCGATCAGGTCGGCGGCCCGCCCAGTGCCGCCCTCCCGCGCCATCCCGGTGCGGATCTCCGCCATCCTGCGCGCGACCTCCGGGTCGTCCACCAGAGCGAGCACCGCCTCGCGCAGGGTCCGCGCGGTGGCCTCCTCCATCGGGATGTGCCGGGCCACGCCGAGCGACTGGAGCATGTCCGCGTTGCCGAACTGGTCGACGGCCTGCGGGACCGCGACCATCGGCGTGCCGGTGGCCAGCCCCTCCTGGCTCCCGCCCGCGCCCGCGTGGGTGATGAAGGCGTCGGCCTGCTTGAGGATGGCCAACTGCGGCACCCAGTCGCGCACTTCCACGTTCGCCGGGAGCTCTCCAAGGCCGGCGGGGTCGACGAACTTCCCGACTTGGAGCACCATGTGCCATCCAGGCAGGTCGCCGAAGGCCTCGACACACGCGCGGTAGAAGTCCGGCTGCTTGGTGAAGGCCGATCCCAGCGACACCAGAAGCACCTTCTCGGCGCCGGCCGGCCGTTTCCACTCGCCCTGGTCGGCACGCTCGCCCTGACAGGCGCCGACGAAGGTGTATACGGACTCGTCCACCCGGTCGGCGTGCGGCTGGAGCGCCCTGGGGATGAGGACGACGGCCCGCCGGGGGCGTGCGATGAGGCGGTCGGGGTGGGTGTCGACGCCGTTCTCGGCGAGCCACGCCTCGAATCGCGCGTAGTACGCCCTGCCGCGGTCCGACGCCTTGAGTTCGGCGAACATCGGCTCGGCGACCTCCTCCTCATACCCCTCCCAGGGAACGAGGTTGGGCCAGAGGGAGACGGCGGGCACTCCCCACCGGTGGGCGAGCACGGGCGCCGGATAGGCGGTGATGTCATGGATGACGAGGTCGGGCTCGTCCCCCGCGAATGCCTCGGCGAGCTGGGGCAGCACGTGTACGGCGTCGTTCAGAAACGGCTCGATGTTGTCGATCAGCTCGGTCCCCCACGCCTCGGGGTCGTCGTCCGTGGGGAGGGTGGAGGTGTAGATCACCGGCTCGGCGCCGGTGGCGGCGACCTTCTCGGCGAAGGACGCGGGGATCGCGTAACTCACGCGATGCCCCCGGGCGACGAGCTCCCGGACGACTTCGAGGCTCGGATTCACGTGCCCGTGGGCGGCGATGGAGAACATGACGACATGGGCGGGGGCATGAGTGGTCATGCGCTCCACCATAAACAAGACGAGACGGACCGTCTAGTTAATTTGGGTCGGCGCGCTCATCCGCGCTGGTAGCGCGCCAGCACCAGATTGCCGTCCTCGACCAGCCGTTTCCTCAGCTCTCCGAGACCGATCGCCCCGCTGTAGTACTCCTGGAACGCCGGCGTCGCCACCTTGTCCTTCCACTCCGGGTAGCCGCGCACCGCCTGCGCGGGCGCGGAGCGCAGGCTCCTGGCGAGCGCCGCACCGGCCTCCCAGCCGTCCTTCGGCGTGTGCAGAGCGGGGTCCCCCAGCGCGGCGGCTCCAGTCGGCAGCATCCAGTCGCCCTGCGCGAGGCGCACCATGTTGCGCGGCTGGAGGAGGAAGTCGACGAACCGCGCGGCCTCCTTCTTGTACGGGCTGTCCTCGGCGATCGACAGCGTCTGCGGGCTGACGCCCTGGGCGAGCCCGTCCTGCCCGGCGGGCGCGGGCAGCACCATCCACTCGAACCCCTCGGGCGCCTGCTGGGTGATCTGCTGCCGGTATGAGAAGCCGAGCGGGACCATCGCGTACTTGCCGCCGAAGAAGCCGGGCAGGGTGTCCGAGCCGCCACTGCCGAGGGTGGAGGGGGACGCGCTGCGGTCGGTGGCGACCTGGGCGTGGATCGTGCCGGGAACGGTCGCGTCGGCCTCGGTGAACCGGATGGTCACCTTGCCGTCCTCCCCCTGGTGGAAGAGGTGGCCGCCGGCCGAGAGCCCGAGGTTCAGGCTCACCGACACGGGCTCCTTCAGCGGCCAGGCGACGGCGTACTTCCCCTTCCCCATCGTGGCCGTCAGCTGCTTGGTGACCCCGCGGAACTCCTCCCAGCTCCAGGGCTTGTCGGGGGTGGGAACGCGGACGCCGGAGGCGGTGAGGATCTTCTTGTTGGCCATGATGACGCGCGGCTCCTGGAGGAACGGCACGCCGTACACGCCCTCGCCGAAGGTCGTGGTCCGCCAGCTCTGGGCCGGGATGTCCGCCTTCAGTCGCGCCGGGAGCAGGTCGCGCAGGTCGGCGAGGTAGCCGCCGTACGCGAAGTCGGCGAGGTCGTCGGAGGCGTCGTGGATGATGTCGGGCGCCTCGCCACCCTCGAAGGAGGTCAGCAGCTGGTCATGAACGCTGTCCCAGCTGCCCTGGACGTAATCGACCCGGATGTCGGGGTGGGCGTCGTTCCACTCCTTCACCAGCTCCTTGTTGGCCTCGACCGATTCCTTCTGCCAGGCCAGTGACTGGAAGCGAAGGGTGATCCTGCCGTCGGTGCGCGCGTCGTCGCCGGCGCATCCGGTGACCATCAGGGCCAGTGCGGCGATCACGGCCGCCAGGGCGCGTGCGCGCATCAGCTCTTCACCGCCCCGGTGAGCATGCCGCCCGTGATCCGCTTCTGGATGATCGCGAAGACGACGAGGGAGGGGAGCGTCGCGAGGAAGGCGGCCGCCGCGAGGGGGCCGAGGTCGGCCACGCCCTCCGCGCCGAGGAAGTGAGTGAGGACGACCGGCAAGGTCTGCTTCTCCGGGGTCTTGAGCAGGACGAGCGCGAAGAAGAACTCGTTCCATGCGGTGATGAAGGCGAAGAGCGCCGTCGCGACGATGCCGGGGGCCAGCAGCGGCGCGGTGACGGAGACGAGCGTCCGGAGTCTGCCCGCGCCGTCGACGGCCGCGGCCTCCTCCAACTCGGCCGGTACGGCACGTACATAGCCGACGAGCATCCAGAGCGCGAACGGCAGCGACCAGACGACGTACACCATGACCAGGCCGAGAACGCTGTTGATCAGATGCAGGTTCTTCAGGATCAGGAAGAGCGGAATGATCACCAGGACGAAGGGGAACGCCTGGCTGACCACGACCCAGCCGGTGGCGGCGGCGGTGAGCCTGCCGCGGTGGCGGGCCATCGCATAGGCCATGGGTGTCGCGATGACGACGGCGATCAGCGCGGCGCCGAGGGCCGCGATCAGGCTGTTGGCGGCAGCCTGGAGCAGTGGTTGCTCGTCGAAGGCCTGCCGGAAGTTGGCGAGCGTCGGGTCCGTGGGGATCCAGGTCGGGTGGAGCGAGCCGAGCTCTCGCGCCGGCTTGAAGGCGGTGGAAACCAGCCAGAGGAACGGGAAGGCGAGGAAGACCAGATAGCCGAGCAGCGCCAGATACTGCCCCGCCCGCGCGGGCCCTCTGGTGCGAAGAGCGCTCACCGGTCCTCGCCTCCCTTCAGCCGGCCCACCAGATGGAGGGCGAGGAGTACGGAGATGACGGCGACCATCACACAGCCCATCGCGGCGGCGTAGCCGAACTGGCCGTAGCGGAAGGCCTCTTCATAGGCGAAGAGCATCGGCAGCCGGGTGCGTCCGCCCGGGCCGCCGTTGGTCAGAACGTAGACCAGCGCGAACGCGTTGAAATTCCAGATGAGGTTGAGCGCGGTGACCGCGAGGGCGACGGGCCTGAGAGCCGGCCAGGTGACCGCGCGGAACCGGCGCCAGGCGCCCGCGCCGTCCAGGGCGGCCGCCTCGTGGAGTTCATGGGGCGTGTTCTGGAGACCCGCCAGAAGAGCGACGGTGGTCTGCGGCATTCCGGCCCAGACACCGACGACGATCACGGCGGGCAGCGCGGTGGCCAGGCCGGTGAGCCAGTCGCGGCCGTCACCGAGGCCGAGGTCGCGGATCGTTTCGTTGAGGATGCCCGCGTCGGGGTTGTAGACGAGGCGCCACATGATGCCGACGACGACCTCGGGCATCGCCCAGGGGATGATCGCCAGCGCCCTGGCCAGCCAGCGGAAACGAAGGTTCTGGTTGAGCAGCAGGGCGAGGCCGAGGGCGAGCAGGAACTGCGGGACGGTGACCCCGACCGCCCAGAGCAGGCCGATCCGGAAGGAGTCCCAGAAGAGCGTGTCGTGCAGCAGGTCCTGGAAATTGAGGGCGCCGATCCACTGGGTGGGCTGGGTACGGCCGGACTGGGCGTCGGTGAGGGCGAGGGCGATGCCGTAGAGCAGCGGGCCGACGCTGAGGATCAGGATCGGGATCAGCGCGGGCAGCACCAGGAACCAGGCGCTGTGGTCCGGTCGTTTGCCGGCGGCTTCGCCGGACCGCGTCGTTGCGGTCGCCACTTTCACAGATTGACCCCTTATGTGCCCTTTGTGAAGTTGAACCGGCCTCCGTCATGGTCCTGACGGGTCGTCGGTTCGTCAAGGCCACCTGCAGGGATGCGAGACTTTGGCGGATTCGCACGACCAGTTGGGAGATCGGATGGACGAGGCCCGGGCCCGGGAGATCCTGGCCGCCGCGCAGCTGCCCCACGACGCTGCCCTGCTGGCCCTGGGCGAGAACGCCGTCTTCGCCACCGGCGGCCTGGTGGTGAAGGTGGGCCGCGACGCCGAGTTGCTGGAGCGCGCCGAGCGGGAGCTGGCCATCGCCGCCTGGCTCGCGGACGCGGACGTCCCCGCCGTACGGGCCGCGGAGCACCGGCCCCGGCTGGTGGACGGCCATCCGGTCACCCTCTGGCACCGCCTGCCCGACGCCGTCCGTCCGACCGAACCCAGGGATCTCGCCCCGCTGCTGCGCCGGGTCCACGCCCTGCCCGCGCCGTCGTTCGCCCTCCCCCGGCGCGAGCTGCTCGCCGGCGTGGAGCGGTGGCTGCGACTCGCGGGGGACGCGATCGACCCGGCCGACGCGGAGTATCTGCGCGAGCGCCGGGACGCCTTCGGCCCCACGGCGGCCGCGCTCGTCCCGCGTCTGACGCCGGGACCGATCCACGGCGACGCGCTGCCGCGCAATGTCCATGTCGGCCCCGACGGCCCGGTCCTGGTGGACCTGGAGACCTTCTCCGTGGATCTGCGTGAACACGACCTGGTGGTCCTCGCCCTCGCCCGGGACCGCTACGGCCTCGACCCGGCGGCCTACGAGGCGTTCACCGCCGCGTACGGCTGGGACGTCCGGGAATGGGACGGCTGCGCCGTACTGCGCGGCGCCCGGGAGACCGCGAGCTGTGCGTGGGTGGCCCAGCACGCGCCGTCCAACCCCGAGGCGCTGTCCGAATTCCGCCGCCGGGTGGCCTCACTGCGCGACGGCGACCCCGAGGTCCGCTGGTACCCGTTCTGACACGTCGCCGCCACCTGCGGGGGACCGTGTCACCGCACGGCCGGGGTCAACTCCCGCAGGGGCCAGGACGGGTCGATGACCGCGTCCGCGGTGCCCTTCTGGCGAAGGAAGCGCTGGAAGTCCTCGGCCCACTGCCGGTACCAGCGGATCTGGCGGTCATGCAGCTCCGCGGGCGACAGCTCCGCGACCTCCGCGTGCCGCTCGGCTATGGCGCGCGCCACCCGGACCGCGGCCAGCGCGTCCGCAGCCGCGTCATGGGCCCCCTCCAGCACTACTCCGTACTCGACGCAGACCGCCTCGAGGGTCCGCTTCCCGCGGCGGTAGCGGTCGACGGCGCGGTCGATGGTGTACGGGTCGATGACCGGTCCGATCCCGGCGCCGCCCAGGCGCGCGTCGAGTGACGGCAGTCCGTGCCGGTGCAGTTCGGCGGAGAGCAGCGTCAGATCGAAGGCCGCGTTGTACGCCACGACCGGGACGCCCTGCGACCAGTAACCGGTCAGGGTCTCGGCGATCTCGTCGGCCACCTCGCGCACCGGCCGGCCCTCCGCCGCCGCCCGCTCGTTGCTGATGCCGTGGATGGCCGATGCCTGGGCCGGGATGCGTATCCCCGGGTCGGCGAGCCAGTCGCGCTGCCGCACGGGCAGACCCTCCCGCACGCCGATCACCGAGGCCGTCACGATCCGCGCCTCCAGCGGATCCGTACCGGTCGTCTCCAGGTCGAAGCCGACCAGTGGTTCCCCATGCCATGCCATCGGGTCCTCCTTACGTGGTGCTCCCCCGTGGTGCTGACACCCTCCCACGCACCACTGACAACGCGGACACTGCCCGAGATTCCGGGCGCCGAGCGGGATTCAGGACACCGGCCGGGAGTCCAGCCACACCGACTCGAACTCCTCGCGGTACGTCTCGAAAAGGCCGTGCTCGCCGTCCCGACCGGAATTCCCGGACCTGACCACTGTCCGGCCCCCGCCGCGAAGCACCAGCACCGGCGCTTCCATCCCCCGGGCCCGGCGCAGGTAAGACTGGACGACTGCGAGCCCGTCGGGGCCGTCGCCGTCGACGAGATAGGCGGTGAAGCGCGGCGTCTCGTCGAAGACATGGATCTGGAAGGCGCCCGGGTCGCGGAGCTTGGAGCGGACCCGGCGCATATGGAGGATGTTCATCTCCACGGACCTGCTCAGCTCGCCCTTCCTCAGGCCGAGTTCACGCTCGCGCCGCTTGACGGCGCTGCTCGCGGGGTTGAGGAAGAGGAGGCGTATCCGGCAGCCGGACTCGGCCAGTCGCACCAGGCGCCGGCCGGAGAAGTTCTGTACGAGGAGGTTCAGGCCTATGCCGGTGGCGTCCAGCCGCCGGGCGCCGCCGAACAGGTCCTCGGCGGGCAGCTGCCGCTGGAGCCGCACCCGGTCGGAGTGGACGGAGACCACGTCCGCGTACCGGTCACCGACGAGCTCCTCGACCGCGTCAACGGGCAGCCGGTCGGCGGACCGCACGCCCGCCCCGCTGCCGAGGATCTCCAGGAGTCGCGCCGAGGCGCGCTCGGACTGGGCGAGCACGGTCAGCGAGAGAGCCCGGTTGCGGGAGACCACATTGCGGGTGACCTCCAGTTCGTCCAGGGCCAGTTCGACCTCGCGCCGGTCGTCGAAGTACGGCTCGAAACACGGCCAGTGCTGCACCATCAGCTCCCGCAGCTGCGGGAGCGTCAGGAAGCTGAGCACATTGTCGTCGGCCGGATCGAGGAGATAGCCCTTGCGGCGCGAGACCTCCCGTACGGCGACGGCCCGCTGCACCCACTCCTGTCCTGCCGGGCCCGCGGCGGCCACCACCCACTCCTCGCCGTGCACCGGTTCGTACACGGGACGCAGGACGGCGGCCACCACGGCGCGCAACCGCTGCTCGACGAGATTCAGCCAAATGTAGGCGCGGCCGGCCCGCTGTGCGCGCGTGCGCACCTCGCTCCAGGCGTCCGCGCCCCAGTCGAGCTCCGCCCCGATCTCCATCGGCCGTGCGATGGAGACCGCTCCTGGCGGGACCTCTGCGGGGTCAGTGGAGTCCCCCTCGTGACCAGCGTCACCTGGAGGAAGCTCCAGCCCTCCCGAGCTCACCCGCGCACCGCCTTCTGCTCCTGGACGCTCGTCTGTCAACGATCAAGGAAGGGTACTCCGGGAGCGGAGGGCGGTGCAGCCGGATGCGCAGGCTCCTTACTCAACGACCCTGATTCCACTGGCCGTTCTGGTTGGCGAGATCCGGCGGAGTGAGCGGATTCATAGCGGTCACGTCCCTGGGGGCGAGCTGGAAGCCCTGCCAGTGCACCGGCATGGGCTGCTGGTCCTCGTCCCGGGCGATGTGGTGGAACCCGATGTTGACCCAGGCGATCGGGTTGGTCAATGTCTCCCCATTGACCCATTTGTCCACGCTGCCGGGTGCGTTGGGGCCGCAGTCGCGGATGTTGTTGCTGGCGAACTGCTCGCAGGCGCGCTGCTGGGTGAAGTACACGTCGTGCTGGGTGAAGCCGCGGCCCTCGTGACGGGCGGAGGGGCCGGGCACGATCTCGTAGCTGCGGGCGTGGCCGTCCTTGTTCCTGCCGTTCTGGCTCACCACGCGCCACCAGCGCATGGTCTTCGCGTCCCCGGCGAGTTCCCTGGTCACCTGGGTACGGGTCGTCTTCACGGTGGGGCCGCCGTTGCCGCGCGGCGGGGTGACCTTGGAGTCGAACTGCTCGATCCGGTCCTTGGGGGAGCCGTCGAGACCGAAGTTCAGCCGCCAGAAGACGTTGTGTGCGTGGCTGGTGGCGTAGTCGCGGGCGCCGTGACCGAGGGGCCAGCCGCGGCCGTCGGTGGCGTTGTAGTCGTTGGGCGCGAGGCTCCCGGTGGCGCCGACATTGGCGGCGATCATTCCGTCGGAGGAGAACCGCCACTCGGTGATGTACTCGTACCAGGCGACCTTGTTGACGGTGTAGACGAGCAGGTCCTTGCCCTGGGACTGCCAAACCCTGCTGCCCTCGTCGTTGGCCATCCGATAGGCGTGGCCCCGGGCCCGCGTCGTGGCGCAGACGCCGTTGACCTTCCCCCGCTCGGGGACGCGGACCGGCTTGATGGTTCCCCCGGGGCATTCGGTGGGCTTGAGGTTCTGCAGGCCCCAGCCGAACCCGGCGCCGGTGAGGTCGTCGTACTCGGCGTTGCCGTCGTCGTACGGCACATGTATCTGGGCCAGCTTGGCGCTGGTGAGCACGCGGATGGGCGCGGAGGCGCTCTTCGGCTGGTAGCTGACCTTCTCCAGGACCAGCCCGGAGTCGGTGTCGTAGCGCCAGCACATGCGCCAGGTGGTGCCGCCGTCGAGTGTCTGCTCGACGCGGTAGGCGGCGCTGCAGTCGGGACGCGCCGGGGCGGGGCCGGCGACCGGGTCGGCGGCCGCCGGGGACACGGGCCCGGCCGCGGCCGTGGCGGTGGCGAGGAGCGCGGCGGCGGCCAGGACGGCGCCCCGCCGCCGGACCCGCGCGGCTCTCGTGAGCTGCGTGGAGTGCATGGAAACGAACTCCCTCGTACGGAACTGCGGAAAGTGGGATGAAGGGGCGCGGCCGGTCAGCCGACGCGGGTGACGGTCCGGGCGCTCAGATCGACGATCAGGTTCCTGGTGTCGATCCAGGAACCGTTGAGCACCTTGGTGACCAGCCGGACGCAGCGGTGTTCACCGCACTTCTCCAGCGCCGCCGGCACGCGCGCCTCGCGGTAGGTGCGGTAGACGTCGCCGTTGAACCAGAGCTGATCGGGTGAGGTGAGGGTCCTGCCGGTGGCGTCCCGGTAGTCCTCCTTCAGACCCGCGCCGAGCGGGCTCTTCAGGATCAGCTCCACGGCCTCGCGCAGTTCACGCGGGTGCGGCGAGGGCTGTACGCCGCGCTGGGCGCCGGTCGCCTCGGCCTTCCCGGTGTCGAGGTTGACGGTCGTGGTCATCAACCGGTCGGTGCCGTAGTCGTAGAACCGCACCTCGGCACGGCGCGGCGCGCCGGTCTCGGGCTCGCCCGGCAGTGGTTCGGCGAGATTGGTGGCCAGATGCTGGGGGCCGCGGGCGCCCTCGACATTCCGGGCGGCTGTCCGGGTGGGTGGCGTCAGCGCCAGCTGTTCGGCCCGTTTCAGTTCGTCGTCGGTGAGCGGATCGCGGCCCACCCCGCGCTCCCCCTCGTCCGGCGCGTCGGCCACGACACCCGGTTCGGGTGCCCCAGCGCCCTCGCCCCCGGCGCCGTCCCGGCCCACCCCGCCGGTGTCGCGGGCGGCCCCCGCCGCCCCCGCGGACCGGCCGCCCGGTGTGTCGTCCGCCCCCGCCGTGCCCGGAAGTGTGATGCCGACCATCACGGCGGTCGCCGTGACCGCCATGGCCGCGCCCGCCACCACTTTCCCCAGGTGACGGCGCACTAGCTTGCGCACATTTCCCCCCTATTGCCTGTGGTCACCCGGTAGGACGGGCCGAAGTCCTAGGAGGTTGCCCCACTTTCGGGCAGGATCTGGCCGAAGTAGCCCCCTACACCCGGATCAGAAATGGAAGAGTCTCATCTATGCAGGTCTGGCCGGGACAGGCGTATCCCCTCGGTGCCACCTACGACGGCGCCGGCACCAACTTCGCGGTCTTCTCGGAGGCCGCCGACAGAATCGAGCTGTGTCTGCTCCATGACGACGGGTCGGAGACGGCCGTGGAACTGCGCGAGACGGACGCCTTCGTCCGACACGCCTATCTGCCGGGCGTGATGCCGGGACAGCGGTACGGCTTCCGGGTCCACGGTCCGTACGCTCCGGAGCGAGGGCAGCGCTGCAATTCGGCGAAGCTGCTCCTCGATCCGTACGCGCGTGCGGTCGCGGGCTCCGTGGAGTGGGGCGAGGCGGTGTACGGCTACCACTTCGGGCGGCCGGACTCCCGCAACGACCTCGACTCGGCGCCGCACACGATGACGTCCGTCGTCGTCAATCCGTACTTCGACTGGGGGGACGACCGCCCGCCCAGGACCGACTACCACCGCACGGTGATCTACGAGGCCCATGTGAAGGGCCTGACGATGCTCCATCCGGGTCTCCCGGAGGAGTTGCGCGGGACGTACGCGGGTCTCGCGCACCCGGCGGTGATCGGGCATCTGCGCGAGCTGGGTGTCACCGCCCTGGAGCTGATGCCGGTGCACCAGTTCGTCAACGACCACCGGCTGGTGGACGCCGGGCTCGCCAACTACTGGGGCTACAACACCATCGGCTTCTTCGCCCCGCACAACGCCTACGCGTCCTGGGGAGACCGGGGCCAGCAGGTCCTGGAGTTCAAGTCGGCGGTACGGGCGCTGCACCAGGCGGGCATCGAGGTCATCCTGGACGTCGTCTACAACCACACCGCCGAGGGCAACCATCTGGGCCCGACGCTCTCCTTCCGCGGGCTCGACAACCCGTCCTACTACCGGCTCTCCGCCGACCGCCGCTACTACACCGACACCACCGGGACCGGGAACTCGCTGCTGATGCGCTCCCCGCACGTCCTGCAGCTGATCATGGACTCGCTGCGGTACTGGGTGACGGAGATGCACGTCGACGGCTTCCGCTTCGACCTGGCGGCGACGCTGGCCCGGCAGTTCCACGAGGTGGACCGCTTGTCGTCGTTCTTCGACCTCGTCCAGCAGGACCCGGTGGTCAGCCAGGTGAAGCTGATCGCCGAGCCGTGGGACGTGGGCGAGGGCGGCTATCAGGTGGGGAACTTCCCGCCGCTGTGGACCGAGTGGAACGGGAAGTACCGGGACACCGTGCGGGACCTGTGGCGCGGCGAGCCGAGGACGCTCGCCGAGTTCGCGTCCCGGCTGACCGGCTCCTCGGACCTCTACCAGGACGACGGGCGGCGCCCCCTGGCCTCGGTCAACTTCGTGACCTGCCACGACGGGTTCACACTGCACGATCTCGTGTCGTACAACTCCAAGCACAACGAGGCAAACGGCGAGGGCAACCGGGACGGCGAGAGCCACAACCGCTCCTGGAACAGCGGCGCCGAGGGCGACACGGACGATCCGGCGGTGCTGGAGCTGAGGGACCGCCAGATGCGGAACTTCATCGCCACGCTGATGCTCTCGCAGGGCGTGCCGATGCTCAGCCACGGCGACGAGTTCGCCCGCACCCAGGGTGGCAACAACAACGCCTACTGCCAGGACAACGAAGTCTCCTGGGTCCGCTGGCCGGAGTCGGAAACGGACACGTCGGGCACGCTCCTCGCGTTCACCCGGGCCATGGTGGGGCTGCGCCGGGACCATCCCGTCCTGCGGCGGCGCCGCTTCTTCCACGGCCGCCCGGTGGAGGGCACGCACGACGAGCTCACCGACATCGCCTGGTTCACCCCCGAGGGGGAGGAGATGAAGGCACGGGACTGGCAGGCGGCGCAGGCCAGGGCGCTGTCGGTGTTCCTGAACGGCAACGCGATCTCCGAGCCGGGGCCGCGTGGCGAGCGGATCGGCGACGACTCGTTCCTGCTGATGTTCAACGCCAGCCCGGAGGACCTGGAATTCATGGTTCCGGTGAACCACGGGAGGGACTGGCAGGTCCTGGTGGACACGGCCCGCCCCGAGGTCGTTCCGCCGTACGACGTCGAGAAGGTCTCGGCGGGCGACCGGCTTCCGCTGCTGGGGCGGAGCCTGGTGGTGCTGCGCCGGCCGGCGTAGCAGCACGGCGGCGCGGGCCCGGCGTGGCCCGGGACCGGGGCGGCTCAGGCTTCCTGGGCGACGGGGACGGACGGGGAGGGACGGCCCGCGTGGCCCGGCGTGCGGACCGTCCACGACAGCACCGCGCACGCCACCGCCGCCCCGAGCGCGACGGCGAAGGCGGCCGGGGCACCGTGGCCATCGGCGAGGCGGCCCGAGACGGCGAGGGCCAGGGCCTGCCCTCCGACGATGCCGCTCGTCAGGAAGGCCATCGACTCCGCCAACCGGGTGGCGGGGACTATCCTTTCGGTGAGCCCGAAGATGGTGATCAGGTGGGGGGCGTACGCGACCCCGAGGACGATCACCGAGGCGTACAGGGACCACAGGGCGTCCACCAATAGCAGCGGGGCGGAGAGCACCACGAGGGCGAGCGTCGCCGCGCGCCAGCGGGTCGTCAGGCCGATCCCGGAGGGCACGGCGGCCATCGAGAGCCCGGCCGCGGCGCTCATGACGCCCATCGCCGCGTATACGAGACCGGCCTGCGCGGGCCGGCCCAGCTGGTCGGTGAGCGCGGTGATGCCCGCCTGGGACGCGCCGAACATCGCGCCCTGCAGGACCATCGTGACGCGCAGCGCGTACGCGGCCCCTGGAAGCCGCCCGCCGCGCCGGTGCGCCGCGCCGGTGGCGGGTGTCACCGGCCGGACCTTCGCCGCCGTCGGGTGCAGGGCGAACGCCGTGCCGCAGACCGCGAGGAGCCCCGACGCCAGCAGCAGGGCCGCGGCGGGGTGGGCAACGGCCGCCGCGAGTCCCACCAGGGCGGGGCCGAGCACGAAGGACACCTCGTCCAGGGTGCCCTCGAAGGAGAGGACGGTGCCGACGAGCCGGTCGTCCGCGCCGGACTGCCGGGCCAGGGCCACCGAGCGGGACCGGGACAGCGGGCCGACCTGGGGGACGCTCGCCCCGGCGAGCGCGCCGAGCAGGACGAGCCAGCCGGTCGCCAGGTGCGCCAGGGCGGCGACCACCAGGGCGGCGACGGCCAGGGCGTTGGCGAGCGAGGCGACCAGGACGATCCCGCGCTGGCCGCGCCGGTCGGCCGCGCGGCCGAGCAGGGGCCCGCCCACCGTCTGGCCGGCGGCGAGCGCTCCACCGGCCAGTCCCGCTGTGGCGAGGCTTCCGCTCGTCTCGGCGACCAGAAGGAGGCTGCCGAGCTGGCACATCGCCGTCGGAAGGCGGCCCAGGAAGGAGACGACCGGAAGAACCGGTCCGAGCAGGGACATCGTTTCGCGGTACATCCTGAGCATCAGGCGACCGTAGCCCTGTGCACCGAAATGGACGCATGGGTCAATGACACAGAAGCCGTCTCACGGGGTACGTACGTTCGCATGACGCCCACCGCCACGTATCGGCTCCAGCTGCGGCCGGAATTCACGTTCTCGGACGCAGCCGACGCCGTCCCGTATCTCGCTTCGCTCGGGATCTCCCATCTGCATCTGTCGCCGGTCCTCGAGGCCGTTCCGGGTTCGGCCCATGGGTACGACGTGACCGATCACCGTCGGATCCGGGCCGAGCTGGGCGGTGAGGCCGGGCTGCGGGCGCTCGCCGCGACCGCGCGGGAGCACAGGATCGGTCTGGTCGTGGATCTGGTTCCCAATCACATGGCGGCCGTGCCACGTCACAACCGGCCGCTGTGGGAAGTCCTGCGCGAGGGGCCGGACTCCCCCTACGCCCGCTGGTTCGACATCGACTGGGAGGCGGGCGGGAACAAGGTGCTGCTGCCGGTCCTTCCCGACCGGATCGGCGACGCCCTTCCCCGGCTGCGGGTCCGGGACGGGACGCTGCTCCACGAGGACCAGGAGTTCCCGCTGCGCGAGGGCACCGAAGGGCTGCCGATGCCCGAGCTGCTGGACGCCCAGTGGTACCGGCTGGGCTGGTGGCGGCTGGCCCGTACCGAGCTCAACTACCGGCGCTTCTTCACCATTTCGGATCTCATCGGCGTCCGCGTCGAGGACCCGGAGGTGTTCGAGGCCACCCACGGCAAGATCCTGGAGCTCGTCCGGGACGGCGTGATCGAGGGCCTGCGGATCGACCACCCGGACGGCCTCGCGGACCCGGAGGGCTATCTGGAGGACCTCAGCAAGGCGACGGGCGACCGGTGTTGGACGGTGGTCGAGAAGATCCTGACCGGCCCGGAGCGGCTGCCCACGCGGTGGCCCGTCGCCGGCACCACCGGGTACGACGCCCTGCGCCACATCGACGGCCTGTTCGTCGACGAGCGCGGAGCCGGGGAACTGACGGAGGCCTACCGGGAGTTCGCAGGCCCGGCCGTGGACCGGGGCGGGCACTGGGAGGCGACGACGCGGCGGGCCGCCTACTGGGTGGTGAACCATGAGCTCTCCGCCGAGATCGCCTTCCTGACCAGGACAGCCGCCCGGATCTGTGCCGACGACGCGCGGCTGCGCGACCACGCGCCCTGGGCCCTGCGCACCGCCGTCCGGGAACTGCTGGTGCGCGTACCCGTCTACCGGCCGTACCGGACCGGTGGGGAGGAGGCGCTCACCCCCGACGCGGCGCGCCGGGCGAAGGCGGCCTACGCCGTGCCCGAGGAGGCGGCGGCCGTCGACGTCGTCCGCGATCTGGCACTCGGGCTGCTCGGCGACGGGCCCCTCCACCGGCGGTTCCGGGCGCGGTTCGCGCAGACCGCCTCCGCGCTGCGCGCCAAGTCCGTGGAGGACACGGCCTTCTACCGCTACACGCCGCTCCTGTCGGCCAACGAGGTCGGCGGCGACCCGGGCGCGCCCGCGGTGGGCCCCGAGGAGTTCCACGCCTACTGCGCGCGGCTGGCCCACGACTGGCCGGCCACCGGGACCGTCCTCTCCACCCACGACACCAAGCGCAGCGCGGACGTGAGGGCCTCCATCGCGGTGCTCTCCCAGTGCCCCGGCCGTTGGGCGGAGCTGGTCGCGGAGGCGGCCTCGGACCCCCGCGCCGCCGCGCCCGATCCGCACCTGGCGTGGACGGCCTGGCAGACCGTCTTCGGTCTGGGCCCCCACCGCACCGACGACGACGCCGAGCGGCTGGCCACGGCACTGCTGAAGTCCGTACGGGAAGCGGGGCTCCGCACCAGCTGGACGGAGCCCGACCCGGCGTACGAGCGGGCGGTCACGACGTTCGCCGGGACGGGTCTCGCGGGGCCCGGCGCCGAACGGCACCCGGTGGTCCGGGCCGCCGCCGAGCTCGCCCCGCACGCGCTCGCCAACTCCCTGGGCGCCGCGCTGGTGCAGCTCACCATGCCGGGCGTGCCGGAGCTGTACCAGGGGACGGAGCGGGAGTGCCGGACCCTGGTCGACCCGGACAACCGGGGGCCGTTCCGGATCGGGCCGCCGGACGCCAGGACGGAAGTGACCCGCGCGGCGCTGCGGCTGCGCCGGCACTACTCGGAGATCTTCGGCGAGTCGGGCCGGTACGCGCCACTGACGGCGACCGGCCCGGCGGCCGGGCACTGCCTGGCCTTCGTCCGCTCCGGCGCGGTGGTGACGGCGGTCACCCGGCTCTCCCTGCGTCTGGCTGAGTCGGGCGGCTGGGCCGACACCGAGCTGGCCCTGCCGGAGGGCCACTGGTTCGATCTCCTCGATCCGCGCCGGGAGTTCGACGGCGGTCCGGTACGGCTCGCGGAGCTGTTCGCGGACCGCCCGGTGGCGTTGCTCAGCCGCCTGGCTGTACCAACAGAACCCGGGGAGCCCGGGTGATCAGTCCCGCCTGCCTGGGTCGGAAGCCGTCCGCCCAGCGCAGCTTGGGCATGGCGTCGAGCAGGGCGCGCAGACCGTACTCCGCTTCCAGGGAGGCGAGCAGGACGGCCGGACAGAAGCCGCTGCCGAAGGTGAGCTGACCGCCGTCGTCGCGCAGCACGTCGAAGCGGTCGGGGGCCCGGAAGCGTTCCGCGTCCCGGCCCGCCGATCCGATCAGCAGGGCCACGGACTCGCCCGCCGGGATGGTGCCGCCGGTGACCCGGACCTCGGCGCAGGTGCGGCGGACGGCGACCTGCACGGGCGGGTCGCGCCGCAGGGACTCGGTCCAGGCCCGGACGACCAGCTCCGGCGGGCCGTACCGCAGCGCCTCCAGCTGGTCGGGGTCGTCGAGGACATTGGCGAGGAAGGACGCCAGCGCCTTCGCCCGCAGGGCTATCTGCCCGGTGCACTGGCCCGCCATCGCCGTGGCGGCCCGGCCGCGCACCAGCCGCATCATGTCGCGGTAGGGGACGCCGACGGCGGCGGCGACCGTTCCCGCGGGCAGCCAGCGGCAGAAGTCCTCGACCAGATCGGCCTGGGTCCGGCCGGCGATGCGCCGGGCCAGGACATGGGCGGTGCGCTCGGTGACGGTGCGCAGCTCGGCGGTGTCGACGTCCAGGTGGGTGGCGGCGCACGGCGGGTCGCCGGGCCGGTGGCCGTGGGTGAAGCGGGGATCGACGAGGGCCGTGGCGACATCGGCGTACCGGCTGAGCAGCCACGCCCCGAGGAACGGGTCGAAGGGGAGCGGGAAGTCCTCGCGCAGCGTCCGGTAGACGGGGTACGGATCGCGTGCGGCGCCGTGGCCGAAGGGGCTGGGCGCGACGGTACGGGCCGAGGCCGCGCCGGACGGTGCCGAGGGGCCTCCCGGCACCCGTGCGGGCCAGGTGCCCGCTCCTCGTATGCCTATGCGTCGTATGCCCGTGGGCTGGTCGTCAACCATCGCGCCCCCAGTCGGTGCCGTTGGCCGGTCGCCGCACCCGGGTCGGGGGCGTGCGTTCCCTCAGCGCATCACCCTTTCGGCCCCGCCGCAGGCGACGTACACCCATTCGGGTGACGGTCGGGGGCGCTCACCTGCGGTGTCGGGCCGGATCAGCGTCCGGAGAGGCGGAAGCTCATACGGCCGAACGCGACCATGTCACCCGGGCGCACGACGACGGCGCTCGTCACCCGCTGTCCGTTGACGGTGGTGCCGTTGGTCGAGCCGAGGTCGCGCAGGATCCACCGGCCGTCCCGCAGGCTCAGCTCGGCGTGCAGGCGCGAGACCGTGTCGTGGCTGAGCCGCAGACCGTTCGCCGGGTCGCGGCCGATCCGCAGCGGATACGGGCCGGGCTCGGGCAGCAGCAGTTTCGGAAGCCGCTCCGCCTGCCAGGCGCGCCCCAGCCGGGCCGTGAAGGCGGACGCGCGCTCCACCGCGCCGAACAGCCGGCGCGACCAGCGGCCCTCGGTCACCAGGTCGGCGGTGAGCGCCGCGAGCTCCTCGGGGCGGGCGGCCGCGAGCGCCTTCTCCATCCGGTTCACGAAGGTGTCGTGGGACAGCCTGCCCTGCGCGGCGCCCTCCCTGAGTATCCCCAGCGCCTTGTCCCGTTCGGCGTCCGAGAGCCGAGCGGGGTACGTGCGGAATTCGAAGGAGGACGTCACGTTCCAGATTGTCGTGCCGGGATGCCCGGGGTGTCCAGATGAAGCCGGGCCCTGCTGCGCTGACCTGCGCCGGACCGTATATGCCCGTGCCCCTGGGGACCTCGCGCTGTTACGGTCTGCGCACTCGACTCCCTTGGAGGGACCACCTCTTGACGACGTCTTCGACGACGCCCGCTCATCTCACCGTCCGCCCGCTCGCCGGGCCGGAGGAGCTGGATCTGTTCTGCCGGCTCTCGTACGCCCTCGACCACGAACTGGCCGACGATCTCGCCACCGGGCGCCGGGTGCCCGAGTGGATGTGGGTCGCCCTGCGCGGTGACCGCGTCCTGGCCCGGATCGCCTGGTGGACCAATGCCGAGGGCGGCGCCCCGCTCGCCCTCGACTTCTTCGACATCGACCCGGAACTCCCGGCCGAGGAAGCCTCCGACATCGGGCTGCGCCTCCTGGAGACCGCGACTGCGCGGGTCGTGCCGGCCGGCGCGGAGCGCCCCGAGTACGGCAGGTTCATCCCGCCGGACTGGCGCGAGGACGACTCCGCCCGCGCGGTCGTGGAGACCCTCACGGGCGTGCTCGAGCGTTCGGGCGCACGGCTGCTCGTGGAGCGGCTGCGGCTGGAGTGGCGCCCCGGGACCCCCGTACCGGCGCCGTCGCGGCGGCTGGAGTTCCGTGCGGTGAAGGACCGCGAGGACCTCGTCGGGCTGATGGCCCTGGTGATCGAGGGCACCCTCGACGCGCACGGCCAGTCCGATCTGGCGTCCGGTCTCTCGCCGCGCGAGGCGGCGGAGCAGCACTACGACGAGGAGTTCGAGGCGTACGCCTCGCCCCGCGCGTGGTGGCAGGTCGCCCAACTCCCGGAGTCGGGCGAGCCGGTGGGCTTCGTGATCCCCGCCCGCAACAACTACCACCACACCATCGCCTACATCGGTGTGCTCCCGGCACACCGTGGCCACGGCTACATCGACGACATCCTGGCCGAAGGCACCCGCATCCTCGCCGAGCAGGAAGTGCCCCGGATCCGGGCAGCCACCGATCTCGGCAATGTGCCGATGGCGAGGTCCTTCGAGCGCGCCGGGTACGTCGACTTCGAGCGGGCCGTCAACTACGTCTGGGGGCGCGCGTGAGCGAGACGCCGAGCAGGCTGGTGATCCGTTCACTGGCCGAAGGAGAGACGTCCCTCTTCGCCTCGCTCCAGGACCCGGGCCTCGTCGGCCGGGTGATCACCGGAGTCACCTACCGCACGCTCGCCGAAGGCGGCGACTACCGGCCGGAGTGGACCTGGATCGCCGAGCGCGACGGGGTCGTCGTCGCCCGGGCCGCCTGGTGGGGCGGCCCGGAGGACACCGACCCCCTGCTCCTCAACTGGTTCGACTTCGCGCCGGGCGAGGACGAGGCGGGGGTCGAGCTGCTGAGCCGGTCTCCGCTGAGGACCGAGTACGAACTGATCCTGCCGGCCGGCTGGCGCGACGACCCCGCGACGCGGGCGGCGGGCGAGTCGAGGATCAGCGCCGCGCGGGCGGCCGGCATGAAGGTCCTGGTGGAACGGTTCTCCTATCGGTGGACGCCGGAGTGCGGACTGCCCGAGCGGCCCGGCCGGCTGGAGTTCCGGCCCGAGCCCGACGACGCCGTGATCCTCGACGTGCTGCGCCGGGTGCACTCGGTGACCCTCGACGCCCACGCCCTGCTGGCCATCGAGAAGGGCGGGCTGGACCTGGCCGCCCAGGAGGAACTGGACTTCTTCCACTGGTGCCCCTCGCCCCGCGAGTGGTGGCGGCTGGCGTACACCCCGGACGGGGAGCTCGTCGGCATCCAGGTGCCCGCCCACAACTCCTCGGGGCCGTGCGTCGGCTTCATCGGGGTCGTACCCGAGCAGCGCGGTCACGGCTACGCCTATGACCTGCTGGTCGAGTGCACGCACTTCCTGGCCGAGCGGGGCGCCGCTTTCGTCGCGGGCGCGACCGACCAGGGGAACTTCCCCATGGCGGCGAACTTCGCACGGGCCGGGCATCCGGTCGTGCAGGAGCGCGTCCACCTGGTGTGACAGCGCCCCGCCTTGCAGGATGGGACGAGACGACGAAGGGATTCGCCAGTGCTCTTCGAGGTATGGGCGCCGCACGCCCGGGACCGGGTGGTGCTGCGGCTCGACGGTTCGGACCATCCGCTGGAGCGGGATCCGGTGCGGGACGGCTGGTGGGTCTCGCACGCGGAGGCCGGCGAGGGGGCGGGTGAGGGCGCGCGGTACGGCTTCTCGCTCGACGGCGGCCCGGTGCTGCCCGACCCCCGCTCGCGCCGTCAGCCGGACGGCCCGGACGGTCTCAGCGCGGTGGTCGACCCGGGCGCGTACGTGTGGCGCCACCCCTCGGCAGCGAGCCTGCCCGGATTGCGGGACGCCGTTCTGTACGAGCTGCACATCGGCACGTACACCCCCGAGGGCACCCTCGACGCGGCCGCCGAACACCTGGGCGAGCTGGTGGAGTTGGGCATCACCCATGTGGAAGTGATGCCGCTGTGTCCGTTCCCGGGGCGTCATGGCTGGGGGTACGAGGGTGTGTCGCTGTGGGCGGTGCACGAGCCGTACGGCGGGCCCGAGGCACTCATGCGCTTCGTCGACACGGCCCACGGGCTCGGGCTGGGGGTCGTGCTCGACGTGGTCCACAACCACCTCGGCCCGTCCGGCAATCACCTGCCCGCCTTCGGTCCGTACTTCACCGAGACGCACCACACGCCGTGGGGCGCGGCCGTGAACCTCGACGCCCCGGGCTCCGACGAGGTCCGGGCCTACCTCCTGGAGAGCGCGCTCGCCTGGCTGCGCGACTATCGCGTCGACGGACTGCGCCTCGACGCCGTCCACGCGCTCGCCGACACCCGCGCGCGGCCGTTCCTGGAGGAGCTGTCCGGCGCGGTCGACGCCCTGGCGGCGGAGCAGGACCGGAGCCTGTTCCTGATCGCCGAGTCCGACCGGTGCGATCCCGCGACGACGGCGCCGCGCGCGGCCGGCGGCCTCGGGCTGCACGCCCAGTGGAACGACGACTTCCACCACGGTCTGCACACGGCGCTGACCGGCGAGGCCCAGGGCTACTACGCCGACTTCGCCCGCGCGCCGCTCGCCGCCCTGGCCAAGACCCTCGGCCGTGTCTTCTTCCACGACGGGACGTATTCGAGCTTCCGGGGCCGCACGCACGGCCGTCCCGTGGACCTCGCGAGGACGGCGGCGCACCGCTTCGTCGGCTTCGCCCAGACGCACGACCAGATCGGCAACCGGGCGCTCGGGGACCGTCTCTCGGCCGGCCTCTCGCCGGGCCTGCTGGCCTGTGCGGCCACGCTGGTGCTGACCGGGCCGTTCACACCCATGCTGTTCATGGGCGAGGAGTGGGGGGCCGGGACGCCCTGGCAGTTCTTCACCGACCACACCGATCCGGAGCTGGCGCGGGCCGTACGGGAGGGCCGGCGGCGGGAGTTCGCGGCGCACGGCTGGGCCGAGGAGGACGTCCCGGACCCGCAGGACCCCGCCACCCGTGACCGCTCGTGCCTGGACCGGTCCGAGCGGCGGCGGGAGCCGCACGCCCGGCTGCTGGCCTGGTACCGCGAGCTGATCGCCCTGCGCCGCACCCACCCGGACCTGACGGATCCTGACCTGGCGGCGGTACGGGTGGCGTACGACGAGTCGGCGCGGTGGCTGGCGTTCCGGCGCGGAGACGTACGGGTCGCGGTGAACCTCGCCAAGGATCCGGCCCGGATCGCCCTCGGTGGCGGAGGGCACGTCCTGGCCTCCTGGGACGGGACCCAACCGCCGGACGTCAAGGGAGTGTTGACGCTCCCTCCGGAGTCGTCCGTGATCCTCGCTGACGGCTGAGTACCCGCCCGGGAGGCCGTGCGGCTCAGTCGACGATCGCCATCTGGCGCGAGGTGTTGTTGAAGCGACGGCCGCCCTTCTCGGTGACGGTGACGATGTCCTCGATCCGGACGCCGAAGTGGCCCGGCAGATAGATCCCGGGCTCGATGGAGAAGCACATGCCGGGGACGAGCGGTCGCTCCTCGCCCTCGATCATGTACGGCGGCTCGTGGGTGGTGACGCCGATGCCGTGGCCGGTGCGGTGGATGAAGTACTCGCCGTACCCGGCCTCGGTGATCACCTCGCGCGCCGCCCGGTCCACGGCCTGGCAGGCCGCTCCCGCCTCGACCGCGTCGAACCCGGCCTGCTGCGCCTCGCGGACGACGTCGTGGACGCGCTGCTCCTCGGCGGTGGGCTCGCCGACATGGACGGTACGGGTGGTGTCGGAGCCGTAGCCGTACTTGAGGCCGCCGAAGTCGAGGACCACCATGTCACCGTGCTGGATGACACGGTCTGCGGCCTCGTGGTGCGGATTGGCCCCGTTGGGACCCGAGCCGACGACGGTGAAGTCGACCTGGGAGTGACCGAAGCGCAGCAGCAGATCGGCCAGGTCCGCGGCGACCTCCGTCTCCCTGCGGCCGGAGAAGCGCACCTTGAGGATCTCGCCGTAGGCCGCGTCGGCGGCGAGGCCCGCCGCCTCGATCCGCTCCAGCTCGTGCGCGTCCTTCACGGCACGCAGCATCGGCAGCGCCTCGGTCAGCGACACGTACGAACTGTCGGGCAGCTCCTTCTGGAGCCCGAGGAGGTGCATCGCCCAGGCGTTGTCACTGACGCCGAACCTGCCGTCCACGTCGAGCAGCCGGGCGGTGAGGTCGTACGGGTCCTTCCCGTCGGTCCAGTCGCGCAGAGTGAGGGCGACCGCGCCGGGCGCCTTCGCCGCGTCCGGGGCCTCCAGCGCCGGGACGACGAGCACCGGTTGCCGCCCGGCCGCCAGGACGAGAAGCGTGAGCCGCTCGGTGATCGCGGTCGGCTGGTAGCCCGTCAGGTACACCATGTCGGGGCCCGGGGACACGACGACTCCCGCGAGCCCGGCCTCGGCGGCCGACTCGGCCGCCCGGGTCATCCGGGCGCGGTAGTCCTCGGCGGTGAAGGGCGCGGGCTCCGACGGCACGGCATCGGACGGAACGGTCGTACTGGGCATGGGTCTCCTCCTCGACGTACAGCATCCTGCTCGCGCGTCGGGCGCGGGGCGACTCAGCCGCCTTCGCCCTCCCGGGCCAGCAGCAGCTCCAGCAGGTCCTGGAAATCGTCCCCGACGACGATCCGCATCCCGTCGCCGTCCTCGTCCCGGTCGCTGAGCTGGGTGAGCGTACCGGCCCTCCACCAGTAGACGTACGGGCTGATCGCGCCCGGGGTGTCCTGGTAGCCCGAGGCGGCGAAGGACGCCATCGCGCTGAGCGCCGGCACCATCGCCATGTCACGGATGACGTGGAACGCCAGCTGATGGCGGAACGGCAGCGCCACCAGCGCCCCGTGGTCGCCCACGTGCTGCCCGGTGACCTGGCGCACGACCTCGTCCAGGGCGAGGACCCGGCTGGCGGTGTAGAAGGAGTCGCCGAGGAGCACCTCGAAGCGCATGCCGTCGGAGTCCTTGACGGTCTCGTGTCCTTCGACGGGCAGTCCGCGCAGATTGTTCAGCGCGCGGTGGCGCAGATGCTGGAGATCGCCGAGCGGCTCGAGGGCTTCGTCGGTGAGCATCATGACGCTCTCGGGCAGGTCGAGCGCGAGGATCTCGTACAGCCCCGGCGCCACCGGGCGGGCGTATTCGAAGGTCTCCCGGTTGAGCCCGTCGCCGCTGACGACCCGGGGATAGAGCTGGGCGCGGATCTGCTCGGGCGGCAGCGTCTCCAGCGCGGACGGGGCGTCCATGGTGCGCAGCACCATGCCGACATGCTGCCGGGTGAGGTCGGGCCACACCCGAGGCCCGCGCTGGTCGTTGTGACACACGGCGGCCAGGTTTCCGAGCCCGAACTGGCGCCCGGCGTCGTCGGTCACCACCCCCGCGTACACGGTGACTTCGAGACCGCGCTCGGCGAACGCCTCGCGGACCTGCCCGCGGAAGCGGCCGCCCTCGGCCTCGGAGAAGAACGTGAACTCGGGGTCCCTCGGTGCGTCGCTGCTGTCTCGCCTCGGCCCGCGCCGGAACAGTCCCACGTCGCTGCCTTCCCTCGTCACCGCTTCAGCTGGTGAACACTTGCCCCGAGCCTACCGAGGGCATGTCGGCCGCCGCACCGGTGTGGCGGGGACCACGGTGGAGGGCGGCGCGGGCTCAGCTCATCGTGACGACCAGGTGCGCGTGGTCCCGGCCCCGCGCCACGAGGCGGGCGTTGGCCTCGTCGGACTCCCTCACCCAGCGTTCGGCGTGCCCGCGTTCCTTGCCGAAGCGGACATGGCGTTCGACGAGCCGGGGGACGCGGCGGCGGTCGTCCAGCTCCAGGAACCAGACCTCGTCGAGGAGGGGGCGGACCTGCGCCCAGGGCCCCTCGCCATGGAGGAGGTAGTTGCCCTCGGTGATGACGAGCGGAGTGCCGGGGCCGACCGGGATGCTGCCGGCGACCGGTTCCTCCAGGGTCCGGTCGAAGGCGGGCGCGTACACGGTCGTGCCGGGATCGGGGTCACGCAGGCGGGCGAGCAGGGCCGCGTATCCGGCGGCGTCGAAGGTGTCGGGGGCGCCCTTGCGTCCGGCGCGGCCGAGCCGGTCCAGCTCGGCGTTCGCGAGGTGGAAGCCGTCCATGGGGACGAGGGCGGCGAGCCCGTCGAGGCGTTCGGCCAGCCGCGCGGCGAGGGTGGACTTCCCGGCGCCGGGCGCCCCGGCCAGCCCCAGGAGGCGGCGGCGTCCCGGCACGGCGAGCCGCCGCGCGCGTCCGGTGAGCTCGGCGAGCAGCTGCGGGTCCATGGATGCCATTGTCCCCCCTCGGTGGGCCGGACCCGCCTCGGTTGCCGGGCTGTAGTCATACGTATAACGTTGGCGTATGTCCTTCATCGCCCTGATCACTCTCGTCGTCCGCGACTACGACGAGGCCATCGCCTTCTACACCGACGCCCTCGGCTTCGAACTGGTCGAGGACACCGACAGGGGTGGGGGCACGCGCTGGGTGGTGGTGCGACCGCGCGGCGAGGAGGGCGGTACGGGACTGCTGCTGGCCCGCGCCAAGGACGAGGCGCAGGCGGCGAGCGTGGGCGCCCAGACCGGTGGGCGGGTGGGCTTCTTCCTGCACACCGCGGACTTCGCCGGCGACCACGCCCGGATGCTCGCGGCCGGCGTCCGCTTCCTGGAGGAGCCGCGCCACGAACCGTACGGCTCGGTGGCGGTCTTCGAGGACCTCTACGGCAACCGCTGGGACCTGCTTGAGCCCGCATGACCGCCCGGCTTCCCGCAGGACCCGCCGCGGCCCGCCCGAGCGCCGGCTCCCCGCGGGCCCCGGCCGGGGCGCGGTCACCCGGCGGCGAGCACGATGCTGCTGACCTCGTGGACCCTGCCCCGGTTCACCGGGTCGCCGACGACGACGCGCCAGGTGCCGGGGCCGGGGAGCGTGATCTCGGCGCCGTACCGGCCCCCGCCCCGGTTGCGCAGGCTCCGGCGCACCGCCACCGTCCCGGTCTCCGCGTCCTCGGCGGTGGCGACGAGGACGAGCCGGTCGTCCTGGGCCGTGACCTCGAGGGGGCAGCGCGTACCGTCGGCGATCTCGGGCACGTCGACGGACAACTCCCGGGCGCCGTCGAGGAACTGGCGCGGATCACGGGCCGTCAGGATCGCCTCGATCTGGTTCAGCAGCGCCCGCTCGTTCTGCAGCGCGCCGTGCTTCTGCGCGAAGAAGCGCACGGTGGAGTCGTCCGTGAGCTGGGCCGGGAAACACGAGAAGCGGGGCACCGTTCCGTCGCCCCGGTGGTCCGTGCCGTCGAGCTCGCGGCTGCTGCGCAGCCCGTCGCCGGTGCGCAGGGCGGACTGGCCGGTGGGCTGCCGGTAGCCGCCGAAGACATGGAGGGCGTAGCCGTCCGGCGTGGCCGTGTCCAGCTCGGTGTGCAGCCGCAGCGCGTCGGCGACGAGCACGGCGTCCGCGCCGGGCAGGGGTACGGCGGAGAGACCGGCGCGGCCGCCGTCGCCGTCGGCCACGCACCGCCACGTCGGCAGGAGTTGGTGCAGGGACGGCATCGAGCGCGCGAGCCGGGTGAGCGGGGCGGAGAGCCGGCCGAGGCGCGGGGCCGAAGTGGGCGAGACCGGCTGGTACTTCTGCGGGCGCGACCGGCTGCTCCGGCGGCTGACGGGCTGGCTGGACCGCGCCGACCACGGACTGTTCGTGGTCACCGGCTCGCCCGGCACCGGCAAGTCCGCGCTGCTCGGACGGATCGCCACGCTCTCGGACCCGAATCTGCGGGCCATCGCCGAGGCGGAGGGCGCCCTCATCGACACCCCGAACGGCGTGCTGCCGACGCCGGGTTGCGTCGACATCGCCCTGACGTGCCGCAACAAGACCCTGGATGACTGCCTGCGCGCGCTCGTCGACGCGCTGCTGCTGCCCGTTCCCCCCGACGGCCGGTTGCGCGCCCCCCAGGTCGTCCAGCAGATCGGCGAGCTCCGCCGTCCGGTCGCCGTGGTCCTGGACGGCCTCGACGAGGCCAAGCCGGGCGAGGCCGTGGCGATCGCCGCCGACCTGCTGCGTCCGCTCGCCGATCTGCCGCGGGTGCGCGTCCTGGTCGGCACCAGGCCCCACCGCGCCGGCGGCGGGGAACACGTCCACGACGGCGGACCGTTGCTGCAGGCGCTGTCCCCGGACGAGACGGCCGTGCTCGACGACGAGCCGGGGGGCGACGCCGACCTCGCGGCTTACGCCCTGCGCCGGCTGCTCGGCGCCGAGGGATCGCCGCTTCGGGGCCGCGACTCGGAGGCACGCGCCTGGGCGGCCAGGGTCGCCGCGGCGAGCCGGGGAATCTTCCTGTACGCCCGGGTGGCGACCCGGGCCGTCCTCACCTCCCTGACCGACGGCGACGTCCCGGACAGCGGCCTGGAGCGGCTGCTGGCGGGCGGCCTGACGGCCGTACTGGACGAGGAGTTCGCCCGGATCGCCGATCCGGGGCGGGTCCGCGATCTGCTGCGGCCGCTGGCCTGGGCCGAGGGCGCGGGGCTGCCACGCCGGGATCTGTGGCCGGTGCTGGCCACGGTGCTCTCCGACGACGGCCGGGTGTACACCGACCGGGACATCACCTGGGTCCTCGAGCACGCCGGCTTCCACCTCGTCGAGGCGGGCGAGTCGGGCCAGACCGTGTACCGCCTCTACCACCAGTCGCTCATCGACCACTTCAGGGCGCTGTCCCCCGACGACGCCCAGACCCGTATCGCCCGGGCGCTGCTGGCGACGGTGGGCGGCCCTGACCCGGCTTCCTGGGCGCGGGCGCACCCCTACCTGCCCCGGCACCTCGCGGCGCACGCGCTGGCGGGAGGACTCCTGCCGAGGGTCCTGCGCGATCTGGGGTTCCTCATGTGCGCCGATCCCACCCGCACGGAGGCGGCGGTCCGTTCGCTGCCGGACCGCTTCTCCTCGCCGGTCGCCCGGCTGTACCTGCGGGCCGCGCCCCGGCTCGTACCGCTGGACCCGGCGGCGCGGCTGCGCACCCTCCAGATGACGGCCCTGGCGGAGGAGCCGTCGCTGCTGGACTGGCTCCAGGGCCACGCGGCGCTGCCCGTGCGGGTGGAGGCGTTGTCGGCGGTGCCGGACGACTTCAGCGTCGGGCTGCGCGGACACGCGGGACCGGTGATGGTCCTGACGGTGTGCCGTGCGCCGGACGGGCGGGAGTTGCTGGCCTCGGCGGGCGGGGACACGACCGTACGCGTGTGGGACCCGGACACCGGTGAGACGCGGCGGGTGCTGACCGGGGCGGCGACCACGGTGACCGCGCTGGCCGGACTGACCGACGCGCGGGGCCGGCGGCTGCTGGCCGCCGCGGCCGGTCAGGACATCCTGGTCTGGGACCTGGAGGACGGCGAGCGGGTCGCGGTGCTGCGCGGGCACAGCGACACCGTGCAGGCGCTGGCCGGGCTCGACACCGGCGGGCCTCCGGTGCTCGCCTCGGCGGGCAAGGACCGGCGGCTGCGGCTGTGGGATCCGCGGACCTGGACCGCCACCGTCCTGCCCGGCCACCTGGGACCGGTGGCGGCGCTGGCGACGGCCGTACTCCCCGGCGGACGCCGTCTGGTGCTGTCCGCGGGCGCCGACTGCACGGTCCGCCGCTGGGACGTCGACGCCCGGGAGCCGGCCGGCGGGATGCATGGACACACCTCGCCCGTGTACGCCCTGAGCTGCCTGGGGGCTGCGGACGGACGGGTGCTGGCGGCGTCGGGCGCGGAGGACGGCACGGTCCGGGTGTGGGACGTGGAGCGCGACACCGCTGTCCTCGTCGTACCGGGCCTGGTGGGCCGCGTACGGGCGCTCGCGCCGTTCGTCTCGCAGGGCCGGACACTGCTCGCGATCGCCGGCCGCGCCTCCCGGATCAGGATCTTCGACCCCGTCACGGGGGTGACGGTCCGGCAGCTGAACAGCCGGATGGCTCTGAGCGCCGACCAGGAGACGGCGGAGAGCGCGCTGGGCGCGCAGGTGAGCGTTTCGGAACAGAAGGACGACCTCAGGGCGCCGAGGCTCCTGCGGGGCAGTGGCTACGCGCTGACCGCCCTCACCACGGGCCGGGGCGACCGCCTGCTGGCGTCGGCGGGGTGGGACGGCACGGTCCGGCTCTGGGACGCGGACCGGGGCGGGCCCCCCGATCAGCCGGACTACGATCTGCGCCGCGCGCGCCGTGTCGTCGCCCTGCCCCGGGCGGAGGGCCTCGACTGGTCGCTGGCCGTGCTGGGAACCCGCGACGGGCTGCGGCTGACGAACGTCGACGGCACCGAACGCCTGGGCTGCCGGGCGGGGTCCGGGCTGAGCACGCGGCTCGCGGCGCTGGTCCTGCCGGACGGGCAGCCGGTCCTGGCCGTGGGGAGCGAGCTCTCGGGCGGGTCGCTCGTGGACGCGCGGACGGGTGAGGAGATCGAAGCCCCCGAGGTCCGGTACTGCGCCTCCTGGGCCAGGGGGGACCTGCGATCAGTGCGGGCGGTGTCCGCTCCGGGCCGGACCGCCGTACTCGTCGTGAACTCCCACCGGTCGGGCTGGCGAGCGCTGATCTGGCTGAAGTCCGGGGAGGTGGCGACGTACTACGACCCGTCGGAGGGGGCCCGTTCCGAACTCGTGCCGTTCATCCGGCCGAGCGGGAAGCTCCAGTTCGCGCGGATCGACCGGGCGGGCGTCGTACACCTCCATTCCGGCACCCCCCTCGCGAAGTCCCGCGAGATCGCGGCCCTGGGCTTCGGCCCCCGCCCCGGGTCCCTGCCTCCGCTCGTGGTGTTCTGCGGAAAGCGCGACGCCCGGCTCGCCGTCGTGTCCGGCGGGGCGGCGCCCCCGGTCATGCGCCTCCACGGCCTGGGGCTGTTCAGCACGATGGCCGAGCTGCCGCTGCCCTGCGCCCTCACCCGCTGGGCCACCCTCCACCATGACGGCCAGGACCTGATCGTGGGCGTCGGTGAGGACGAGAACCTGTGGGTGTGGAACCCGGCGCTGCTGGAGCGGCCACCGGTGGCGGTGCCGCTGCCGGGTCCGCCCGAGGACCTCACCACGGCCGCGCCCGACCTGGTGTGCGTGCTGATCGAGGAGCACTGGACGGTGCTGCGGCTGACTGGTCTGGACGCGCCGCGGGGGTCCTGAACCGGAACGCCCCACCTCGGCAGCCCCTTGCGTACCACCGGTAACTACGCTTACGGTCAACGGACTTGAGGCATGGGAGGGAAACCATGGACAGCGACAGGGCACCAGAGGACGACACCCGCGTCAAGCCGGAGATCAAGAAGGTGGTGGTCCGCGAGGAGGAGGCCAAGAACCGCGAGCGGCACACCATCGACAAGCGACCGACGCCCTGAACGGGCGTGGGCGGGCGCCGGTCGCGTATCGGCGGCCGCCCCGCGTCACGGGCGGGGGGACGGTATGCGCGTCCATTTGGTGACCATGCCGTGGCAGCCGGTCGAACTGCCCTCGCTGCAGATCGGTCTGCTCCACTCCCTGCTGAGCCGCACCCGGCCCGGTGACGAGGTCCGCGAGTTCCACGGCTCCCTGCGCTGGGCCGAGTTCCTGCTGGAGCGCTCCGACGGCCGCATCCGCCCCGGCGACCATGTCGCCGTGGGCAGTGACTCGATCTTCGACGGGCTCGGGGACTGGGTCTTCTCGGGCGTGCTGTACGGAGATCCCGACTGGGGCGTCGAGCGGCTCGCCGCGTACGCCCGCCGGCGCGGGATCTCCATCGAGAAGGCCTCCGCGATGCGGGCCCACGCGGCGGAGTTCATCGACCGCACGGCGTCGGAGATCCTGGGCGCCGACCCCGAGGTCGTGGGGTTCACCAGCACGTTCATGCAGAACGTGTCCTCCCTCGCGCTCGCGGCCGAGCTCAAACGCCGCCGCCCCGGCGTCACCGTGGTGTTCGGCGGCAGCAACTGCGAGGGGCCGATGGGGCACGCCCTGCACCGCAACCATCCCTTCGTCGACCATGTGGTCCGCGGCGAGGGGGAGTACGCGTTCCCCGCCCTGCTGGCCCATCTCGACCGCTCCACCCCGCCCGTGGACGTACCCGGGCTGTGCTGGTGGGACGGCGGCGTCTCGCGGGCGAACGAGGAGACGCGGCGCACGGTGGCGCCCGGGGACATCGCCTCACCCGACTACGACCTCTGGCAGTCCGCGCTCGACGCCTCCCCCGTGGCCGAGTACGTCCATCCCAAGCTGGTGGTCGAGGGCGCGCGGGGCTGCTGGTGGGGCGAGAAGCACCACTGCACCTTCTGCGGTCTCAACGGCTCGGCGATGGCCTTCCGCGCCAAGCCCGGCGAACGGCTGTGGAACGAGATCGACCGTCTGGTCCGGCGTCACCGCCTCCTCGACGTCGTCACCGTCGACAACATCATCGACATGACCTACTTCAAGGACTTCCTGCCGCGCGCCGCCGACAGCGGCTGGGACCTGCGGATGCACTACGAGGTCAAGTCCAACCTCACCGCGGACCAGCTGGCGCTGCTGGGCAGGGCGGGAGCGGTGCACATCCAGCCAGGGATCGAGAGCCTCAACAACCGGGTGCTCGGCCTGATGGACAAGGGGGTCAGCGGCTCCCGTAACGTCCGGACGCTCCGGGAGTGCGCGAACCACTCGCTCACCTGCACCTGGAACTACCTCTACGGCTTTCCGGACGAGACGGCCGACGACTACACGTCCGTCATCGACCAGATGCCGGCGCTGGTCCATCTCCAGCCGCCGGGGGGCGCGTTCCGGATCCAGCTGGAGCGGTTCAGCCCCAACTTCGCCAACCCCGCCCTCGGCTTCGCCGAACGACGCCCCGCCGAGATGTACGGCCATGTCTACGACCTCCCGGACGAGGAACTGGCCGATCTGGTCTATCTCTTCGACACCCCGCCGCTCGGGATCGGCGGCGGGACCGAGGAGCGGCTCAAGGAGGCCGTCCAGGACTGGCACACCGGTCATGCCTCCTCCAGCCTGCTCCTGGAGGAGGAGGGCGACGGGACGCTCCTGGTCCACGACCGGCGCCATGGCTGGCCTCGCCGCACGCACCGGCTGACCGGCTGGGAGGCGGCCGCGTTCCGGCACCTGGAGCACGGCCGGACCGAAGCGGCGCTGCACCGGCTGCTCACCGAGGCCGGCCACGGCGCACCGCCCGAGGTGCTCGCGCGGTGGCTCGGGGACGGAGTGTCCCTGGGGCTGCTGTACTTCGACGGGCGGTCGTACGTGTCGCTGCCGCTCCGCAACACCCCCGTACGCGTCGACGAGGCGGAGGCCATGACCGTATGACCACCATGTCTGCGCCCCTTGCCCTGCCGCCGTCCGCCCCACCGCACCGGCTCGACGGCCGGCGGGTGGTCGTGGAGGAGCCGCTACCGCTGGGCGCGGGCGGTCGCCACGCGGTGGGCGCGGTGCGGTTCCTGCGCGAGTGCCAGAGCCACGCGCTCACCGTGGACTGGCGCCCGGACACGGCCGAGCTGCCCTTCGACCCGGGACTCCTGCGCCATCTGCCACCGCCGGCGCCCGCGCCCGGGGAGCCCGCCTGGAGCGCCGAGTGGCGGTCGGGGCACGCCTACGGGCAGCTCTACCACCGGCGCGGCCCGGATTTCGTCACGGTGATGGACCGCAGGGAGCGGCTGGAGTCGGCGCGGTTCACCCTCGACCAGCCCCTGCTGCTCGACACCTTCCTCACCGTCCTGGAGCCCACGGCGCTGGACGATCTCGACGAAGGGGGACGGGAGGCAGTCGGGCTGCTGGCGGACGAACGGCTGGCTCTGGTCAGCGGGGGCTGGACGGTCGCCCTGCCCCCACGACTGCGGCAGTGGCCCGTCCCCTGCACGAGCGTCTGATCTTGAGCTCCCCCTCCGGGGCCTCGTCGGCCCGGTCCCCCGCGCGCGGCTCCCCCGACGACTCCCCCGGGCAGCCTCCCGGCCCGCGCGCGCTGCGCCGGCACCGCCCCTTCCTGCTGCTCTGTGCCGAGCAGACGGCCAGCTCCGTCGGGCGCCAGGTCACCGCGCTGGCGCTGGCGCTGCTGGCCGTGACCCGGCTCGACGCGGGCCCCTTCGGCGCGGCCGCGCTGCTGGCGCTGACCTATCTCCCCGGAGCCGTTCTGAGCCCGTTCGCCGGCGTCCTCGCCGACCGGGCCCGGCTGCGCAGCCTCACCGTCGCGCTCACCTCACTCCAGGTGGTGGTGGTCGGCTCCGTCCCGTCGGCCGCCGCGCTGGGGAAGCTGACCTGGCCGCATCTGTACGCGGTGGCGACCGCCTCGGGCGCCCTGACCTGGACGCTCGCCGTGGCGCTGCAGGCGGCGCTCCCCCGCGTCGTCCGGCCGGACCAGCTCCTGGCGGCCAACTCGGCGCTCACCGGGGCCCGTACGGCGGGCCAGATCGGCGGTCCGGCCCTCGGCGGTGTCCTCGTGGGCCTCGTCGGCGCGTCGGAGGCGCTGCTGGCCGGCAGCGCCGCGTACGCCGTCGAGGCGGTGCTGCTGCTCGCCCTGCCGGCGGCTCTGGACACGCCGGGAGAGAGCGCCGCCGAACGCGCCGCGCGCGACGGCCCCCGGTTGTCCGGCCTGTGCGAGGGCCTCGCGATCGTCCGCGCCGAGCCGATGCTGCGGCGGCAGGTGCTCGCGGGCGCCGGGTTCAATCTCGGCAGCGGGTCCGCCGACGCGCTGTTCGTGCTCTACGCCAGCCGCGATCTGGCACTGCCCGCCTGGCAGTTGGGGACGGTCTACGCGACGTTCAGCGTCGCCACCGTCCTCGGGGTGCTGCTGGCCGGACGGTTCGCCGCGACCATCGGGCTGTACCGGGCGACGCGGATCTGCGCGGTGGGCGCGGCCGCGGCGATCTTCCTGGTCCCGGCCGCCTCCCTCGGTCTCGCCTTCCCGGCGCTTCTGGCCTACCAGCTGCTCTTCGGCCTCACGGCGACCGTCTGGGCGATCTCCATGACGACGACGCAGCAGCTGGTGACCCCGGACCGCCTCCAGGGCCGGGTCGCCGGGTTCGTCCAGGCGGCCCTGCTGACGACCGTCCCGGTCGGCGCCCTGTCCGGCGGGGCGCTCGCCGCCTGGCTCGGCAATGTCCCCGTCCTCGCCGGCTCGGCGGCGACGGCGCTCCTCGCGGCGGCCTGCTTCTGGCTGCCGAACGGCCCCCGGTCACCGAAGTGACCGGGGGCCGTCGTGGAGCGCGGGGGCTCAGACCTCGTCGGCGGTGAGCCGCAGCGAGATCGAGTTGATGCAGTACCGCTGGTCCGTCGGGGTGCCGTAGCCCTCGCCCTCGAAGACATGGCCGAGGTGGGACCCGCACCGCGCGCACCGCACCTCGGTGCGGTTCATGCCGTGCGAGCGGTCCTCGATCAACTCGACCGCGTCGGAGTCCTTCGGGTCGTAGAAGGACGGCCAGCCGCAGTGGGACTCGAACTTCGTCGTGGAGGTGAAGAGCTCCGCACCGCACGCCCGGCAGGAGTACACCCCCTTGGTCCTGGTGTCCGTGTACTCACCGACGAAGGCCCGCTCGGTGCCGGCCTCGCGGAGGACGTGGTACTCCTCCGGTGTCAGCTCGGCCCGCCACTGCTCGTCCGGCTTCTCGATGTCGTACGCCATCACATGCTCCTCAGCTCGACAGGCGGGCGAGGATCGTGGGACCGAGGTCCGTGACATCGCCCGCGCCCATGGTGAGAACCAGGTCTCCGGGCTTGGCCATTCCCGCGATCGCGTCCGGGACCGTGTCCTTGTCGTGGACGGCGGTGACGTCGGCGCCGGCCGCGCGGGCCGCGTCGATGATCAGCGCGCTGGTGACACCGGGGACCGGGTCCTCGCGTGCGGGGTAGATGTCCAGGACCACGGAGGCGTCGGCGAGGGCGAGGGCCTGGCCCATCTCCTTGCCGAGCTCCTGGGTGCGGGAGAAGAGGTGGGGCTGGAACACGACGAGCAACCGGGCGGCCCCGGCGGCGCCGCGCATGGCCTCCAGGTCGGCGGTCATCTCGGTGGGGTGGTGCGCGTACGAGTCGATGACCTGGACGCCCGCCGCCTCGCCCTTGAGCTGGAGACGGCGGCCGACGCCGGTGTACGCGGTGAGGGCCTGGGCCAGCTCCGCGGTGTCGATGCCGACGCGTGAGCCGGCGGCGAGCGCGGCCGCGGCGTTGTGGGCGTAGTGGCGGCCGGGGACGGAGACGGTGAAGGTGTGCTCGACGCCGTCCATGACGACGGAGACCTCGCTGGTCATGCCCTTCGGGGTGATCCGGCGGATCCACACGTCGGAGCCCTCGGACTCGCCGACGGTGACGATGTTCAGTCCCTCGCGGGCGGAGGCCCGGGCGGCCAGTTCGCGGGCGCCCGCGTGCTCGCCGACGACGAGGGTGCCGCCGGGGCGGACCTTCGCCACGAACGCTTCGAAGGATTCGTAGATCTCGTCCATCGAGGCGTAGTTGGCGTGGTGGTCCAGCTCGACGTTGAGGACGATGGCGACCTCGGGGTCGTACTTCTGGAAGCTGCGGTCGCTCTCGTCCGCCTCGGCGACGAAGATCTCGCCGTCGCCGTGGAGGGCGTTGGTGCCCGGGCCCGCGAGGTCGCCGCCGATGGCGTACGAGGGGCTCAGGTCCAGCCGGCCGAGGGCGACGGCGAGCATGGAGGTGGTGGTGGTCTTGCCGTGGGTGCCGGCCACGGCGATGGAGCGCAGGCCGGTCATGAGCGAGGCGAGCGCGTCGGACCGGTGCACGACCGGGATGCCGAGCTGGGCGGCGCGGGCGAGCTCCGGGTTGTCGGCGCGGATGGCGCTGGAGACGACGACCGAGGTGGCGTCGTCGGCGAGGTGGGCGGCCGCGTGGCCGATGTGGACGGTGACCCCGAGGGCCCGCAGCGCGTCGGCGGTCGCGGACTCCCTGGCGTCGCTGCCGGCGACCTTCGCGCCGCGCTGGGCGAGGATCTTCGCGATGCCCGACATTCCGGCACCGCCGATGCCGATGAAGTGCGGCCGTTCCATGGCGGCAGGGATGGCGGGTGCCATGCGTGTGTCTCCCCGGGGTGCGACGTACATGAGAGTCCCAGCCTAATTCCTCGGGGCCGGGACGCCGGGACGCACCACCGGGGCCGGAGCCCGGCCCCCGGGGCTCGTGGGGCCGACGGGCCGCGGGAGCCGTTCCGGCGGGGCCGGCCCGGGGGGCTACTCGGCGAGCTGCTCCGCGTGGGCGAAGAGCTTCAGGACCGGTACGCCGACCTTGTGACGGGCGCGGGAGGCCCAGTCGCGGTGGAAGAACTCCTCCACGTAGTGCGGGGCCGTCAGGACGATCACCTCGTCGGCGTCGGACTCCTCGACCACGGCCTTGAGTCTGCTCAGCGGGTGGTCCTCGACGACCTGCCCCACGGCCTCGCAGCCCGCGTCCCGCAGGGCCTGGAGGGAACGTTCCAGGGCGGCCTCCGCCGGGACCCGGGCTTCCTTGCCCTCCGGCTCCTCGCCTTCCCTGGCGGCCTCCTTCAGCTCGCCCAGGGCGACGTCGTCGATGGCGCGCAGGAGGACGTCCGCCTGGTCGCCGCGGGGCTGCATCAGCACGATGAAGGAGACCCTCTCGTCGCCGTGCAGGGTGGTGACGAACTCCACGTCGACGGACGACAGGGGCTTCTCGATCATCAAAACGCTAGTGAACACTGCGGGAGCCCTTCTGCGGAAACCATCCTTCCCCGTGCCCGCACGGGGTCTGCAGGGTAAGTGTGCCCAGCGGAAGCTAAGCGGAACGACAAATTCCGCCGCTTGTCAGATCCGACGGTAGCGGGTGAAAAGGAACCCGGCCTCCTCCAGTACGGACCCCAGCGCGAACCGCGCCGGAACCGCCACCGACGGCCCTCCGGCGATCCGCTGCGCGTCCCCGGCCGTGAGCATCGGCGCGACCGTCAGACACAGCTCGTCCAGCGCCTGGGCCGCCACCAGCTGGCCGAGCAGCCGCGGCCCGCCCTCGGTGAGCTGGCGGCGCAGCCCGCGCGCGGCCAGCTCCCGTACCGCACGGGCCACGTCCACTCCGGGCCCGTCCCCGGCGATCACCACCTCCGCGCCCGCCCTCTCGGCGGCCCTGATCCGGTCCTGGGGCGCCGCGGCCCCGGTCAGTACCAGCGTCGGCACCAGCGGCTCGGTGAACAGCGGCAGCGAGAAGTCCAGCCGGAGCGAGGCGCTGACCACGGCGATCGCGGGCGCCGGCCCCTGTCCGGCGGCCTCCCGGCGGGCCGCGAAGGCCTCGCGCGCGCGGGCCGGGCGGTAGCCCTCCAGCCGGACCGTTTCGGCGCCGACCATCACCACGTCGGCCAGCGCCCGCAGGGTGCCGAAGATCCGCATGTCCGTCTCGGATGAGATCGGCTGCGAGCGGCCGTCGTGCTGGGCGGCTCCGTCCAGCGTGGAGACCATGTTCGCCCGCAGCCAGGGGCCCTCCGGATACGCGTAGGCGTCGGCCAGCTCGTCCAGGGACCACTCCCGGTCCCCGGAATCGGTGCCGGCCACCGCCGGGCCGGTCGCTGTCAGGTCGGTCACAGGGAACAGGCGTCGCATCCGTGCAGTCTGACACGGCGCTTACAGTGGGGAACTGTGTCGACCCGTGCCATGACCCAAGCGGCTCCCCTGTCCCTGTGCGCCCGTGAGCCGCACGTCCCCGCAGACCGTCTGGTCGCGGAGATGGTGCCGCCACCGCGCTTCGACTCGGTGCGCTTCGACACGTACCTCCCGGACCCGAACCAGCCGAGCCAGACCGAGGCCGTGAAGGTGCTGGCCTCCTTCGCGGGCGGACTCGGCGGCGCCCACGCCAGCGGCTCCGGCAAGCGCCGCTGGTTCGCCAGGAAGCCGGCGGAACCCACCGGCCCGCGCGGCGTCTATCTGGACGGCGGCTACGGCGTCGGCAAGACCCATCTGCTGGCCTCCCTCTGGCACGCGACCCCCGCCGAGCCGGCGCTGAAGGCCTTCGGCACCTTCGTTGAGCTGACCAATCTTGTCGGCGCCCTCGGCTTCCAGCAGACGGTCAGGACGCTCAGCGGGCACCGGCTGCTGTGCATCGACGAGTTCGAGCTGGACGACCCGGGCGACACCGTCCTCGTCTCCACGCTGCTCGGCAAGCTCGTCGAGGCGGGCGTCGCGCTGGCGGCCACCTCCAACACGCTCCCCGGCAAGCTCGGCGAGGGCCGGTTCGCCGCCGCGGACTTCCTGCGGGAGATCCAGGGCCTCTCGGCGCACTTCCGGCCGCTCCGGATCGACGGCGAGGACTACCGCCACCGGGGGCTGCCCGAGGCCCCCGCGCCGTACAGCGACGAGCAGGTGGCGAAGGCCGCGTACGCCACGCCCGGCGCCAGCCTCGACGACTTCCCGCACCTCCTCGAGCACCTCGCCCGGGTCCACCCCAGCCGGTACGGCGCGCTGACCGACGGCGTCACCGCGGTCTGCCTCACCGACGTCCAGCCCATACCCGACCAGTCCACCGCGCTGCGGCTGGTCGTCCTCGCCGACCGTCTGTACGACCGCGAGGTGCCCGTGCTCGCCTCGGGTCAGCCCTTCGACCGGCTCTTCAGTGAAGAGATGCTGAAGGGCGGGTACCGCAAGAAGTACTTCCGGGCGATCTCCCGGCTCACCGCGCTGGCGCGGGACGCGAAGGGCCTGGTGGGCCAGTAGGTTGGGGCCGGTTGGGACCAATCCATCTGTGAAGGGGAACCATCATGGCCACCACGCGTCAGGCGCACACCGTCTGGGAGGGCGACCTCCTCCAGGGCAAGGGCGTCGTCACCTTCGACTCCTCCGGCATCGGTGATTACCCGGTCTCCTGGCCCGCCCGGGCCGAGCAGGCCAATGGCAAGACCAGTCCCGAAGAGCTGATCGCGGGCGCCCACTCCAGCTGCTTCAACATGGCCTTCTCGGGCGCCCTCGCCAAGGCCGGCACCCCGCCGACCCGGCTGACCACCAAGGCCGAGGTCACCTTCCAGCCCGGCACCGGGATCACCGGCAGCCACCTCACGGTCGAGGGAGAGGTTCCGGGCCTCGACGAGGAGGCGTTCCAGGCGGCGGCCGAGGAGGCCAAGAAGAACTGCCCCGTCAGCCAGGCCCTCGCCGGCACGAAGATCACGCTGACCGCCAAGCTCGTCTGACCCTCGCACCACATGAGGCAACGTGGCCCGCATGGTTCACGCGTCAGCACCTTGCGTGATACACACATGCGGGCACACGTCATTCTCCTGTCCTCCCCCATGGCCTTCGTCATGGGGGTGCCCCCAGAGGGAGTTGCCACATGCCCGCAACACGACGTCAGATCCTGGCCCGCACCGGCGCGTCCGTCGCCGGTGTCGCATTCGCCGGGGCCTTCTCCGAGCTCTTCGCCGGAACGGCCGCCGCCCGGGGCCACGCCGGATACGGCCCCCTCGTCCCCGACCCGGCCGGACTGCTCGATCTCCCCCGCGGCTTCCACTACAAGGTCCTCTCCAGGGAGGGCGATCCGCTGCGGTCGGGCGAGGGCAGGGTCCCGAGCAACCACGACGGCATGGGGGCCTTCGCGGGCCGCCGCGGACGCGTCCACCTGGTCCGCAACCACGAGAACCGGGTCACCGGGAAGATCGGCGTGCCCACCGTCGAGGGGCTCACCTACGACCCGATGGGCAAGGGCGGCTGCACGGCGCTCGAGCTGGACGGCCGGAACAACGTCCTGCGGGAACGTGTGGCCATCGCGGGCACCGCGGTCAACTGCGCGGGCGGGCCCACCCCGTGGGGCACCTGGCTCACCTGCGAGGAGACCGAGGACCGGGCCGGCACCAACGGCTACACCAAGGACCACGGCTTCATCTTCGAGGTCGACCCGGTCGACCCGCACCGCACCGGGGCCGTGCCGCTCACCGCGATGGGGCGCTTCCAGCACGAGGCGATCGCCGTCGACCCGCACAGCGGAATCGTGTACGAGACCGAGGACGCCTTCGAGAAGCCCTTCGGGCTCTTCTACCGCTTCCTTCCCGAGCGTCCGCTCGGCGGCACCGGTTCGCTGCGCGCGGGCGGCGCCCTGGAGGCGATGCGAGTGCCCGGCGTGGCCGACCTCTCCGTCGTCCAGGAGACCGGCGCGAGCTTCGACGGCGTCGAGTGGGTCCCCGTCCCGGACCCGCTGGCCGTGCGGACCCCCGTCCGCCTCCAGGACTTCGGGCCGAAGGGCATCACCCACGCCCAGAAGCTGGAGGGCTGCTACTGGCGCGGCGGCTGCGTGTACTTCGTCTCCAGCTTCGCCCGCTCCAAGGACGGTTCGGGAGCTGACCACTTCGGCCAGGTGTGGCGGTACGAACCGGACCGGCGGCGCCTCACGCTGGTCGTCGTGTTCGGGCCGAGCACGGACGTCCAGCTGCCGGGCGAGTCCCCCGACAACATCTGCCTGGCGCCCAGCGGGGGTCTGATGGTGTGTGAGGACGGCGACGGCGCGCAGCACGTGTTCGGGCTGACGAAGCGGGGCGAGGTGTACGCGATGGCGCGCAACGCACAGGCGCTCACACCAGCCGGCGCGGACGCGCCCGAGTGGGGCGAGTTCGCGGGCGTCACGTTCTCGCCCGACGGGAACACCATGTACGTCAACTGCTATACGCCCGGCACCACCTTCGCGGTGACCGGGCCGTGGCGCTGACCGAGGGCCTGTCCGGCGGATCATGCCGGGCGGCCCACCGGCGCCGAATCGCTGGAGCGACCCGCCAGAAAGGGAGCTGGGTGGAGCAGGTTGGGTCCGTCGATAAATACCTCGACATCGGTCGCTGTGATCGGGGACGCTTCGCGCGATGACCAGAATCGACGACACGCCGCCCGCGTGGGACGAGCGCACCCAGCTCACCACGTTTCTCGACTACGCACGTGACACCGCCCGCGCCAAGTGCGAGGGCGTCTCCGCGGAGAACGCACGCAAGGCGCTCCTGCCGGGCTCACCGCTGATGACCATGAGCGGAGTGATCAACCACCTCCGCTGGGTCGAGTACTACTGGTTCCAAGTGGTCTTCCTCGGCGAGGAAGACCAGGGCCCCTGGACCGAGGAAGACCCCGACCGCGAGATGCGCATCGCCGTCGACTTCCCGCTCACGCAGTTGCTCGACGAATACGCCGAACAGAGCACCCACTACCGCGAACTGGTCGCCGGGAACGACCTGGACAAGCAGGCCCAACGAGCCGTCCGCAACGGCCTGCACGTCGACCTACGCTGGATCCTCCTCCACCTCACCGAGGAGACGGCCCGCCACAACGGCCACCTGGACATCCTGCGCGAGATCCTCGACGGCACGACCGGCGGCTAGGCGGCCCCGGGGGTGCCGCGCTCGCGGCACCCCCCGTTCCGTCGCACGATCGAAAGGACGCGCGAGGGAACGGACCGGAAGGGGCGCCAGTGGCGAAGAAGGAGAAGGAGAAAAAGAAGGAGAAGAGCGAGGAAGGGACGGGGAAGAGAGCGAAGCCGAAGCGGCCCCCGGCCCTCCGTGACGTCCTGCGCGTCACCGAGGGCGAGCGCCCGGACCTCTCCTCCTACGCGGCCGACGCCGTCCCGGCGGGCCCCGCGGACAAGCTCGTCGGACTGGCCGCCACCGCCCGGATGGGCGAGCCGCTCGCCACGCTCCAGGAGCGGCTGTACGCGGCGAGCACCGCCGGTGACCGCAGGCGCCTGCTGCTGATCCTGCAAGGCATGGACACCAGCGGCAAGGGCGGCACGGTCAAGCATGTGATCGGCCTGTTCAATCCGTCCGGCTGCCGCGTCAAAGCCTTCAAGGCCCCGACGCCCGAGGAGCGCCGGCACCCCTTCCTCTGGCGCGTCATGCGGGAGCTGCCGGAGCCGGGCACGATCGGCATCTTCGACCGCTCGCACTACGAGGACGTACTGGTTCCCCGGGTCCGACAGCTGGTCCCCCGCTCCCTGCTCGAGCGCCGCTACGGCCAGATCAACCAGTTCGAGAAGTACGTCGCCGACGACGGCGTGACCATCGTCAAGGTCTTTCTGCACCTCTCGTACGAGGAACAGCGGCGACGGCTCCTGGCACGGCTCGACAACCCCGAGAAGCACTGGAAGTTCAGCCCGGGCGACCTCGACGACCGGGCCCTGTGGCCCGCCTACCAGGAGGCCTACGAAATCGCCCTGGAGCGCTGCTCGACGGAGGCGGCTCCCTGGTTCCTCGTACCGTCCGACCGCAAGTGGTACCGGAACTGGGCCATCAGCACGCTGCTTCTGGAGCATCTGCGGGAGCTCGACCCGACGTACCCACCGGGCGACTTCGATGTGCAGGAGTGCCGCAGACGGCTGGTCGGGGACGGGAGCGGCTGATCGCACGGTTGGCGGTACTGCCGGTCATACAAACCGATAAATAGATCAGATACTTTTCCGTATGTGACCATTCCTGTACGAAAAATGTCGGCGCTGGCTCTGCTGGGCGCCGTTCTTGTGGGCTGCGGGGGCGGCTCCGACAGCGCGCGCGTGGAGGCGGGCAGCGGAGCCTCGCCGTCCACGGCACTCGGTACGCCCTCCGGAGGGCCGTCGAAGGCCACCCAAAAGGCGCCGCCCGTCAAGGCGCCGCCCACCATGGCACCGGGGCCCACCGGCCTCACCCCGGTGTTCGAGCGGGGAACCAAGGGCGCGGCCGACAAGATCGTCGCGCTCACCTTCGACGCCGACATGACCGCGGACCAGGGGCCCCGCGCGGCGAGCGGCGAGCGGTTCGACAACCCGGCGCTGATCGCGACGCTGCGCCGGCTGAAGGTCCCCTCGACCGTCTTCATGACCGGGCGCTGGGCGGAGGAGTACCCGGATCAGGCGAAGGCGATCGGCAACGACCCGAACTTCGAGATCGCCAACCACTCCTACAGCCACTACTCCTTCAAGGCACCCTGCTACGGGCTTCCGGTGCTGGAGGAACAGGAGATGGCCGCGGACGTCCAGCGGGCCTTCGGGGCGATCCGGAAGGCTGGCGCGCGCAATGTGGTGCCGTACTTCCGGTTCCCCGGCGGCTGCTACGACGACGCGGTGCTGAAGTCCCTCGCCCCGGCGAAGGTGACGGCGGTGCAGTGGGACGTGGTCAGCGGCGACGCCTTCGCCAAGGACGCGGACGCGGTGGCCGACCAGGTCCTCGCGGGCGTGAAGCCGGGGTCCCTGGTCGTGATGCACTGCACGCGCAGCGCCGCGCCGGTCACCGAACAGGCCGTCAACCGGATCGTGCCGGAGCTGCGGCAGCGGGGCTACCGCTTCGTCAAGGTCTCCGAGCTGATGGCCGGGCGCTGATCAGCCGGAGCAGGCCGTGCGCTCCGCCTCCCGCCACTCGCAGACCGGGCAGAGCGTGATGCCCTTGGTCGACTCGGGGTACTCGGTGGGCTCGCGGCACAGGACGCACTCGGCCCAGGGCGGGCCGCCGGCGGGCTTCGGCTCGGCGGCGGCCGGCTCGGGACCGCAGTACGCGCCCGCGGGTGCCGTGTCCGTCGTCCTCTGCTTCTCGTCCATACCTTCGAGCGTACTCAGTCCCGCCACGCGGTGAGCCGACAGACCGCGGCGACGGCCACGGCGGCGGCGCCGGCGAGCGCGAGCCAGGGAACCTCGACGGTGCCGGTGTGCGAGCCGGTGACCAGCCCCGTCACGGGCGTACCGCGCCGGGGATCCCGGCGTCACCAGCGTGAGCAGCGCGCCGACGGCGATCACCGCCGTCGACCAGCCCCGGCCGCGGACGAGGGGCCGGGAGCCCAGGGCGCCCAGGGCCACGCCGATCAACACGCAGACGGCCGCCGTGACGAGGCCGGTGAGGCCGGCGAGGCCGGCGGGGAGCCTCGGCACCAGGTGCTGCGGGTCCGCCGACGTCGCCGCGCCGACGGCGGTGACGACCGCCGTCGACACGGCCGCGACGAGCAGAGGGTCAGCGAGACGTTCAGCTGGCCGATGCCTTCTGGGGCGTGAGCTCGCTGGGCCGGACGATCACGAAGCCGTCGCCTTCCAGCTTCAGCTGGATGGCCTCGCCCGAACCACCGCGGATCATCGAGCCGATGGACTGCGAGCGGTGCAGCGAGGTATGCAGCTGCGCGCTCCAGCCGACCACGGCGTCGGTGTCGACAAAGACCGGTGCCTGCGGCGAGACGGGTATGACGATCGGGTTGCCCTCACAGACGACGGCGAGCTTGCCGTAGCCGGTGAAGACGCTGTTGAAGAGGCCGCCGCCGGTCATCCCGGCGCCCTTCACCGTCTTTATCTCGTAGGAGAGGGTGGCGTCGAAACACAGCACGTTGCGGCCGTTGATGGTCAGGGCGTCGCCCTGGTCGACGTCGACGATGAAGCAGTTCTGCGCCTCGTGCGCGAACCAGGCCTCGCCCTGGCCGCGGACGGCCATGAGCGGCAGGCCCTCGCCGGTGACGGCGCGCTTGAGCATGCCGCCGATGCCCTGGCTCTTGCGCTCGAACTGGAGATTGCCGCGGAAAGCGATCATCGCCCCCTGCCGTGCGTGCATCTCGCCGTTGACGGCGTACTTGACGGACTTGGCGTTCTGCAGGGTCATTCCGGGGACGGTCGCCTGCTGTGCCATGTTCTCGGAGGAGAAAAGATCGCTCTTCATGCGGGCATGGTGTCCCGGAACTCCCCATTCCGCCAAGAACGGTCCTCTTTCCGCCAGGAACGGTCTTCGACGGCGATGGCAGACTGGCCGGGTGAGCAGCCATGACGCCCAGGAACCCGTGAACATCTCGCGTGACGAGGCCCCCCAGTTCGTCCTTCCGCTGGTGGTACGGATTGAGAAGGACGCGCCCCCGGCCCGCACCGACGCGCTGGAGACCGCCGCCCGCGCGGTGCTGGAGATCCTCGCCGACGAGCGGTCGGCCGGGGAGGGAGAGTGGGCGCGGGTCATGCGCGACTGGCAGGACGCCCGGATCCGCAAGGTGGTCCGGCGGGCGCGCGGCGCGGAGTGGCGGCGGGCCTCGGCGCTGCCCGGCATCACCGTCACCGGTGACACCGCGGAGGTACGGGTCTTCCCGCCGGTCCCGCTCGACGGCTGGCCCAAGGAGCTCGCCAAGCTGCAGGTCTCCGGCACCGAACTGGACGACCCGGCCGGGCCGGGCGCGCCCGCCCCCGGGGCCGCGCTGCTCTGGCTCAACCCCGCTCTCGACATGTCGGCCGGCAAGGCGATGGCCCAGGCGGGGCACGGCGCCCAGCTGCTGTGGTGGGAGATGGGCGACGCGGACCGCACGGCATGGCGGGCGGCGGGCTTCCCGCTGGCGGTGCGTACGGCGCACGCGGACCGGTGGGCGGAGCTCACGACGAGCGGGCTGCCGGTCGTCCGGGACGCGGGATTCACGGAGATCGCCCCGGGTTCGTGCACGGTGGTCTCGGACTTTCCGGTCGTACCGGACGTCGTCCATGACCGTACGACGGATGCCGTCACGGAGCGTACGGCGAACGTCGACTGAACCTCTGAACGGGACCGTACTGGAATCCGTACCTCCCAATACTGCCAAGTAGGTTGAACGCCCGCACGGTTGGCTGTTCATTCTGCGGTGTCACACTTCGGCTCGGGAGGCACATTGTTGCGACGCATCAACGGGACGGCACTCATCATCGCGGCACTCGTCGCCACAGTCGGCGCGCTCGCCTTCCCCGTCTGGTCGTACGCCGACCGCTCCGGTACCGGTCAGGCCAACCTCAACGCCTCGAGCGTCGCCACCCAATGGGGCCCGCTCTCGGCCACGGACCGCGACTTCCTGGTCAAGGTCCGGCTGGCGGGCCTGTGGGAGCTGCCGGCCGGCCAGCAGGCCATCGAGCGCGCCCCCACCCAGGCGATCAAGGACGCCGGCGACCATCTGATCGTCGGCCACACCGACCTCGACCGGCGCTCGCGCGACGTGGCCGCGAAGCTCGGCGTCGAACTGCCCAACCAGCCCACCGAGCAGCAACAGGGCTGGCTGCGGGAGCTGTCGGCGGCGCGCGGCCAGGAGTACGAGCGCAAGTTCGCCAACCTGCTGCGCAACGCGCACGGGAAGGTCTTCGCCCTCATCGCCCAGGTCCGGCACACCACCCGCAACACCCTGATACGGCAGTTGGCCAGCGACGCCAACCAGACGGTGCTGGACCACATCACCATGCTGGAGGCGACCGGACTGGTCGACTTCGACGCGCTCGCCAACGAGGCGGCGGCCGGGGCGACCGCGAGCCCGACCGGGCCGCCCGCCCCGAACGGCAATCTGCCGCCCGTCCCGTCCCCGGCCGCACCGACGGGCACGGACCAGTCCTTCACCTCACGCCCCTCCACCCAGCCGGGACCGCCCACGGCGATCAACACCGACCGTCCCTGAGGCTCCCGGTCCGGGGCTTCTCCCGGTGGAACCTCAAATGAAGCTCTGAACGTCCCCTCCTTCGGGTTCACCGCCGTCCGGCGGGGCCATTACCCCTGCACCGCCGCACAACGGGGCGCAGAGGAGGGGACATGACGAAGCTCGCAGGTGAACTCGGTATCGGTATCGGGTGGCGTCCGGAGATCGCGGACGCGGTGGAGGAGCTGCCCGGTATCGACTGGGTGGAGGTCGTCGCGGAGAACATCTGCGCCGGGCACCTCCCCGATTCACTGACCCGTCTGCTCGCCCGCGGCACCAAGGTCGTCCCGCACGGCGTCTCGCTGGGCCTCGGCGGCGCGGACCGCCCGGACGCCGGGCGGCTCGCGGAGCTGGCGGCCAAGGTCACGGCGCTGGGCGCGCCGCTGGTCACCGAACACATCGCGTTCGTACGGGCCGGGGGGCAGCTCACCGCCACCGCGCCCCTGGAGGCCGGCCATCTGCTGCCGGTCCCCCGCACCTGGGACGCGCTGGACGTCCTCTGCGAGAACGTCCGCATCGCCCAGGACTCCCTGCCCGTGCCCCTGGCGCTGGAGAACATCGCGGCCCTGATCGCCTGGCCGGGCGAGGAGCTGACCGAGGGGCAGTTCCTGGCGGAGCTGGTCGAGCGGACCGGTGTACGGCTCCTGATCGACGTGGCGAATCTCCACACGAACCACGTCAACCGGGGCGAGGACCCGGCGAAGGCGCTGTCCGAGCTGCCAGTCGAGGCGATCGCGTACGTCCATGTCGCCGGCGGCGTCGAACGCGACGGCGTCTGGCACGACACCCACGCCCACCCGGTCCCCCGCCCGGTCCTGGACATCCTCCACGACCTGGCCACACGCGTGACCCCGCCGGGCGTCCTGCTGGAGCGGGACGACGACTTCCCTCCGGCGGAGGAGCTGGCGTCCGAACTGACGGCCATCGGCGCGACGCTGCGTGCGGCGGGGGTCGCGGGCGCGGTGGGCGGGGGTAGGAGTGCGGCTGTCGGCGCGGATGCGCGGGCGGGGTCGCGCACGGCTGCCGGTGCGGGCGGGGCTTCTGCCTCCACGGGGGCGGGCGCCGCCGCGCGAGCCGGTGCCGCGGGCACGGACGAGGTGAACGCGGCGGCGGGCGCGGGCACGCGTACTGCCGCCGGCACGGGCGGGGCTTCTGCCTCCACGGGGGCAGGCGCCGGCTCCGGTGCGGCCACCGCCGCGCGAGCCGGTGCCGCGGGCGAGGCCGTCCAGCCCGCCCTCGTGGATGGCGGGGCGGCGTTCGCCTCGTCGCCCGGGCCGGGCACAGCCGCTCGTACCGCGCCTGCCCCGGCGCCGGCCTCGCCGGAGCGGAAGAACGACGCGGCGCGGGAGCGCGTGGGGCTCGCGCAGGCCGCTCTCCTGTCCGCGCTCGTCGCCGGAACTCCCGCACCCGAGGGGTTCGACTCGCGGCGGCTGCGGGTGCAGAGCCGCGCGCTGGCCGCCAAGCGGGCCGACGTGGTCGCCAAGGTCGCGCCCGAACTCCCGGAGATCCTCGGAGCCGGCTATCGGCCGGCCTTCCTCACGTACGCCAGGACCCGCCCGATGCACGGCGGTTACCGCCGTGACGCGCTGGACTTCGCCGAGCACCTCCTTCTGACGGACCTGCCCGCGGACGGAGCCGCCCGGCGCCGGCTGACGCACTGGTGGCAGGACCGCGCCGGTTCACGACCGCCCGGCAGGGCCACCCGTCTCGTCCGTGCCGCCCGCGCCGCCCTGGTCGGGGGGTGAACGGCATGAACACCCTCGCCGTACTGATCTGGGTCGCCGTCGTCGCGAGCTCCCTCCTCCTGCTGGTCCACGCGCGCTCGCTCCGGCGCGGGCCCGGCGGTTCCGTCCACGACCTGTCGGAGGTCGCCTTCCTCAACGGTGGACCGGCGCGCGTCGTCGACACCGCTCTCGCGATGATGCGGGAGGACGGCCGGATCCAGGTGGGCGGCCCCGGCATCGTCGCCGTGGTCCGCCCGGTCGCCCGCGACCATGTCGAGCGCGCGGTGCTCCACGAGCTCGCCGCCGCCCCCAACGGCGCCCTGCACAGCCTGCGTCAGGCCGTGATGCGCAACCCCGCGGTCCAGGAGATCGGCGACGGGCTGGCCGCGCGGGGGCTCATGGTCGCGCCGGCGGCCCGGCGGACCGGGGTCCGGTGGGCCACCGTCCAGGGCCTCCTCTGCGTCGCGATGTTCCCCGTTTCGCTGGTGATCAGCTTCTGGTGGATGACCGACGCCGAGCGCGGCGGCGATGTCTTCTTCGTCATCAAGGTGCTGCCCGCCCTGGTCGCGGGGGCGCTCTTCGCGCTGTTCTGCGGTGGTTACGCCGCCGGGCGGATCACTGCGGCCGGCCGGCGCGCCGCCGCCGAGTACCACCGGGACCACGTCTACCACCCCGACGCCGGCCACATGGTGGCGCTGCGCGGCCTGCGGGCCGTGCCCGACCCCGCGCTGCGGGCGCAGTTGATGACCGCCGCGGCGCTGTCCGGGCAGCGTCGTGGCGGTGGCTCCGGCCGGCCGTCGCCGGCTTCCTCGAGCTCCTCGTCGGCCGGGGACGTCTTCCCGGTCGCGGTGTGGTGCGCGTCGAGCGGCGGCGGCGGGGCGAGCTGCGGCGCGGCCGGCGGGCCGGGAGGAGGCGGCTCCTGCTCCGCTGGGGGTGGTGGACCGTCCTGCGGCGGGGCAGGAGGGTCCAGCTGCGGGAGCTCCAGCGGCGGAGGGTCCAGCTGCGGGAGTTCCAGCGGCGGAGGGTCCAGCTGCGGGAGTTCCAGCGGCGGCGGGTCCAGCTGCGGGAGTTCCAGCGGCGGGGGATCGAGCTGCGGGAGTTCGAGTGGCGGAGGGTCCAGTTGCGGGGGTTCCAGCAGTTCCGGCTGACGGCCCGCCGCGCGGTGACGCGGCGTCACCACCCGTCCGCATACTGAGAAACCCGTGGCGCGTCGCCGCCCCTTCCCGTAGAACTCCGCCATGCTCTGGGTCCCCTTTCTGCTGGTGGCGTGCGTCGCGGCCGGTCTCAGTTGTGCACGGCTCTGTCTGGCCGCCCTCGAAGCCGCGACCCCCGGACCGCCCGATCAGGGAGACGCCCATGAGCTGACCCTGGCCGAGGCGGCCTACCTCTCCGGGGGGCCTCTGCGAGTCACCGATCTGACCCTGGTGTCGATGCACCGCCACCGCCGGCTCCTGCTCGCGCACACCGGCTGGGCCACGGTCGTCGACCCCCGGGGCAGGGACGCCCTGGAGCGTTCGGTGATCGGGGCGATCGGCCCCGAGGGTCAGAACCGGACGGCCGCGATACGGCCCGTGGTGGCCGCCGCCGACGCCGTGGGCGCCCTCGCCGACCGGCTCGTCAGCACGGGTCTGGCCGTGCCGGAAGGCGGCCGCCGCAGTGTCGCCGGCTGTGTGCGGGCGGTGCGGGGAGCGCTGGTGCTGACCCTGGCCTTCGCGGTCGGGGTGGTGCCCGCGCTGCCCGGCACGGTCACCGTGACCGAACTCTCCTGGTTCACCCTGCCGCTGGTGCTGACCTCCGGCTGTCTGCTGATAGCGCGGATGGAGGTGTACCCCTACACCCGCTGGGCCTCCCCGACCGGGCAGGCGCTGCTCTCCACGCTCTCCCCCGACGACCCGCTCACGGCCGTCGCCATGGGCGGCGTGCAGGCCCTGGACGATCCGCGGTTGCGGGCGGCGATCGACGGCCGGCGAGGGGCGCGGCCCGGACACTGACCCGGTCGCTCGCGGGCGGCCGATGCGCATCGGAGTCATTGGCCCCGACACCGCACGGAGATCCTTTACTTTCACCGGCCGCCCCGCCAACGATCCCTTGTGTCCCCCGGCACCGCCCACGGTGCCGAGTCGTACGAAGGGAGTTCGATGAGAGCCGTCGCCCTGTACGGAGCACTCGGATCACTGGTGCTGTCCGCCCTCGCCGTCGCCCCCGCCGGGGGGCTCGACGTGTCCACCGCCGAAGCACACGGCACCGCGCTGGCCGCCGAGCGGGCCGCAAAGGCCGGTGTCTCCTTCGGTTCCTGCCCCGCGGTGGAGAAGCTGCCGGCGTCGGTGCTGTGCGGCACCGTCCAGGTCCCGCTCGACTACGCCGAGCCGGACGGCCGCCGCATCGAGCTGACCGTGAGCCGGGGGCGGGCCACGGGCAAGAAGGCCCAGCGGCAGGGGGCGCTGGTGTACAACCCCGGGGGTCCGGGCGCCTCCTCGATGTATTTCCCCATGGCGGCCCGCCTGCCCGAGTGGAAGCGGATCGCCGGAGCGTACGACCTCGTGGGGTACGCGCCGCGCGGTGTCGCCCGTTCCGCGCCGCTCTCCTGCCAGGACCCGGCCGACTTCCTCAAGGCACCCACACAGGCGCCGACCGAGCCGTCCCCGTCCTACAAGCTGGAGCGGATCGCGCAGGCGAAGGCCTACGCACAGGGCTGCGCGCGCGGGGCCGGCGAGGCGCTGCGCCACTACACCTCCCTCAACAACGCCCGCGATCTGGAGGTGCTGCGGGCGGCGCTGGGCGAGCGGAAGCTGACGTTCATGGGCGCCTCGTACGGGACGTACTTCGGCGCGCTGTACGCCACGCTCTTCCCCGGGCACGTACGCCGCATGGTCTTCGACTCGGTGGTGCACCCGGCCCCCGAACAGATCTGGTACCGCAACAACCTCGACCAGTCACCGGCGTTCGAGCGGCGGTGGGCCGACTTCCGGGCGTGGGTGGCCAGGCATCACACGACGTACGGGCTCGGCACCACGGCCGAGGAGGTCGGGCGGAACTACGAGAAGGCCCGTGCCCGGCTCGCCGAGCGCCCGGCCGGCGGGAAGGTCGGTCCGGGCCAGCTGCACGCCGCGTTCCTGAAGGCCGCGTACTACGACGACTACTGGCCGATGCGGGCGACCGCCCTGTCGAAGTACCTGAGCGGCGACGCGAAGCAGCTGATCGACCAGGCGTCGCCGCGTGAGGCGGACGCGGTGGAGGAGGAGAACGGGAACGCCGTCTACACGGCTGTCGAGTGCAATGACGCGGACTGGCCGACGGACTGGACGGTCTGGGACCGTGACAACACCGCGCTCGCGAGGACCGCGCCGTTCGAGACGTGGGACAACGCCTGGATGAACCTGCCGTGCGCCTACTGGTCGGCGCCCCGGCAGAAGCCGCTGGACGTCCGGACCGCGCCGGGCGCGCTGCCGCCGGTTCTGATCCTGGCCGCCGAGCGCGACGCGGCCACGCCGTACGAGGGGGCGCTGGAGCTTCAGGAGCGGCTCGCGGGGTCGGTGCTCGTCACCGAGCAGGGCGCCGGGACGCACGGGGTCGCGGCCGGCCCCAACGCCTGTGTCAACCGCCACCTGGAGAACTATCTCCTCGACGGGCAGACGCCGGTGCGGCGCGCTGCGTGCGCGCCGCACCCGGAGCCGGACCCGGTGTCGCTGGAGCGGCGGGTGGCGCGTGAACCGGGCATGCTGCCCGGGCATCCGCCCGCCGTCTGATCTTCCGGGTCAAGGGGTGGTGGGCTCTGGTCGGGGGCCCACCACCAGGTCGTCGGCCGTCAGGCCAGGCCCGCCACCAGGTCGGCGACCGACTTGCGGCGGCCGGTGTAGAACGGGATCTCCTCGCGGACGTACATCCGCGCCTCGGAGGCCCGCAGATGACGCATCAGGTCGACGATGCGGTACAGCTCGTCGGCCTCGAAGGCCAGCAGCCACTCGTAGTCGCCGAGCGAGAAGGAGGCGACCGTGTTGGCGCGGACGTCGGGGAAGCCACGGGCCATCTTGCCGTGGTCCGCGAGCATCCGGCGGCGGTCCTCGTCCGGCAGCAGGTACCAGTCGTAGGAGCGCACGAAGGGGTAGACGCTGACGTAGTCACGCGGCGTCTCGTCGGCCAGGAAGGCCGGGATGTGCGACTTGTTGAACTCGGCGGGGCGGTGCAGCGCCATGTTCGACCAGACCGGCTCGAGGGAACGGCCGAGCCTGGTGCGGCGGAAGAGGTTGTACGCCTCCTGGAGCTCGTCCGAGGTCTCGGCGTGCCACCAGATCATCACGTCGGCGTCGGCGCGCAGGCCGGACACGTCGTAGGTGCCACGGACGGTGATGTCCTTGGCGGCGAGCTGGTCGAACAGCTCCTGGACCTCGTCGGCGTAGCCGGTCCGGTCCTCGGGCAGGACGTCGCGCAGCTTGAAGACGGACCACAGGGTGTAGCGGATGACCTCGTTGAGGTCCTTCGCCTTCTTACCGGCGTTCGGGATCTTTTCGGGCGCACTCATACGGCTATTCTCGCCTGTCACTCAGCGTGCCCCGCGCCAGGGTGGGCGTGGCGATGATCTCGTCCGCGGCGCGGTGGGCGCTCGCGACGCACGCCGGGATGCCGACGCCCTCGTACACCGCGCCGCACAGACGCAGGCCGGGCAGGCCGGCGACGGCCTCCCGGATGCGCGCGACGCGTGCGAGATGACCGACCGGGTACTGCGGCAGGCCGCCGATCCATCGGGTCACCTCGGTGGCCACGGGCTTCGCCGCGAGGCCGGTGGCGGCGCCGAGGTCCTTGAGGGAGACGGACACGAGGTCGGCGTCCTCGCGGTGCAGCTGCTCCTCCTCGCCGTAGCGGCCGACCGAGGTGCGGAGCACGAAGAGGTCGGGCGCGCTGCCGGAGACCCACTCCCACTTCTGGGTGGAGAAGGTGGACGCCTTGATGGTGTGGCCGTCGACGGGCGGCACGAGGAAGCCCGAGCCGGGCAGGGCGTCGACGTCGGAGCGCCGGAAGGCCAGGGTCACCAGGGCCATGGACGCGTACTCGACCTCGGCGAGTTCGGCGGACGCGGCCGGCGACGCGGTCGCGAGGAGCGCGGAGGCGGACCACGCGGGGGTCGCGAGGATCACCGCGTCGGCGGTGACGACCCGGGTGTCGGTCCGGATGTGCCAGGCGTCGCCGGCCCGGGTGAGGCCGAGGACGGGGGCCTCGGTGTGGATGTCGCCGCCCTGGGCGCGAACGGCGTCGGCGACGGCAAGGGGCAGCGTGCCGATTCCCCCGTCGATGCCCATGAACGCCGCGGCGGGCTGCGCGGCGCCGGATCCGGCCACGTCGGCCGGCTGGGCGCCGGCACGCTGGACGGCGCGCACCGCCTCGGTGAGCGTGCGGTGGGTGCGGGCCTGGTCGAAGAGCCCGGGGACGGCGGCCCGCATGGAGAGCCGGTAGGAGTCTCCGGCGTAGACCCCGCCGAGCAGGGGCTCGACGAGCCGGTCGACGACCTCGTGGCCCATGCGGGCGGCGACGTACGCGCCGATGGCGATGTCGTCGCCGATCTCGGTGGGCGGCAGCTCCTGGTCCTGGCCCACGCGGCGCAGACCCTCGGCGGAGAGCAGGTCCCCGAGGGCCCTGGCGTCGCCCGGCACGCCCATGACGTGACCCTTGGGCATCGGCCGCAGGGCGTCGCGGGTCCACACGGACGCGGTGGTGGTGGCGGGCGGCTGGAGCCGGTCGCCGAGCCCGACGGCACGCGCCAGCTCGATCGCCTCGGGGCGCCGGGCGAGCATCGACTCGGCGCCCAGGTCGACGGGGACGCCCTCGATCTCGCCGGTGTGCAGCTTGCCGCCGAGCCGGTCGGTGGCCTCCAGCAGGGTGACGCGTACCCCGGCGGAGAGCAGCCGGTGGGCGGCGGCGAGGCCGGCGATGCCGCCTCCGATGACGACGACGTGGCCCGTGCGTGTGTGCATGACCCCACTGTCTCAAACGTCCGCCGGCCGGCGGCAGCGCCCCGAGGTGACACACGGACGGGACTCAACCGGCGCCCGGACGTAGCGTGTTCGCATGACAGAGCGACTGGTGGTCATCGGAGGCGACGCGGCGGGCATGTCCGCCGCCTCACAGGCCCGCAGGCACAAGAGCCCCGAGGAGCTGGAGATCGTCGCCTTCGAGCGCGGTCACTTCACCTCGTACTCGGCGTGCGGGATCCCGTACTGGGTCGGCGGTGACGTCGGGGACCGCGACGAGCTGATCGCCCGTACGCCCGAGGAACACCGCGAGCGGTCGATCGATCTGCGGATGCGGACCGAGGTGACCGAGCTGGACGTGCCGGGGCAGCGGGTCCGGGTGCGGGACCTGGAGGCCGGCGAGGAGAGCTGGACGGGCTTCGACAAGCTGGTCATCGGCACCGGCGCCAGGCCGGTTCGGCCGGATCTGCCGGGCATGGACGCGGCGGGCGTGCACGGCGTGCAGACCCTCGACGACGGCCAGGCGCTGCTGGACTCTCTGTCGGCCGCGCGGGGGCGGCGGGCCGTGGTGGTGGGCGCCGGGTACATCGGTGTGGAGATGGCGGAGGCGCTGCTGAACCGGGGCTACGAGGTGACGGTCCTCAACCGCGGCGAGCAGCCGATGGCCACCCTCGACCCGGACATGGGCCGGCTGGTCCACGAGGCGATGGACGGTCTGGGCATCACCACCGTCGGCGGATCGGCCGTCACCAAGATCCTCACAGGAGACGACGGCAGGGTCCGCGCGGTCTGCACCGACGACGCCGAGTATCCGGCGGACGTGGTGGTCCTGGGCATGGGCGTGGAACCCGAGACGACCCTGGCGCGGGCGGCGGGGCTGCCGCTCGGTGTGTACGGAGGGCTGCTCACCGACCTGTCGATGCGGGTCCGGGGACACGAGAACATCTGGGCGGGCGGCGACTGTGTCGAGGTCCTCGACCTGGTGTCGGGCCGTGAGCGCCACATCGCACTGGGCACCCACGCCAACAAGCACGGTCAGGTCATCGGCGCGAACGTGGGCGGCGGGTACGCGACGTTCCCCGGCGTGGTGGGCACGGCCGTGAGCAAGGTGTGCGCGCTGGAGATCGCCCGCACGGGCCTGCGGGAGAAGGAGGCCCGCGAGGTCGGGCTGCGCTACGTGGCGGTGACCATCGAGTCGACCAGCCGCGCCGGGTACTACCCCGGAGCCGCCCCGATGACGGTGAAGATGCTGGCCGAACGCCGCACGGGCCGGCTCCTCGGCGTGCAGATCGTCGGCCGGGAGGGCGCCGCGAAGCGGGTGGACATCGCCGCGGTGGCGTTGACGGCGGGAATGACCGTGGAGCAGATGACGGCCCTGGACCTGGGCTACGCGCCGCCGTTCTCACCCGTGTGGGACCCGGTCCTGGTGGCTGCCCGCAAGGCGCTGGCGGCGGTGCGGGCGGAGGGCTGAGCGCGCCGCATCGGACGCCGGGTGACGCTGAGCGGCAGAGCAACCGCCCGTACCGACACCTCTCGGCGCTCGCCGCCGGTCCCCCGGCGGCGAGCGCCGTCGCGTCAGCGCGCGGTCTGCGTGTGGACGTACTCCACCAGTCGCGTCAGCGCGTCCGGGTCCGTCGTCGGCAGGACGCCGTGACCCAGGTTGAAGATGTGCCCCTCCAGACCGGACGCGGCGTCCAGGACCTCACGGGTCTTGGTCTCGACCGCGTCGGTGGTGGAGAACAGGACGGCCGGGTCGAGGTTGCCCTGGAGCGCCTTGCCGGGGCCGACGCGCCGGGCGGCCTCGTCCAGCGGGATGCGCCAGTCCACGCCGACGACGTCCGCGCCGGCCTCGCCCATGAGGCCGAGCAGCTCGCCCGTCCCCACACCGAAGTGGATGCGCGGGACGCCGTAGGAGGCGACCGCGTCGAAGACCTTCGCGGAGGCGGGCATCACCGAGCGGCGGTAGTCGGCGGGGGCCAGCGCGCCCACCCAGGAGTCGAAGAGCTGCACGGCCGAGGCGCCCGCCTCGATCTGGACCTTGAGGAAGGCGGCGGTGATCTCGGCGAGGCGGTCGAGCAGGTCCGCCCAGAGCTCGGGGTCGCCGTACATGAGCGCCTTGGTGTGCTCGTGGTTGCGCGACGGGCCGCCCTCGACGAGGTAGCTGGCCAGGGTGAAGGGCGCGCCCGCGAAGCCGATCAGCGGAGTGGAGCCCAGTTCGCCGGTGAGCATCCCGATGGCCTCGGTGACGTAGTGGACGTCCTCCGGGGTCAGATCGCGCAGCCGGGCCAGGTCGGCGCGGGTGCGGATGGGGTCGGCGACGACGGGTCCGACGCCGGGCTTGATGTCCAGGTCGATGCCGATGGCCTTGAGGGGCACCACGATGTCGCTGAAGTAGATCGCCGCGTCGACCTTGTGGCGCCGCACCGGCTGCAGGGTGATCTCGGTGACGAGCTCGGGCATCATGCACGAGTCGAGCATCGGGATGCCCTCGCGCACCTTCAGGTACTCGGGCAGCGAGCGTCCGGCCTGCCGCATGAACCACACCGGCGTGTGCGGCACGGGCTCCCGGCGGCACGCCTTCATGAACGGGGAGTCGTACGTCTGCGTCTGCTGGCCCGAGGGGCGGTTGGCACTCACGCCCAGAATCTTCGCATGTGCGGGCAAGCGGCCGGGCCGGGCCGGGTGTCCCTCCCTGCGCGAGGCCCCCGTTCCGCCTACTCTTCCCCGCATGGCTGCGGCTCAGGGACAGTTTTCCGATCATTCCGACGGCACCGAAGGCACGGAGAGCACCGAGGGGAACTCCGTCCCACCCACCTTCCGGCTGGCGGTGGAGGCGCTGCGGTCCGCGAGGCTGCGCCCGGAGATCGAGGTCGACCCGACCCGGCCGCCGCAGCGCCTCGCCCCGTACGCGTACGCGCTGGAGGCGGCGGTCGTCGAGGGCGAGGAGGATCTCGCCGACGGCCGGCTGGTCCTGCTGCACGATCCGGACGGCCATGACGCCTGGCAGGGCACGTTCCGGCTGGTGACGCTGGTACGGGCGGAGCTGGAGCCGGAGATGGCGGCGGACCCGCTGTTGCCGGAGGTCTGCTGGTCGTGGCTGACGGGCGCCCTGGAGGCGCGCGGCCTGGCCTACGGGGAGGCGAGCGGCACCGTCACCCGTGCGGGGTCTCACTATTTCGGTGGACTGGCGGAGCGGCTGCCGGCGACCCAGATCGAGATCAGGGCGTCCTGGACGCCGCGAGAGGGCCAGGACGGCGTCCCGGACACGGCGGCGCACCTGGCGGCCTGGTGCGATCTGCTCTGCCAGATCGCGGGCCTGCCGCCGGCCGGCGCGGGGCCGGTGGAGACGGGCACGGCCGCGGGTGTGGTGTCGCTGCCACAGCGCCGGGGCCCGCAGCAGACGTAGGCGGGAACGAGGGCTCGCGCGGGCCTAGGATGCGGCCCCCGGCGCTGTGCGCCGGGGGCTCTTCGCTGGGTTCCGTCCGTGCGGCTCACTCGTAGGATGATCGATCACGCGTCCGAATTGCACCAATTGTTACTCACCAAATCGTGATCTTTCTCTAAAGGAGGACGAGGTACCTGCCGAAGAGGTCAATGACCCTTCAAGCACGGGTTCGCCCCCGGCTTCTCTTCCCCGAGCCGGCTCCGTCCCGCACCCCCCTTTCCAGGAGGCCTGGTGTCCGTTCTCCTCGAGCAGCCCGCAAGCCTGGTCGCCTACCGCCCGAACAAGCCGACGGCCATGGTCGTCGTGGCCGACCCGCGCGTCCGCTCCACCGTCACCCGCCACCTGTGGGCCCTCGGAGTGCGTGACGTCATCGAGGCGTCGTCCATCGCGGAGGCCCGTCCCCGCGTCGGCAACCCGCGCGACATCTGCGTGGCCGACGTCCACCTGCCCGACGGTTCCGGGCTGACCCTGCTGTCCGAGACCCGCGCGGCGGGCTGGCCCAACGGCCTGGCCCTGTCGGCCGCGGACGACATCGGCGCCGTGCGCAACGCCCTCGCGGGCGGAGTCAAGGGCTACGTCGTCACCGGTACGAGAACCAACATCGGCCACCCCACCCGCCCCGGTGCCGCCCCCATCGGTGCCGCCGCCGCCCGTATGCACCGCCGGCCCCCCGGCACCCCGAGCCACCCGGGCGGCTACCGCGAACTCTCCGGCCGTGAGGTCGAGGTCCTCCGGCTCGTCGCCGAAGGCCAGTCCAACAAGGCCATCGGCGTCTCCATGGGCCTGTCCGCGCTGACCGTGAAGAGCCACCTGGCCCGCATCGCCCGCAAGCTCGGCACCGGCGACCGGGCCGGAATGGTCGCCGTGGCCCTGCGCACCGGGATCATTCACTGAGAGGTTGACGAAACATCGGCGCCCGTCGACGGAACGTTCCGTCGACGGGCGCCGTCCGTTCACGGATACCCTTGACATGTGACCGACGCCCAAGACACCGCAGCAGAGACAGCACTGCGAACCACCGGGGGCGCTCCCCCGGACGACGACGTCCCTGCGAATGGGCTGCCGATCCCGCTGCTGGAGCCCCGCGAGGGCATCCCGCCGGTGGTCGCGACGGACGACGCCCTGCGGGAAGTCATCGCCGCCTTCGCCGCCGGAAGCGGTCCGGTGGCCGTCGACGCCGAGCGCGCCTCCGGCTACCGCTACGGCCAGCGTGCCTATCTCGTACAGCTGCGCCGCGAGGGTGCGGGCAGCGCGCTGATCGACCCTGTGGGCTGCCCGGACCTCTCCGGGCTCGGCGAGGCGCTCGCCGGCAGCGAGTGGATCCTGCACGCCGCGACCCAGGACCTGCCCTGCCTGCGCGAAATAGGCATGGTCCCGACCCGGCTGTTCGACACCGAGCTGGCCGGGCGCCTCGCCGGCTTCCCCCGGGTCGGCCTCGGCGCGATGGTGGAGAGCGTCCTCGGGTTCGCGCTGGAGAAGGGCCACTCCGCGGTGGACTGGTCGACCCGCCCGCTGCCCGAGCCCTGGCTCCGGTACGCCGCGCTGGACGTCGAGCTGCTCGTCGACCTGCGTGACGCACTGGAGAAGGAGCTCGACCGGCAGGGGAAGCTGGAGTGGGCCCTGCAGGAGTTCGAGGCGATCGCCGCGGCGCCGCCCGCTCCGCCGCGCAAGGACCCCTGGCGCCGGACGTCCGGGATGCACAAGGTCCGCCGCCGCCGTCAGATGGCGGTCGTACGGGAGCTGTGGACGACCCGGGACGCGGTGGCACAGCGACGTGACGTGTCGCCGGGCAAGGTGCTCAGCGACGCGGCGATCGTCGAGGCGGCCCTGGCCGTCCCGCCCAACGTCCAGGCGCTGACCGCGCTGCCCGGGTTCGGACACCGGATGGGCCGCAGGCAGCTGGAGCAGTGGCAGACGGCCGTGGACCGGGCCAAGGCGCTGCCGGAGTCCGAGCTGCCGCAGCCCGGCCAGCAGGTGGCCGGCCCGCCGCCGCCGCGTTCCTGGGCGGACAAGGACCCCGCGGCCGCGGCCCGGCTCTCGGCGGCGCGCGCCGCGGTCTCGACGCTCGCCGAGGAGCTGAGCCTGCCGCAGGAGAACCTGATCGCGCCGGACACGGTCCGCCGGGTCTGCTGGGAGCCCCCGGCGGACGCCTCGGTGACCGCCGTCGCGGACGCGCTGACGGCGTACGGCGCCCGCCAGTGGCAGGTGGACCTCGCGGCCCCGCTCCTGGCCGGCGCGCTGGCGGCGGCGCCCTGACCCGTTTCCGGCCCGGGACACACGCGGCCCTCGGCCCTCCGGCCGGGGGCCTCGTCGTACCGGTGGGCGGTGTGACGTTCGCCGCTCCCGGCGCAGGGGCTGGGCAGCCTGGTTACCCACAAGTAGCATGGGGGCAGCAAGCGCGCGCTTAGTCGCGTGCCCGCAGCAGTGCCACCCCGCACCCTGGAGGAGAGCCATCGTGCCTCGTACCGTCAGGGACGTCGTCTTCGTCGACGGCGTCCGCACCCCGTTCGGCAAGGCGGGCCCGAAGGGCATCTACCACGAGACCCGGGCCGACGATCTTGTCGTGAAGGCGATCCGGGAGCTGCTGCGGCGCAACCCGGAGCTCGACCCCGCGAAGATCGACGAGGTCGCCATCGCGGCCACCACGCAGATCGGCGACCAGGGCCTGACCCTCGGCCGCACCGCGGGCATCCTCGCGGGTCTGCCGCAGTCCGTGCCCGGTTACTCCATCGACCGTATGTGCGCGGGCGCGCTGACCGCCGTGACGTCGGTCGCCGGTTCCATCGCCTTCGGCGCGTACGACGCCGTCATCGCCGGTGGTGTCGAGCACATGGGCCGCCACCCGATGGGCGAGGGCGTCGACCCGAACCCGCGGTTCGTCAGCGAGAAGCTGGTCGACGAGTCCGCCCTGTTCATGGGCATGACCGCGGAGAACCTGCACGACCGCTACCCGCACATCACCAAGCTGCGCGCCGACGAGTACGCCGTGCGCTCGCAGGAGAAGGCCGCCAAGGCGTACGCCAACGGCAAGATCCAGCAGGACCTGGTGCCGATCTCGGTGCGCCGCACCAGCCCGGAGGCCGGGGAGACCGGCTGGGGCCTGGTCACCGCCGACGAGCCGATGCGCCCGGGTACGACCCTGGAGAGCCTCGCCGGGCTGAAGACGCCGTTCCGTACCCACGGCCGCGTCACGGCCGGCAACGCGGCCGGTCTCAACGACGGTGCCACCGCGTCGATCATCGCGTCCGAGGACTTCGCCCGCGAGAACGGCCTGCCCGTCAAGATGCGTCTCGTCTCGTACGCCTTCGCCGGCGTCGAGCCCGAGGTCATGGGCTACGGCCCGATCCCCGCGACCGAGAAGGCCCTCGCCAAGGCCGGCCTGTCGATCGAGGACATCAACCTCTTCGAGATCAACGAGGCGTTCGCCATCCAGGTCCTGGCCTTCCTGGACCACTACGGCATCGCCGACGACGACGCGCGCGTCAACCAGTACGGCGGCGCGATCGCCTACGGTCACCCGCTCGCCTCCTCCGGCGTCCGTCTGATGACGCAGCTGGCCCGCCAGTTCGAGGAGCAGCCGGAGGTCCGCTACGGCCTCACCACCATGTGCGTCGGCTTCGGCATGGGCGCCACGGTCATCTGGGAGAACCCGCACCACAAGGACGCCGGAGGCAGCAAGTGAGCACCACCGCTGAGCTTTTGAAGGGCGCGGCCGAGCTGTTCCCGGACGAGGTCGTCACCAGCGCCCACGTACGTCACTTCGAACTGCCTGCGGGTGCGGGCCGGTTCGCGCTGATCACGCTGGACAACGGCTTCGACCACACCAAGCCGACGACCTTCGGTCCCCAGTCGCTGGCGAACCTGAACGTCGCCATCGACCAGGTGGAGGCCGAGGCGGCGAACGGCGACATCGTCGGCGTCGGCATCACCGGCAAGCCGTTCATCTTCGCGGTCGGCGCCGACCTCAAGGGCGTCGAGCTGCTGAAGCGGCACGAGGACGCGCTGGCCATCGGCAAGGGCGGCCACGACGTCTTCAAGCGGCTGTCCGCGCTCGCGGTGCCGACGTTCGCGTACTACAACGGCGCGGCGATGGGCGGCGGTGTCGAGGTCGGTCTGCACTGCACCTACCGCACCGTCTCCAAGGCGCTGCCGGCGTTCTCGCTGCCCGAGGTCTTCCTCGGTCTCGTCCCGGGCTGGGGCGGCTGCACGATCCTGCCGAACCTGATCGGCGCGGACCGCGCGGTCTCGGTGATCATCGAGAACTCGCTCAACCAGAACAAGCAGCTCAAGGGCGCGCAGGTCTACGACCTCGGCATCGCCGACGCGCTCTTCGAGGGCGCCGACTTCCTCGAGCAGTCGCTGATCTGGACCGCGTCCGTCCTCAAGGGCGAGATCGTGGTCGAGCGCGCCGAGATCGACCGCGGCGAGGCCTGGGACCAGGCCGTCGCGCGCGGCCGCTTCATCGCGGACTCCAAGGTGCACGGCGCCGCTCCGGCCGCGTACCGCGCGCTGGACGTCATCGCCGCCTCCAAGGACGGCGACCTCCAGAAGGGCTTCGACGCCGAGGACACCGCGCTCGCCGACCTGATCATGGGTGGCGAACTGCGGTCCGGCATCTACGCCTTCAACCTGGTGCAGAAGCGCGGCAAGCGTCCCGCCGGCGCCCCGGACAAGTCGCTGGCGCGTCCGGTCTCCAAGGTCGGTGTCGTCGGCGCCGGTCTGATGGCCTCGCAGCTGGCCCTGCTCTTCCTGCGCCGCCTCGAGGTGCCGGTCGTCCTGACCGACATCGACCAGGAGCGCGTCGACAAGGGTGTGGGTTATGTCCACGCCGAGATCGAGAAGCTGCTCGGCAAGGGCCGCATCAACCAGGACAAGGCCAACCGCCTCAAGGCGCTGGTGACCGGCGTCCTGGACAAGGCCGAGGGCTTCGCGGACGCGGACTTCATCATCGAGGCCGTGTTCGAGGAGATGTCGGTCAAGCAGAAGGTGTTCGCGGAGGTCGAGGCGGTCGCCCCGGCGCACGCGATCCTCGCCACCAACACCTCGTCGCTGTCGGTGTCGGAGATGGCCTCGAAGCTCCAGCACCCGGAGCGGGTCGTCGGCTTCCACTTCTTCAACCCGGTCGCGATCCTCCCGCTCCTGGAGATCGTGCGCGGCGAGAAGACGGACGACGCGTCGCTGGCGACCGCGTTCGGTGTCGCCAAGAAGCTCAAGAAGACCGCGGTCCTGGTGAAGGACGCCCCGGCGTTCGTCGTGAACCGCATCCTGACCCGCTTCATGGGCGAGATCCAGAACGTCATCGACGAGGGCACGCCGGTCGAGACCGCGGAGAAGGCCATCGAGCCGCTCGGTCTGCCGATGTCCCCGCTGGTTCTCCTGGAGCTCGTCGGCCCGGCGATCGGCCTGCACGTCTCGGAGACCCTCAACCGGGCCTTCCCGGACCGCTTCACGGTGTCCCCGAACCTCAAGGCCGTCGTCGAGGCGGGCAAGCGCGGCTTCTACGTCTACGACTCCGGGAAGCCGGAGCTGGACCCCGAGGTCGCCGCGCTGCTCAAGCAGGGCGACACCGTCCTGACGGAGCAGCAGGTCCGTGACCGTGTCCTGGACGCGGTGGCGCAGGAGATCGGCCTGATGCTGGAGGAGGGTGTCGTCGCCGAGGCGCAGGACATCGACCTCTGCCTGATCACGGGCGCCGGCTGGCCCTTCCACCTGGGCGGCATCACGCCGTACCTGGACCGCGAGGGCGTCTCCCAGCGGGTGAACGGCAAGCCGTTCCTGGAGCAGGGCGTGGCGAGCGTCCCGGCCTAGCCGTACCGCTTGACCGCGCGCGGGTGCCCGTTCCCACACGGTGGGGGCGGGCATCCGTCGTCAGGTGTGTGTTCGACGGGTGAACATCCGATGGCAGAATGATGGATCTTCTCCTCCGGGCCGGACCCCGTCCGGCCCGGCCCATCAGCGCGAAACGGCACAGAACGGCAAAACCGCACCATGGCGAACCCAGGACACCGCTTCAGCCGCAGAACCCTGTTCCTCACCGGGGGCGCCGCGGCGGCCTCGCTGGCCGTGGGCGGTGCGGTGGGCGTGGCGCTGTGGCCGGAGGGGCCGTCCGCGCCGGGCGGCGGGGGCGGCGACGGGAAGGGCCCCGGGCATGTCCCCGCGAAGGCCGGAGTGTTCGACATCTCCACCGCGGAGCAGCTGTGGGCGCCGACCCCGCTCCATGACGTCACCGGACCGCAGTCCCTCGCGTTCGATGATGTCAACCGCCATGTGTACGTTCTGCAACTCGTCCAGGGGGGACGGGAGTTGAGCGGCGAGTCCGAGGCTCTCGACTCCGATGAACGCCGCCGCGCGGGGGACATGTGCGTCACCAAATTCTCTCCTTCCGGGGAGGGGCTGGGGCAGATGTTTCTCCGGGGCTTCGGGCACGGCCTCTCCATGGGAGTGGAGCCGGACGGCTCGAAGGCGCGGCTGTGGGTGGAGTCCGACGCGAATCCTCGGACGGGCTTCGGCCGCTCCGTGACCCGGGTGCGCTTTCGCGACGGCGCCGTCCTGGACAGCTCGTCCTCGGCCGTGGAACACCACACTCCGACCCCCGAGGGCAGTACGAAGGTCAGCCCGGCCCTGGACGTGCCGACCGGACGGGTCCTGGTCAGCTACTGGGCCGGCGAGGAGCACCGTTACTCGGTCCACCGGATGAAGGATTTCCTGGAGGGGAATTACGAACCCCTGCACACGGTGGAGAACTCGGCAATTCTGGAAGGCGAGACGTTCCAGGGCTGCGCACTTCACGGCGATTACATCTACCAGCTCACCGGAAATCCCTACAGCAAGCCCGGCGGGAGAAATCCGCGATCGTCCGGAGGAAATACCTTCGTATCCGCCATCGATCTGCGGACGGGAAATGCGGCGGGCCGTGGGCATGTTTCCGTCGACCCGTCCCTGCGGTACCGGGAGCCGGAGGGGATCGCGGTCCGACTGGCCCCGGATCCCCTGCTGTGCATCGGTTTCTCGGTGAAATCACCGGGCCGCCGGAATATCGCACTCTATGGATTCAAGCCATGACGCGTCCATACGTACCGTAATGCTACGGTGACGTAGTGCAACCATGTTACTCGCATCACATATCGCCGCCGACATGGTTTGACAACTGTTTCGCAACCAGCCGTGAGACGTTTACCGGTATAACCTTTCACGGTTCACCGGGGGCGTACTCGTTGCCTATACTGCGACGGGCACTTCACAAGTTCCACACAGTCCCGCTGTCACGCCCCCCACCGTGGCGCAGCTTCCGCCGAAGGAGGGCCTCACAGGCCATGGGCAAGCAACATCGTCAGGCCTTGCTGGGGATCCTCATATCGAGCGCCCTGGTCGGCAGCTTCGTCGGCATGGTGGCGGCCGTGGTCATGGCCTCCCTCACGGTGTTCGCCGTCGCCGCCGCGGTCAGCTACGGGGCCGACCTGATGCTGCACAGCACCGCCTCCTCGACCCTGGACCGGCTCCGGGACTCGCGCTTCGGCCTGACGATCCGCTTCCTCATCCGCCAGTTCCTGCTGCTCGCCCTGTGCGGATCCATCGCGGACATCGACTCCTTCGTCGTCCAGATCACCTCGGTGGGACTGCTCCTCCTCTTCGTCCTCCAGCTCGCCTACGGCGCCGTCCTGAAGCACGTGCGCACCAAGCGCCAGGAACTGCCGTACACCACACGCGCCCTGGACCTGGAGTCGCTGGGCATCCGGCGCATGCCCCACCCGTTCCTGATGAACAAGCACGTCCGCAAGACGTTGCACCTGGACGTCCCGCTGGTGGCCGGCGCGCTCGGCACGATGGCGACCGACAACTGGCGTTATGTCACCTTCGGCGGGATCATCGCCGTTTCGGTCGCTTATCTGGCACTGCTCGTCCTGCTGCCCGGCGCCCGGAACGCCCTGATTCTCCCCACCGCCGACGAGGCGATCGACGAACTGAACGAGCAGCTCGCCCAGTACCGCCCCCAGGTCGCGCTGTACTTCACCTTCGCCGCGGTGTCCCGGGACTTCATGTACCAGGTCAACATGTGGCTGGAGTCGCTGGAGTCGCTCGACCTGCGGCCCATCATCGTGCTGCGCGAACGGGCGACGCTGCGCTACCTGGACGCCACGTCCGTCCCGGTGATCTGCGTCCCCAAGGCCGAGTACCTGGCCCGCGTGGAGATGCCCGAACTGCGCGTCTCTCTCTATCCGGGCAATGCGGGCAAGAACGTCCATATGCTTCAACGCGCCGAGGTGAAGCATGTCTTCATCGGCCACGGCGACAGCGACAAGCTGGCCTCCAGCAACCGCGTCAGCAAGGTGTTCGACGAGATATGGGTGGCCGGCCGGGCCGGCCGCGACCGGTACGAGCGCATCAAGCACGCCGTCAGCCACAACCAGATCGTCGAGGTCGGCCGTCCGCAGCTGATGTCCCTGCACCGGTGGACCGGCGCGGTGGCCAACCCCATCCCCACGGTGATCTACGCACCGACGTGGGAGGGCTGGACCGACGACGCCTGCTACACCTCGGTCATCCCCGCCGGTGAGAAACTCATGGAGATCCTGCTCTCGCACGAGCGGCAGCTGCGGATCATCTACAAGCCGCACCCGCTGACCGGCACCCGCTCCCCCGCGGCGGCGGCCGCGCACCGGCGCATCATCACCCTCCTCCAGGAGGACAACGCCCGCCGGTTCGGCCGCAAGGTCACCGACTCCAAGAGCGCCGCCCGCAAGCTGGCCCGGATCGACAAGCGCATCGCCGACCTCTCCGAGCGCGGCGTCCGCTCGCCGTACCCGGACCTCACCGAGGGCGAGCGCACGGCCCGCATCCGCCGCAGCCGCAACCAGGCCGGCGCGCTCTACTGGAGTGCCATTCCGGACGAGGCCCACCATGTGGTGCTGGACCGGATCCCCGCGCTGAACGACTGCTTCAACCACTCCGACCTGCTCATCGGCGACATGTCCAGCGTGGTGTCGGACTTCGTCGCGACCCGGAAGCCGTACGCGATCTTCAACCTCGAGGGTCTGCCGGACAACGAGTTCAGGAACGAGCAGCGCACCGCCTACGCGTCGTACCTGCTGGATTCCGAGTGCAACGGACTGAGCGAAGCCCTCGACGCGATGCTCAACCCGGACCGCGACGTCATGGCGCAGTACCGCGAGCAGCTGAAGGAATACCTGCTCGGTCCGGACTATCCGCCGTCGGTCGTCCGCTTCAACGCCGCGGCGAACGACCTGTACCGACGGGGTCTGCAGGACTTCCCGGTCGAGTACCCGGAAGCGCCGCACGTCATCGCGTAACCGTTTTCGCTTTCCGTAATTCCCCGTCGTCATCCCACCCTCGTCCAGCTTCACCCTCATCCAGGAGGCCGGAAATCTTGACCAGCCGTGCAACCCGACGCCGTACGTGTGCCGTCGTCCTCGCCGGTGGCACCGGACAGCGCGTCGGGCTCGCGATTCCGAAGCAGCTGCTGAAGATCGCAGGCAAGTCGATACTCGAGCACACCCTGTGCATCTTCGAGAACGCCCCGGACGTGGACGAGATCATCGTCCTCATGGCCGCCGACTACACGGCGGAGGCCGAGAAGATCGTCGCGAAGGCCGGTCTGAGCAAGGTCACCAAGGTGCTGGCCGGTGGTGCGACCCGCAGCGAGACGACCAGCATCGCCATCCGGGCCGTGTCCGAGGACCTGCCGGCGGGCGAGGACTGCAACCTACTCTTCCACGACGCCGTGCGGCCGCTGCTGTCGCAGCGGGTGGTCAAGGAGTGCGTGGAGGCGCTGGAGCGCTACCAGGCCGTGGACGTGGCCATCCCGTCCTCGGACACCATCATCGTGACCCGCACGCACGGGGACGACGGCGAGTTCATCACCGAGGTGCCCGACCGGTCGCGGCTGCGGCGCGGCCAGACCCCGCAGGGTTTCCGGCTCTCCACGATCCGCCGGGCGTACGAGCTGGCCCTGGCGGACCCCTCCTTCGAGGCCACCGACGACTGCTCCGTCGTCATCAAGTACCTGCCCGACGTGCCGGTCAACGTGGTCATGGGCGACGAGTACAACATGAAGGTCACCCAGCCGGTCGACGTCTTCATCGCCGACAAGCTCTTCCAGCTCGCCTCCTCGACCGCGCCGCAGCAGGCCGGCGATGAGTCCTACCGCGAGCGGCTGTCCGGCCGGACCATGCTGGTCTTCGGCGGCTCGTACGGCATCGGCGCGGACATCGCGCGGCTGGCGGAGAGCCACGGCGCCACGGTGTACGCGCTCGGCCGCTCCACCACCGGCACCCACGTCGAGAACCCGTCGGACGTCGAGGAGGCGCTCACCCGGGCGTACACCGAGACCGGCCGGATCGACTACGTCGTGAACACCGCGGGCGTACTGCGCACCGGCCGACTGGCCGAGACCAGCGCCGAGGTCATCCGGGAGGCGACCGAGGTCAACTACGTCGCGCCGGTGAACATCGCCCGCGCCTCCTACAAGTACCTCGCCGAGAGCGGCGGCCAGCTGCTGCTCTTCACCTCCAGCAGCTACACGCGCGGCCGCGCCGAGTACAGCCTGTACTCCTCCACCAAGGCCGCCGTGGTGAACCTGACGCAGGCGCTCGCCGAGGAATGGGCCGAGGACGGAATCCGCGTCAACTGCGTGAACCCGGAGCGCACGGCGACCCCGATGCGCACCCAGGCGTTCGGGCAGGAGCCCGAGGGCTCCCTGCTGTCCTCCGAGTCGGTGGCCCGCAGCTCGCTCGACGTGCTGCTCTCCCGGATGACGGGACATGTCATCGACGTGCGCCAGCAGGACCCGACCGCGGGCAACGCGCCGCTGTCGGGCTTCGAGCAGGCGATCGCATCCGTGCTCAGCCGACAGGAAAACCAGGAGCTCTAGGGTCCGCCCGGGGCATGGTGCCGAGAGAGAAACATGACGTACGCAAGCGCAGAGCACTCGGGCCACCGGGCCAGGATCTTCCTGTCCGGCGGCTCGGGCACGGTGACCCGGCCGGCGAGCCATCTTCCGATGATGGGCTGGGGGCAGGCCCTCGGCCTGTTCCTCACCGATGACGTGGAAGTGGTCAACTGCTCCCGTGGGCGGGCCAGTACGAAGAGCTTCCGCGAGCGCGGACGGCTCCAGTGGATCCTCGACAACATGGCCCCGGGCGACTACCTGATCATGGCCTTCGGCCAGATCGACTGGAAGCCCGACCCCGGTATCCACACGGAGCCGTTCGAGGACTTCATGGAGCACCTGCGGGCGTATGTGACGGGTGCCCGTGAGGCCCAGGGGCACCCGATCCTGATGATGCCCTTCGAGCGGCGCCGCATCGACCGGCACGGCAATGTCAGCCGGTTCCTCGCCGACTACCCGCTGGCCATGCGGCAGCTCGCGGCCGAGGAGCACGTCCCGCTCATCGACATGTACGGGCAGAGCCTGCAGTGGTGGGAGGAGCTCGGCCCCGAGGAGACCAAGCACGTGTTCACCTACCTGCGGCCCGGTGAGCCCCTGATGCCGGTCGTGCAGGACGCGGACAACGTGCATCTGCGCGCCGAGGGGGCCATCGAGTGCGCCCGGTTCGTGGCGCGCGCCCTGGCGACCCAGCAGGTGATCCCCGGGCACTGGGTGAAGGACCTGGACCGGCGCAGCTTCTCGTACGACGAGATGGGCTGGCTGGACGACGCCACGTTCCTGCACCGCACGCGCTCGCGCGTCTCCCCCGTCCGTGACCAGAAGGCCGGCTCATGAACTACCTGCTGTGCCGCGGCAGGGCCGTCGGTACCGAAGAAACCTCTCCCGGTGTGGTCCACGCGGCCCTCTACAGCTCCGCCGACCCCTTCCAGGGGGTCGTCCCCGGTGACGTCGTGCAGCTGGGACTGTCCGTGGCGGTGGAGGGGGCTCCCTTCGGCTACGCGTATCTGCAGGAGAAGTACCTCGCCGACACGGCCGAGATCATCTCCATCCAGCAGCTGGAGTACTTCCCCCGGCAGCGCTGGTTCCGGGTCCGCGCCGAACCGGGGCAGACCGGCACCGGTGTGCTTTCCCTGCGGGTCAAGCAGCCGAAGAAGGAGCCTCGGCTGCGGCCGCAGATCACCGTCGCCGTGCCGGAGCGCGCCGGGCGCAAGCTGATCCGCACCGGATCGCTCCGCGACCACGCGCTGATGATCCGTTCGTCCTTCGCGCCGGGGCTGCGCATCGTCACCGCCCCGGGCGCGCAGGGCTCGGTGAACATGCTCTCGGCGGTGCCGGAGGGCAGCACGCCGATCTCCCTGACCCAGCCGCGGTTCGGCACCGCGCAGGTCTCGCACGACGGCTGGCTCACCTACCTCCCCCACCAGGGCTTCGCGGGCTACGACCGGTTCGAGTACACGGTCGGCACACCGGACGGGCGGAAGATCACCGCCCCGGTGAACGTGCACGTCGGCGGGCTCGACGCGACGCCGGGCGCGTTCCCGGAGCAGCTGCGGACCACGGACTTCCAGCACTGGCAGTGGTCCACCCTGACCGGGGAGATGCCGTGGCCCCGGCCGGGCGAGACGAACACGCGGAACGGATAGGCGTCGGCCATGATGAATTCAGCACCCGTGCACCCCAGCGAGATCCGGGACGTCACCGTCGTCGTCCATGTCAGCGACCACGGCCGCAGCCTGGAGGCGTGCCTCGGCTCGCTGCTGCAGCAGTCTCTCGGCACGGACCGTTTCGACGTCATCGCCGTCGACGACGGCTCCACCGACGAGAGCGGCTCCGTGCTGGCCACCGCCGTGCGGCAGTACCCCGGCTGGCTGCGCGCGGGGCAGCTGCCGCGCGGCCTGAGCACGTCCGAGGCCCGCAACTGGGGCCTGAGCCAGGTGTCCGGCCGGTACGTCATCTTCCTGTCGGGCGCCGACCGGCTCGCGCCGAAGGCCCTGGAGCTGATGGTCGCCGCGGCGGACACGCACGAGGCCGACGTCGTGCTGGGCAAGCTGGAGAGCTCCGGCCGCCATGCGGTCGCCACGTCGATGTTCCGCAGGACACAGGCGTCGGCCGACCTCTACGGCTCGCGCGTGTACTGGTCGCTGACGCCGGACAAGCTGTTCCGGACCAGCATGCTGCAGCGCCGTGCCCTGGAGTTCCCCTCCGACATGCCGATCGGCGAGGACCAGGCGTTCACCGCGGCCGCCTACGTCCACGCCGACAACATCTCCGTCGTGGCGGACGAGACGTGCGTCATCAAGGGCCCGTCGTCGGCGGGCGCCGTCCAGCTGACGCAGCGGGTCGCGCTGGCGGCCCGGATGATGGCGCTGGTGACCTCGCTGGTCCCCGCCGGGCCCCGGCAGGATCTGTTGCTGTCCCGTCACCTCGAGACCGAACTGGGCAAGGCCACCGGCGCGTTGCTGCTCGCCTCGGACAACCACGCCGAGCGGGAGCGGACCCTGTGGGCCGCGTCCGAAGTCCTGCGCACGCACATGACGCCGGGCGCGCTCGCGCTGCTGCCGAGGCCGCTGGCCGTACGGCTGGCGCTGATCTCGGCGGGCCGCTACGCCGAGGCCCAGCAGATGGCCGCGTACGAGGCCGACAAGGGCAGCGCCGCGCCGCGCAAGACCGTCGAGGACGGCCGGGTCTACACGACGCTGCCGTTCTTCCGTGACCCGAACGTCGGGCTGCCGGACGAACTCTTCGACATCACCGACAAGATGACGGTGAATCAGCAGCTGACGAGCCTGAGGTGGAACGGCCCTCTGCTGCTGCTCGACGGACACGCCTTCTTCGAGCAGCTCACCACCCGTGAACGGGCCACGAAGGTGGTGCTCCGCCACCGGCTGACCGGCGCCGAGGAGCGCTTCTCCGTGACGGCCCGCCGGGACGAGAAGCTGGTCAACTCCAAGGGCAAGCCACGTGCGATGGGGCGGTTCTCCGCCCGGATCAACCTCAGGCAGATGTCCAACGGCTGGCCGCTCGGTCCCGGAGTGTGGGACATCTTCCTGGCGGTGAGCTTCGAGGGCGTCACCCAGGAGGTGCGGCTGGGGCGCAAGCGCTCTCCCGAGGTCGACTCGGTGGCCCGGGCGCCCATGGTGTTCGCCCCGTCGGCGACGAGCGCCCAGCACGAACTGGCGGCGACGCCGTTCTACACCGAAGAGGGGGACCTCGCCATCGAGATCTCCGAGCGGCTACCGCTCCCGGGCGCCCAGTGAGTCGTCGTGGGCCTCGTGGCGGCTCCACGGGCCGAAGGCGAGGCCGTCCTGAGTGAGGTCCTGGCGGGCCACGAGCAGGGCGCCGTCCTTGTCGAACGCAGCGACCACGATGCGCCCCGCCACGTCCACGGCGACCTGCGGGGCCTCCGCGCCCGAGCGGCTGTCGCCGAGGGTCGCCCACCAGGCGCCGTACCCCTCGTTCTCCGTGACGTACGCGGCGACCTCGACGCCCCCGTCGGCGGCCTTCTGGGCGAGCACCGTGCAGTCGTACCCGCCGACGGTCGCGCGGGCCACGCCGGGCCTGCCGCCGCCGCCCGCACCGCCCAGGGACAGCAGCCCGCCGGGGGTGTTCCTGCCCTGCGCGCGCCAGGCGACGAGGGAGTCGTCCCCGGGGTAGCGCCAGAAGTACGTGGCGCGCCTCGGGCCGGTCTGGCAGGCGACCTGCGTGCCGTCGGCCACCGGTGTGCCGAAACGATCCCTCAGCTCGAAGCGGCCGCCACCGGCGCCCACCCAACGGTCCACTCCGGCGCGCCCCACGGCGAGCACCTCGAGGGGCCCGCCCTCGGGCATCGCGGCCGCGAACTCGCCGCCGTACGGACCGTTCGTCACGCTCTTCCAACGGCCCCAGCGGCCCTCGCCGTTGCGGCTGCGCCGCACGATGCCGCCGGCCCGCAGCGACACCAGGACGTGCACGGAGCCGGACACCTGGTTGACCACGACGAGCGGACCCGCGACGACGGGGTCCGCCGTCTCCACGCCGGGCGCGGCCGGAGTCCCCAGGTTGTGCCAGTCGATGAGCGCGCGGCCGGTCTGGAACTGGGTGCTGACGACAACCTGCGGGGCGCCGCCGTCCGAAGGCCACCGGACCCCCGCGAAGTGCACATAGCGTTCACTGCTCTGCGCCATGGCGAGATGGCCGCTCCAGCCGTCGGGCGCCTCGATCGGTTCGGGTCCCGCGAAGGTTTCCCGGGCGGTCTCGGTCCAGCGGACCAGGCCCTCGCGGGTGGCCGCGTACGCCGTCAGACGGCCGTCGTGACCGCTGAACAGCCAGCGTCCCGAGGGGGGCTGGGGCATGCCCTGACGGTGCCCGGTGGCGGCCCCCGACGGGGTCGTGCCGAAGTCCGCGCCCCGGCCTTTGCGCCTGCCACGGATCACGACCACACTCCGCCTTTCGGTCCTTCGGTACGCCGAAGTTTGTCACACGCTTCACCGCGCGTTCACGGGGAAGCGGCCACCCCCACGGACTGCGGCAGTACGAGATCTGCATATTATTCACAGCGTCCTGAAGCTGACAGGTGGGCCGGTATCACGCGCCGCCCGTTCCTCTCGCACGCGAATCCACGGCGTCCCGACGGAAGAGGCTCGACGAGTAATGACCGACCAGAACACCGCGTTGAGACCGACCGGAACGCAGGGCGACGGCGGGGGCGCGCGCTCCCGCGCCGCGGGGCGCAGGCGCGGCAGGAAGCGCCGTCCGCTGCGGATCATCCTGCTGACCCTGCTGGTGCTGGTGCTCGCCGCGGGCGGCACGGCGTGGTGGATGTACAGCAGCCTGGACAGCAATATCAAGGGTGTTGACCTCGACAAGGCGCTCGGCGACGACCGCCCCCAGAAGCTGCCCACGGCCGGACAGAACCTCCTGGTGCTCGGCTCCGACTCGCGCGCCGGCGAGAACGGCAAGCTGACCGGCGGCAATGTCAGCGGTGCCCGCTCCGACACCGCGCTGGTGGTGCACATACCCCAGGGCCGGACCCGGGCCACGGCGGTGAGCATCCCCCGTGACACCCTGGTCACCCGGCCCGAGTGCACGAAGTCGAACGGCGAGACCGCCCCCTCCAAGCAGCGCGTGATGTTCAACTCCGTCTACGCGCAGTTCGGTCAGGCCTGTGTGGTCAAGACCGTCGAGAAGATCTCCGGCGTACGGATCGACCATTACCTCGAGATCGACTTCGCCGGCTTCAAGGACCTGGTCGACGCCATAGGCGGCGTCACCGTGGACGTGGACGAGCCGATCAAGGACGGCGCCAGCGGCCTCGACCTGGCCGCCGGCCCGCAGAAGCTCGACGGCACGCAGTCCCTGGCCTACGTCCGCACCCGGCACGGCGTCGGTGACGGCAGCGACCTCGGGCGCATCGGTCTCCAGCAGAAGTTCCTGATGGCCCTGTTGAGCGAGGTCAAGAAGCAGGACCTGCTCAGCAGCCCCACCAAGTCGTACAAGATCGCGAACTCCGCGACCAAGGCGCTGACCACCGACTCCGCCCTCGCGTCCCTCTCCTCGCTGAGCGAGTTCGCGCGCAGCATGAACGGGGTCGACCCGGCCAACATGGAGACGATCATGCTGCCGGTGGCCTACGACAAGAAGGACCCCAACCGCGTGGTGGCCGCCGAGCCGCAGGCCACCGAGCTGTGGAAGGCGATCCGCAACGACGAGCGGATCCCGGCCTCCGCGAAGAAGTCGCCCGCGACGGGCGGCTGATCACAACCGGCACGGCATGCGCGAACGCCCCGGAACTCTGGTCGAGTTCCGGGGCGTTCGCGTGGCGCGGTGGGCTCAGACGCGGGTCCAGGTGTCCAGGGCCAGCCCGGACTCCTCCTTCTGGCGCGTGACCCGCAGCGTGCCGTCCGTGCCGATCGCCGCGAGGACCACCCGGCCGCGCGCGTCGACGGCGAGGGCCGGAACGCCGGTGCACGGGTCACCGGTCGTGGACCAGTCCGCGCCCGCCTCCTCGCGCTCGGTCGGGTACGCGGTCAGGGCGGGGCGGCCGGAGGCGTCGCGCTGGGCCAGCAGGGTGCAGTCGGTGCCGTCGACCGGGGTGCGCAGTACGGCGACCGGACCGGTGCCCGTCCCGCCGCCGAGCGACTGGGTGGTGCCGCCGGGGCGCCAGGCCTGGACGGCTCCGGACTTCGCGTCGCGCCAGAACCGGGTGACGGTGTCGCTGCCGGTGCGGGTGGCGGCGAAGGTGCCGTCGGCGATCGCGGCGGGGAGGTCGTCGACGCGCGGGAAGTCCGTCCCGAGCGCCTCCTGGCTCCAGCGCAGGACGGTGTCGTCGCCGGGACCGTAGATGTCCACCAGGCCGGCCTCGTTGGTGATCGCGGCGACGGTGGTGGTGATGTCCTTGCCCTTGAGGTCGGCCCACTTGGGCTGCCAGCGAGCGTTGGTGCCCTGACTGCGGCCGCACACTCCGCCACCCGCGTTGCGGATGAGGACGTGCAGGGAGCCGCCCCGGTCCAGGGCCGTCGCCGGCACACCGATCTGGGCGGCGAAGTGCCGGTGCTTGGGCAGGACGTAGGGCGTGCCGAGCGGGTGCCAGTCCCGCATGGGGCGGCCCGACTGGTACTGGACTCCGTAGACGACGCTCACGTCGAGCTGGCCGTCGGCCCCGGGGCGGCGGCGCAGACCGGTCAGGTAGACGTACCCCTCGGGGCTCTGCACGAGGGAGAGGTACGGCACGAGTCCGGGCGCCGGGAGCAGCTCACGGGTCCACTCGGGGCCGCCGGGAGTGGTCTCCGTCCAGCGGATGATCGCCCCTTCGGCGGGCGCGTACGCGGTGAGCCTGCCGTCCTTGCCGCGCAGCAGCCAGTTGGCGGTCGCCGGCAGCGGGGTCTCCATCGGTACGCCGGCCTCCGGCCGCGCGGAGCGGGACGGGGACGGTTGCGGTTCGGACTTCCGACCCTGTGATTTGCGCGCGGACCACACGGCCATGGTCTGTTGACCACCTTCCCTGACACCCTTGAATCCTGGCGACAATAACATTCGGCGCCTCCTCCCCCTCGGTCGGGAGGACCTTTCGATCGTCGCTGCGGGACGCGGGGACGAGGGCGCCGGAGGGCTTCCGGGGACCCCGGTGCGCCGCTCCGCCGCGCGGGGCGCTCCGTCCCCGGACCGGGACACACGGCGGCGGGGCGGCCGTGCCCCGGCCGCCCCGCCGCCCCGCCACCGTCCTCGCGGGTCACTTGTTGGTGGCGCCACGCCCCAGTCGGCTGTGGGAGCGCCCGTACGCGAAGTACACGACGAAGCCGATCGCCATCCAGATGCCGAACCGCACCCAGGTCTCGGCGGGCAGGTTGAGCATCAGCCACACGGAGGCGGCCACCGACAGGATGGGCACCAGCGGGACCAGCGGGGTGCGGAAGGAGCGGTGGAGGTCGGGGCGGGTGCGGCGCAGGATGATCACGCCGAGGGCGACGACGACGAAGGCGAAGAGCGTGCCGATGTTCACCAGGGTGGCCAGCTCCTCGATGCTGGTGAAGCCCGCGATGATCGCGATGATCACGCCGAGGAGGATGGTGGGGCGGTACGGGGTGCCGAACCGGGGGTGGGTCACGGAGAAGAACCGGGGCAGCAGCCCGTCGCGGCTCATCGCGAAGAACACCCGGGTCTGGCCGAGCAGCAGGATCATGCACACCGTGGTGAGACCGACGGCCGCGCCGAAGCTGATGATGCCGGCGTAGAAGGGATGGCCGGCGGACTTGAAGGCGTCGGCGAGCGGGGCGCTGACCGACATCTCGGTGTAGTGCTGCATGCCGGTGACGACGAGCGAGACGGCGACGTACAGCACGGTGCAGATGAGCAGGGAGCCGAGGATGCCGCGTGGCATGTCACGCTGCGGGAGCTTGGTCTCCTCGGCGGCGGTGGCCACCACGTCGAAGCCGATGAAGGCGAAGAAGACGACGGAGGCGGCGGTGAAGATGCCGAGGACGCCGAAGTTGGTGGGTTCGTAGCCGAAGATCAGCTGGATGAGCGGGGCGTCGAGGCCGGAGCCGCCCTGCTGCTGCTGTGCCGGCGGGATGAACGGGTCGTAGTTGGCGGCCTTGACGAAGAACAGGCCGGCGATGATGACGATCAGGACGACCGTGACCTTGATCGCCACGACGACCGCGGTGACCCGCGCGGACAGCTTCATGCCGATGACCAGGATCACGGTCAGCAGCAGGACCAGGAGAAAGGCCAGCAGGTCGAAACCGAACCCCTCGGCCACGTCCGGGCCGGACAGGGCGTCCGGCATGGACCAGTCCACGTTGTCCATCAGTGAGCGCACGTACCCCGACCAGCCGACGGCGACGACGGCCGTGCCGAGCGCGAACTCCAGGACCAGGTCCCAGCCGATGATCCAGGCGGGCAGTTCCCCGAGCGAGGCGTACGAGAAGGTGTACGCCGAGCCGGCCACCGGCACGGTTGAGGCGAACTCCGCGTAGCAGAGCGCCGCCAGCGCGCAGACGACGCCGGCGGCGACGAAGGCGAGGGCCGTGGCGGGCCCCGCGGTCTCCTTGGCCACCTTGCCCGTGAGCACGAAGATGCCGGTGCCGATGATGACGCCGACGCCGAAGACCGTCAGATCCCAGGCGGAGAGGGATCTGCGGAGCATGTGCTCCGGCTCTTCGGTGTCCTGGATCGATTGCTCGACCGTTTTGGTCCGGAACATCCCGGAGCTCTGGCGTGACTGCTGGTCCATACTCACCGGCGTACCTCCGTGACCGTCTGCCTAGGGGCTAATGATCGAGAGGGGAGGGGGGCCCCGCCTGCGCACGGAGTCCGTTTCACACGAAAGGGCCGGTCGGACCCCCCGGGGGGTGGTCCGACCGGCCCAATGCGCGGGGCGCGGCGTTGACGCACCGCTCGCGCGGTGGCCGGAGGAGAGCCGGTCCTGAACGGACGTCAGTCGCGCGCGGGCTCGGCGATGCCGGAGCGCTCCTCGTCGAGCCGGCTGTCCATCCGGCCGTCGAGCCGGGAGACCAGGCCGGTGACCTGGCGCGCGATGTCCGGTGCGGTCAGCCCGATCTCGGCCATGACCTCCTTGCGGGAGGCGTGGTCGAGGAAGCGCGGCGGGATGCCGAAGTCGCGCAGCGGGACGTCGACGCCCGCGTCGCGCAGCGCCTGGGAGATCGCGGTGCCGACGCCACCGACGCGGATGTTGTCCTCGACGGAGACGACGACCCGGTGCCGGTCCGCGAGCGGTGCCAGCGCCTCGTCGACCGGCTTGACCCAGCGGGGGTCGACGACGGTCGTCGAGATGCCCTGCTTGTCGAGCAGGTCGGCGATCTCCAGGCACATCGGGGCGAGCGCGCCCACGGAGACCAGCAGGACGTCCGGGCGGTCCGTGCCGGGCTCGCGCAGCAGGTCCATCCCGCCGATGCGGCCGAGGGCCGGAACGGCCGGGCCGACCGCGCCCTTGGAGAAGCGGACGACGGTGGGCGCGTCGTCGACCTCGACGGCCTCGCGCAGCTGCGCGCGGACCTGGTCGGCGTCACGCGGCGCGGCGAGCCGCAGACCGGGCACGACCTGGAGGATCGACATGTCCCACATGCCGTTGTGCGAGGCACCGTCGGTGCCGGTGACGCCCGCACGGTCCAGGACGAAGGTGACACCGCACTTGTGCAGGGCCACGTCCATGAGGACCTGGTCGAAGGCCCGGTTGAGGAAGGTGGCGTACACGGCGAAGACGGGGTGCACCCCGCCGGTGGCGAGGCCGGCCGCGGAGACCGCGGCGTGCTGCTCGGCGATGCCGACGTCGTACACACGGTCCGGGAAGGCCTTGGCGAACCGGTCGAGGCCGACCGGCTGGAGCATGGCCGCGGTGATCGCGACGATGTCCTCGCGCTCCTTGCCGAGCTCGACCATCTCCTCACCGAACACGGAGGTCCAGTCGGCGCCGGAGGAGGCGATGGGCAGACCGGTGTCGGGGTGGATCTTGCCGACGGCGTGGAAGCGGTCCGCCTCGTCCTGGAGGGCGGGCTGGTAGCCGCGGCCCTTCTCGGTGAGGCAGTGCACGATCACCGGGCCGCCGAAGCGCTTGGCGCGCGTCAGGGCGGACTCCAGGGCCTCGATGTCATGGCCGTCGATGGGCCCGACGTACTTGAGGCCGAGGTCCTCGAACATGCCCTGCGGGGCGATGAAGTCCTTCAGGCCCTTCTTGGCGCCGTGCAGGGTCTCGTAGAGCGGCTTGCCGACGACGGGGGTGCGCTCGAGGATGTCCTTGCCGCGGGCGAGGAAGCGCTCGTAGCCGTCGGTGGTACGGAGCGTGGCGAGGTGGTTGGCCAGGCCGCCGATGGTCGGGGCGTAGGAGCGCTCGTTGTCGTTCACGACGATCACGAGCGGGCGGTCCTTGGCGTCCGCGATGTTGTTCAGCGCCTCCCAGGCCATACCGCCCGTCAGCGCGCCGTCGCCGATCACCGCGACGACGTGGTCGTCCTTGCCGAGGACCTCGTTGGCCTTGGCGAGGCCGTCGGCCCAGCCGAGGACCGTCGAGGCGTGCGAGTTCTCGATGATGTCGTGCTCGGACTCGGCACGGGCGGGGTAGCCGGAGAGGCCGCCCTTCATCTTGAGCCGGGAGAAGTCCTGGCGGCCGGTGAGCAGCTTGTGGACGTAGGACTGGTGCCCGGTGTCCCAGAGGACCTTGTCCTTCGGGGAGTCGAAGACCCTGTGCAGGGCGATGGTCAGTTCGACCACGCCGAGGTTGGGGCCCAGGTGTCCGCCGGTCTTGGAGACGGCGTCCACGAGAAAGGTCCGGATCTCTGCGGCCAGCTGGTCCAGCTGCTCCGGGGAGAGCCGGTCCAGATCGCGCGGTCCCCTGATACGGGTCAGCAGAGCCACCCGTGCCTCCTTGCCTTTGAGCTGGTCGAGCTTGCCGATTTTGTCGAGTCTAATGTTCCGCTCCCGTCCGTGTTCATCGGGCGGCGGGTCGGAGTCATGCCAATGGCCGAGACGCGACAGTGCCCGGCGCCGGTTCTCGGCGCCGGGCACTGGGTGCGGGTACTACGCGCGACCTGCGGTCTTCTGCGTGCGGCGGGAGACCGAGTCGATCACGACGGCGGCCAGCAGGACCGCTCCAGTGATCATGTACTGGATCTCGCTCGCCATGCCGAGCATGTTGAGCCCCTGCTGGATCGCCTGGATGACGATCATGCCGAGGAGCGCCGACCACACCTTGCCGCGCCCGCCGAAGAGGCTGGTGCCGCCGATGACGGCCGCCGCGATGACGAGCATCAGCGTGTTGCCGCCGCCGAGGCTCTTGGTGGCGCCGCCGGAGAGGCTGGCCACGAAGAGACCGCCGAAGGCCGCGAGCATGCCGGACAGGCCGAAGACGGTCATGCGGACCCGGTCGACGTTGATACCGGCACGGCGGGCCGCCTCGGCGTTGCCGCCGACCGCGAAGACCTGGCGCCCGAAGGAGGTGCGGCGGGCGACGAAGTCCGCGACGACCAGGACGGCGAGGAAGAGCACCAGGGCGAGCGGCAGGCCGCGGGCGCCCTCGGGCTCGTTCAGGACGAACGCCACGACGAAGCACAGCACCGCGACGACCACCGTGCGCAGCACGATCTCGCTGGTCGGGCGGGCGGGCAGGGCGGCGGCCCTGCGGCGCTTGCTGTCCCACAGCAGTGAGGCGGCGTACGCGAGGACGGCCACGGCGGCGAGGCCGTACGCGGCGCCCTTGTCCTCGAAGTAGTAGCCGGTGAGGTTCTCGACGATGCTGCCGGTCGGCGCGTTGATCGAGCCTTCCTTGCCCATCATCCAGATCTGCAGGCCGCTCCAGCCGAGGAAGCCCGCGAGGGTGACCACGAAGGCCGGCACACCGATCTTGGCGAAGAAGAAACCGTGCAGCAGGCCGATGACCAGGCCGCAGATCACCGCGATCACGACGGAGAGCCCGTCGCTCCAGCCGTTGGTGACGCTGAGCACGGCCCACACGGCGGCGCCGACACCGGCGACCGAGCCGACGGACAGGTCGATCTCGCCCAGGATGAGGACGAAGACGATGCCGACGGCCATGATGCCGAGGCCGGAGGTGTAGACCGCGATGTTGGCGATGCTGCTCGCGGAGAGGAAGTTGCTGTTCTGCGTCTGGAAGACGATCGCGATGACGATCAGGCCGAGGACGACGGGCAGCGAGCCGAGCTCGCCGCCGCGCACCTTGCGGGTGAACTCGGTCCAGTAGCCCCTGAGGCCCTCCTCGCGGACCAGCAGGCGGGGGTCGACCGCCGGGATGGGCGCGGCCGACTCGTCGACGGTCGTCGGCACCGCGGACTCGGGGGCCGTGGGCTCGGACGGCGGCGTCTTCTTGGGGTTCTTGGCGAGGTCGCTCACTTCGCGTCCTCCTTCGTGGCCGTACGCGCCTGCCGACGGGTCACGGCGTTGTCCGTGGCGCCGGTGATCGCGGCGATGATCGTTTCGTGAGAGGTGTCCTGGACGTCGAAGACGCCGTTGTTGCGGCCGAGGCGCAGTACGGCGACCCGGTCCGCGACGGCGCGCACATCGGCCATGTTGTGGCTGATGAGGATGACGCCGTGGTCGCGCTCGCGCAGCCGCTCGACCAGGTCGAGGACCTGGGCGGTCTGCTCCACGCCGAGCGCGGCGGTGGGCTCGTCCAGGATGACGATCTGGGGGTCGCCGATGAGCGCGCGGGCGATGGCGACGACCTGCCGCTGACCACCGGAGAGCGAGGCGACCGGGATGCGGACGCTGGGAATGCGGATGGACAGGGTGTCCAGCAGTTCCTTGGCGCGCTTCTCCATCGCGATCTCGTCGAGGACGGAGGCGCTGCGCACCTCGTTGCCGAGGAACAGGTTGGCGACGACGTCGAGGTTGTCGCAGAGCGCCAGGTCCTGGTAGACCGTCGCGACGCCGAGACTCTGCGCGTCGTGCGGACGGTTGATCTGGACGGGCTTGCCGTCCCATTCGATGGTGCCCTCGTCGATCGGGTGGACACCCGAAATCGTCTTGACGAGGGTCGACTTGCCGGCGCCGTTGTCGCCGACCAGGGCGACCACCTCGCCGGCGTGGATCTCCAGCTCTACGTCCGTGAGCGCCTGGACGGCGCCGAACCGCTTGGAGACTCCGCGCAACGCCAGCACGGGCGTAGCGGACACGTGAATCATCTCCTTGCCGCCTGACCGGCGGGGATGGTGGTGCGTTGGAGCACAGGGGTCGAGGGGAGTCCGGCGCCCCGCCCCCGCTGCGGGGCGTTGGTCGGGGCGGGGTGCCGGACCGGTTCGAGAAGGCGTCGGGGCGGGTATGCGGTCCCGCCCCGGGGCCTTGCCGACGGGGGTGTTGCTCGGTGTCGGCGGCGGAGGACCGGCTACTTGATGCCGGCCGCGTCGCAGGCGGCCTTGTACTCGGCCGTGCAGATGTCCGCGGCCTTGTAGACGCCGTCCTTGATGATCGTGCCGGCGATGTTGTCCTTGGTGACGATCTGCGCGTCGTACAGCTTGGCGGGCGTGCCCTTGAACTCACCGGTGAGGCTGTCGACCTTGACCGGGGTCAGGTCGTCGATCTTCTCGCCCTTGAGCAGCTTCACGGCGATCTCGGCGGTGGTCTCGGCCTCCGGCTTGATCTGCTTGTAGATCGTGAAGGCCTGGTCGCCCTTCAGGATCCGCTGCAGACCCGCCAGTTCGGCGTCCTGGCCGCCGACCGGGACCTTGATGCCCTGCTTGTTGAGGGCGGTGATGATGCCACCGGCCATGCCGTCGTTGGCGGAGTAGACGCCCTGGAAGCCGTCCTTGCCCAGGGAGTCGATCGCGGCGCCCATCTTCTTGTTGGCCTCGTCCGGGGACCAGTCCGGGATGTCCTGCTCGTAGACGACCTTCTTGACCTGCTTGTCGAGGACGCTGTGGGCGCCCTTCTTGAACAGCGGGGCGTTCGGGTCGGTCGGCGAGCCGTTGATCATGACGACGTTCGCGTCCTTGGCCGTGCCGCCGAGGGCCTTGACCAGTCCCTCGCCCTGCAGACGGCCGATCTTCTCGTTGTCGTAGCTGACGTAGGCGGAGATGGGTCCCTCGGCCAGCCGGTCGTACGCGACGACCTTGACGCCCTTCTTCTCCGCCTGCTGGACCCAGGACTTCGTGGCCTTGTAGTCGACCGAGTCGAGAATGATGACCTTGACGCCCTGGGTGACGAGCGCGTCGAACTGCTTCTTCTGCGTCTCGGTGTCCTGCGCGGCGTTGTTGTACTTGACCTCGCAGTCGGAACACAGAGCCTTGATCTTCGCCTCCATGATGGGGCGGTCGAAGGTCTCGTAACGCGTGGTCTTGTTCTCCGGCAGCAGCAGACCGATGGTCTTGTTGTCGCCGCCGCTGCCGCCCGAGTCGCTGTCGCCCGCCTTGCCGCACGCGGCGATGGAGAGGGCCATGGAAACCGCGGCCGTGCCTACGACGACGCGGCGCGTCATTGAGTTCATGTGGGTTGCCTCCCTGACGAGGCCGCGACGTTGCGGCCGAGGTGGCTGAAAGTCAACTCGGCCACCACCCCAGCGTCAAGGAGTAAATCTTTAACGAGATGACAACGGTGCCATTCGTTATCTAAGTGAAGACAGGCGTAGAGGCTGGCGCGGAGGCCGGAAGCGCACTTTCCAGTAGGGATGAATCTCCCATTTCACTCAGTACTAGGGCAAGTGCCCCCAGTACTTCGGCGCGGCCTCCGAGGGCGCCGGGGGCCACCGACAGCTGCCGGGCGGCGCTGGGGATGGCATAGCGCGAGACGGAGTCGCGGATGGGCCCGAGGACCAGCTCACCGGCCTCGGCGAGGTCTCCCCCGAGGACCACCCGGCTGGGGTTGAGGAGGTTGCAGAGGTTCGCGACTCCGCTGCCGATGTGCCGCCCGACGTCGGCCACGACCCGGCGGCAGCCCGGGTCCCCCTCGCGCGCCAGCTGAACGACCCGCTCCATGGTCAGGTCGGGCCCGTGACTGGGCTGGAGCAGCGGCAGCACGTACCGGGCGGCCGTGAACGTCTCCAGGCAGCCCCGGTTGCCGCAACGGCAGACCGGCCCCGACTCGTCCAGCGTGATGTGCCCGATCTCGCCGGCGGTGCCGCCGGGGCCCCGGTAGATCTGCCCGTCGATCACCAGTCCCGCGCCCACACCACTGGCGACCTTGATGTACGCGAGGTCCTTGACGCCCCGGCCGCTGCCCCAGACCATCTCGCCGAGCGCGCCGAGGTTGGCGTCGTTGTCCACGTAGACGGGCACGCCGAGGCGGCCGGAGAGCTCCTCGGACGGGTTGATGCCGGTCCAGCCCGGAAGGATGGAGGTGGAGCCGAGGGTTCCGGACGAGACGTCGATGGGGCCCGGGACGCCGAGGCCGACGCCGATGACCTTCTCCTGGCCGATGCCCGTGGCCGCGATCAGCCGCTTGACCAGCTGTTCCGCCCGGTCGAAGCCTTCCGCGGAGGAGGCGTCGACATCAAGGGGCTCGGACTCCTCCGCGAGGACCTGGTGGGCCAGGTTGCCGACCGCCACGCGCAGGTGGGTGTGTCCGAAGTCGACCCCGATGACGATGCCCGCGTCGCCGCTGAGCGAGACGCTGCGGGCCCGCCGCCCGCCCGCCGAGGTGGGCGTGACCTCGACCGTGCCGCCGTCCTTCAGCTCCCGGACGATGTTGGACACGGTGGCCGCCGAGAGGCCCGTGGCTCTCGCGATCTCCGCCTGGGTGAGTGAACCGGCCATCCGCACCGCTCGTACGACCCGCTCGAGATTGGCCCGATGCAGAGATGTCTGCGAACCCGGAGTCTCCATCGACTCACTCACTCCTGCCGTTTTCTCCAACATGTGAACTCTAAGGGGAGCCTTTTGGGTTGGTCTCCGTCAAGACCTTGAGCGGGGCGAGACTCGGATGAGCAGTTCCGCCACAGAAACGCCCCATTTGCACCCTGCTGCTCCTTCCACCGTGGCGGACCCGGGGCGGCGGCGCACGACGAAGGCCCCGGCGGGGACGCCCGCCGGGGCCCTGCTCCGCGTACCGCGCGTACGGCCGTGGTCCCCTACTTCAGGGCGCCGGCGGTGAGGCCGGCCACCACCTGCCGCTGGAAGACGATGTACGCCGCGAGAACCGGCAGCATCGCGATCACCAGACCGGCGAAGAGACCGGAGTAGTCCCCCTTGTACCCCTGGCTGGTGGAGAGCTCGACCAGGCCCTGCGCGAGGACGCGCTTGTCCGGGTCGGTGTTCAGCACCGTGGGCAGCATGTACTGGTTCCACTGGCCGAGGAAGTTGAAGATCCCGACGCTGATCAGACCCGGCCGGGCCAGCGGCAGCATCACCTGGAAGAAGGTCCGGGTGTGGGAAGCCCCGTCGATCATGGCCGCCTCGGCGATGGACGTCGGCAGCGTCCGGAAGAACGAGGTCAGGAAGAAGACGGTGAACGGCAGTGAGTACGCGATGTAGACCAGGATCAGGCCGTGCATCGTGTTCAGCAGTCCGGTGTTGTCCATGACGAAGAAGAGCGGCACCAGCGCCAGCATCACCGGGAAGCTCAGGCCGCCGACGAAGAGGTAGTAGATGAACCGGTTCCCGGGGAACTCGAAGCGCGCCAGGACGTAGGCGGCCATGGAACCGAAGAGGAGCGTGCCGACGAGGGAGCCGGCCACCACGATGAGCGTGTTCACGAAGTAGTCGCTCATGTGCGCTTCGGTCCAGGCCCGCGACCAGTTCTCGAAGAGCAGCGAGTCGGGCAGGCCCCAGGGCTCCTCGAAGATGGCCGTGTCCGTCTTGAACGACGTCATGACCGCCCACAGCAGGGGCAGCACGACCATGATCGCCCAGAGGATCAGCATGCCGTGCGAGAAGAGATTGAGGACAGTGCCGTCGCTGCCCCGCTTCGCCGGCCCGGGGGCCTGCTTGCCGAGGGGAGCACGCTGCTCGGGTACGGCGGTGCCGCCGAGCCCGGCGGGAGGGGTGTCAGTGGTCTTCATCGGAATCAGAACTCCAGCCGCTCACGCCGGCCCACTCGCAGCACGATGGCCGCGAAGGCCAGTGTCACGAGGAGCAGGGCGACGCCGATCGTGGTCGCGTAGGCCGCCTGGCCGTCCCGGAATGCCGCCTGGTAGACGTAGAGCGGCAGGACCGTCGTCGCGTAGTCGGGGCCGCCGGGGCCGACCGACATGATGTGGACGACGGCGAAGGCCTCGGCGCCCAGCGCCAGGATGCCCATGTAGACCCAGCCCGACTGCACGGTGTCCCGGAGCAGCGGCAGGGTGATCCTGAAGAAGGTGGTGACACGGCTCGCGCCGTCGAGCAGCGCCGCTTCGTAGAAGTCCTTGGGGATGGACGCCATACCGGCGGAGAAGAGCACCACGAAGAAGCCGACCGTGCACCAGACGAGCACCGCCATGATGCACCACAGGGCCAGTTCGGGGTCGCCGAGCCAGTTCGGCTGGAAACCCTCCAGGCCGACGGCCTTGAAGAATCCGTTGATCATGCCCTGGGCGGGGTCGTACGCGAACTGGAAGAGGATCGCCACGATCGCGATCGACAGGACCTGCGGGAAGAAATACGCGATCTTGTAGAAGCCCGAGCCCCGCACGCCGCCGACGGCGGCGCCCTTTCGGCGCCGCCCACCGACATTGATCATGAAGGCGAAGAAGAGCGCGAGACCGAGCGTCACCAGCGGAAGCACCAGTGCGAGCAGAACACTGTGCTGGAGGGATTTCCAGAAGATGTCGTCGTGGAACATCTTCGTGTAATTGTCGAAGCCGACCATGGTGAAGTCGGGGCTCAGACCGGTCCAGTCGGTGAACGAGTAATAAATGGACTGGATGAACGGCCAGATGACGAACATGGCGTACAACGCCAGGGGAATCGCCAAGAACCCGACGATGAACCGGTATTTACCGTGTTGCATTGCTACCGACTCCGACCTTCCTGTGCTGCCGCCGCTGGTGACGCGTTGTCACTTCTGGTGCTTGAAGTGCTTGATGGACGAGTCCTTTGCCGCGGCGTCCGCGAAGCCCTGGATCTTCTTGATGGTCTCCGCGGGGGTCGCCCGTCCCGCCATCATCTCGCCCAGACCGGCGACACCGATCTGCTCCTTCTGGAGCTTGACGTACCAGTCCTGCAGGCGCGGGTTCACCACGTTGGTGCCGGCCTTCTCCAGCGCGGCGACACCGGACTTGAGGCCGTCGGACAGCTCGATGCCGTTCGTGCCGCCGTTGAACGCCGACAGCGATTTGGTGTTGGTGGTGAAGCTCTTCGAGGAGGCCTCGCTGAGCATGATGCGCAGCTGCTCCATGCCGCCCTCGGGGTTCTTCGCCTTCGCCGGGACGATGAAGGGCTCACCGCCGGACGCCCAGATCGTGCCGAAGGGCATCTTGTCCGAGGCGTCGAGGCTGGAGGGCGCGCCCACGGCGAGCTTGAAGTCCTTCGGGATGAACTTCGCCTCCTCGTTCTCCACCCAGGAGCCGTTGGGGATGAACAGCGCCTTCCCGCGGGCCCAGGCGCCCTGCGACCCGCGGTGGTCGAGGCCGGGCGTGCCCTGGAGGATGTACCCCTTGGCGAAGAGCTCGTAGTACGCCTCGAAAGCGGCCTTGACGGCAGGGTGTTCCCAGGCCTTCGGCTCCAGGTTGTCGATCGCGTCGAGAACCTCCACACCGCCGATCTTGGCGATGAAGGGGTAGAGCGAGAACGGCAGGTAGTACGGGTGCTTGCCCGGATACGTCCAGCCGGCGATGCCCTGCTTCTTCGCCTTCGCGCACAGGGCGAGCATCTCGTCCCACGTCTCCGGGTACTTCGCGTCCAGCTTGTCGAGCGCGGTCTGCGAGTACCAGACGCCGTAGACGGTGTACGCGTAGTACATGATCCAGACGGGCGCGCCGTCGAACTGGCCCATCTCGACGATCCCGGGCCGCAGGGTGTCGCGGACCTTCTTGTTCGGGTCGTCGATGGAGGGGGCGTCGAGCAGCGGGGTGAGGTCGGTCAGCTGCTTCTTGCCGACCAGGACACCCATGTCCATCTGCTGGGCGCCGGAGTTGTCGATCAGGTCCGGCGGGGTCCCGCCGTTGAAGCGCGGCTGGAGCACCGACTGGATCTTCTGGGTCTTGGAGAACTTGACCTTGGCCTTGGGGTAGTTCTTCTCGTAGACCTTGTTGGCGTCCTCGGCGTACTGCGTGCCGAAACCACCGTCGAAAATGACAACGTCGAGCGGCGCGGACTCATTGACGGCGAGGGGGTTCTTCGCCGACTTCTCGCCCTTCGCGGCCTTGCCCTTGTCGGCGCCGCTGTCGCCGCTCGCGCAGGCGGACAGGAAGCTCATCGTCGGAACCGTGATCAGGCCGAGCGCGGCCGAACGCTTGATCAGATCACGACGGCCAAGGCCCTCATTGTTACGGGCGGAGGTGGATCCCATGCTCAAGTCCTCGCCTTCTCCAGGACTCAGGCGGTGTACCGGTCGCCCGTCCTTCTCGCCTGAGGCGAAGGGCCCCGCCACCGCGTTCCATTGCAGCTTGGGTCATGCACGTGTGCAGCTTGGTCATGTCAGGTGCAGCGTGGGTCGCGCAAGGGTCGCCCGGTCGTAAGGGTTGGCCCCGCACGTCCCCGTTTCCCCCTGTCCGGGCCATCATCATGAAGGACTGGCCGGACGCCGACAGGTATAGTCCACTTCCCGCCAACTGAGCAAGATCGAAAGCAGGTTTGGGCGGCAGTCTTTCCCGAGTTGAGACCTCCGGGATATCCGTGACGGTTATGCACGCATTCGCCCCCGGTGAGGCTCTACAGAATGACTGAATCCACCCTTTTGGCGGCGCCAACACCCTTGACACCACTAGGCACTTACCTCCCTACTGGAGCCTGCGCCATGCAATTGACAACGTTGTCCAGCCGTTTGGGCAGGAGATACCACTCGTCATGCACAGACACCTCCCCGCGGCCGCCCTGCTGGTGGCCACCGCCCTGATCGTGGGCGGCGCACCCTCGACCGCCGTGGCCCTGCCGGGCCAACCCGACGCGCCGGAGGGGGAATTCAGCTCCTCGTTCGAAGCGGGAGAACCCCAGCCGACCTGGCGCAATACCGTGGAAACCGGGGCGGACGGAACGAAGCGCTCCTCCGGTGTCGACGGCGGCTTCGCGACCGGCATACCGGGCAATGTCACCGACAAGGTGGTGGACGTCCGGGCCAACGGGGAGAACGCCGGCTCGGGCGAGACCAAGGAGAATCTCGTCGACCTCCAGCCGGGCACCAAATGGCTGGTGTTCGAGCCGACGGGATGGGTCGAATTCGACCTGGACGAACCCACCAAGGTGGTGACGTACGCCCTGACTTCGGCGAACGACGCCGCCGAGCGCGACCCGAAGGACTGGACGCTCAAGGGCTCCACCGACGGCAAGGACTGGAAGGTCCTGGACAGCCGGCAGGGCCAGACCTTCGAGAAGCGCTTCGAGACCAAGAGCTTCCCCACCGACGGCGCGGCGCCGTACGCCCACTACCGCCTGGAGATCACCAGGAACAACGGCGCTCCGGGCATCACCCAGCTCGCCGACGTCCAGTTCTCGAACGGCGACACCTCCTCCCCCGTCCCCGAGGACATGCGCACCCTGACCGACCGGGGACCCGGCGGCTCCCCCACCGCGAAGGCGAACGCCGGCTTCACCGGTAAGCGGGCACTGCGCTACGCCGGTACGCACGAGCCCGAGGGCCGGGCCTACTCGTACAACAAGGTCTTCGACGTGAACACGGCCGTCGGCCGGAACACCGAGCTGTCCTACCGGATCTTCCCCTCCCTGCCGGAGACGGACCTCAACTACCCCGCGACCAACGTGGCGGTGGACCTGGCCTTCACCGACGGCACCTATCTGAGCGAGCTGCGGGCCGTCGACCGTCACGGTGGAGCGCTCACCCCGCAGGGCCAGGGCGCGGCCAAACGCCTCTACGTCAACCAGTGGAACCAGGTCGACTCGGGCATCGGTACGGTGGCGGCCGGCAAGACCGTCGACCGGATCCTGGTCGCGTACGACTCCCCCAAGGGCCCGGCGAAGTTCCAGGGCTGGATCGACGACATCACCCTCAGGCCGAAGGCCCCCGAGAAGCGCCTCGCGCACCTCTCGGACTACGCGTCGACGACCCGGGGCACCCACTCCAGCGGCTCCTTCTCCCGGGGCAACACCTTCCCCGCCACGGCCGTGCCGCACGGCTTCAACTTCTGGACGCCGGTGACCAACGCGGCCTCCAAGACCTGGCTGTACGAGTACGCGCGCGGGAACAACGCGGACAACCTGCCCACCGTGCAGGCGTTCGCCGCCAGCCACGAGCCGAGTCCGTGGATGGGGGACCGGCAGACCTTCCAGCTGATGCCGTCGGCGGCCGCCGGCCCGCCGGACACCTCACGCACCGCGCGCGCCCTTCCCTTCCGTCATGAGAAGGAGAGCGCCACGCCGCACTTCTACGGTGTGACGTTCGAGAACGGCCTCAAGGCCGAGATGACCCCGTCCGACCACGCGGCGATGATGCGGTTCACCTATCCCGGGGAGGACGCGTCCGTCCTCTTCGACAACGTCACCGACGAGGGCGGCCTCACGCTCGACCCGGCGACGAGTTCCTTCAGCGGCTTCTCCGACGTGAAGAGCGGTCTGTCCACCGGCGCCACCCGCATGTTCGTGTACGGCGTCTTCGACGCTCCGGTCACCGCGTCCGGCGCGCAGGGCGTCAAGGGACATCTGCGGTTCGACGCGGGCGCGGACCGTACGGTGACCTTGCGCATCGCCACGTCGCTCATCGGCCTGGACCAGGCGAAGGCCAACCTGTCCGCCGAGATCCCCTCCGGGTCGCGCTTCGAGCGGGTCCGCGACACGGCGCGGGACGCCTGGGACGACGTCCTCGGCCGGGTCGAGGTGGAGGGCGCCACCCGCGACCAGCTGGTGACGCTCTACTCCAGCCTCTACCGGCTCTACCTCTACCCCAACTCCGGTTTCGAGAAGGTCGGCGGGAAGCACCAGTACGCCAGCCCCTTCTCCCCGATGACCGGTCCCGACACCCCGACCCGCACCGGCGCGAAGATCGTCGACGGGGAGGTCTACGTCAACAACGGCTTCTGGGACACCTACCGCACCACCTGGCCCGCCTACTCCTTCCTCACCCCGAAGAAGGCCGGCGAGCTGGTGGACGGCTTCGTCCAGCAGTACAAGGACGGCGGCTGGATCTCCCGCTGGTCCTCACCCGGCTACGCCGACCTGATGACCGGCACCTCCTCGGACGTCGCCTTCGCCGACGCGTACGTCAAGGGCGTCGACTTCGACGCGGAGGCCGCGTACGAGGCGGCGCTGAAGAACGCGACGGTCACGCCGCCGAGCCGGGGCGTGGGACGCAAGGGAATGGAGACCTCCCCCTTCCTCGGCTATGCCTCCACCGAGACCCATGAGGGCCTGTCGTGGTCCCTGGAGGGCTATCTCAACGACTACGGCGTGGGGAAGATGGCCGAGGCCCTCCACAGGAAGACCGGGAAGAAGCGGTACCGGGACGAGTCGGCGTACTTCCTCAACCGCGCCCGCAACTACGTCTCGCTGTTCGACTCCAAGGCCGGCTTCTTCCAGGGCCGCGACCTCAAGGGCGACTGGCGGGTCCCCTCGGCGCAGTACGACCCCCGGGTCTGGGGCTACGACTACACGGAGACCAACGGCTGGGGCTATGCCTTCACCGCGCCCCAGGACTCGCGCGGCCTCGCCAACCTCTACGGCGGCCGCTCGGCTCTCGGCGAGAAGCTGGACGCCTACTTCTCCACACCGGAAACGGCGAGCCCCGAGTTCGTGGGGTCGTACGGCAGTGTCATCCATGAAATGACAGAGGCACGCGATGTGCGGATGGGCATGTACGGGCACTCCAACCAGGTCGCCCACCATGTCACCTACATGTACAACGCCGCGTCACAGCCCTGGAAGACACAGGAGAAGGTCCGTGAGGTGCTCTCACGGCTCTACACCGGCAGTGAGATCGGCCAGGGCTACCACGGCGACGAGGACAACGGCGAGCAGTCGGCCTGGTACCTCTTCTCGGCGCTCGGCTTCTACCCGCTGGTGATGGGCAGTGGCGAGTACGCGGTCGGCTCTCCGCTGTTCACCAAGGCGACCGTGCGGATGGACAACGGCGAGAAGCTCGTCGTGAAGGCCCCGGACAACAGCGCCCGCAACCTCTACGTCCAGGGGCTGAGGGTCAACGGCAAGGAGTGGAACTCCACCGCCCTGCCGCACGATCTACTCGCGCGCGGAGGCACCTTGCAGTTCGACATGGGCCCCAGGCCGTCCGCTTGGGGCACGGGCAAGAAGGCCGCGCCGGTCTCCCTCACCCAGGACGACAAGGTGCCCTCCCCCCGCCGTGACGTGATCACCGGTGCCGGTCCGCTCTTCGACAACACCTCGGCCACGGCGGTCGAGACGGCGACGGCGGAGCTTCCGGTGGCCACCGCGGTACGGGCCGTCCAGTACACCCTGACCTCGTCCGACCGGACCAAGGCGCCGGCGGGCTGGGTGCTCCAGGGCTCGCGGGACGGGACCACCTGGAAGGACCTGGACGAGCGGTCGGGCGAGACGTTCGCCTGGGACCGGCAGACCCGGGTCTTCTCGATCGGCGCCCCCGGCACGTACGCGAAGTACCGCCTCGTCCCGGCGGGCCCGGCGACGCTCGCGGAGGTCGAGCTGATCTCCTGACCGGCGCCCACGACGCGGACCGGCCGCCACCCCGTGCGGGGTGACGGCCGGTCCGTGTGAGGCGTGACCTGCGGCCGTGTGGGTCAGCCGCGGATCAGGTTGCGCAGCACGTACTGCATGATGCCGCCGTTGCGGTAGTAGTCCGCCTCACCGGGGGTGTCGATGCGGACGACCGCGTCGAACTCCACACCGGTGTCGGTGGTGACCTTGACCGTGCGCGGGGTGGTGCCGTTGTTCAGCTCGGTCACGCCGGTGAAGGAGAAGGTCTCCTCGCCGGTCAGGCCGAGGGCGGCCGCCGAGGCGCCCTCCGGGAACTGGAGCGGCAGCACGCCCATGCCGATGAGGTTCGAGCGGTGGATGCGCTCGTACGACTCGGCGATGACGGCCTTGACGCCGAGGAGCGCGGTGCCCTTGGCGGCCCAGTCGCGGGACGAGCCGGAGCCGTACTCCTTGCCGGCCAGGACGACCAGCGGGATGCCCTGGTCGATGTAGTTGCGCGAGGCGTCGTAGATGAACGACACCGGCGCGTCGGACTGGGTGAAGTCGCGGGTGTAGCCGCCCTCGGTGCCCGGCGCGATCTGGTTGCGCAGGCGGATGTTGGCGAACGTGCCGCGGATCATGACCTCGTGGTTACCACGGCGCGAGCCGTAGGAGTTGAAGTCACGACGCTCCACGCCGTGCTCGGTGAGGTACTGGCCGGCCGGGGTGTCGGCCTTGATGGCACCGGCCGGGGAGATGTGGTCGGTGGTGACCGAGTCGCCGAGCTTCGCCAGCACGCGCGCGCCGGTGATGTCCTCGACCGGGGTGGTCTCCATCGTCATGCCCTCGAAGTACGGGGGCTTGCGGACGTAGGTGGACTCGGTGTCCCACTCGAAGGTGTTGCCGGTCGGGATCGGCAGCGCCTGCCACTGGGCGTCGCCCGCGAACACGTCCTGGTAGGACTTGTTGAACATGTCCTCGCCGATGGCGTTGGCCACGACGTCGTTGACCTCGGCCTCGGAGGGCCAGATGTCGGCCAGGTAGACCGGCTTGCCCTCGGTGTCGACACCGAGCGCGTCCTTGGTGATGTCCACCTTCATGGAACCCGCGAGGGCGTACGCGACGACCAGCGGCGGGGAGGCCAGGTAGTTCATCTTGACGTCGGGGTTGATACGGCCCTCGAAGTTCCGGTTGCCGGAGAGGACCGAGGTGACCGCGAGGTCGTGCTCGTTGACGGCCTTGGAGACCTCCTCCGGCAGCGGGCCGGAGTTGCCGATGCAGGTGGTGCAGCCGTAGCCGACGAGGTTGAAGCCGACCTTGTCGAGGTAGGGGGTCAGGCCCGCCTTGTCGAAGTAGTCGGTGACGACCTTGGAGCCCGGAGCGAGGGTGGTCTTGACCCACGGCTTGCGGGTCAGGCCCTTCTCGACCGCCTTCTTGGCCACCAGCGCGGCGGCGACCATGACGTACGGGTTCGAGGTGTTGGTGCAGGAGGTGATCGCGGCGACGGTGACGGCGCCGTGGTCGATCTCGTAGGTGGAGCCGTCGGGGGCGGTGACCAGGGTCGGCTTCGACGGCGTGCCGGAGATCGCCGGGGCGTCGGAGGCCGGGAAGGACTCCTTGCCCGCCTCGTCGACGTCGTCGACGTAGTTGCGGACGTCCTGGGCGAACTGCTCGGCGGCGTTCGCCAGGATGATGCGGTCCTGCGGACGCTTCGGACCGGCGATCGACGGAACGACCGTGGAGAGGTCGAGCTCGAGCTTCTCGGAGAAGTCGGGCTCGGCCGACGGGTCGAGCCAGAGGCCCTGCTCCTTGGCGTACGCCTCGACGAGCGCGACCTGCTGCTCGGAGCGGCCGGTCAGCTTCAGGTAGTTCAGGGTCTCGCCGTCGATCGGGAAGATCGCGGCGGTGGAGCCGAACTCCGGCGACATGTTGCCGATGGTGGCGCGGTTGGCGAGGGAGGTGGCGGCGACGCCCTCACCGTAGAACTCGACGAACTTGCCGACGACGCCGTGCTTGCGCAGCATCTCGGTGATCGTGAGGACCAGGTCGGTGGCGGTGGTGCCGGCCGGCAGCTCGCCGGTCAGCTTGAAGCCGACGACGCGCGGGATGAGCATGGAGACCGGCTGGCCCAGCATCGCGGCCTCGGCCTCGATGCCGCCGACGCCCCAGCCGAGCACACCGAGGCCGTTGACCATGGTGGTGTGGGAGTCGGTGCCGACGAGGGTGTCCGGGTACGCCTGGCCGCCACGGACCATGACCGTACGGGCCAGGTGCTCGATGTTGACCTGGTGGACGATGCCGGTGCCGGGCGGGACGACCTTGAACTCGTCGAAGGCGGTCTGGCCCCAGCGCAGGAACTGGTAGCGCTCCTTGTTGCGGCCGTACTCCAGCTCGACGTTCTGACCGAAGGCGTCCTTCGTTCCGAACTTGTCGGCGATGACGGAGTGGTCGATGACCAGCTCGGCGGGGGCGAGCGGGTTGATCTTCGCCGGGTCGCCGCCGAGCTCCTTGACGGCCTCGCGCATGGTGGCGAGGTCGACGACACAGGGCACACCGGTGAAGTCCTGCATGATCACGCGGGCCGGCGTGAACTGGATCTCCTGGCTGGGCTGTGCCTGGGAGTCCCAGTTGCCGAGGGCCCGGATGTGGTCGGCGGTGATGTTCGCGCCGTCCTCGGTGCGGAGCAGGTTCTCCAGCAGCACCTTCAGGCTGTAAGGGAGGCGCGCGGAGCCCTCGACCTTGTCCAGCTTGAAGATCTCGTACGACTCGTCGCCCACGCGCAGCGTGCTGCGGGCGTCGAAGCTGTTCGCCGACACGACAGTCTCCTTCTTCAATGTGCGCGTATCTACCGCGCCGCGTCAGATATGCGGCTGACGCCGCGTGGTCCTGCCGCCACGGGCTCCTCGCCGGTCCGCTAAGGTAAGACTTAGTAAGGCAATCCTTACCGGGGCGGCTGTGGTGCGTCTTCGGGCAGATATCTCGATGTCGAGATAACACACTAGTACATCCCCGCGCCGCGCGACGAGGCGCGCACCCGCAGAGCGGCGGGGACGACGACCGGTTGTGGCGATTCGCCCTGTCCGGGCTCGATGAGCCGGGTCAGCAAGGCCACGGCGGTACCCGCGGTGACCTCGGGGCGCAGGGTCACCGTACTCACCGGTGGATCGGTCTCCGCGTATCCAGGATCCTCGCTGGCGCACACCACGCGCAGCACATCCGGCACGGCGATTCCGTGGCGCGCGGCGGCCGCGAGCAGCTGGCGGCCGCCGGGGTCGTAGAGGGAGTAGACGGCGTCGGGCCGGACCTCCGGGTCGAGGCTCAGCAGCGCGTCGAAGGCATGGCCCCCGGCGTCGTGCGGATCGAAGGTGACGAGGACCGGCCGCCTGCGGCGCTCCGCGCACCACGCTTCGTACGCCTCGGTCACCGTGGTGGTGCAGTGGTCGCGGCCGAAGCCGGTGTGCAGTGCGACGCGCTCGGACCCGGCCGCCGCGAGATGGTCGAGCACCTCGCGGGTGGTGGCCCGGTGGTCGTTGTCGACCCACAGGTCGCCCGGGAGCGGGTCTCCCGGTACACCGTCGAAGACCAGGGGAATGCCCCGGGCGCGCAGGGCGCGGAGCACCGGGTCGCCGACCGGGCTGTCCATGATCAGCATTCCGTCGACGGCGAGCGTGTGCCACAGCGACTCGGCCCCGCGCTCCGTGGGCAGGGTGGTGAGCGCGAAGCCACGGGCGTGGGCGGCCGCGGTCGCGGCCGTCAGGGCGCGGGAGAAGAAGGGGACGGCGGTGATGTTCCAGGGGACGCCGGCGAAGGTGGTGACGGCGACGCCGAGCGTACGGGTGCGGGCCGCCCGTGGCGGTCCGTAGCCCAGGGCGACGGCGACGTCCCGGACCCGGCGGCGGGTCGCCTCGCCCAGTCGGCCCGTGCCGTTGAGGGCATGGGACACGGTCGCCGTCGACACCTCGGCGGCGCGGGCGATGTCGGCGAGGGTGGGTCCGGACACGCGCGTCATCGTACGGATTCCATGGCCCGGCGGGGAGTCGGCAGCGGGAATCCGTCGTCCGGGGCGGCTTCTGGTTAAGGGATTAATCACCGAGGGTTCAGGCCACAGCCACCCTTGCCTCCAGGAGCGCTCATGACGTCCTCTCTCTCCCGGCGCACCGTACTGGCCGCGGGCGCGGCCGGCCTGGTCGGTACGGCGGCGGCGCCCGCCGCCGCGATGTCCGCCCCCCGCTCGGCCCCGGCGTCCACGGCGCCCGCCCCGGCAGGGCGGGCGTCCGTACGGAACTCGTCCGCCTCGCTGATCGTGCACAACGCCCGGGTGTTCACCGGGCTCTCCGGCTCCCGTCCCGTCGAGGCCGTCGCCGTCGGCCGCGACGGCCGGATCGTCGCCACCGGACGCGGAAACGAGCTGCGCCGGCTCATCGGCCGGGACACCGAGGTCGTCGACGCGCGCGGCGGCACGGTGATGAGCGGCGTCCACGACGGCCATGTCCATCCCCTGGCGGCGGGCAAGCGCTCGTTGCGGCCCTCGCTGGAGGGCGCCGAGATGACCGAGCCCGAGCTCCGGGAGATCCTGACGGGCTTCCTGAAGGACTCCCCCGGCCAAGAGCCGGACGGCTGGCTGGTGGTGGAGGACTGGAACCCGATCGGCCTGCTTCCCCAGGGCACCGCCCCGCACCACACCATGCTCGACGCCCTGCCCACCCGGCGCCCGGTCGCCCTCGTCGGCGGCGACGGACACAACGTCTGGGTCAACGCCCGCGCGCTGGAGATCGCGGGGATCACCTCCTCGACGCCCGACCCGGTCGGCGGAAAGATCGTCAAGGGAGCCGACGGCAGGCCGACCGGAGTGCTCAAGGACGACGCCCAGCCGCTGGTGACACGTCACATTCCGGAGCCCGGCGAGACGGAACTGGTCGCGGCGTGCGCCCGGGTCCTCGCCCAGGCCGCCGCCTCCGGGGTCACCACGATGATGGACGCCTGGGTCACGCGCGGGGAGCTGGTGACGTACCGGGCGCTGGCGGCGGCGGGACAGCTGCCGCAGCGTGTCGTACCGGCCGTCCGGATCGAGGCGGACCAGGCGAAGGACCCGGCCGGCTCGCTGGCGTACGCCCGGGCGTTGCGGCGGGAGTTCGAGGACGTCCCCGGTCTGCGCTTCGGCATGATCAAGGTGTTCCTGGACGGTGTGATCGAGTACCCGGCGCAGACGGCCGCGCTGTTGGAGCCCTATCTGGACGGTCAGGGACGACCAACGAACAATCGTGGCGAACTGTACGTTTCAGGACATGATTACGGTCGGCTGACGGCCACCTTCAACCGGGCGGGCTGGCAGATGCACGCCCATGGCCTCGGTGACCGCGCGGTCCGCACGGCTCTGGACGGGTACGCCCACGCGCGCCGCGCGACCGGACTGCGCGACGCGCGCAACACCGTCGCCCATCTGCAGCTGGTCGATCCCGCGGACCTCCGGCGCTTCGCCGAGCTGGGTGTGGTGGCGTGCATGCAGTTGCAGTGGGCCGCCGAGGACACCTGGACGATGGAGGCGCTGCTGCCGTACATCGGGCCGGAGCGGCACCGCTGGATGTACCCGGCGCGGAGCCTGGAACGGCACGGCGCGCGACTGTCCGGCGGCTCGGACTGGCCGGTCGACCCGCTCCAGGTGTGGAACCAGGTGCGCACGGCGATCGACCGGCGCGGTGCGCACGGCGAGGGCGAGCTCCACCGCGAGCTGGAGGGCCTCGGGCGCGCCTCGGCACTGCGGATGCATACGTACGGCACGGCGTGGCAGCTGCGCATGGACCGGCTGACCGGCACCGTCCAGCGGGGCCGCGCGGCGGATCTGGTCCTCCTCGACCGCGATGTGACGCGCTGCCCGGTGGAGGACATCAGCGACACGCGGGCCGAGCTGACGCTGGTCGGCGGGCGGGTCGTGCACGACGCGCACTCGGCGACGGGGAGGGCCGCGGCCGCGGGACTGGCCCGGGCGGAGGCGGGCCCCCGGCCGGCCTCGTACGCGGCGGTCCACGGCGGAAGGCATCGGGCCTGCGCCTGCGGACAGGACTGACCGGTCACGGGTGCCCCCCGGACGGCCGCGAGGGATTGCCGCGGCCGCCGGGCGGGCCGAGGATCGCACCATGTTCAGCGGCGCACATGTGATTCTCTACACGCGGGACGCGGACGCGGATCGGGCCTTCCTCAAGGACGTGCTGGGCTTCGACCATGTCGACGCCGGGCGCGGCTGGCTGATCTTCGCGCTGCCGCCGGCCGAGGTCGCCGTCCACCCCACGGCGGCCGAGCCGAAGCACGAGCTGTATCTGATGTGCGACGACATCGCTCGCGTGCTGGACACGCTCGCCCGGCGCGGCGCCGAGATCTCACGGCCCGTCAGTGACCAGGGCTGGGGGCTGCTCGCGGGCGTACGGCTGCCGAGCGGAGCCGAACTGCCGCTCTATGAACCGCGTCACCCCACTGCGCACGGCCTGTCACCCTGATGGCCCAGCCCAACGCGAGCACCATCTCATATCTGAGATAACCTGCCGCCATGGCAGACGACTACCTCGTACGCATCGGCAAGCTCATCCGTGACGCCCGGCAACACCGGGGCTGGACACAGAGTCAGCTTGCCGAGGCGCTGGCCACAAGCCAGAGCGCCGTCAACCGCATCGAGCGGGGCAACCAGAACATCAGTCTTGAGATGATCGCCCGTATCGGCGAGGCGCTCGACAGTGAGATCGTGTCCCTGGGTTACGCAGGACCCATGCATCTGCGCGTGGTCGGCGGACGCCGACTCTCCGGCTCCATCGACGTCAAGACCAGCAAGAACGCCTGTGTGGCACTGCTCTGCGCCTCCCTGCTCAACAAGGGCCGGACGGTCCTGCGCCGGGTGGCCCGCATCGAGGAGGTCTTCCGGCTCCTGGAGGTCCTCAACTCCATCGGCGTACGCACGCGTTGGATCAACGACGGCGTGGACCTCGAAATCGTCCCGCCCGCACAGCTCGACATGGAGGCGATCGACGCCGAGGCGGCGCGCCGCACCCGCTCGATCATCATGTTCCTGGGGCCGCTGCTCCACCGGCTCGACCACTTCAAGCTGCCCTACGCCGGCGGCTGCGACCTCGGCACACGGACCATCGAGCCGCACATGATCGCGCTGCGCCGGTTCGGCCTGGACATCACCGCGACCGAGGGGCTCTACCACGCCCAGGTCGAGGCGTCCGTCGCGCCGGACCGCCCGATCGTCCTCACCGAGCGCGGCGACACCGTGACCGAGAACGCCCTCCTCGCCGCGGCCCGCCACCACGGGGTGACGGTCATCCGCAACGCGTCCTCCAACTACATGGTGCAGGACCTGTGCTTCTTCCTGGAGGCGCTGGGCGTACGGGTGGACGGCGTCGGCACGACGACACTGACCGTGCACGGCGTCCCGAACATCGACGTGGACGTCGACTACTCGCCCTCCGAGGACCCGGTCGAGGCGATGAGCCTGCTGGCGGCGGCCGTGGTGACCGAGTCCCGGCTGACGATCCGGCGGGTGCCGATCGAGTTCCTCGAGATCGAGCTCGCCGTTCTGGAGGAGATGGGGCTCGACCACGACCGCACCGCGGAGTACCCGGCGGACAACGGCCGCACCCGGCTGGTGGACCTGACGGTCCGGCCGTCCAAGCTGGAGGCGCCGATCGACAAGATCCACCCGATGCCGTTCCCGGGCCTGAACATCGACAACGTGCCCTTCTTCGCCGCGATCGCGGCGGCGGCCTCGGGCAAGACCCTGATCCACGACTGGGTCTACGACAACCGTGCCATCTACCTCACCGACCTCAACCGGCTGGGCGGCCGCCTGCAGCTCCTGGACCCGCACCGCGTGCTGGTCGAGGGCCCGACCCGGTGGCGCGCCGCGGAGATGATGTGCCCGCCCGCCCTGCGGCCGGCGGTGGTGGTACTCCTCGCGATGATGGCGGCGGAGGGCACGTCGGTGCTGCGGAACGTGTACGTCATCAACCGGGGGTACGAGGACCTGGCGGAGCGGCTGAACTCGGTCGGGGCGCAGATCGAGATCTTCCGGGACATCTGACGCGGCCGGCGCCCCGAACGCGGGGCCGCTGATGTTCGCTGATGGCCACCGAAGAAGGACCGTCTGCGCACGACCCCCTCGTCCGGGCCCCGCGACTGCCTGTCCTTCGCAGTCGCGGGGCCCGACGCGTGAGGTCAGCCCTGGCCGGCGCCGGGGCCGATGCCGCCCTTGAGGCGTTCGAGGTCCCCGGGGCGGACCTGGATCACGAAGAGGGCGATCAGTGCCGCGAGGATCGCGAGCCCCGCCGCGACGACGAAGGCGGCCGAGACGCCCGAGGTCAGGATGTGATCGCCCCATGGAGCCGGGAGCTGGCCGGTCTGCCGGAACTCGAGGCGCTGCGCCGGGGTCGCGTGGGCGATGAAGTCCGGGACCTGCTTGTCGGCCTCGTTGCGGCTCACCGTGCCGAAGACGGTGACCAGGATCGAGAGGCCCAGGGAACCGCCCACCTGCTGCGTCGCGTTGAGCATGCCCGACGCCGCGCCGGACTCGTGCCGGGGCACATTGGAGACCGCCATCAGCGTCACGGAAACGAACTGCATCCCCATGCCGAGGCCGAAGACCAGCATCGGCCCCAGGACGCTGCCCAGATAGGTGGAGTGGACGTCGGTGAGGGTCAGCCAGGACAGGCCGCCCGCCGCCAGGATCGCGCCGGTGACCATGAAGGGCTTCGGCCCGTACTTGGGCAGCAGTTGGGAGGCCATCCCCGCGCCCACCGCGATGATCGCGCTGACCGGCAGGAAGGCGAGGCCGGCCCGGAGCGGGCTGAAGTCCAGCACGTTCTGCACGAAGAGCGTCAGGAAGAAGAACATGCCGAACATCGCGGCGGCGAGGCTGATCATGATGCCGTACGTGCCCGAGCGGTTGCGGTCGGCGAACATGTGCAGGGGCGTGATCGGCTGCCTGGAGCGGCGTTCGATCAGGATGAAGGCCGCGAGCAGCACCACGGCGATGCCGAACGACGCCAGGGTGAGGGGTTCCCGCCAGCCTTCCTGGGCGGCCCGGATGAAGCCGTAGACCAGTGCCACCATGCCGAGCGTGGAGGTCAACGCCCCGGCCAGGTCGAAGTGGCCCGGGTGACGCTCGGACTCCTTGATGAAGCGCGGCGTCGCGAAGGCGATCAGCAGGCCGATCGGCACGTTGACGAAGAGGACCCAGCGCCAGTCGAGCCACTCGACGAGGAGGCCCCCGGCGAGGAGCCCGATCGCGCTGCCGCCCGCGGAGACGGCGGCGAACACGCCGAACGCCCGGTTGCGGGCCGGTCCTTCACTGAACGTGGTGGTGACCAGCGCCAGGGACGTCGGCGAGATGATCGCGCCGCCGACGCCCTGCACGGCGCGGGCGGCGAGGAGTTGACCGGCGTTCTGCGCCAGACCGCCGAGCAGCGAGGCGAGGACGAACAGCAGCAGGCCGACGATGAGGACCCTGCGTCTTCCCAGGACGTCACCGGCGCGTCCACCGAGCAGCAGCAGACCGCCGAAGGTGAGCGTGTAGGCGTTGACGACCCAGGACAGGCTCGTCGTGGAGAAGTTCAGCGCGTTCTGGATGTGCGGCAGGGCGATGTTCACGATGGTGATGTCGAGGACCACCATCAGCTGGCACGACGCGATGACGAGAAGGGCCATTCCGTTGCCGCCACCCCGTTCCGGGGTGTCGGTTCCGGTGGTGTTCGTCGGCTTGGGAGTGCTCATGACACATCGCGCCCTGGCGGAGGGGCCGTGGACGGGTCCGCCCACCATTCGACCGTAAGCCCGGGCCCCACGGCCCACCAATCGATCAAGCGCGGGCGCAGCGGCCCCGGTCGGCGGTGCCGTGGGTGTCAGCGGGCGGCCGCGCCGAAGGACGCCGCGGCGGCGGGTGTCAGAGCTGGAAGCCGGCGGGGAACGGGTCGTCCGGATCGAGGAAGTACTGGGCGGTTCCGGTGATCCAGGCCCGTCCGGTCACGGTCGGCACCACGGCGGGCAGCCCCCCGACCGTGGTCTGCGCGACGAGGCGCCCGGTGAACTCCGTACCGATGAAGGACTCGTTGACGAAGTCGCGGCCGAGCGGGAGTTCGCCGCGTGCGTGGAGTTGTGCCATACGGGCCGAGGTGCCGGTGCCGCAGGGTGAGCGGTCGAACCAGCCGGGGTGGATCGCCATCGCGTGCCGGGAGCGGGTGGCGTCGGAGCCGGGGGCGGCGAGATAGACGTGCTTGACGCCGTTGATCTCCGGGTTCTCCGGGTGGACGGGCCGGTCCGTGGCGTTGATGGCCTCCATCACGGCGAGTCCCGCGGCGAGCAGGTCGTCCTTGCGGGCGCGGTCGAAGGGCAGGCCGAGGTCGTCCAGGGAGACGAAGGCGTAGAAGTTGCCGCCGTACGCGATGTCGTAGGTGACTGTGCCATGTCCCGGTACGCGCACCTTGCGGTCGAGCGCGAGGGAGAACGCGGGCACATTGGTGAGGGTCACGGCCTTGGCCACGCCGTCCTCGACCTGGACGTCGACGGAGACCAGGCCCGCCGGGGTGTCGAGGCGGACGGTGGTGACGGGTTCCGTGACGGGCACCATGCCGGTCTCCACCAGCACGGTGGCCACCCCGATGGTGCCGTGCCCGCACATGGGCAGGAGCCCGGAGACCTCGATGAACAGGACGCCGTAGTCCGCGTCGGGGCGCGTGGGCGGCTGGAGGACGGCGCCGCTCATCGCCGCGTGGCCGCGCGGCTCGTACATGAGCAGGGTGCGGACGTGGTCGAGGTGGTCGATGAAGTGGCGCCGCCGCTCGGCCATGGTCGCGCCGGGTACGACGCCGACGCCGCCGGTGATGACACGGGTCGGCATGCCTTCGGTGTGCGAGTCGACAGCGTGGTAGACGTGCCGGGTGCGCATGTCCCCTCCTTTTCCGTTCCTGCTGTTCCTGCGTGTGTGTACGGGGCCTCCATGGCCCGGACCGGCCTCTGTGGGCCTGTGACGGCGTCTACTTGTGGCCCTCGGCGAGCGCCTTCTCGGTGGCGGCGCGGACGGCGTCCGCCTGCTCGTCGGTGAGAGGGGCCCGCGGGGGGCGTACGGGTCCGCCGGGAAGCCCCGCCATGTCCATCGAGAGCTTGATGGCCTGGACGAACTCGGGCCGGGAGTCCCACCGCAGCAGCGCGTGCAGCGACCGGTAGAGCGGCAGGGCCTCGTCCAGGTCGTGGGCGACGGCGGCGCGGTAGAGGGCGACGCAGGCGGCCGGCAGGGCGTTGGGGTACCCGGCGATCCAGCCGACGGCGCCCGCGAGGGCCAGTTCGAGCAGGACGTCGTCGGCGCCGATCAGGAGGTCGAGCTCGGGGGCGAGTTCGGCGATCTCGTAGGGGCGCCGGACATCGCCGCTGAACTCCTTCACGGCGACGATGCTGCCGTCCGCGTGCAGCGCCGCCAGCAGCCGCGGGGTGAGGTCGACCCTGGTGTCGAAGGGGTTGTTGTACGCGACGACGGGCAGTGCGGCCTTCGCCACCTCGGCGTAGTGGGCGCGGATCGAGCGCTCGTCGGCGCGGTAGGCGTTGGGCGGCAGGAGGAGAACGGACCCCGCGCCGGCCTCGGCCGCCTGGTCGGCCCAGCGGCGGGACTCGTCACTGCCGTAGGCGGCGACTCCCGCCATCACCCTGCTCCCGTCGCCGGCCGCTTCGACGGCGACCCTGACGACGCGGGCGCGCTCGTCGTCGGTGAGGGTCTGGTACTCGCCGAGGGAGCCGTTGGGGACGACACCGTCGCAGCCCTGGTCGATGAGCCGGGCGACATGCTCGGCGTAGGCGTCGTAGTCGATCCGCAGCGCGTCGTCGAAGGGCAGGGCGGTGGCGACCATGACGCCGTGCCAGGGCCGTGTCCGGTGATCGGTCAACGTACAACTCCTCGGATGATGGGTGCCGCGGTGCCGTGTGCCGGCGGCCCGGGGTGGTTCGGCGGGGGGGGGCGGCTTGGGCGTTCGGTCGGCCGAGTGCGTCGGTCGGGCTCGGTCGTTCAGCCGGCTCGGTGCCCGTCAGTCCGGTTCAGGCCGTATCTTCCGGCACCGGGTCGTCGGGTGGCGCGGCGCGTTCGGGCCGTGCGGGCAGTTCGGCGAGCTGCCGCAGCGGTACGGGGCAGGAGAGCGGGCGCCGGTCCGCGGCCGGCTCCTCCCCCGCGAGGCGCGCCACGGCCTGGCCGCACATCCGGCCCTGGCACCAGCCCATCCCGGCGCGGGTGAGCAGTTTGACACTGCGCGCGTCCCGGGCGCCGAGGTCCTCGACGGCCTCCCGGATCCTTGCCGCCGTCACCTCCTCGCACCGGCAGACCTCGGTGGTGGCGTCGAGCCACTCGGTCCAGCCGGGTCCCGGCCTGTGCGCGGCGGCCATCGCGGCGGCGAAGGCCCGCAGCCGCGCCCGGCGACGGGTGAGGGCCGCGGTGCGGCGAGGGCCGGTCCCGCCCCGGAGGGCGCGGGCGATCGACCCCGCCGCCAGTTCGCCTTCCACGAAGGCCAGTTGGGCTCCGCCGATGCCGCCCGTCTCCCCCGCCGCCCAGATGCCGGGGACGGAGGTGCGCTGGTCGGAGTCGAGTGCCAGGGCCGTGGTCCCGTCGGGGGTGCGCCGGGTGGCGCAGCCGAGGCCGGTGGCCAGTTCCAGCTGGGGGACGAGCCCGTGGCCGACGGCGACGGCGTCGCAGGGGACGCGGCGGCCGCTGTCCGGAACGGGCCGCCAGTCGCGGTCGAGTCGGGAGACGGTGACAGCGGTGACCCGGTCGGTGCCGTGGGCGGCGGTGACGGCGTGCCGGGTGAGCAGCCGTACGGAGTGCCTGAGCAGCCCCGCGCCGTGGACCGCGCCCTCGGCCACCTTGGCGGGGTTGCGGAGGACCGCGGGGAGCGCGCCGGCGTACGCGGTGTAGTCGGCGGCCTCCACGACGGCGGGGACGCGGGCTCCGGCGGCGGCGAGGGACCCGGCGACGGCGAGCAGCAGCGGGCCGCTGCCCGCGACGACGATCCGCTTGCCGGGCAGGGCGAGGCCGCCCTTCAGCATCGCCTGGGCGCCGCCGGCGCCGACCACTCCGGGGAGGGTCCAGCCGGGGAAGGGCAGTTGCCGCTCGTACGCGCCGGTGGCCAGGAGTACCGCAGCGGCACGGGCGGTGGCGGGACGTTCGTCGGGGCCGGCGACCGCGTGCAGCCGCCACCGGTCCCCTTCCTCGGGGGTCACGGTCCACACGTGGTGGGTGGCGAGGTGTCTGACGCGTCCGGCGCGCAGATGCTCGTCGAGACGGCTGACGCGGGTGGCGAAGGGCCGCCACTGGTGGTGCGTGGTCCGGGGGCGCGCGGCCGCGAGTTCGGGGGCGGGGTGCCGGTAGTACTGTCCGCCGGGTCGCTCTCCGGCGTCGATGAGCACCACGGTGAGCCCGAGGTCGGCGGCGGTGACGGCGGCCGCGAGTCCGGCGGGGCCCGCTCCGACGATCGCGAGGTCGGCGGTGTGCGACCCGGCGGGGGCGGGGTCCGTCGGCCCGCCCGGGCGGTCAGACGGCGTCGTCGGCATGTCCGGTGCCCTCCTGGGTGGTGACGGTGTCTCCGGGGCGCGCGGGGACGAGGCACGCGCGTTGGTTCGGGCGGCCGTTGACAGTGGCGAGGCAGTCGTAGCAGGCGCCCATTCCGCAGAAGGCGCCCCTGGGCGCGCCGTTCCCACGGGTCGTGCGCCAGGAGAGGACGCCTGCCGCCCAGAGCGCGGCGGCGATGGACTGGCCGGGGAGCACGCTGATGTCACGGCCGTCGAAGGTGAGGGTGTACGCCGCGTCGGGGCCCGCCCCGACGCGGGAGGACGGTGGTCTGTTCATCGCTCGGCTCCTGGGTCGGCTCCTGGCTGATCGGGGGCCCGGAAACGCTCGGGGCGGAACGGCCGCAGGTCCAGGGCGGGCGGTTCGCCGAGCAGTCCCGCCGCGACGAGCAGTCCGGTGGCGGGGGCGAGGCCGATGCCCGCGCCCTCGTGTCCGCAGGCGTGGTGGAGGCCCGGGACGCGCGGGTCCGGTCCGATGGCCGGGAGGTGGTCGGGCAGATAGGGCCTGAACCCGAGGTAGGTCCGGATCGCGTGGACGTCCGCGAGAACCGGGAAGAGTGCGGTGGCCTGGGACGCGAGTCTGCGCAGGGCCTCGGTGGAGAGGGAACGGTCGAAACCGACCCGCTCGCGGGTGGCACCGATGAGGACAGGCCCGGAGGGGGTGCCCTCGACGACGGCCGAGGACTGGAGCGCCGCCGAGCCGCTGGCGACGTCGGAGATGTAGTCGGCGGCGTACACCTTGTGCCGTACGAGGCGTGGCAACGGTTCGGTGACGAGGACGAAGCCGCGTCGGGGCCGTACGGGAAGAGGGGCTCCGGCGAGGGCCGCGAGCTCTCCGCCCCAGGTCCCGGCCGCGTTGACGACGGCCGGGGCGAGGAGGTCGCCGCCCGTGGTGCGGACGCCGCGGACGGCGCCGTGCGTGTCGGTGAGGACGTCGGTGACCTCGTCGCCGAGCCGGACCTCCGCACCGAGCCGCCGCGCCGCCCTCAGGAGCTGGGCGGCCGCCTGGGCGGGCTGTGTCTGGGCGTCCTGCGGGTAGTGGAAGCCGCCGGCGAGGCCGGGTGCGAGATGGGGCTCCAGTTCGCGCAGGGCGTCGGCGGGTACTTCCCGCGCCTCGACACCCGCGTCGCGCTGCCCCTCGGCGAAGGTCCGCAGTGCGGTGAGGGCGGTCTCGTCGGGAGCCACGACGAGACCGCCCTTGGGCTCGTACTCGGTCTCCGGTGGGAGGACCTGGGCGAGTTCGCGCCACAGTCGGGTCGAGAGCAGCGCGAGGTCGAGCTCGGGGCCCGCCTCCTTGTCGGAGACGAGCAGATTCCCTTCCCCCGCGCCGGTGGTGCCGCCCGCGACGGAGCCGCGGTCGACCACGGTGACGGCGAGGCCGGAGCGGCAGGCGTAGTACGCGCAGGCGGCGCCGACGACTCCGGCGCCGACGATCACGGCATCCGGGGGACGGTGGTTGTGTCTCTTGGGCACGGCAGTAACATTTCACATTCTACTGGCGCGGGGCAAGAGACCGGGGCGGACGAATCCGCCCCGGTCGCACGGGCAGTTGGTGCGGGCACGGCGCGGGGGAGCAGGGCCGATGATGCCCCGGCGTCAGCTGCGCAGCGGGCCTTCGCAGGTGTACGCCGACGTTCCGGCCAGGCGGCTGCTCCAGATCTCGACCTCGCCGAAGGAGCAGTTCATGTCCGCCAGGTTGGTGGACGCCGAACCGGTCCGGTCCAGGAGGTAGTAGTCGACCGTCTCGGACATGTCCTTGAAGACCAGGTCCGGGCTGCCGGCGTCGGACAGGTTCGCGGTGATCCGGCCGGTGCAGATGAAGCGCCGCTGCGCACTGTCACCGTTTTCCGTGCACTCGGGTGTGTTGTACGAGGCCGCGGCGAACGAGGAGCCCACGGCGGCCGGGGTGGAGTCCCGCAACCGGTCATTGGGGACATGGCCGGTGTTCGGCACGAACAGGTCGTCCACCTTGGCTATCTGCGCGTCCAGGAAGGTGTCGTACCCGCGCTGGAGCGCGGCGTCCCCGCCCAGCCGGTCGCGCCAGGCGTCGAACGCCGCCGGCTTGTCGGCCCGCAGATGCCCGTACATCTCGCGGAGCAGGGCGGGCCGCTCGGTCCACAGGTACTCGAAGAACGTGCCCGCGTAGCTGTAGAACCGGAAGCCGTCGCCCTCGTAGGTGGAGTGCAGCAGCTGGTTCACGGTCATGCGCGGGCCCCCGCGCGCCGTGTCGGCGATGACGCTCTTCACGAGGGACTTGCGGACCGCTATGCCGTTGTCCCGGGTGGCGCCGTCGAAGAACTCGGCGGTCCCCTCGTCCATGGCGGTGGTGCGGTCGTCCTGGTACCAGGGGCCTTCGCCGAAGTACCCCGGCACGGCGAAGCGTCCATTGAGGTAGTGCACGTACTCGTGGCGGAACAGCTCCTCCAGCGTCAGCGAGGAGTCCTCAGGCACCCGCCGCTGATAGGTGTAGAAGGTGGCGCCGCGCTCGATGTAGATCCCGCCGTTGTTGGTGTCCATGCCCGTCAGGATCGGGTGGTAGTTCTCGTAGTCGGCGCGGGACGCGTACAGCACGATGGTGAGGCTGGTGTTCGTGTCCCCGGCGAGCGGCGTCTCGGTGCCCACGACCCGGTGGAACTGCGCCTTGACCTGCTTGCTCGCGTAGTAGAGCTGGTCGACGGTGGCGCGGTCCAGGGCGGTGCGGACCTTGATGGCTCCCTTGTCGTAGCTGTACGTGTACGGGAAGATCTGCCGCTCGATGTCCTCCTTGCACACGTGGTACTGCTTGCAGGCCTCGTAGAAGTTCAGCCAGGACACCAGCCTCGTCCAGGGGGCGCTGCCCTGCCCGAAGTCGCGTTCGACCGGGCCGAGGAGCGCGCCGAGGTCGGCGACGATGGTGGACCGCAGCGCGTCGACCTGGCCGAAACGGCCGTACTCGGCGAGGGCGTCCCGCACCACCCACGCGTTCGGCGTGCCCTTGAGGTGGTCGTAGCCGGCGAACTCCTTGAACGCCTCGCGGTACCGGAAGTCCCGGGTGACCGCCGCGTGGAAGGCCGTGTCGTGGTTGCCCGGGTAGATGCCCAGGTAGTTGACGGAGAGCGCGGCGAGGGCGGCGCCGCCCCACGCCGGGTCGACGCTCTGGGCGGCGTGGTACTGGTCCATGGTGGCCAGCACCTTCTTGATCAGGCCGAGCTGGTACTGCCGCAGACCGGGGGCGCTGCCGATGTAGAGGGCCTCGCGCAGTGTTTCCGCGTTGGTGCGGGTGACGGTGAAGGTACGGGCCGCCGCGCCGAAGTCGGCGATGGCACGGCGCAGGACCTCGACGGTCGGCGCGTCGGTGATGTCGATCTCGGTGCGCGAGAAGTCGTGATAGGCGACGGCGTGGAGATAGGTGAACATCTCCAGCAGATGCGTGCCGTTGCGTCCGTCGTGGCCGGCGGCGCGTGCGGATATCCGGCGGCCGACGGCCTGGACGTGCGCGTCGGACATGACCGGTGCGAGCCTGGCGTCCCAGGTCCAGATGAGGTCGCGAAGGCAGCCGTCGGCGGTGACGGCCGGGTCGGCGAGGAAGTCGGCGAACTGCTCGGGTCCCAGACGCGTGATGCCGTCGAGGGTGCAGGGAACGCCGGCGGCACGCAGCGGCGCGCGGCCCGCGCCGGCGGCCTCGGGGGTCCTGGGGCCGGGGATGCGGCCCTGGGCCAGGGCTCCGGGCGCGGGGGCGGGATGGGCGGTGGGCCGGGGCGCCCGCGCGAGGCGGTCGACTTCGTCGAAGGGGTTCACCCGGGGCGTCGGAGCCTTGGGGGAAGGGGCGGTCGGGGCGGCCGCGCCCGGCCGTACGGCCGGGCGCTCCGGCGCCGCCTGGGCCTGGGCGCTCTGGACGACCGGACCGAGCAGCGTCGTGGCGACGATGCCGGCCAGCAGTGATCTGCGCATGGTTCTGGGCTGGAACACCAGCGACTCCTGTGTGGGAGGTGGGGAGCGGTGCAGGTCAGCGGTACTGGTCTCGCGCCACGAGATGGCTCTTCCACGGCCGAACTCCCCGAGGGACTCGGGAATTTGGGGCACGGTGGCGCTGCGACCCGAACAGTAAAATAGTAATGTGAAATTGCACTGACAAGCCCCACGCATCTCCCTCTTCGTCATCCGCCTCAGGGAGCCTTCATGGCCGACCGCACCGCAGACCTCCACATCGGCACCCACGACCTGTCCGTTTCCCAGGAATTGGCCCGCTTCATGGGCGAGTCCTGGGCCCCCTCGCCGCTTCCCGCGGAAGCCCGGACACCCGCCCATGCCCTCACCCCGGCGCGGCGCGCCCGGCTCTCCGCCCGCTTCCCCGGTGAACGACTCCTCGTACCGGCGGGCGAGTTGAAAGCACGGGCCAACGACTCGGACCACCGCTTCAGGCCGCACAGCGCGTACGCCTGGCTGACCGGTCTCACCGGCGAGGACCAGCCCGGCCACGTCCTTGTCATGGAGCCCGACGGCCCCCACGGGCACGAGGCGGTGCTCTACATACGGCCGCGCTCGCCGCGCACCGGGGACGCGTTCTACCGGGACCGGCGCTACGGCGAGTTCTGGGTGGGTCGCCGGCCCGACCTGGCCGAGGCCGAGCGGCTCACCGGCATCCGCTGCGTCCACCTCGACGACCTGGACGGCCTCCCGCCCGGCCGGGACGCCTCCCGCGACGCCGAACTGTCCTCCGCGCTCTCCGAGTTGCGGCTGATCAAGGACGCCTGGGAGGTCGGGCAGCTACAGCTCGCCGTCGACCACACGACCGCCGGCTTCGAGGACGTCGTCCGCGCCCTGCCCAGGGCCCTGGCCCATCCACGCGGCGAGCGCTGGATCGAGGGCGTCTTCGGTCTGCGGGCCCGCGCCGAGGGCAACGGCACCGGCTACGAGACCATCGCCGCCGCGGGCGCCCATGCCTGCGTCCTCCACTGGGTGCGCAACGACGGGCGGCTCGACCCGTCCGAACTGCTCCTCCTGGACGCGGGGGTGGAGACCGACACGCTCTACACCGCCGACATCACCCGCACGCTACCGCTCTCCGGCCGCTTCTCCCCCGTCCAGCGCCAGGTGTACGAGCTGGTCCTCGCCGCGCAGGAGGCCGGCATCGCCGCGCTCCGGCCGGGCGCGAGCTTCCGCGACTTCCACCGCGCCTGCATGAGGGTCATCGCGGAGGGCCTGACCGAGTGGGGCGTGCTGAAGACACCGGAGGGCGATCTGCACCGCCGCTACACACTGTGCAGCAGCGGCCACATGCTCGGGCTCGACGTCCACGACTGCGCGCAGGCGCGCGCCGAGACGTATCTGGACGGGGTACTGGAGGAGGGGCAGGTCCTCACGGTCGAGCCCGGCCTCTACCTCCAGCCCGACGACGAGACCCTGCCCGCCGAACTGCGGGGCATCGGCGTACGGATCGAGGACGATCTGGTCATCACGCGCGAGGGCGCCCGGCTGATGTCGGGAGCCCTGCCGCGCACGGTGGACGGGATCGAGGAGTGGATGGGCGGCCTGCTGGACGCGAGCTAGGGGAGGACGGCGAAGCCGTCGAGCTCGACCTTCGCCTGCTCGTCCCAGAGACGGGTCGCGCCGATCACCGCCATCGCCGGGTAGTCGCGGCCCGCCAGGCGGTGCCAGACGCGGCCCAGTTCGGCGGCGTGGGCACGGTACTCGGCGACATCGGTGGCGTAAACGGTCACACGTGCCAGGTCACCGGGCACACCGCCCGCCGCACTCAACGCCGTGAGCAGATTGGCGAGTGCCGTCGCGAACTGCTCCGGCAGGGTCTCCCCGACCACCTTGCCGTCGGCGTCCAGGGCCGTCTGCCCGGCGAGGAAGACGACCCTGGTGCCGGTGGCGACGACGGCGTGGGAGAACCCGGTCGGCGGGGAGAGGTCCGCGGGGTTGTGACGCTGCAATGTCATCCGTACAGCTCCTTCGCGATGATGGTGCGCTGGACCTCGGTCGCGCCCTCGTAGATGCGGGGCGCGCGGACCTCGCGGTAGAGGTGTTCCAGCAGATGGCCGCGTTGCAGGGCGCGGGCGCCGTGCAGCTGGACGGCGGCGTCCACGACGTACTGCGCGGTCTCGGTGGCGAGCAGCTTCGCCATGGCGGAGCGCTTGGGCACGTCCGGCGCCCCCGCGTCGTACGCCGCCGCGGCCGCGTACACCAGGAGCCGCGCGGCCTCGGTCCTGGTCGCCATGTCGGCGACCCGGTGGGCGACGGCCTGGAGGTCCTTCAGCACGCCGCCGAACGCGCTCCGCCCGGCGGTGTGCCCGAGCGTCGCGTCGAGAGCCGCCTGCGCCATGCCGACCGCGAAGGCGCCGACGCTGGGGCGGAAGAGGTTGAGGGTGTTCATGGCGACCCGGAAACCTCGGTCCACCTCGCCCAGTACGTCCTCCCGGCCGACGGGCACCTCGTCGAAGTGCAGGGTCCCGATGGCGTGGGGGCTGAGCATGTCGATCGGGCTGCCGGTGAGGCCGGGGCGGTCGGCGGGGACCAGGAAGGCGGTGACACCGCGAGCCCCGGCGCCCTGGGCCGTACGGGCGAAGACGGTGTAGAAGTCGGCTTCGGGGGCGTTGGAGATCCAGCGCTTCTCCCCGGTGAGCAGCCAGCCGTCGGCGCCGGGCCGGGTGTCCGGTACGGCGCTGAGGGCGAGGGCGGCGGCGTCGGACCCGGCGTCCGGCTCGCTCAGCGCGAAGGCGGCGACGGCCCGGCCGGCGGTCACCTCCGGGAGCCAGCGTGCGCGCTGCGCGGTTGTGCCGGCGGAGGCGACGGGATGGGCGCCCAGCCCCTGGAGCGCCAGGGCGGTCTCGGCCTCCGTGCACGTGTGGGCGAGCGATTCCCGCATCAGGCAGAGGTCGAGCGCTCCCGCCGCGAACACCCGCGTGAGCAGGCCCAGTTCGCCGAGCGCGGCGATGAGCGGGCGGTTGACCCGACCCGGCTCCCCCTTGTCTGCGAGCGGGGCGAGCCGCTCGGCGGCGAGTGTCCTTAGCTCCGCACACCATGCGGTTTGCACCGGATCGAGCGAGAATACGGGCATTCGTGCCCCCTCTTCGTACGCATCTATCGCGGACCGTTGACTGTCGTCACCTTCACGATACGCTCGTTGGGCGAGCCCACCACGACAAGGGGGCGAACCATGGAGCTGTCACCCTCGGCGCACCACGACACCTTTTCCCGCGACCATCTGCCGCCCGCGGAGCAGTGGCCGGAGCTGCTCTTCGATCTGCCCGGGCTGCGCTATCCGGCGCGGCTCAACTGCGGGGCCGAACTGCTGGACCGCACGGTCGAGCGGTTCGGGGCGGAGCGCCCCGTCTTCCGTGACGCCAAGGGCGGCGTCTGGACCTACGGGGAGCTGCGCGACCGGGTGGACCGGATCGCCCACACCCTCACCTCCGATCTCGGGGTGGCCCCCGGGAACCGTGTCCTGCTGCGCGGCCCCACCTCCGCCTGGCTGGCCGCCTGCTGGCTGGCGGTCATGAAGGCGGGCGCGGTGGCGGTGACCGTCCTCGCCCAGCAACGGCCCCGGGAACTGGCCGTCATGTGCGAGATGGCACAGGTCACGCACGCCCTGTGCGACATCCGCTCGGTCGACGACCTGGTCAAGGCCGAGGTGCCGGACCTGCGCGTCACCACGTACGGCGGGGACACGCCGGACGACCTGCTGTGGCTCGCGGCCGGAAAGCCGGCGTCCTACGAGGCCGTGGACACGTCCGCCGACGACGTGGCCCTGATCGCCTTCACCTCCGGGACCACCGGACGGCCCAAAGGGTGCATGCATTTCCACCGCGACGTGCTGGCCGTCGCCGACACCTTCTCGGAGCACGTGCTGCGGCCGGAGCCGGACGACGTGTTCGCCGGGAGCCCCCCGCTGGGGTTCACGTTCGGCCTCGGCGGCCTGGTGATCTTCCCGATGCGGGCGGGAGCCAGTTCACTGCTGCTGGAACAGGCCGGACCCAGGCAGCTGCTGCCGGCCATCGCCGAGCACCGGGTGTCGGTGCTGTTCACCGCGCCGACCGCCTACCGGGTCATGCTCGACGAGCTCGACGGCCACGACACCGCCTCGCTCCGGCGGTGCGTGTCGGCGGGTGAGAACCTGCCGGCGGCGACCTGGGAGGCCTGGAAGGAACGGACCGGGCTTCGCCTGATCAACGGCATCGGCGCGACCGAGCTGCTCCACATCTTCATCTCGGCGGCGGACGAGGAGACCAGGCCCGGGACGACGGGCCGGGCCGTGCCGGGGTGGCAGGCGCGCGTGGTGGACCGGAACGGCCGGCCGGTCGCCGACGGCGAGGAGGGCCTGCTGGCCGTGCGCGGTCCGGTGGGATGCCGCTATCTGTCCGACCCCCGCCAGCGGGAGTACGTGAGCGGGGGCTGGAACGTCACCGGGGACACCTACGTGCGCGAGCCGGACGGCTACTTCCGCTATGTGGCCCGCGCGGATGACATGATCATCTCGGCCGGGTACAACATCGCCGGCCCCCAGGTCGAGGACGCCCTGCTCGCCCACCCGGATGTGGTCGAAGCCGCGGTGGTGGGCCGGCCGGACGAGCTGCGGGGGCAGATCGTGGTCGCGTACACCGTGCTGCGTGACGGTGTGCCTCGCGACGACGCCACGGCCGAGGCCTTGCGCGACTTCGTGACGTCGCGCCTCGTGCCCTACAAGTGCCCGCGCGAGATCGTCTTCCTGGACGCCCTTCCGCGGACCGCGACCGGCAAGCTCCAGCGCTTCAGGCTGCGCGGCGGGGGGTGAGCGGGATTTAGAGTGATCTGGTGGCCGAGCAGCACACCCCCCGTTCCCTGATCGTCTCCCTGTACGGCGCGTACGGGCGCACGGCGGACAACGCCCCCCTGCCTGTGGCGGAGCTGATCCGGCTCCTCGCCGCCCTCGGCGTGGACGCGCCGTCCGTCCGCTCGTCCGTCTCCCGCCTCAAGCGCCGCGGGCTCCTGGTGCCCGGGCGCACGGAGGACGGGGCGGCGGGCTACTCCCTCTCCCCCGACGCCCAGCAGCTCCTCGACGACGGCGACCGGCGGATCTACACGAGGACCGAGCCGTCCGTCTCCGAGGGATGGGTGCTGGCGGTCTTCTCGGTCCCGGAGGCCGAGCGGCACAAGCGTCATCTCCTGCGTTCCCGCCTCGGCGGACTGGGCTTCGGCGCGGCGGCCCCCGGCGTGTGGATCGCCCCGGCCCGGCTGTACGAGGAGACCCGCCACACCCTGGAGCGGCTGCGTCTTGGCCCGTACGTCGACCTCTTCCGCGGACAGCACCTGGGCTTCGCGCCGACGGCCGAGGCGGTGGCGCGCTGGTGGGACCTGCCGTCCATCGCCAAGCAGCACGAGGACTTCCTCGCGGCGCACGAGCCGGTGCTGCGGTCGTGGAACGCCCACCCGTCCGGCTCCCCGGAGGACGCCTACCGGGACTATCTGCTCGCCCTCGACTCCTGGCGGCGCCTGCCGTACGCCGACCCCGGCCTCCCGGCGGAACTGCTCCCCCAGGACTGGCCGGGGGTCCGCTCGGCCGCGGTCTTCGGCGAGCTGCACAGCCGTCTGAGGGACGCGGGGGCCGGATTCGTCCGAGGAGGGGCCGGGGAAGGCGCCCGCTGACGCCTCCCGCGCTCCTTACGGGCGGGGCGCCAGGCTGAGCCGCGGTTTCGGGCCGTCGGCACGCCCGGTCGGGGGTGTGCGGCTGCCCGCGCGGTAAGGGGCCGGCCAGGGCGCGGCGGGGCCTTCGTACGCCTGGTCGGCCGCCGCGTGGAGTGTCCAGTGCGGGTCGTAGAGGTGGGGGCGGGCCAGCGCGCAGAGGTCGGCGCGGCCCGCGAGGAGCAGGGAGTTGACGTCGTCCCAGGACGAGATCGCGCCGACGGCGATGACGGGGATGTCCACGGCGGCGCGGATCCGGTCGGCGTACGGAGTCTGGTAGGTGCGGCCGTACTCGGGCTGTTCGTCGGGGACGACCTGGCCGGTCGAGACGTCGATGGCGTCGGCGCCGTGGCGGGCGAAGGCCCGGGCGATCTCGACGGCGTCCTCCTGGGTGGTGCCGCCCGGTGCCCAGTCGGTCGCCGAGACGCGCACCGTCATGGGCCGCTCGTCGGGCCAGTTCGCTCGTACCGCGTCGAAGACCTCGAGCGGGAACCGGAGCCGGTTGGCCAGGGAGCCGCCGTACGCGTCCGTCCGCTGGTTGGTCAGCGGGGAGAGGAAGCCGGACAGCAGATAGCCGTGGGCGCAGTGGAGTTCGAGGAGGTCGAAGCCGCAGCCGGCGGCGCGCCGGGCCGCGGCGGCGAACTGTTCGCGGATCTCGGTGAGGCCGGCTCGGTCGAGCTGGTGGGGGATCTGGTTGACGCCGGGGCGGTACGGAAGCGGGGAGGCGGCGGCCAGCGGCCAGTTGCCCTCGTCGAGGGGCTGGTCGATGCCTTCCCACATCAGTTTGGTGGAGCCCTTGCGGCCGGAGTGGCCCAGTTGGACGCCGAGCGCGGTGCCCGGGGTCTGCCGGTGCACGAAGTCGGTGACGCGCTGCCAGGCGGCGGCCTGTTCGTCGGTGTAGAGGCCGGTGCAGCCGGGGGTGATGCGGCCCTGCGGGCTGACGCAGACCATCTCGGTCATGACCAGACCGGCGCCACCGAGGGCGCGGGCGCCGAGGTGGACGAGGTGGAAGTCGCCGGGAACGCCGTCCTCGGCGCGGTACATGTCCATCGGCGAGACGACGACGCGGTTGCGCAGGGTCAGCCCGCGCAGCCTGAAGGGGGTGAACATCGGGGGCGTTCCGGGCGGGCAGCCGAATTCGCGTTCCACGGTGTCGGTGAAGTGCGGGTCGCGCAGCCGGAGGTTGTCGTGGGTGACCCGTCGGCTGCGGGTGAGGAGGTTGAACGCGAACTGGCGTGGTGGCTGGTCGAGATGGAGGGCGAGGTCCTCGAACCAGCCCAGGCTGGCGGCGGCCGCGCGCTGGGTCGAGGCGACGACCGGGCGGCGCTCGCTCTCGTAGGCGGCGAGGGCCTCGTCGAGCGTGGGCTGTTCCTCGACGCAGGCGGCCAGGGCGAGGGCGTCCTCGACGGCGAGCTTGGTGCCGGAGCCGATGGAGAAGTGGGCGGTGTGGGCGGCGTCGCCGATGAGGACCGTACGGCCGTCGGACCACCGCTCGTTGACGACCGTGCGGAACGCGGTCCAGGTGGAGTTGTTGCCCCGCAGCGGGCGGCCGCCGAGCGTCTCGGCGAAGATCTTGGCGCAGCGGTCGGCGGACTCCTGCTCGTCCAGGACGTCGAGGCCGGCCGCGCGCCAGACCTCTTCGCGCATCTCGACGATCACGGTCGAGGAGCCGGGCTCGTAGGGGTAGCCGTGGAGCTGCATCACGCCGTGTTCCGTCTCGGCGATCTCGAAGCGGAAGGCGTCGAGGGCGAAGTCGGCGGCGAGCCAGATGTAGCGGCAGCGGTGGGTCGTCAGCCGGGGCCGGTACGCCTCGGCGCGGGCTTCGCGGGTGAGGCTGTGGACGCCGTCGGCGGCGATGACGAGGTCGTGCGACGCGGCGAGTTCGGTGGCGGGCGGGGCCTCGGTGCGGAAGCGCAGCCGTACCCCGAGAGAGGCGCAGCGCTGGTGCAGGATCTCCAGGAGCCGGCGGCGGCCGAGCGCGGCGAAGCCGTGGCCGCCGGAGGTGAGGGTGCGGCCGCGGTGGACGATCTCGATGTCGTCCCAGCGGACGAACTCCTCCCTCAGGGCGCGGTAGACCTCCGGGTCGGCGTGCTCGATGCCGCCGAGGGTCTCGTCGGAGAGGACGACTCCGAAGCCGAAGGTGTCGTCGGGGGCGTTGCGTTCCCAGACGGTGACCTCCCTGGCGGGGTCGAGGCGCTTGAGCAGGGCGGCCGCGTACAGCCCGCCGGGTCCGCCGCCGATGACGGCGACGCGCAGAGGCCTGGCCATGGTCAGCGTCCCTGCCATTTCGGGGGACGCTTCTCGGTGAAGGCGGCATGGAATTCGGCGTAGTCCGCGCCGTTCATCAGGAGCGCCTGGGTGGCGGCGTCCATCTCGACGGCCGCGGACAGCGGCATGTCGAGCTCGGCGGTGAGCAGTGCCTTGGTCTGGGCGTGGGCGAGCGCGGGGCCGTCGGCGAGGTGTCGGGCGAGGGCGGCGGCCCGGGCGTCGGCCTGGCCTTCGTCGGTGAGCTCGCTCAGGAGGCCGATGCGTTCGGCCTCGGGGGCGCGGACGGGTTCGCCGAGCATCAGCAGCCGGGTGGCGTGGCCGAGTCCGACGACCCTCGGCAGCAGGTACGCCGCTCCCATGTCGCCGCCGGAGAGGCCGACCTTGGTGAAGAGGAAGGCGAAACGGGCGGACGGATCGGCGATACGGAAGTCGGCGGCCAGCGCGAGGACGGCTCCGGCGCCCGCCGCGACGCCGTGGACGGCGGCGATCACGGGGAAGGGGCACTCGCGCAGGGCGCGCACGACCTGGCCGGTCATCCGGTTGAAGTCGAGGAGCTGGGCGGTGTCCATGGAGAGGGTGGCGCCGATGATCTCGTCGACATCGCCGCCCGAGCAGAAGCCGCGCCCTTCGCCGCCGAGGACGAGAGCGCGGACGGCGCGCTCGCGGGAGAGCTCGGCGAGGAGATCGCGCAGGTCGGCGTAGGCGCCGAAGGTGAGTGCGTTGAGCTTCTCGGGGCGCGCGAGGGTGACGGTGGCGACGCCGTCGTCGATCGCCAGGTGGAGATGCCGCCACTCTTCGGTGGGGGACGCGGAGCTGGAAAAGGGGCTCATGCGGGGGGCCTCCCTCAGCGGGGCGGACTGCTTTCGACGCCTCTCGGAGCGTATCACCGTTGCGTGACTGTCGTCAGGAGCGCGCGATACGGCACGGCCGGCCACGGCCCGGGGGGCGCGAGGACCCAGGTCCCGCACGGGACGGACCCAAGGTCCCGCCCGAGGGGGGCGCCCGCCTCTCGGGGCGCGGAGGACACTTCGTAAAGTTGAAAGCAGGACCTTGCTGCTCCGCCCGGCACCACCCCACCCCGCAGCCGACCCGAGCCACCCACCGAAAACGGACCCGCTGTGACCGAAGCCCCCGGCCCAGGACCCGCCGTCGCCCCGGCGTCGTGGCGGATCGCCCTGCCGCACAGCACGGCCGCCGTGCCGATCGCCCGTGCCCTGGTCCGCACGGCACTCGCCGAGGTCGAGCCGCCGGCCGACAGCGACACGGCCGAGCTGCTCACCGCCGAGCTGGTCGCCAACGCGGTGGAGCACACCGTCCGGGGCCCGGAGCCCATCCAGCTGGTGGTGGAGCTGCGGGAGTCCGGCTGCCAGGTCGAGGTCCACGACCCGGACCCGTCGCCGCCCGGCGATCTCGGCGCCCCCGGGCCGGGCAGCGCGCCCGACCCCTGGCAGGAGCACGGGCGGGGTCTGCTGCTGATCCGCGCGCTGAGCTCGGCCTGCGGCCACCGCCCCACCGGTGCCGGCAAGGCGGTCTGGTTCACCGTCCCGGCGCAGCGGACCCCGTCGACGGCGAGCTGAGAAGCCGCGCGCCAGGGCCCGCGGGGAGCGGGGGCGCTAGACGGCAGGGCCCGCGAGCGTGGCCACCATGACCGCCTTGATGGTGTGCATCCGGTTCTCGGCCTCGTCGAAGACGACGGAGTGCGCGGACTCGAAGACCTCGTCCGACACCTCCAGCTCGGTCAGGCCGTGGCGTGCGTGGATGTCCCGCCCGACGGCCGTGCCCAGGTCGTGGAAGGCGGGCAGGCAGTGCAGGAACTTGACGTCGGCGTTACCTGTGGCCCGGAGCACGTCCATGGTCACGGCGTACGGCGCGAGCGCGGCGATCCGCTCGTCCCAGACCTCCTTGGGCTCCCCCATCGACACCCATACGTCGGTGGCGACGAAGTCGGCGCCCCGCACGCCCTCGGCGACGTCCTCGGTGAGGGTGATACGGGCGCCGCTCGCCGCGGCGGCCTCGCGGGCCTGCGCGACGACCGCCTCGGACGGCCAGTAGCTCTTCGGGGCCACGATCCGTACGTCCATGCCGAGCAGCGCGCCGGTGACCAGGTACGAGTTGCCCATGTTGAAGCGGGCGTCGCCGAGGTAGGCGAAGGCGATCTCGGTCAGAGGCTTGGCGGAGTGCTCGGTCATGGTGAGCACGTCGGCGAGCATCTGGGTGGGGTGCCAGTCGTCGGTGAGCCCGTTGAAGACGGGAACGCCGGCGTGGGCGGCGAGCTCCTCGACCGCCGCCTGGCTGTCGCCCCGGTACTCGATCCCGTCGAACATCCGGCCGAGCACCCGGGCGGTGTCCTTCACCGACTCCTTGTGGCCCATCTGCGAGCCGGAGGGGTCGAGGTAGGTGGTGGAGGCGCCCTGGTCGGCGGCCGCGACCTCGAAGGAGCACCGCGTCCGGGTGGAGGTCTTCTCGAAGATCAGCGCGATGTTCCTGCCCCGCAGCCGCTGGACCTCCGCGCCCGCCTTCTTGGCCGCCTTGAGCTCGGCGGCCAGGTCGACCAGGCCGCGGAACTCCTCGGCGGTGAAGTCCAGCTCCTTGAGGAAGTGGCGGCCGATGAGATCAGTGGCCATGGGGCGCTCCTGCGTTCCGGATACGGGGACCTTGGAAGTCTATACGAGCATCAGAATTTCTATGCAGCCGCCCCCCGGGTTCCCGCCGCCCGCACCACCCCGTCCGCGGCTACTGCGCGGGATCACGCTCCACCGGGCAGCTCATGCAGCGCGGACCGCCCCTCCCGCGCCCCAGCTCACTGCCCGGGATCTCGATCACCTCGATGCCCTGTTTGCGCAGATGGGTGTTGGTGGTGACATTGCGCTCGTACGCGACGACGACGCCCGGCTCCACGGCCAGTACGTTGCAGCCGTCGTCCCACTGCTCGCGCTCGGCCGCGTGCACGTCCTGCGTCGCGGTCAGCACGCGGATCCCGGTGAGGCCGAGGGCGGCGGCGATCGCACTGTGCATGTGCTCCGGCGGATGGTCGCTGACCCTGAGGGTCCTCGGCGTGTCGCCGGGTTCGATCGTGTACGACCGGAGCATCCCCAGGCCCGCGTACTGCGTGAACGTGTCCTGGTCGACCATCGTCATCACCGTGTCGAGATGCATGAACGCCCGCCGCTTCGGCATGTCGAGCGCCACGATCGTGCGCGCCGAGCCCTCCGCGAAGAGCCGGTGCGCCAGCATCTCCACGGCCTGCGGGGTGGTCCGCTCGCTCATGCCGATCAGGACCGCGCCGTGCCCGATGACCAGGACGTCCCCGCCCTCGATGGTCGACGGGTAGTCGGCCTGCCCCTGCGACCAGTGGTGGAAGGGGCCCGCCTCGGGGCCGGTGAACAGCGGATGGTGCTTGTAGATCGCCTCGAAGTGGACCGTCTCGCGCTGCCGGGCGGGCAGGCGCATGGCGTTGATGGACACCCCGTCGTAGATCCAGGCGGACGTGTCCCGGGTGAAGAGATGGTTGGGCAGCGGGCCGAGCAGGAAGTCGTCCAGGTCCATCACATGGAAGCGCACGGACGTGGGCTCGGTGTGGGCGGCCAGGAACTCTCGCTTGGTCATGCCACCGACCAGCGCCTCGACCAACGCACCCGTCTCCATGCCGTCGAACGCCGCTCTGAGGTGGTCGGTGGCGAGCGGGCCGTACTCCTTCTCGTGGAAGACCCGGTCCAGTACGAGCGCCCGGGCGGCGGGCAGTTCCAGCGCCTCGCGGAGCAGATCTCCGAAGAGGTGCACCTCCACCCCCCGGTCGCGCAGCACGTCGGCGAACCCGTCGTGCTCCTGCCGCGCGCGGCGCACCCACAGCACGTCGTCGAAGAGCAGGGCGTCCTTGTTACTGGGGGTGAGCCGCTTCAGCTCCAGATCGGGGCGGTGGAGGATGACGCGGCGCAGCCGCCCGGTCTCGGAATCGACATGGAATCCCATGTCCCCATCCTGGCCGAGCCGGGCGCCCCGCGCGCCCCTGCGGCACCACCCCGGTCCACCGGCGTCAGGCGAGCAGGACGACCACGATCGCCAGGAGCAGGACGACGAAGGCGGCGACCAGGCCGTAGACGACGAGTCGGCCGTCCTGCGCGGGCTCCTCGAGGCCGAGGTGGCCGGGGGGCGCGGGCGGGCGGCGGGGGGCCTCCGGGGGGCGGGGCGGAGAGGACGGGTGGGGCGGCGGAGCCGGGTGGGGAGGCGGGGACGCGGGGTGGTGGGGACGCGGCGGAGGCGGTTCGGCCTGCCGGGTACCCGGCCCGGGTGGTGAGGAGAGCGGCTCGGCTGGACGCGCGCCCGGCGAGAGCGGCTCGGCTCGACGCGCGCCCGGCGTGAGCGGCTCGGCTCGACGGGCGGCCGGCGTGAGCGGCTCGGCTCGACGGGCGGCCGGCGACGGCGAGTTGCTTCCCTTACCCGCGTACGCCTCCCTCAGCAGCGCCAACCACACCTTCTCGGGCAGGCCGGGCTGCTCGCTCTCGATGATCCGCCACACCGCGTCGCGCGCGGCCGGGTGCGGACCCGCGCCGAGTCTCGGCAGCAGGGAAGCGAGTCGGGTGACGAGCACCTGGTCCTCCAGCATCGGTCGTACGGCCCACCGGTGGAGCGCCGCCGCGTTGGCGGCGCGGACCGCGTCCGCCCGCTCCCCGCCCCCCGGTCCCCACGAGCCGGTCACGAACAACTCCTGGTCGAGGACGGTCTCGCAGAACTCCAGGCGCGCCCGCCGGTTCCAGGACGGCCAGCGGTCCGCGGCCTCCGCCATGAGGACCGTCGTCGACTCGTACGGCAGCCGCTGCTGGAGCGCCAGGATCAGATCGTCGTCCGAGGCCTGATGGGCGGCGGCCGTCACCTTGCGGGGCGAGTGGCTGTCGGGGTCACGGACGATCGCGAGCAGGGCCGTGAGCCCGATGCCGCCCCCGCGCCGCCGACGCAGCCGCCGACGACGCGTCCGGCGCGGTTCGGGCCAGGCGGCAAGCTCTCGCGCGGGCTGGTGTGCGTCGGGGACGCGCGCCGGGTGGTCGTACGGTGGGGCGGACCGTTGCGGCTCCTGGAACGGGGACACGGGCTCGCGAGCCGGGGGCCCTTGGGGCGCCGGCACCTGTCGGCCGGGTCCACGGCCCGGCCCTTCCCCGCGTGACAGCTCCGGTCCGTCCAGCCGGTCCAGCCGGTCGGGGCGCGAGTCGCGGCGGTCCGGCGTCCCGTGCCGTTCCCTGTCGGCGCCCGGCCCCCAGTCCCCCGCGAAGCCCGTACTCTCCGAACGCTCCCGGCCCCCCGCGACTGCCCCGCCCCCCGCGCGCTCCCGTCGCTCCAGCTCGTCCAGAGCCCGTTCGGCGATGTCCAGCAGCGGCCCCTCGTAGCGCCTGGCGGCGGTCTGGAGCGCCTCGTCCACCTCGTACTCCTGCCCGTCGCCCCGCGCCACGCCCCGCAGATGACGACGGACCAGTCCGGCCGCCACCTCCTCGGCCCGGTCACCACGGCGTTCCAGCGGGTCGGCGCGGCGCCGTTCGGCGTTCCGGGAGGCCGCGCCGGACCACTGCTGGACGAACACGAAGCGCAGGGGCGGCATTTCGGCCGTGTCGTGCGTCGCGAACGTCCAGGGCGTACGCACGGCCTCGCCGAACATTCCGTACATGCCCCACAGCATCCGATGGGCGGCGTCGCCGCCGCTCGGGTCGAGCAGGGTGAACGGCGCCGCCGGGTGCCGCAGCAACTCCGCCACGGCGCCGGTCAGTTCCCGTTCCGCCAGCGGCAGGGACGAGGACAGCCGCTGCTGTCCCTCCAGCGTCGCGGGCAGCAGCGCGGCCTCGCGTACGGGGGCGATCGTGCCGCGGACCTCGGCCAGTGGGAGATCGCTGCCCTCCCAGGCCCAGGTGTGCAGTCCGAGGCAGGTCCCCGGGTCGAGGACCTCCGCCGCCGCCACCAGCGCGTGGCAGATCGTGCCGGCGCGCCCGTCCGCCTCGCGCCACGGCGCCCGGCGCACCAGAACGACGTGCTGGTGCTTCTCCAGCCGTACCAGCGCCGGCACCGTCTCCTCACCGGTCGCCCGGAGCATGGCACCCACGTTCCGGAAGAGCGTGTCGGCCTGCTCCCGGCCGCACGACCAGGCCACCGGACCGAACCCCGGGGTGCCCGAGGCGTCGTCGGTGTCCCAGCGGAAGACGATCTGGTCGACCCAGTTCTCCTGTCGGGCCATCAGAAACCCACCTCTCTCGACTCCGGCGCCGGGAGCAGCCCGCACATGGCGAAGAGGGACACCAGCGGCGCCAGGACCCGGCGTGGCCTGACGCCGTGCGGGAAGCGGTCGCCCCGGGCCTGTCCACCGGTCGCGGCGACGAAGTGCAGGGTGCAGCGGGCGCATTCGTCGAACGGCTTCAGCCAGGCGGGGCTGGCGTGGTGGGACAGGAACGCGTAGGCGTCGCGGCTCTCCGCGCGTGCCGTCTCCGGGTCGAAGCGCGCCGGAAGCGCGCGGGAGAGCCAGCGGTCGACGGACGGGTCGAAGCGCACCAGATCGCTCTTGTTGACGGCGACCACCGCGGGCGCCGCGATGTACTGGCCCTGCCGGGGGATCCGGTTGAGAACCGTGGTGAACGCCTCGTCGCCGAGGTCCCGCCGGGGCATCCCGAGCCGCTCGCGCACCGGGTCGAGGAACGGCATCCGCAGCGCCCTCAGCGGGTCGAGCACGAAGATGAACGCGTCGACGCCCATCAGGAAGCGGGTCACCTCGCCGTCCTGCGCGAGGTCCTCGCCGGCCAGGTCGAAGAAGACGACGGGCCGGGTCGGCAGCCCCCGGCCGGAGACCAGCAGCCCGTCGGCGAAGCGGGCGAAGGTCTGCTGCCCGGTCCGGCCGAGCTGCCGGCCCTGTTGCAGGCTCTGCACCCGCTCCCGCAGAAACGTGCGGTGCGCGTCCGGGTTGAGGGGCAGGCACTTGAGGCCGTACGGCTCCAGGCCGCGCTGTTCGACCTCGCCCAGCATCGCGGCGAGCAGGTGCGTCTTGCCGACGGCGGAGCTGCCGACCAGTGCGACGGAGAGCGGTTCGCCATTGGTCAGATACGGCACGGGCAGCTCGTGCGCCTCGTCGCCCGAGGCGTGCGGGCACAGGTGGTAGGCCTTGCGCAGCGCGTCCTGCCGGTGCGCGGGCCGGTGCTCGGCACTGAGGTCGAGCGGGATGCGGTCTCCCTTCTGGTCGATGGTGACGAGCAGGCTCTCGTCGAACTCGACCGGCAGCAGACAGTGCGGGCACTGGCGGCCGGCCGGAGCCGGCGCCGGGTCGGCGGGGACCTCGTACGCCCGGGGCGGTGGCGCGGCGGGGGCCCCTGAGAGCCAGCCGCGCAGCGAGCGGCGGGTGGGCGGCGGCACGTACTCCAGGGCGTCCTGGAGGTCGCCGTCCGCTGCCTGCTGCCCGGTAACGGACTCTGTCCGCTTACGGGCGAGCTGGGCGTCGAAGTCGGCGCGGCCGCGGCTCAGCGCGTCGGCGGTGCCGGGGGCGGTGGCCAGGGGGTCGGGCGCGTGGAGCAGTCGCATGAACTCCCCGGGTGAGGGCCGCCCCTCGGCCCTGGCGTCGAACACTCCCCCGTGGTCGAGGGCGGCGAGGCGCCGGAAGTCGGTGAGGTCGGCGGGTGGGCCGAGGCCCTTGTCGGGCCGGCCGGCGAGCAGGTAGTAGACGAGCTGGGCGACCGACCAGAGGTCGTCGCGGGGGTCGGCCTTGCCCGTGCCGTCGCGCTGTTCGGGAGAGGACCAGGGCGCGGCGCCGAAGGCCTCGCGGGGCTCGCCGGCGCGCAGCGCGGCGTATGGCTCGGACAGCCGGACATGGGTGCCGTCCCAGCGGACGGTGTCCGGCGCGATGGCCCGGTGCACCAGTCCGGCGGCGTCCAGCAGCCTGACGGCGAGGGCAAGTTGGGCGATGACCTGTTGCTGTTCATCGCCGGAGAGCGTGCCTCCGAGGGCGGCGACGGGCTCCCCGCCGGCCACCCGGTAGAGGATGAACGGTTCCGGGGCGTCCAGGTCGAAACCGATCATGCGGGTGAACACGTCGGCGAACCGTTCGGAGCCGTAGCGGCGTTCCAGGGCGACGGCCGCGGCCACTTCCCGTTCGAGCCTGCCGTAGGCGTGCGGGTCGCCGTGCTGGGAGAGGGGCAGCCGGTACTGGAGCACCGGCCAGCCGGTGCCCAGCGTCACCTCGCGGGCGATCAGGCCCGGGCGGCCCGGTGGTCTGTGGTCCTCGCCGTACCGTGCCGCGAAGCGGACCGGCTCCTCCAGGTGCGTGAGGAACTCCAGCTCTTCCTGGGTGGCGGCGGAGAACGCCTCCTGCCCGGTGCCAGTCATAGTGCTCCGCTCTCCTCTTCCCTGACCGTGCGCACCACATCGGCGCGCAGCGGTACGAGACGCAGCACACCGGCATGCCGTCCGGCCGGTGTCCACACGACGTCCTCGGCGACGCCCCGCCAGCTGTCCCGCGTCTCATCCCGCTCGGCGCCCCGACGCATCGCCTCCGGGACGAACCGCACCTGGCGCACGGCCGCGGGGTCCTGCGACAGCAGCCGCCGGTGCTCGGGACCGCACAGCTCCACGGTCTGCTCGGGGCCCTGGTCGGAGGTGAGCAGCCGGGCCACCCGTTCGGAGTCGACTCCGAGCAGCCGGGCGGCGTCCGGGCGGGACGCGGGATCGGCCGCGAAGGGCGGCGGCGAGGCGGCTCCGTCGCGCAGCAGCCGGGTGTGGACCTCGACGAGGAGCTCCGTCATGGGACCGTCCAGGGCCGTCCGTCCGGCGCTCCCCGGGTCGCGTTCGACGCTCGCCCAGCAGGGTTCGAGGATGCGGATGACGCCCTGGCCGAGGTCGTCGACCAGGGTGTCGACGAGCGCCGGGCCGCCGTCGCCGCGCAGCAGCTCCAGCCACGCCGGGTGGGCCTGGCCGTCGGCCGCCGCCACCCGCTCGTCAGGCTTGGGCGCGACGGGCTGCGGGGGGGTGTCGAACCAGCCGACACCGCCGGTGGCCTCGCCCCAGTTGTCCCAGCTCCAGGAGTCGGCGGACGGCTCGGGAGCGGTGCGGTCGGGGCCGGTGGAGGCGTGGTTCCCGTGGACGGATTCCCTTCCCCCGAGACCCGCGGGCCTTCCCTGCCCCCCATGCGCGGGGTCGTGGTCGTCGGCGGTCCGCGCCATGCCCCGCAGCAGCCGGGAGACCGCTCCCGCGCCGTCCGAGCAGTGGTGGCGGACCTCGGCGAGGAGCCAGTCGTGGACGGCCGTCTCGGCGAGGAGCTGGTGGACGTCCCGCATGATCCGGTTCGCGTACGCCGCGTCCGTACGGCTCCACCAGGAGTCGACGGCCCGCTTCCACTCCCCTGCCGCCAGCGCCACGCACACGAGCACGGCGAGCGCGAGGGCCGCCGCTCCCGCCCACCAGGGCAGGGTGAGGAGCCGGCCCGTGAGGGCCCCGGCCACACCGCCGAGCAGACCGCCGGCGAGCCGCGGGCCCGTGGCGGCGCTGCCGCCGCCGTCGAGCCGGCCGTCGGGCGACCGGTTGGGCCGGCGGCGCAGCGCCAGCGCGGCGAGGCCGGCGGCCAGGAGGCCGGTGGCCGGCCCGAGTGCCCAGCCCGGCCCCGGCCAGAGCCCGGCGGCGAAGGCGAGCACAGCGGCCAGGAGGGCCGCCAGGGCCGGGGCACCGCCGACGGTGAAGGGCAGCGGCGACGCGAGATGGCGCAGATAGCCCGCGTCGCAGATCTCCTCGAGCCGGGCGATCCGGGACGCGCTGCCGGACGGGGCCGAGCGGACCGAGAGCGCGGCGAGACGGCCGGCGACCGACCTGAGCGGCAGGCGCCGGGTGATCAGGCCCTCGGTGAAGTCGCGCAGACCCGGGACGACGCTGCTGCGGGAGATCTCGGGCGGCAGTTCGGGCAGTTCGATGCCGCGTTCCCTGAGCCGGGCGCGCTGTTCGGGGGTGAGGCGGGCGCCGCCCGCGTCGGTGAGAGCGTCGCCGATGACGGAGCAGTAGCGGGTGAGGGCCAGGGCCAGTTCCTCGAGGCGGCCCGGGAGGTCGACTTGTCGCCCCACTGCCGTGAACAGCCCGGATGTGCCGCGTACCTGGACATGGCCGTCGTTCGCGTCCTGGAGGGCGTCCTCGCATTCCCGGGCGCGGGCGCCCGCCGGCCCCCGGGCCGGCGTCCAGACATGGCCCTGGAGGCTCGTCGGGACGGAGTCGTCGAGAAGGACCGCGAGTTCGGCGGGGACGGCCTCCGCGGGCGCTCCTCCGGGCGGGGTGGCGCGGGCCGTGGGGGCGCCGGTGATCGCCGGGGGCGCGGCGAGGTCCTGTCCGGTGAGGCTCTCCAGGGTCTGGCGCCAGGCCCTGGCCCTCGCCTCGTCCGTCAGATCGTGTTCCAGTACGCGCACGGACGGCAGGGCGACGCCGTGCACGACCTGGCCGAGCGCGCGCAGCACCGCGTCGAAGACGTCCGGCGCGGACAGGACGTCGACCAGGGGCCGCAGGGCGGTGTCGTCGTCGGCCGCCGGTCCGGACGGGGCGCCGCCCCGTCCGCGCACGTCGAGCAGCCAGAGCACTCCCGCGGCCGGGGGTCGCAACGTCAGCGAGCGCCTCAGTGCCCGCCGCCCCTCCCCCGCCGGGCCGACCGCCAGACAGATCACCTGCGCGGGTCCGTAGGAGAAGAGCCGTTCGTGCAGGAGCTGATGGGCGACGAGCCGCGCCGCGTCGTCGATGAGCAGGAAGCGCCGTTCGGCGACGGGCTGGGGTGTGTCCAGCGCGTCCCGCACGACGTCGGCGAGGCGCCCGGCCGCGTCCGGACCGGGCCCGGGGTCACGCAGGTCGACACAGACCGCGTGCCCCGGCAGCCCGTGGTGGGGGGTGAGACGGGGGTTCATGCCTCGTCACCGTCCGTGTCCCACGGGTAGTCACCGGCGGCCTCGGGCCGACGCGCCGAGCGGCGGTCCTCCGCCCGGTCCGGCTCCCAGGTCTCGCCGTCACGTGCCCGCGGTACGCCACCGTCGGCGCCACGTCGCTCCGCCCCGCGCCCCTCCCGGCGGTACGGCTCCGTGTCGCGCGCCTCGGTGTCCCAGGTCTCGCGCTCACGCGCCTCCCGGCCCCAGGACTCGCGCTCGCGCGGATCGGACCCGCGCTCCCCACGGCCCCGGGGCTCGGCGCTCCGGGCCTCGGGGTCCCAGGTCTCGCGCTCACGCGCCTCCCGGCCCCAGGTCTCCCGCTCGCGCGGATCGGACCCGCGCTCCCCACGGCCCCGGGGCTCGGCGCTCCGGGCCTCGGGGTCCCAGGTCTCGCGCTCACGCTGCTCCGGTCCACGCACCTGACGGCCCCTCTCCTCCCAGTCGTCGGCCTCGGCGGCGCGCGGCCGTTCGTTCTCCGCGGCGTCACCGGCCGGCGAGTGGCGTTCGTACAGTGCCCGCAGCGTGGGCCGGGTGGGCCGGGCGGCTCCGGAGAAGCGCATGTCCAGGGCCCCGTCGAGGGTCTCCTGCCAGAAGTGGCGCAGCGGCTCCAGCCACTCCTGGTCCTCCTCGCCGTACCGGTCCGACAGCTCCTTGATCCGGGCGATCTGACGGGGAGCCACGTCCTCGATGAAGGTGAGGAAGAGCGGCGAGGGCGCCACCGGTGTGTTGGCGAGTCCCAGCGGCAGCGTCCGCATCAGCCGTTCGCAGAAGTCCTCGATGATCTGGCCCTCGTCGAGCAGGGCCCAGCGTTCGTAGGCCCTCAGCATTCCGGCCCAGCTGGAGAGCGAGCCGTCGAAGTCCTCCAGACGCAGGGTCATCGTCGCGGAGTCGCCGTCCTGCAGCCGGATCCGGATCAGTTCGGGGGAGGTGACGGAGCCCTGGTGGTCGATCCGGCCGTTCCACATGGCGCACAGCAGCCGGTGGAGGATGCGCTGCCGGTCCTCCTCGGTGCTTACCAGCCAGTCGTCCCGGTGCCCGAGCCGCTGCCGCCAGTGCAGGAAGTCGTCCTCGCCCGCCGAGTCGCGCGCCTCCGACCAGGTCTTGAGCACCTCGCGCACCTCGGAGATGTCGGTGAGGTTCATACCGCTGCGGAACAGCACCACGGTGAGCGAATCGGTGTCGACGGCCCGGTACTCCCGGTCCGCCCGGGCCGGCAGGTTGAGTTCCTGGCCGAGGTAGGCCGCGGCCCGGCCGTCGGTCTCGCTCTCCGGGTGGACGATGAGGATCTTCAGGGGGCCGGTGCCGTCCGGGGTGAAGCCGACCGGCAGCAGCCCCGCGAGCTGGGAGCGGAACTGGCCGAGCCAGCGGCTGTCGACCTTCGCCTCGGCGGTCTCGTCCCCGGCGGCCGCGCGCAGCAGCAGCGCCATCGACGGCAGCAGGGGCCGTTCGTACAGGGTGTCGTCGGCCTCCCCGAAGAGCCGCTTGACGCGCCGCTCGACGATCTGCTTGATCTCCTTGACGGCGGCTCCCTGGGAGCGGCGTACGGCTTCGAGGGCGGCGCGCCAGTCGTCGGGGCGGATCAGCTGGTCGAGGAGGCCCGCGGCGTCGGTGTTCTCGGGCAGCCCCTCGCTCTTGACGAGCCGGTCGAGGACGTCGTCGTAGAAGGCGCGCAGGCTGTTCTGCGGGGGCAGCAGATACGAGATGCCGGTGCGGTCGTCGCGGTAGAGCTCGCGGCGGCGGTCGGCGAAGAGCTTGCCCTCGTCCTCCTCGTGGGACCGCAGCGCCCGGGCGAGTTCACCGATCTCGCGGACGACGCGGGTCAGCGGGGGCCGCCACTGCGACTCGCCGCTCTGCCAGCCGCGGTGCCACAGGACGTTGGCCCGCCAGCGGTACCAGACGTCCTGCTCGTCCAAAGCCTCCTGCACGTCCGGGTCGCTCCAGCGGGCGGGGACGAGGCCGCCCGCGCCGCCCTTGATGCGGGGGATCTGCGGGGCGGAGGGCTGGATGTGCTGGGGTCGCTCGGGCTCGTTCCTGCGGTTGTCGAGCATGCCGGTGAACCCGGCCTCGGCGGCCCGCTGGGGGTGTCCGGGAAGCCCTGCGAGGATGGTCTCCAGCTGGAACGGGCCCACCAGGCCGAGGAGTTCGCGGGCGCCGGTGCCCGGCTTGAAGTCATCGGTCAGCCGGGGGATCTCCCGGGCGAGTTCGCGCTCCAGCCGGTGGAGCCCGTCCTCCATGTCCCCCAGGCGGTCCCGCAGGCCCTGGGTGATCGCCCTGCTGCCCTTGGGCAGTTGCTCGGGCAGGGGGATGTCGGGGGCTTCCCGGTTCCACAGCCGTCCGATGCCGGAGCGCTCGAACAGGTCCCGGACCCGGTCGGTGCCGTCCTCGGCGGGCCGCCGCGCCCGCTCGGTCATACCGCGCACCGCCTGGGCGAGCAGACGGGCGGCGACGATCTCGGCGAGGTCGTCGACGGGCACGGTCAGCGAGGCGGCGAGACTGGTGGACATGCCCCGGTAGCCGATGCCGGAGCGCGCGGGCGTGGAGCGTTCCACGCTCTTGTTGATGAAGCTGGCGGCGAAGGACTGGTAGTCGTCCTCGCTGCGGCTCTGGCCGTTGTCGTCGCTCAGTTCGGTGCCGATGAGCGACATCACCATGGCGGTGATGGAACGGCGCAGGTCCTCGGTGCGGATGACGGCGGGCTTGCTGAAGAGGAAAGCGGTCTGCACGGTGGAGGGTCGCAGCGCGACGACGCCGTCGCCGGGGTAGCGGACACTGATCCGGCCCCGCTGTTGTACGTCTCCGACGTCGGCGAGGGCGTCGGGCACGTTCTGGTCGTCGACCAGCCGCGAGAGGTCCACCAGGGCCCGGGCCGAGTTCAGTTCCGCCTCGCGGCCGCCGCCGGCCTCGGGCGGGAAGGCGGAGGGCATGACGACCAGCGGGTAGATCTTCACGCCGGGCACCTTGGACTTGCGGAACTCGTGCCCGATGAGATGGATGAAGTCGTAGTAGATGCCCGCTCCGGTGCCGCCGGCCACCGAGAACGCCACGAAGACGTCGCAGCCGCGGATCCGTCCGCCGCCCACGCGCTGGAGGTCGCCCGCGGAGTTGCCGATGGCGCCGATCGCCTCCCGCAGCTGCCGCAGCACCGGCTCGAGTCCGCTGCGGAGGGTGGCGAAGAGCGCGGCGCGGCCCACGGTGGGCAGCTGCCCGGCGCCGTTGTGCAGCGGGGCCACGCGCGGCTGCCGTGCCTGCGGCGGCAGCCAGTCGCGGGTCTCCTCGTGCAGGGCGACCCGCAGCATCCGGGTCACCTCGGGAGAGCTGTCGTACTCGCTGGGCAGCAGGTCCCGGATCATGCGCGAGGTGCGGGCGTAGGCGGCGCCCTCGGCGCCCTTGGTGTTGAACTGCTGCTGGCGCAGCAGCTCCGACTCGCTGAAGTCCGCGTAGACGAACTGGAGGCAGTCGGGCAGCTGGAACGGCAGGCGGCGGCCTCCGTCGACGAGTTTGGTGCCGTCCGGGCCGCACAGTTCCCGGCGCAGGCCGCGTTCCAGCTCGGTGCCGATCCGTCCGCCGGTGCCACCCAGACCGACGAAGAGCATGGGCTGGTAGATCTTCATGTCGTCTCCCCTTGGAACTGGAACGTCGTGCCGGGGCGTCGTACGAGGTCGTCGTACGACGCCCTGTGGCGACTCAGAAGTTGGGGTCCCACCGGCTGGTGCCGGCGGTCTGTTCGCCGCTGTCCGCCCCGGTGGGGCGCGGCGGACCGCTGTCCGGGCGGCGCCCGTCGGCGGCGGGCCGGGACCATCTGCCGGACCGCGCGCCGCCGTCCTCCCCGCCCTCGCGTCCGTCGCTCCCCTCGCGTCCGGTGCGGGCGCCGCGGCCGGGCCGTACGCCGCGGGCTCGTTCCCGCCAGCCGTTGCCACCGCCACCGGGACGCCTCTGACTCCCCGCGCCCTGGCGGCCGGTGGCGCGCCCGTCCCGGACCACGACCTCGAGGCCCTCGTCGAGGGCGACGGGCTCCCCGGGCCGTACCGACTGTTCCCGTCCGCCGTTCGGGCGCAGCAGCAGCTCGCCCGAGCCGGTGCGCCGCAGCCGGTGGCCGCCGGCTCCGGTGCGGGCGCGCCGCAGTTCGGGCGCCGCTCCCCGCATCTCGTCGACGGTGAAGTGGTACTCGCCTCCGGCGCTCTGCCCCGCGCGGATGGTGAGCGAGTCCAGGGCGATGCCTTCCCGGCTCAACTCCAGTCGCGCGCCGGTCAGGTCACGCCGCCTGCGGCGGCCCCGGAGCCACAGGAAGGCGACGACCGCGAGGGCCAGGGCGAGCGCGGCGCCGCCGGCCACGGCGCCCCGCCACTGGTCCCACCAGGTGGGCGGCGCCTCCACCCGTACGTCGAGGAAGGTGGAGTCCAGCACCCGGGCGCCGTCGCCGGTGTCGACGACGGTCACCTGTCCGCCCACCTCGCCCAGGGGGATGCCGGAGCCCAGGGTGACGGTGAACGCCACCCGGGTCTTCTTGCCCGGGTCCGCGGTGACGGTGGCGGGGGCGACCCGCAGCTCGGCCCCCGGCGACTGGTCGTCCAGGGCGAGGCGCAGGGTGTGCGGTCCGCTGTCGTTGTTGGTGACGTCCAGCGTTCCGGCGAGTGTCGCTCCGGGGTTCACGGTGGCCCGCTCGACGGTCAGCCCGGCGGTGACGAGCGGTGTGCCGGGGGTCGTACGGGCGTGCAGCGGGCGACGGTCGGAGGTGACGCCGGGGGCCGACATCAGGGTCGTGACCTCGAGTTCGCCGGTGGCGGTCGCGGGGACGGTGATCGTGCCGGTGAAGCGGACGTCCGCGGCCGTGCGGTCCGGCGCCTTTCCGTCATCGGCCAGGGCCACGGTGACCGGGGCGAAGCCGCCGCCGGAGAGCCGCGAGGAGACCTTGATGCCGGTGAGCTGAGCCGGGTCCGTGATGACGACACCGCGCCGGGTCTGCATCCGGACCTCGACGACGGCCCGCTCGCCCGGCCGCGGCGAGGCCGGGTCCAGGGTGACGGCGGAGCGCAGCCGCCCCTGCCAGATGGCACGGACGGCGACCTCGCGGTCGCGGTGGCCTTCGGGTGCCTCGATGTGGACCCGCCAGCGGCCCGGCAGCGGATTCTTGACGCGGAGCGCCTCCACCGGGCCGTCCTGACCGCTGACCTCGAAGGTCGATCCGTCGAAGTCGCCCTGGGCGGGCACCTTGTGGCCGCGCGGGTCGTAGTAGGTGACCGTCACCTTGGGGTCGTGCTTGCCGACCGTGATCGAGCCGTCGGTGGCGATGGGCGGGATGGTGACGGAGAGGTCGGCGGGCGGCTTGCCGACGGTTCCGTGGGAGATCTGGGCGCACCGGGCGGCGGCGAAGGTCTCCTGGAGCGCCTTGTCGATCTGCGCCGAATCGCCGACGACCCGCATCTTCGGGGTGGCCCCGGGGAGATCGGCGACGCAGCTGCCCTGGTAGCCGCCCGCGGCCATGGCGGTGAGCGCGGCGCGGTCGACGTCGGGGCCGAAGCCGAGGGGCCAGATCTGCACGGATCCGGCGCGGGCGCGGCCGAGTTCCTCGGTGAGCCGCTTGGCGGCGTTGGCCTGGCGGCTGGCGGCGTCGGTGCCGTACTCGGGGCTGTCGTGCACGTCGAGTTTGCCGTCGGTGAGCAGGAACACGACCTTCGGGGCCGTTCCCGCTCCGCCTTCGGAGAGCCGGCCGACGGCCTGGCGCAGCGCGGCGGGGAAGTCGGTTCCGGGTCCCATGCGGGCGGCGTCACGGCGGGAGAGCTGCTGGACGCAGTCGCTGAGGCGCTGTCGGCCGGCCGCGTCGGCGACGGTCAGCCCGCACACTTCGCGCACCGGTGACTGCCCCGGTTTCTCCGAGCTTCCGAAGCCGATCACGGCAGCGCGCGACCGCTCCGATATCTCGCCCTGGCTGAGCAGCGCGGCGGCCTCCACCTCACGGGCCAGATCCTTGGTGGAGAGGCTCGCCGACTGGTCGACGACCACGGCGAAGTCGATCGGGTCGGGGCCCTCGGCGGGGCCGCCCGGTGCCCGCGCCGCTCCGCTCGCGGCGGGGGCCGCCGTGGCGCCGAGCGGGCCGGACAGCGCCAGCAGCCCACCGGCCAGCAGCAGCGCGCCGGACTTGATTCTCCAGTGCATCGTCTCTCACCACAGTTCGCTGAAGAGGGCCAGGAGCACGCCGAGCGCCAGGGAGCAGACGCCCATCCGTAACCACCTGTACTTGGCGGCGAGCACCGCCCCGTGGACGCTCGCCTGGTCGAGGAGCCAGCCGGTGGCGTCGTCGCCGGACGCCGTCAGCCGGTCCAGAAGCGCCGTGGAGGGCGCCCCGGCGACGAGGTCGCGCAGCAGGGTGCGGTCCGCGCCGATCCGGGTGCGGGGCAGTATCACGGCGACGAGCATCAGCACACCGGCGCCCCAGAGCAGTCCGCCCGCGGACAGCAGGACGAGGGCGGGGCCCGAGGTGGGCAGCGGGGCGGGGTCCTTGGAGAACACCACGGCGAGGAAGGCGATCGCTCCGGAGAGCAGGATCGCCGCCTTGGTGTCGGCCCTGCCGATGTCCTCCCGGACGGCGGTCAGCAGACGTTCCGCCATGAAGCGGAGGTCGGCCGGTTCCGGCGGCGGGGCCCCGGCCGTCATTCGTCGTCCCAGTCGTCGAAGTCGGCGCTGTGACGGCCCCGGTCGGACGCGGGGAAGTCCCGGTCGTTCCGGCGGAACTCCCGGTCGCGTTCCGAGGAGGACTGGACCCGGGTCGGCTCGTACACCTGCGCGTCCTCGGGCGCCCGCGGAGGGTCGGGGAGGTCGGGTTCGCGCGTCCCGGGGTGCTCGTCGCGCCGGGGGGCCGACCGAGCCTCGGACATCTCGTCGTCCCAGGGGCGGCTGACCTGCTCGGGGCGGCCCTCCTCCAGAGCGGGCCGCCGCGGTCCCGGCGCCAGGACGCGGCCGGCGACCCCGCCGAGTACGTCTCCGGTGCTCTCCCGCAGGAACTGCAGCACCTGGTACATCGGCTCCCCGATGTCGTGGCGCTCCAGCACCCCGGTGTCGAGGAGCCGGTTGAAGACGGCGAGGAAGTCGGCCTGCCCCTCCCGCTTCTCCTGCTGGAGCTCCCGGCGGATCTCCCACTGTTTGTCCGGGTTCATGGCCATGTGGTGGGCGATCTGCGCCACTTCGCCGCTCTTGAGGAGGAGCTCGAAGTCGCGGGCCCGCTCGGCGACCAGGCGCCGGCTGTCCCTGTCCCTCTGTCGCTCCACGTCGGCGAGGCTGCGGTTGACCTGCATGGTCACCCCGGCGGTGTCGCGCTTGCCGATCTCCGCCTTGACGCTCTCGTCGAGGTCGATGAAGACATGGACGCGGGTGCGGAGCCCCAGGTCGCGACCGAGGGCGAGGCGGCCGGAGCTCAGCTCGTCGCGTACGGCCTCGTCGGCGCGCTGCGCCTCGGTCAGTCCGAAGCGCCGGGAGACCGCGCGCAGCCCGTCGAGGAGATCGTCGCGCAGCAACTGGGCCACGTCCCAGACGCCTTGGGTGACGACCAGGTACGGGTCGGCCACCTCCCAGTGCACACGGGCCTGCGCCTCGAAGAAGACGCCGTCGCCGGAGGCGGGCAGAGCGAGGTCGAAGGAGGTCACATTGCGCCCGAGCCGCACCTCGAAGACGGTGTACGGGCCGCCGAACAGCGGCTTGTTGTGGTCCTCCTGGCGCTCGGGCCACATCACCCGGTGGCCGCCGTTGCGATAGAGCAGGACGGCGGCGATCTGGCCGCTCTCGCGCTTGTACGGCGGCGCGCACTCGCGCACGAGCGGTCCCTTGGGGCCCTCGTCGAGCTGCTCGCGCGCCTTGTCGCGGGCGTTGTCGCGGCCGCCGGCGCGGGCGTTGTCGCGGTTCTGGTCACGGGCCCTGTCCCGGGGCCTTTCCCGGTCGCCCCGGGCCCTGTCCGCCTTGGGCTGTCCGCCGTTTCCCTCGGGGCTCATCGCTCGACTCCTTCCACCACGGCGTCCCACATCCGGCCCGCCGCCTCTGTGTTCAGCGGCCGGTCACGGTCCCGCACAAGGTCTTTCAGCAGGCCGCGCAGCCGGTCGCGGTCCCTGCGGTTCACGGCGATCAGCGGCAGGAAACCGCAGACATGGCCCAGGGCCTCCTCGTCCCGCGCCGCCCGACGCAGCAGGCTGCCCAGTCCGTCCAGCGCGGTCTCGCCCGAGCGGGCGGTGGACAGGGTGTGGCGCAGCAGATCGGCCAGCTCCGGCGCCAGGTCCGGCCGGGTCGCGAGCAGCGCGAGGAGCAGCGGCCGGGAGGCATGGGGTTCGAGTTCGGCCACCTCGTTCAGGCCCCACAGATGGGTGGTGCGCATGGTCAGGGTGCCGATCATGGAGATGAGGACCAGATTGGAGAGGTTGATCCGGCCGTCCTTGAGCCACTCGGCCAGGCGCTGGGTCACGGTCTCCGGTTCGCCGGAGGCGAGCAGCCGCATCACGCTGAACGACGCCGCGCCCAGTACGCCGGTGTCCTCCCCGGCGTCCGTCCGCACCACCCGTCCCAGCGCGCTGAGGGAGCCGCGCACCGAATGGGCGGCCAGCGCGTATCCGTGGGCCAGCAGGGCCGTTTCGAGCAGGGCCTCGTTGTCTCCCGCGGCCCACTCCTTGAGCACCGCCGCGACCGCCGGCCGTACCTTCGGGTCGCGGGCGGCCTCGGCAAGGGCGGTGGCGGCGGACATCCTCGGGACGGGGCTGTCCATGGCCGCCATCGGGCGGACCAGCTCGCCGAATCCGTAGATCCAGTCCCAGGAGCACAGGACCCCTGCCGCGATGGACGCGCGGACCCACACCTCGGGGCGGGCGTCGTCGCACAGCGAGCGCAGCCAGCGGGAGAGCGGCCCGCGCACATTGTGGTAGCCGTGCCACACCTCGCGCAGGACGGCGGGCGCGAGGGCCTCGCCCTGGAAGCGGATGGCGCGCACGGGGACCCGCGCCTCACCCAGGTCGATCTCGCCGTCCTCCAGGACGGACCGGGCGAGGACCGGCCGGTTCTCGGCATGGGTGCCGAAGAGCCGCCGTCCGGTCGGCTGTTCGGGGTCGAGCGTGACCGCCAGTTCCCAGGCCAGCAGCTCGGCGGCCTCCGCGGTGATGCTGTAGGCGGAGCCGTTGAAGACGGCGACGGCTATGCGGAAGGCCGCGCGGTTGAGGGTCGCCGCGGCCTCGGGCAGGGCGCCTGGCCGGTCCGCGCCGGCGAACCAGGCCCGGGCCTGCGCGCGGACGAAGATGGCGCAGTCCTCGAGGAGTTGCTCGTCGGTCAGTTCGTCCTTCTGCCGGCGGGCGAGATGATCGGCGAGCCGTGCCGCCTCGCGCGGTCGCAGCTCGTCCAGCCCGAGGGCCTCGGTCACATCGGGACGGCCGGCGAGCGCCCGCGCGGCGGCGAGCGCGCCTTCGGGTTCGCCGCGCAGCAGGACCCGCAGATGACGGTGGAGCACGTCGGCGAACGGCGGCGGCGGGCAGTAGACCCCGTACCGTCCGCGCAGCACCCGGTCGGCGAGGTCGCCGCTCTCGACCAGGACGATTCCGTACGCGTCGGCCTCGCGCAGCAGATCGCCGAACCGGTCGAGGTGCAGACCGGAGAGCCGCGCGGGGCGCCGGGGCGTCTCGCGCGGTTCGCCCCGGCGGCGTTCGGACTCCGTCCTGTTGTCGTCCTCGGGCGGCAGCTCCAGCAGATGGCCGCAGCCGCTCTCCAGCGTCTCCAGGGTGATCTCGTGCACCGCGTGGCTGGGGTCGAGGCGGTTGACCTTGTGGTCGGTGAGCTCGGAGAGCAGCGCGAGGGCGGTGGCCTTGCGGCCGCTGCCCGGTTCTCCGCACAGGACCAGCAGCCGGTTGGTGCGCAGCAGCTGCTTCATCCGCTGGTAACCGGAGGTCTCGCAGTAGACGTCGTCGAGGTGCTCCAGCGTCTCGCGGGGGACCGCTCCCTGGACGAGGGAGGCTCTGTTGTCCGTCCCGAACTGGCTGATGAAGTAGTTGCCCTCGTAGAACTGGCCGTCGCCACCGATGTCGTACGTGCGCTCGGCACGGCCGGGGGCGAAGGTGCGGCGCGCGGCGCGGGCCGTGCCGGCGCCGCCGGTCCCACCGGAGCCGCCCAGCGGGCTGCGGCCGGCCTGGTCGAAGGGGTTCGACTCGTTCTGCGGCTCGGCGGCGCCGTCACCGCCGGGGGCGGAAGCGGGTGAGGACGAGGGCGAGGAGGAGGGAGGGGCCGGTGCGGCCTGGTCGCCCGCTGGATCCTGTGCCGGGGCGTCGTCCTGGTCGCTCACGCGCGCTCACCCCTGCCGGGGGCGGGGCGGTCGTGGTCGGTGCGCGGGGCGTCCTTGCGGATGCCGGTGAAACCGCCGCGGATGTCGTTGCCCTTGAAGACCTGGATGTCGCCCTGGGCGTTGTACTCGTGCCGGCCCCGGGGGCGGTCGCTCCCGGCGGGTGGTTGAGGTGGCGGTGGGCCGTCCCCCCTCATCGGCCCACCGCCGGTCGGGGTGTCCCCGTCGCTGCCGCCGCCGTCGTCCCCGAGGGGCGGCGCGGTCCTGCGCGGGATGTGGAACCAGGCCGTCTCGTCGGTCTCCTTGGACCGGATCCTGGCCGATCGGTAGTGGCCCGGTTCGACATAGCGGCCGCCTTCGACGACCACGTGGGAGTAGAGCCAGTCGGAGACGACGACCAGCAGATCGGCGTCGGGCGCGGCCGTCATGACCCCCTTGGCCTCCTGGCTGTCGCACAGCCGGCACGCCAGGTCCACGGCACGTCCCACGAGACCCCGGCCGTCGTCCAGCACGGGCCCGGCGTTCATACCGACGCGTAACCGCAACCGCTGTTCGCGTCCCAGGTTGTGCTCGCGCAGGCTCTCGTAGAGGGTGTCGATCCACCGTCCGACCATCAGCGTCGGCGGCACGTCGGGGCGCAGGGCGACGAGGATGCCGTCGCCCCGGTCCTCCTGGTGGACCGTGCCGGGTTCGATGCCCACGGAGGCGTACGCCTCGCCGAACGCGTCGTACATGGCGGCGCGCATGAGCTTCTTGGCGTCCATGCCCCATGTCCCCGAACCGCAGGCGTCTGCGAAGACCACGAGCCTGTGGATGGCTCCCGCACTGCTCACTCGGACCCCCTGTGTGCCGTGATGCTGTGGTGACAGGACCAGCCTGGCCGCGTCCCGCGACCGGCGATGTAGCCGTTTACACACCCGGCGGAGATTTCTCCGCCGCCCCTCCGGGCCGGCTCCGCCCCTGCGCGAGCAGGAGCAGCACGGGCATGTCGATGACGATCACCCTGCGGTTCGCGGTACGGACGACGTCCTGTTCCCGCAGCAACCTCAGGGCCTTGGCGACCGCTTCCCTGGTCGCCCCTATGGCCGCCGCGAGATCGTGCTGCGGCAGCGGGAGTTCGAGCACGGTGCCGGTGCCCGCAGGCCGGCCGGCCCGCTCCGTGAGCTCCACCAGGCGTGCGGCGAGCCGCTGCAGCACGGTCTCGGAGGCGAGGGAGCGGCGTTCGACGTCGGCGCTGCGCAGCCGGGTGCTGAGCTGGCGCATGATCAGTGACGTGGCGTGGGGGCGCCCGGCGAGGAAGCGCCGGAAGCGGTCTCCCGAGATCGACACCGCCTCCACGCGGCCGAGCGCGGCGACGGTGGCGCTGCGTGGCCGCTGGTCGACAGCGGCGAGGTCGCCGACCACTTCGCCCGAGCCGCGCAGCGCCAGGATGAGCCGGGCGCCCCGATCGGTCTCCATGGAGACGACGGACCAGCCGGACATCAGGGCCAGGACGTAGGCACTGGTGTCCCGTTCCCGGATCATCACCTCGCCGGGCTCGTAGCTCCGGCGCACGCCTTCGGCGAGCAGCGCGGTGCGGTCCTGGGCGGTGAGGGCGTCGAGGAACGACCGGTCCTGGCCGAACAGACTCATCGTGCACCCCCGCACCGTTCTCTTGGCCCTTCGCGGACCGTTGCGTTCCGCGGCGTGCCTCAAGCGCTTGTTCCCACCACAAGTTGCTTGCTCAGACGCGTTGTTGATGTTGCGTCACCCGGTGGGGTGACGAACGCTAGAGGGTGCGAAGATCCGCGTCAACGAGCGCAAAAGGGGGGCACGAGGAGCGCGAAAATGCGCCGCTCGCGCCCCCCGTGACCCTGTACCCCCTTGTGATCCGGGTACCAACCGGGAACCGGGCCGGGAGCGCGGACCGGAAGTGCGGACCGGGACCGCGAACGGGGGATGCCGGCCGGGCACGCGCACCCGGCACCCGGACCGGGGGTGCGGGCCCCTCGGTCGCGGGCCGTTCTCAGAGCCGGGGGTCGACCGGTTCCGATTCCAGGGCCAGGACCGCGAAGACCGCCTCGTGGACGCGCCACAGGGGCTCTCCGGCGGCCAGCCGGTCCAGGGCCTCCAGGCCCAGGGCGTACTCGCGCAGGGCCAGGGACCGCTTGTGGTTCAGGAACCGTCCGCGCAGGCGCTGCAGGTTCTCCGGGCGGGTGTATTCGGGGCCGTAGATGATCCGCAGGTACTCGCGGCCACGGACCTTCACACCCGGCTGCACCAGTCGGCCCTTGCCGTCCCTGACCAGCGGCTGGAGCGGCTTGACGACCATGCCCTCGCCGCCCGCGCCGGTCATCTCCAGCCACCAGTCGGTGCCGGCCCGCACGGAGGCCTCGTCGCCGGTGTCGACCACGAGCCGGCGGGTGACCTGGAGCAGACCGGTCGGGTCGTGCTCGACCAGCCGGTCCAGCCAGGCCAGCTGCCGGTCGTGCGGCACACCCGTCAGCGCGCTCGCCTCGGCGGCGAGGATCTGGAAGGGCGCGAACCGCACCCCGTCCAGCCCCTCGGTCGCCCAGCAGTAGCGCCGGTACGCCTCGGTGAACGCGGCCGCGTCCTCGGCCCGTTCCCGCTGCTTGGCCAGCAGGTCCTGGACCCCGACACCCCGTGCCACGGCCTTCTCCAGCGCCTCGACGGCGCCGGGGAAGACCGCCCCTGAGGCGGCCCCGACCGCCGCGTACTGCGTGCGCAGCAGGCCGGACGCCTTCAGGGACCAGGGCATCAACTCACCGTCGAGGAGCAGCCAGTCGGTCCCCAGCTCGTCCCAGAGCCCGGCCGCCGTGACGGCCGCGCGCAGCCGCCCGAGGACCTCCTCGGTGACGGCCGGATCGTCGAAGAAGGGGCGGCCGGTACGCGTGTGGAGCGCGCCGGTCGGTCCGGACACCCCGAAGCGCTCGCGCGCCACGTCCGCGTCCCGGCACACCAGGGCCACGGCCCGGGAGCCCATGTGCTTCTCCTCGCACACGACCTGCCCGACGCCGTCCGCGCGGTACTGCGCGAACGCCTCGGCCGGGTGCTCCAGATAGCCCTCCTGGCGGGAGGTCGCGGTGGGCGCCATGGTGGGCGGCAGGTAGGCGAGCAGCCGCGGGTCGACCGCGAACCGGCTCATCACCTCCAGCGCCGCCGCCGCGTTCTCCTCACGGACTCCGACGTTGCCCAGCTGACCGGTCTCGACGACCCGGCGGCCGTGCACATCGGCGAGGTCCAGCGGGCGGCCCTGGTGCCCGCCGGGCGCCTCGGTGGTCAGCGGCCGGGCCGGCTCGTACCAGACCTTCTCGGCCGGTACGTCGACCAGTTCACGCTCCGGCCAGCGCAGCGCGGTCATCTTCCCGCCGAAGACCGCCCCGGTGTCCAGGCAGATGGTGTTGTTGATCCAGGACGTGTTCGGAACCGGCGTGTGTCCGTACACGACGGTCGCCCGGCCCCGGTACTCCTCCGCCCACGGGTAGCGCACGGGCAGGCCGAACTCGTCGGTCTCACCGGTGGTGTCGCCGTACAGCGCGTGCGAGCGGACCCGGCCGGACGTGCGGCCGTGGTACTTCTCGGGCAGGCCCGCGTGGCAGACGACCAGCTTGCCCTCGTCGAGGACGTAGTGGCTGACCAGGCCGTCGATGAACTCCGCCACCCGCGCCCGGAACTCGTCGCTCTCGCGACCCAGCTGCTCGATGGTCTCGGCGAGCCCGTGCGTCTCCTGGACCTTCTTGCCGCCGAGCCAGCGGCCCAGCTTGTTCTCGTGGTTCCCCGGTACGCACAGGGCGTTGCCGGAGGCCACCATGTCCATGACCCGGCGCAGCACGCCGGGGCTGTCCGGCCCGCGGTCGACGAGGTCGCCGACGAACACGGCCGTGCGCCCCTCGGGGTGCGCGCCGTCGACATAGCCGAGCTTGGCGAGCAGGGTCTCCAGCTCGGAGCGGCAGCCATGGATGTCACCGATGACGTCGAACGGTCCGGTGAGGTGGCGCAGGTCGTTGAACCGCTTCTCCAGGACGACTTCGGCGGACTCGACCTCCTCGACGCTGCGCAGGATGTGCACCTTGCGGAATCCCTCGCGCTCCAGCCCGCGCAGTGAGCGTCGCAGCTCGCGGCGGTGCCGCTGGATGACGTGGCGGGGCATCCCGGCCCGGTCGGGGCGCTCCGCGTTGCGCGCGGCGCACACCTCCTCGGGCAGGTCGAGGACGATCGCGATGGGCAGGACGTCGTGCTCCCGCGCCAGTCGCACCAGCTGGCGCCGGCTCTCCTGCTGGACGCTGGTCGCGTCGATCACGGTCAGCCGCCCGGCCTCCAGTCGCTTGCCCGCGATGTAGTGGAGGACGTCGAAGGCGTCGCCACTGGCGCTCTGGTCGTTCTCGTCGTCGGCGACGAGACCGCGACAGAAGTCCGAGGAGAGGACCTCGGTGGGCTTGAAGTGCTTGCGCGCGAACGTCGACTTGCCCGAGCCGGTCGCGCCGATGAGCACGACGAGGGACAGGTCGGTGACGGCGAGCTCGCGGGTCGTGGTGGTCATGCGGCCTTCTCCTCCTTCGCGGTCGTACGGAACACGGCCATCTGCGTGGGCGGCCCCACCTCTGGGTCGTCGGGCCCCACGGGCAGGAACTCGACGTCGTACCCGTGCCGTTCGGCCACCGCCGCCGCCCAGGTCCGGAATTCCTCGCGGGTCCACTCGAAGCGGTGGTCGCCGTGCCGGACGTGTCCGGCCGGAAGCGTCTCCCAGCGCACGTTGTACTCGACGTTCGGCGTCGTCACGATCACCGTCCGAGGGCGCGCGGAGCCGAACACCGCGTACTCCAGCGCCGGCAGCCGCTCCAGGTCCAGGTGCTCGATGACCTCGCTGAGCACCGCCGCGTCATAGCCCTTGAGCCGCTTGTCGGTGTAGGTGAGCGAGCCCTGCGTCAGGGTGACGCGGCCGGCCTGCCGCTCTCCCAGCCGCTCGAGCCGCAGCCGCCGCCCGGCGACGGTCAGCGCCCGTACGGAGACGTCGACACCGACGATGTCGGTGAAACGGACGTCCTTCAGCAGTGCCTGCACCAACTGGCCCTGCCCGCAGCCGAGGTCCAGGACCCGGCCCGCGCCGGTGTCACGCAGCACGCCGAGGATCGCCTCCCGGCGCCGCTCGGCCAGCGGCACCGGCTTCTCCTCGGTGTCGACGCTCTCGTCGACGGCGTTGTCGATGTCCTCGACGTCCAGACCGTCGGCCTCGGCGAGTCGTACCAGCTCAAGACGTTCCATGGCCTGCCGGGTCAGCCCCCAGCGCCGGGACAGATAGCGGCTGGTGATCAGCTTCTGCTCGGGGTGGTCGGCGAGCCAGCCCTCACCGGCCCGCAGCAGCTTGTCCACCTCGTCGGTCGTCACCCAGTAGTGCTTGGCGTCGTCCAGGACCGGAAGGAGTACGTAGAGCTGGCGCAGGGCGTCGGCCAGCCGCAGTTCGCCTTCGAGCACGAGCCGTACGTACCGCGAGTCGCCCCACTCCGGGAACCGCTCGTCCAGCGCCACCGGCTCCGCCCCGACCTCGGACCAGCCCAGCGGCCCGAACAGCTTCCGTACGAGCTCGGCGCCCCCGCGCGCGGGCAGCGCCGGGACTTCGATCCGCAGCGGTAGCGGGTCCGCCACCCGCTCCGGCAGCGCGGCGCACACGCCCCGCAGGGCGCTCTTGAAGACGGTGCTCATGGCGACGGCGAAGAGCGACGAGGCGGCGTAGGGCCGGTCGTTCACATACTGCGCGAGCGCCGCGTCGGGCGCACCGCCCCGGCCCTTGCCCTTGCCGCGCCGCACCAGCGCCACCGGGTCCACCTCCAGGAGCAGTGCGGCCGTGCACCGCTCGGCGGTCGCCTCCGGGTAGAGGACGTGCGCCGTGCCGTGCGAGGTGGAGAACGTCTGCGCCTTGTCGGGATGCTTGTGCAGCAGGAATCCGAGGTCGGTCGCGGGACGCTCCTGGGTGCCGGTGGTACTGATCGTCATGAACACACGACCGAGTATGGCCGCCGCCCACCGCTCCCGACCAGGCATTTTCGTCACAACCCCGGGCCGGGTTCCTGGTTCGGCGCCGGGCCCCCGGCGGCGACGGCGGCCAGTTCCGCGATGCGATCCGGGCCCACCCGACAGCACCCGCCGATCAGCCGGGCCCCTGCCGCGCCCCACTCCCGCGCCAACCCCGCGTCGAACGTGACGTCGCCCCGCCATCCCCGCGCCCCGGCGTCCCACTCCTCACCGCTGTTGGGATAGACGACCACCGGTTTCCCCGTCGCCCCGGCGGCGATCTCCACGGCCCGCCCCACGTCCCCGGGCTCACAGCAGTTGACCCCGACGGCGACGACCTGGTCGACCCCCGCGGCGAGCGCGAAGGCGCCCCCCAACTCCTGCCCCGCCCGGGTGCGCTCACCGTCGACGCTGTACGAGAGCCACACCGGCACCCCGCACCCCTCGACGGCCCGCAGCAGCGCCTCCGCCTCGTCGGCGTCGGGCACGGTCTCCAGCGCCAGGACGTCCGGCCCCGCCGCCGCCAGCGTCTCGATCCTCGGCCGGTGGAACCGCTCCAGCTCCTTCACCGACAGCCCGTACCTCCCCCGGTACTCGCTGCCGTCGGCCGACATCGCCCCGTACGGCCCGACCGACGCGGCCACCCACACCTCGCGCGGCGCCGGCTCCCCCGCCTCCCGGGCCAGCTCCACACTCCGCGCCAGCAGCCGCGCCGCCTCCCGCCGTGGGACGCCCCGCCGCTCGAACCCCTCGAAGGTGGCCTGATAGCTGGAGGTGATCAGCACCTGGGACCCCGCCCGTACATACGCCGTGTGCGCCGCCCCGATCTGCTCGGGGCCGTCGGCGAGCAGCCGCGCGGACCAGAGCGCGTCGGACAGATCGCACCCCTGCGCCTCCAGCTGGTTGGACAGCCCGCCGTCGAGGACGAGCACCTCGTCGGCGAGCGCGGCGGCGAGTGCACGGACAGGCCTCACGACTACTCCTCCTGCTCCTGCTCCTGTTTCTGTTTCTGCCGGCTCGCGTACCGCACGGCGATCAGTCCAGTTGGGACTGGACCTGCCCCGAGATCAGCTCCAAGTGATCAAGATCGTCCAGATCGAGGACCTGGAGGTAGATCCGGGACGCGCCGAGGGCGCCATAGCGGCCGATCTTGTCGACGACCTCGGCCGGTGATCCGGCGAGCCCGTTCGCCTTGAGCTCGTCGACATCCCGCCCGATGGCCGCGGCCCGGCGGGCCACCTCGGCGTCGTCCTTGCCGACGCAGACGACCAGGGCGTTCGAGTACACCAGGTCGCTCGCGGACCGCCCGAACTCCTCGGCCGCCGCCCGGACCCGCCCGAACTGCCGCTCGCTGTCCTCGATCGACGCGAAGGGGATGTTGAACTCATCGGCGTACTGCGCGGCCAGTCTCGGCGTGCGGGTCGCGCCGTGCCCACCGATCAGCACGGGCACCTTCTCCTGGGCGGGCTTGGGGAGCGCGGGCGAGTCGCTGAGCTGGTAGAACTCCCCCTCGTAGGAGAACGTCTTGCCGACCTCAGTGCCCCACAGCCCGGTGACGATCGCCAGTTGTTCTTCGAGGCGGGCGAACTTCTCCTTGGGGAACGGGATCCCGTACGCCCGGTGCTCCTCCTCGAACCATCCCGCCCCGAGACCCAGCTCGACCCGGCCGCCGGACATCTGGTCGACCTGGGCGACCTGGATGGCCAACACTCCGGGAAGACGGAAGGTCCCCGCGGTCATCAGCGTTCCCAGCCTGATCCGCCGCGTCTCCCGGGCCAGGCCGGCCAGTGTGATCCAGGCGTCGGTCGGACCGGGCAGGCCGTCCACGGACCCCATGGACACATAGTGGTCGGAACGGAAGAAGGCATCAAACCCAAGGTCCTCGGTGGCCTTGGCGACGGTCAGCAGGGTGTCGTAGCTCGCCCCTTGCTGGGGCTCCGTGAAGATTCGAAGATCCATGCCTCCATCCTGCACCGTCGTACGCGCGCCAACCTCCTCGTCACCCGAGCGTCAACCTCCTCGTCACTCCCGGTACGGCACCGGCCCGGTCGGGTGAATAAGCCCCACCCTGGCGGGCCCCGTCCGGCCCGGCCAGTGACCGGGTGCGGGCGCCCGTCGTTGGCTCGGGCGGAGCCGGACCGCCCGGCCCGCGCGCCGGCGGCTTGTGCCGGTGCGTCGTGTTCTCTTGCCGCCTTTCCCCCGCGGGGAAGGCCTGGGCCGAGGAGGCCGCCATGTCCCAGGAAGCCGCGCCCGAACAGGCGATGCCGGAGCAGCCGGAGCAGCAGTCCGTGCCCGAGCAGAAGGGCGCCGGCGCCCCCAAGGGCCTGCTTCAGCAGATGGAGGAGCTGATGGCGGCGCTCACCGCCGACCTGTCCCGGCTCGACGCGGACCTCCAGTCCTCGGCCGACCGCCCCTCGGCCGCCGGGACGCTCTCGTGGGACATGCCCACGTCCACTCCCAGCCCCACATCCGCGCCCACTCCTACGCCCACAACCACTCCCGCATGCACGCCCATCCCCGCGTCCGCTCCCCCCTCCCCAGCCGCTTCCGCGGCCCCCGGAGCCACCCCGCCCGCCGCACCGGAGGCTCCCCGCGGCGCGGGCGGCGACACCTCCGGCGCCGACGAAGATCTCTCCGGCCGCCGGCCCGTCTGACCACCGCCCCGCCGTCGGCCCCGAGCGCCCCGAGCGCCTCGCGGGTCTCGCCGGTCTCGTGGGGCTCCCGGGTCTCGTGGGCCTCCTGATCACGACGGTCCCGCCGCCGAGTCCGCCGGGTCCGCCCGGCCACGCGTCCCGCCGGGCATTCTGTCCCGCTCTCTCACACTCAGCCGGTGCAGCATCCCCCGCACCCGGTCGTTCGACTCGTCGGCGGCGTCGATCGCCTCGATGCACTGCCAGTACAGGCCCTCCTCGTCGGTGGCGCAGGCGACACCGACGAGAGCGATCCCGACCTCGCCGAGCAGCGCGCTCAGCACGGTCAGCGCGACCCGCGCGTCGCCCACTCCGGTGAGCTGCGCGGCCCGTAATCCACCGGTGCGCAGCGCCGGATGGTCCAGCGGCCCGCGCCCCGCGACGATCTCGCCGAGGCCGCGCGCCTCGCCCCGCAGCTCCAGCGGGCCGCAGAGTGCGAGATGACTTCCTATGGCTTGTGCCAGGGCCTGGGCCTGCCAGGCTTCCGCCACGATGTCCTGCGCGTCCCGGCTTTGGGCCAGGGCGTGTCGGCCGACCGCGATGAGCCGCTCCGCTTCCATGTACGCCGCCCCCGTTCGTACGACTTTCCGCTACTCATTCCATTACCCAGAGTGAGGGCGTCTGAGCCCAAAAGCCAGGGGAATTCGGAAATCTGTGGACAGGAAGCCCGATGGGGAAAACTCGATCACTCCGAAGAGTGACGATCTGGCTCGTTGCCGCCTCCCGGAGGCCTGCCGACGGGGAAGCGGATCTCATTCCGGTCGATCTTCGCGGAGAGCGCGGCCAGCACGTCGATGTCCAACACCTCGCAGAACTGGAGGAGATACGCGAGCACATCGGCGACCTCGTCACGGACGCGGTGCGCCGACTCCGGGTCGTCCATCACCCGGGCCGCCTGCTCGGGTGTCAACCACTGGAAGATTTCCAGCAGTTCGGCGGACTCGACGCTGAGCGCCGCCGCCAGGTTCTTGGGGGTGTGGTACGGCTGCCACTGGCGCGAGGCCGCGAACTCGGCCAGCCTGCGCTGCAGTCCCTGTACATCCATCTCGGTCACGGCTCCAGGTCTACCACTGTCACCCCGGCCGTCTCCCGCGCGCACCCGGCCCCCGTCTCCCCCACCGCCCCGACCAGCCTGATGTGGCCCTCGGCGCAGATCCCGGCGGCCAGCGACAGCAGCGCCCGCGTCTGGCGGAGATCCAGTCCCCGGTCGAAACCGTCGGCGAGCACGGTCAGGCTCTGCATGGCGTCCGGAACCTCCGCGACCCTGTCCATCGCGAGCACCCCGGGCCCGGTGAGCAGGACCAGCGCCAGCGCCAGATAGCGCAGTTCACCGTCGCCGAGGCGGCCCAGGGGCGTGCCGTCCGCGCCCGCCGGGACCGCCCCGCCCCTCGCGCCCCGGTCGAGGGCCACCCCGCCCCTCCCGCCCCGGTCGAGTACCGCCGTCATCCTGCCGTCCGCGAGCGCCGAGACGCCGAGCCCGGTCACCGGCCCGGCGCAGCCCGCCCGGGCCATCGCCGCCAGCCGGGCATGGCGGCGGGTGCAGTCGGTCCTGGTCAGATGGAGCACCTCCGCCAGGTTGTCGCAGCCGCGCCGCAGCCGGCCGTCGCCCATCGCGACCGGCGCGCGCATCCGCTGCGGCTGCGGGTCGCAGGCGAACACCGAGCGCAGCGCCACGACGACCTGTTCGGCGGCCGCGAGGACCCTGAGCTGGCCTTCGGTCTTTCCGGCGACGCGCAGCGGAAGCAGCGCCGTACCGAGCAGGTCGTCCGGCAGGGGTGCGCGGGTGACCGGGGCGCTGCCGGCCGTGTGCCACTCGGCCTGGACGGTACGCCGCCCGGGATCCCGCAGGGCGGTCGTCAGCAGTATCTGCCCACCGCTGGTCAACCGCTCGCCGACGATACGGAGTTCGGGCTCGGCCTGGACGGCGAGGTCCAGCCGGACGGATCCGGCCGGCCCTTCGGTGGTACAGCCGATCCGGAAGCCCCTGCGCCCCTGGGCGTCGGCCTCGGCGCGCTCGGGTACGCACGCCACGGGATCGGGGAAGGCCCGGGCGAGTTCGTCCCCGGAGCCCAGGCGCGCCAGCGCCTCGTACGCCTGCAGGGCGCTCGACTTGCCGGTGCCGCTCGCCCCCGCGAAGAGCGTCACCGGGCCGAGCGGGTACTCCGCCGAACGGTGGGACTTGAAGGAGGAGAGGCGCAGTTCGGTGAGGGCGGGCCGGAGGGTGTCCATGAATGGACCGTATGCGGATCGTCTACTGCGGAACCGTTCCGCCCGAACCGCCTTCCTACGATTGAGGGACGGCGGCGTCGGCGGCGCCCTCCACCTCGGTGCCGGCCGGGGCGAGCAGGAAGACGTTCTTGTCCACCCGGTGCATGCCGCTGCCGAGGCCGAAGACCACGCCGCTGCTGAAGTCCAGGATGCGCTTGGCGACATCGGTGTCGGCGCTGGTGAGGTCCAGGAGGACCGGGATCTGGGCGATGAGGTACTCGGCGACCTCGCGGGCGTCCGCGAAGACCTGCACCCTCAGTACGACCATGCGGCGCTGCTCGACGGTCTCGTACTCGGGCATCGTCCGGTGGTCGACCCTGGACGGCCATTCGTTGCGCCCCCGCAGCGGTACGACCTGGGCGAGGCCCTCCCACTGTTCGTCGGTGACGTCGTACCTCTCGTACCTACTCATGCGCCCATCCTCCCGTTACTCACCCGTTCGGCCCAACACCGACACGGGCGGCCCGTCGACCGAAACAAGATCATTAGTCGGCCGGATCTGTCACTTCCGGTTCGGTGGCGGGCCGGTCCGGGCGGGGGTCAGCCCGGGGCGAGGAAACGGCGGAGCCTGGTGAGGGGCCAGGTGTTGATGACGTCGTCCTTGGTCAGCCAGCCGCGCTGCGCCGTCCCGATCCCGTACCGCAGGTAGGGAAGATGGGTCGTGGAGTGCGCGTCCGAGTTGACGGCGAACCTCACTCCGTACCGCTTCGCGCGCAGGATGTCCTCGTCGCGGAGGTCGAGCCGCTCCGGGTGGGCGTTGATCTCCAGGGCGGTCCCGGTGCGCGCGCAGGCCTCGAAGACCGCGTCGAAGTCGGCGTCGATCCCCGGCCGTTTGCCGAGCTTCCTGGTCGTGGGGTGACCGATGACGGAGACGTACGGGTTCTCGCACGCGCGCACCAGCCGGCGGGTGAGCTGGTCGCGGCTCTGGTTGAAGTGGGAGTGGACCGAGGCCACGCACAGGTCGAAGTCCGCGAGGAAGTCACCGGGCCAGTCCACGTCGCCGTCGGGACCGATGTTCAGTTCCGTGCCGTGGAGCAGCCTCATCCCCCGGTGGACGCGGTCCAGTTCACGGACGCGTGCGCGCTGGGCGAGCATCTTCTCCTTCGTCATGCGCTGCATCGCGAGGTCCGGGGCGTGGTCCGTGATCGCGTAGTAGGAGTAACCACGGGCCGCCGCGGCGGCGACCATGTCCTCCAGCGGGGAGAGCCCGTCGGTGAGGTCGGTGTGCGTGTGCAGATCACCCCTGATGTCGTCCTCGGCGACCAGATCGGGGAGTTCACCGCGCAGGCCGGCCGCGATCTCGCCCCGGTCCTCGCGCAGGGTCGGCGGGATCCACGGCAGACCGAGGCGCTCGTAGATCCCCTCCTCGGTCTCCGAGGTGATCTTCTCGCCGCTCTCCGTGTCGAAGAGCCCGTACTCGGACAGCTTGAGCCCGAGGCGTACGGCGATCTCGCGGGTGCGGATGTTGTGGGCCTTCGAGCCGGTGAAGTACTGGAGTCCCGCGCCCCAGGAGTCGGGCGGCAGCACGCGCAGATCGACCTGGAGACCCTTGGTGGTGCGGATGGAGGTCTTCTTCGCGCCGTGCGCGACGACCTCGGCCGTCTCGGGGAGCGCTTCGAGCGCCTGCATGAAGGGGGCCGACTTCTCGGCGGCGACCAGGATGTCGATGTCCCCGATGGTCTCGCGCATCCGCCGCAGCGATCCGGCGTGGGCGCACCGCTCGCAACCGGGGATCCGGGACAGTTCGGCGACGATCCGTTCGGCCGTCTCCATCGCGGAGTTGAGGAGGATGCGGTTGCCCGCCTGCTGCATCAGGGCGATGCCGTGGAGGATGTTCTCCTCGGTCTTCTCGCCGAAACCCTTGAGGTCGCGCAGCCGCTCCTGGTGGATGGCGTCCATGAGCTGGTCGACGGAGGAGACGCCCAGCTCCTCGTAGAGGAGCATCGCCTTCTTCGGTCCGAGCATGGGGATGGTGATCAGTTCCCGGACTCCGGCGGGGACGGCCTGCCGGCGCTCTTCCAGCGCGGGAACGTGGCCGGAGCGCAGAAACTCCACGATCTTGTCGGCGATGGACCGGCCCACGTTGGGGATCTCCCGCAGCTGCTGGGCGTCGAGCTTCGAGACATCGGCGTGGTAGCCGCCGACCGCGCGGGCGGCCTTCTCGTACGCCCGCGCCTTGAAGGCGTCGCCTCCGGTGATGGCGACGAGGTCGGCGTACTCCTGGAGGACCGCCTGGACCTCCTCGTTGGCTCGGACCATGGTTCCAGGGTGCGCCGGGGGGCGGCGGGGCGCTTCTCGGCCGGGTCGGCGGGCGAGTGCGGCCGGCCGCCGCGGCGCCGCCCGAGGCGCCCCGGCGCACAGGGCAGTTGCCCGCGACGGATGCAGGATGCAGCCAACCGGGGTGAACTATCTTGTGCTCGAATGGGACCAGAAGGAGGCACTCCGTGTCATCAGGGCAGCAGGCGCGCGCTCAGGCAGCCGCGATCACGCCGGGCAGACGCCCGCCGGAGACGGAGGCGGCCCCCGCAGACCGGGTGCGCGCGCTGTTCGGCGGCCATCGGCTGTCCCCGGCGCAGCGGCGCATCGCGCAGTACATGATCGACCACCTCACCGAGGCGGCGTTCCTGTCGATCACCGACCTCGCGGAGCGTGTGGGGGTCAGCCAGCCGTCCGTCACCCGCTTCGCGTCGTCCCTGGGCTTCAGCGGCTTCCCGGCGCTCCGGGAGGCCCTGCAGCCCATCGCGCTCAGCGCGGTGGCCGGCTCCCCCGACAGCCGCGTGGAGAGGCGCCGCAACGAACTCCAGGCGGCGGTCGACGCCGAGATCGAGAACCTCGAGTCGCTGCGCCGTGTCTTCGCGGACACCGACCAGGTCCTCGACATCGGCCGGGAGCTGGCCCGCTCGGTCCCCCTGACCATCCTCGGCCTGCGGATCTCGGTCTCCCTCGCCGAGTACTTCGCGTACGCCGCACGCCGCATCCACCCCGACGTCCGGGTCGTGACCCGGGGCGGCAGCGTCGCCTACGACGGGCTGCTCCAGTCGCGGGAGGCCGGCGGGACCTGGGTCCTGGCCTTCGCGATGCCCCGGCACGCGAACGAGACCCTGGCCGCCATGCGGACCGCCCGCAGCACGGGTCTGCGCGTCGCGCTGATCACCGACATGACGCTCGGACCGCTGGTGGAGGAGGCCGATGTGACGCTCACCGCCGGGACGGGATCACGGCTGGTCTTCGACTCGTACGCCGCGCCGGGGGTGCTGTCGGCGGCCATCCTGCAGGCCATGGCGGACGCCGACCCGGAACGCACCCAGGCGCGCCTGGAGGGGTACGAGCACGCGGCGGAGCAGCACAACTTCTTCCTGGAGGACTGACCCCGTACCGCACCGCCGGTCCGGGTCTTTTTTCGGCCATCGGGCCGCATGAATTTTTTCATACTCTTGCTTACTGGACGGTATATATATTTACTGCAAGAGTCCCCGGTGCCCCCAGGGGCCACACAACAGAACACCCGGGGCCGGTCCCTCCTCCTCATGCCGGCCCATGGTTGTTCCATCGGGGCATTCCGTGCTCCCCGCGGAGTGCCCTCGCGGCGGCTTCGGTCAACCCCTGGGCCGGGGCCGCCGCACCTTTTCAGTAGATTCTTCAGGTCTTTTCTGGAAGCGACAACGATGTCCCAGACCTTCATCCCCGTCAGCGCCGACTGGCCGTGCCAGGTGAGGACCCCCGGCAACCGAGACTGGGAACGCACCGCCGCCCGCTGGCTGCGTGATCTTCTTCCGGCCCGCTACGCCGGATACTCCACGCTGACCCGCCATCCCGTTCTACTGGCCCGCCACGCCCAGCTGCAGATACAGCACGAGATCCGTGCGGTGCGGGTGGCGTTGCAGACATGCCGGGCGGAACTGCCCACGCTGGGCGTACCCGAGCCGACGATCGAGAGCACGATCCGGCTGTACGCGATCGAACTGGAGCAGCTGAGCCGGCTGGCCCGGGGCGTCCGTCTCATCACGGAGGCGCTCCTGGCGAACGGCGAGGGGGCGGGGGCGAGGCGGGTTCGGCCGCACGGCTGAGCACGTACGGACGGGTGCGCCTACGTCGCCGGGGCACGGCCGGGATCCATGAACGGGCCGGGAGGCCGGTGGGAGCCCGGACGCCGGTGCGTGACCGGAACGGGCCGGAAGGCCGGCAGATGGCCGGAAGCGGGCCCGGGAACGGGCCGGGAGACGGCCCGGGACGGCGGGCCGCTGGTTTCGGGCCTGTCAGGCCGCGAGCCTCAACTCCTGCCGTACGACGATCGCGTTGAGCCTGATCGCGTACGGGGCGATGTCCGCCACCTCCAGCGCGCCCACACTCGCCTTGTCCAGGCCGACCGTCACGTCGATGCAGAAGGCGATGGCGTACATGTACTCCTCCGTCTCCTCGTCCTGGAGCGCGAAGAGCAGGTCCCGGTAGTAACTCGTCCGGTCCTCCGTCTCCTCGTAGTACGAGAGCCCCGGCTCGCCCTCCTGCGCGGCGAGGCCGGTGAAGGCGCGCGTGAGCTCCCGCTCTATCCCGTCCCACCAGGAGGCCCCCGCGAACGACTCGGGAAGCGCCTGGCGCACGGCCTCCTTGAGGGAAAGGACCATGATGTGGACCGGGGCGGTCTCCTGGAGCCCCCAGCCGCGGACCATCTTGACGATCGTGCTGCCGGGGATGGCGCTCGCCGCCTCGCGGATGTTGCCGAAGTCGAAGTTGACGGTCGCGGGCGCGATCGCCTTCTGGAACTTCTCGTCCATGTCCCGCGCCTGGGCGAGATGGGCCGCTCCCACCTCGAAAACCGTCTTGAAACTGGCGGCCATGACTCCTCCTCATCTGTGGAAGTGATCACTCGGAGGGGTCAGTATGCCGCTCACTCCGCCGCCCGGCGCGACCGTCTCAGATCGCTCACCCGGTGCTCGTCGCGAGCGCCTCACACCGGCCGCGCGCGCATCCAGCGCGCGAGCGCCGCCAGCCCCTCCTCCGGGTCGCGGCGGCCGACGCCGATCCGGAACCGGTCCCCCGGAGTGGCGGTGAGCTCGGAGCGGTAGATGCTCGCGGGCAGCAGCAGGACACCGGCCTCCTCGACCAGGCGGGTGCAGAACTCCTCGACGCCCCCGGGTCCCCGATAGCGGGGGAAGGCGACGCAGCCGCCGTCCGGCGCCCGCCACTCGAAGTCGTCCGCGAACTCGGTGAAGAACGCGTCGAAGGCCGGCAGGTTGGCGGCGATCAGCGCGCGGTTGCGTTCCAGGATCGTGGCGCGCGCCTTGAGGGCGATACGGGCCAGGACCTCGCTCGGCGCCGCGTTGCAGATGGTGGTGTAGTGCTTGGCGCGCTCCAGGCGGGCGCGCAGTGCGCGGTCGCGGCAGGTGATCCAGCCGACGCGCAGGCCGGGCAGGCCGAGCGACTTGGAGGTCACGTTCAAGGAGAGCGCCCGCTCGGAGAGATCGGCGGCCTGGGGCAGCGTACGGGCGGGGTCCCGCTCCAGCCCGCGGTAGACCTCGTCGCTGAAGAGATGGATCCCGCGCTCGTCGCACAGCCGCGCCAGGGCTGCGAAGTCGGCGGCGTCGACGATCTTGCCGGTCGGATTGTTGGGGAAGTTGACCGAGACGACACGGGTGTTCGGTCGGATGGCGGCGGCCACGGCGTCCAGGTCCAGGGCCCAGTCGCGCTCGGGGTCGAGCGCGACGCCGCCGACCTCGCACAGCGCGAGCGGCACGGTCTCGGCGGCCTGGTAGTTCGGGGTCACGACCACCGCGTGGTCGCCCGGCCCGAGGAGTACGTTCATGGCCAGGTAGAGGCCCTCCTCGGCGCCAGCGAAGCAGATGACGTCATCCGCGCCGGCATGCTCGTAGGTCTCGGCGATCACCTCACGCAGGGCCGGGTCACCGAAGGTCTCGGTGTATCCCAGGGACAGGTTCTCGAACGCGTCCCGGTCCTTCTCGTCGGCCAGCGCCAGCAGCTCCGCCAGCGTCATCGTCTGGACGTCGGAGGCGGTCAGATGGTGGCGTGCGGTGAACTCCCAGCGGGAGAAGTACGTTTCCAGTCGGAAATCGGGCAGCCGGGTCATGACGGTGTCCTCAGGGATCTGTGTTCGGCCAGCAGGGCGTAGACCGTGGACCGGGACGCGCGCAGAGCGCCGGCGACGACCGGGGCGGCGCGGCGGACGGAGAACACGCCCGCCTCGTCCAGCCTGCCGACGACGGCCAGTCGGTCCTGTCGCGTCAGACGCTCCACCGAGCGGCCCGTTTCCCGTACGTGGGCGCCGATGACGTGCTGGACGCGCTCGGACCAGTCCTGGTCGAACAGCGGCTCCGGGCGGGCCACGGTGGGCGCCCCGAAGGCGCTCAGTACGGCCGCGGCCTGCTCCAGGGGCGTGCGGTCGAGATTGACGCACAGCACAGCTGACGCGCGGCCCTCCGCGTCCCGCAGAACCGCGCTCACCGCGGACAACCGCCGGCCGTCGGCCAGCAGCTTCTCGTACGGCCCGAAGACGTCCCGCGCCGCCGGATCCAGCGCGTCCAGCTCACCGAGCAGCGACGGGTCGCCCGGGCCGCGGGAGGTCATGGGGTTCCAGATCTCCAGGACACGGTCGGTTCCGGGGTCGTGCAGGACGACTTCCGCGTACGGACCGAGCAGCAGCGCGACGGCCTGGCACACGGGCCCCCACATCCGCACCCGGGCGTCCCCGTCCTCGGCGTTGCTCATGGTCGACACCTCCCGCTGCCCATGGCTGACTCTCCAGTTGGACTGTACGTCCATATTGGACGAACAGTCCAGCACCCCGGGGCGACACGGCCAGGACGCGCCGACGGGATCCCACGGCAGGGTGCTATGGGCGATTCAACCGTTACGTTCGCGCGTCTTCGGGCAGGCGTGTGACCGGCAGACACCATCCGAGAGTCGAAAGGATGATCTTCATGACCACGGCACGCGAGATCATGACCGAAGGCGCCGAATGCATCGGGGCGGAGGAAACCGTCCTGGAGGCCGCGAAGAAGATGGCCCGCCTCGGCGTCGGCGCGCTGCCGATCTGCGGTACCGACAACAAGCTCAAGGGGATGCTCACCGACCGCGACATCGTGGTGAAGGTCCTCGCCGCCGGCAAGGACCCGGGCGCGTGCCGGGCCGGGGAGTTCGCCCAGGGCGAGGCGGTGACCATCGGCGCCGATGACGACGCCGAGGAGATCCTGCGCACCATGACCACCCACAAGGTCCGACGGCTGCCCGTGATCGACGGACACGACCTGGTCGGCATGGTGGCGCAGGCGGATGTGGCCCGCGCGCTGCCGGACCCGAAGGTCGGGGACCTGGTCGAGGCCCTGTCGTCCGACTGAGCGCCCGACCCGGCACGCGACTGAGCGCCCGACGCACTGACCGGGCCCGGTGGGCGGCGCCCGCCGGGCCCGTCCGGGTCACCCCGCGAAGAGAACCGTGAACCGGAACACACCGGTCGATGGAGGTGCCGGTGGCACGCACGAGGGACGACGAACTGGGCGTCCTGCACAGCCTGGACGAGGTGGCGGAGTGGCTCGGCCGGGAGCAGCACCTGTACGTACGCTGGTCACGCGGCCCGCACGTCGATCTGACCTCCGCGTGCAGCTCGGACGAGCTCACCGGCACTCCCCTGCCGGGCCTGTCCGCCAACGCTCTGGACATCGAACCCTGGTGGAACGACCGCCCGGCGCGCATCTGGGTCGCCCGGCGCCTGTACGACTACTCCCATCTCCCCCGCCTCCGGGGCGGCGACGTACGCCCCTGGCTGTTGCGTGGACGGGAGGTGGGGCGCGGCCCCGACAACGAACCGCTGGTCCGCGATGTCGAGCCCCTCGCCTGGATCGACAAGAAGGTGATCGAGGAGGCCACCCGCGAGATCGACCGGCAGCCCGGCGCGTGGGGGCCCATTCAGCGCGATTCCCGGCGCGGATGACGGCACGTCATGTCGGACGCGACGGCGATGCGCGTGTTCATTCCGGGGGCGCGGGTAGCCGGGGTTTCCTGAGCATTCGTACCGACATGGCGGCAGATGACAGCAGGAACGTTTGTGATTTTTTCGTGTCGGTTACTGCTCTACCGGATGAATCCGACCTTTGCGCAGGGAGCTTTCCATGGAGCATCAGAACGCCGGCCACTCCTCTCCGCGGGGCGGCGCCGACCCGGAGCTCCCGGGCCGGCCGAGCAGCGGGAGTCCCACGGTCGCCGAGCCGACCGCACCCCAGGAGCCCCTCGCGCCGAAGCCCGACCAGGCGGGGCCGGAGGCGGTGTCCCCCACCGGCAAGCCGACCGGCGCGGGCCCGGCGTCCCGTGCCCAGGGCGGCGCGTATCTGACGACGGCGCAGGGGGCCCGGCTCTACGACACGGACCATTCCCTGAAGGCCGGGCCGCGCGGGCCGGTGCTCCTGCAGGACCACCACCTGCGCGAGAAGATCACGCACTTCGACCACGAGCGCATCCCGGAGCGGGTGGTCCACGCGCGCGGCGCCGCCGCTCACGGCCTCTTCCAGGGATACGGGACCGCGTCCACCATCACCAAGGCCGCCTTTCTCGCCAAGGACGTGGAGACCCCGGTCTTTGTGCGCTTCTCGACCGTCCTCGGGTCCCGGGGGTCGGCGGACACGGTGCGCGACACCCGCGGCTTCGCGACGAAGTTCTACACCGACGAGGGAACGTTCGATCTCGTCGGCAACAACATCCCGGTGTTCTTCATCCAGGACGCCCTCAAGTTCCCCGACATCATCCACGCGGGAAAGCCGCACCCCGACCGCGAGATCCCGCAGGCCCAGAGTGCGCACGACACCTTCTGGGACTTCGTCTCCCTGCACACGGAGGCCACCCACCACACCCTGTGGAACATGTCCGACCGGGCCATCCCGCGCTCGTTCCGCATGATGGAGGGCTTCGGCGTCCACACGTTCCGCATGGTCAACGACGCGGGCGCCACCTCGCTCGTGAAGTTCCACTGGAAGCCCCGGGCGGGCGTGCACTCGCTGGTGTGGGAGGAGGCGCAGCTGATCGGCGGAATGGACCCGGACTTCCACCGCCGTGACCTCGCCGACGCGATCGAGGCGGGCGCCCATCCCCAGTGGGAACTGGGAGTTCAGGTCATGCCGGACACCCCGGACCAGACGTTCGAGGGCATCGACCTGCTGGACCCGACGAAGATCGTTCCTGAGGAGCTCGCCCCGGTCCAGCCCATCGGCCTGCTGACCCTGAACGCCAATCCGACGAACTACTTCGCCGAGACCGAGCAGGTCGCCTTCCACCCCGGTCATCTGGTCCCCGGCATCGACATCACGGACGACCCGCTGCTCGCGGGGCGGCTCTTCTCGTACCTCGACACGCAGATCAGCCGGCTCGGCGGCCCGAACTTCGGCCAGATCCCGATCAACCGGCCCCAGACGCCCGTGAACGACATGCTGCGCGACGGCATGCACCAGACCGCCGTACACGCGGGCGTGGCGCCCTACCGGCCCAACTCCCTCGACGGCGGCTGCCCCTTCCTCGCGACGGCCGCCGAGCAGGCGTTCGTCGAGGTGCCGCAGCCGGTCGCGGCCGCGCAGAAGGTCCGCGAGGCACCGGCGTCCTTCGACGACCACACCAGCCAGCCGCGCCTGTTCTGGGCGAGCCTGTCGCCGACGGAGCAGGAACACGTCATCGCGGCCTACACCTTCGAGCTCGGCAAGTGCTACGAGCAGGCGATCAAGGAGCGCACGCTCCAGGTCCTCGCCGACATCGACCCCGTCCTGTGCTCCCGCGTCGCGGAGGGCCTCGGGCTGCCGGCTCCCAAACCCTCCGCCCCGCTCCCCGAGATCACCCGGAGCCCGGCACTGTCCCAGCTGGGCCGGACCTGGCCGGTGACCGGCCGCGTGATCGGGATCGTCGTCGACGGGACGACCGACCTCGACGAGCTCCGGGCCGTCCGCCAGTCCATCCTGGACAACGAGATGGTCCCCCTGATCATCGCCCCGACCGGCGGCGACCTCTCCGGCGGCACCGGCGAACCCCTCCCGCCCCAGCGCACCTTCGCCACGGCCCGCTCCATCGAGTTCGACGCGATCCTCCTGTCCGCCGCCCCCTCCCCCGGCGCCGACTCCTACGGCGCCCGCGACGCCCGCGCCGGCGCACCGGGGGCGTCCGCCGTCGACCCCCGGGTGGTCCTGATGGTCGAGGAGGCCTACCGCCACGCGAAGGTCCTGGGCAGTTGGGGAGACGGCGAGAACGTCCTCACGGCGGCTCTGTGCCCGCAGGACGCCCCGGGCGTCGTCCGGGCGACCTCGGGAGCATCGGCCCTCGAGGGCCTCACGGAACTGCTGCCGCACCACAGGGTCTGGGAGCGCTTCCCGACGGACCGCTGACGGTTTCCGCCGGACCTCGTGAAGGAGCCCGCCCACCGTCGCGTCGACGCTGGGCGGGTTCTTTGCGTCAGTCGGCCATCAACGCGCTTGGCACAGACGGCAGTTCCGTAGACTTCCGACGAGAAGGACAGACGGGGACGGGTACTGGCGGCGCCCTCCGGGCAGGGCGCCGTGGATGAGAGGTCGAGGTGGCCGACGCCACGTGTCGCGAGCAGGACTGCACACGTCCGGCAGCATCGCGACGCGGTATGTGCGGCATGCACTACCAACAGGTGTGGAAGAGCGAACGCACGTGTTCGGTAGAGGGCTGCGCACGCCCCTACGCCGCCAAGAACCTCTGCAGCATGCACTACAAGCGACAACGCAAGGGGCAGGACTTCACCGCCCCGCCCCTGGGCTCCGGCAAGGCCAACGGATGCGCGGTACCGGAGTGCACCCGTGCCTACCACGCCAACGGATACTGCGGCGTTCACGCCCAGCGCCTGCGCCGCACCGGAGACCCGACCTCGGTACGACGTGAGACGCGGGACACCTGCACGGTTCAGGGGTGCCCCCAGCGCCACTTCGGGCGGGGCTACTGCATGGGCCACTACAAGGCCATGCTGAGGCGCGGAGCCGCCGAGCCCGTGCTTGCCTGCCGATGGTGCGACCAGTTCTTCGTCCGCCCCCTCGGCAAGGCCGGCAGCTACTCGTACTGCTCCGACTGCGCCGGAAACGGCCCGCGGGGCTGGGCCGCCCTCCGCCGCGCCCGCCTCAGGAGGAACAACGCCGACATGACGCCCGAGGACCACCAAGAGGCCGCTTCCTACCGGGAGATGATCGTCTACGACCCCTGTGTCTACTGCGGCGGCCCTCCGGCAGCCATCGACCACATCGACCCTGTGGTCGGAGGCGGCTCCGACCGCTGGGACAACCTGGCCCCGGTCTGCCAGCCCTGCAACTCCATCAAACGCGACCGGTCGGTGCTGGGGGTCCTGATCGCGCGCGGCCGATCAAGCGAAGCCGGCGTGGCGGCAGCCCCATTGCGGTGGTGACGCCGGACCGCCCTTGGCCCGTGCGGGTCCACGCCGCTCGGCCCTGTCTACTGAGCCTGCTCGGCCGCGTCAGCCGACCCGTCGGCCCACCCGCCGCCGAACACCTCCCCGACGAGCCTTTGCGTCGCACCGCCAGGGGCCGGCCGGGGCGGCGGGCGGGTCCCTTTGCGCTGCGCGGAGTCAGAGGGCGCCCGTGAGGCCCGGGGGCCGGGGTGGACATCGTCGGCTGCAACTCCCTCTGCACCCACATCCGTTCGGCGGCGCGCCCAGCCGTACGGCGAAGGCGCCCCGGAGGCGATTCCGGCCAGGCCGACGGCGTGCGGCCCCGTCCCGTACACCGACGGCTCGACGGGGCTCTCACCCCGGCGGCGAGGAGCGTACGCGGCCGCTCGGCCGGCTCCGCCACGGGTGCACGGCTTCAGCAGCATTCGCGTCCGGGTCAGCCGCCGACGTGGATGCCGGGGCGGCGGCTGGGCTCGGGTTCGTGTTTGCGGATGATTTCGCGTGTGACGGGGGCGGTGTCGCCGCGTCCCAGGAGGAAGTAGCGGAACATGTGCTTCAGGGGGCTGCCCTCGGCCCAGGCGAAGTAACAGTGCGGCTGGACGCCGGTGGTGTCGCGCAGCGCGAGGAGGATCGCGGCGATGGCGTTCGGGGCGGCCGGGGCCTCGGCGCGCAGGATCCGGAATCCGTCGACCTCGACACCGTGGACGGCGAGGACTTCGCTGAAGTCGGAGGGGTCGACCACCTCGATCTCCAGGAACAGGACGTCGGCCCGGCCGGGGACCGGGTTGTTTCCCCGCTGCTCGTGTTCCTTGTCGCTGTACTCGGCGCTGTCGCCTGCCTGGCGGCGGTTGGCAATGATGTTGATGGCATTGTCGTGGGCGAGGGTGTCGGCGATGAAGCGGCGGGCGGCCTCGTCGAAGACGATGCGGTCGGCGCGCAGTTCCGTGGTGCGGGAGACGCGGGAGATCAGCGACACGACGATGATGCCGGCGATGAAGAAACCGGAGATGGTGATGCCGTCGGGCTTGTCGACGATGTTGTACACCAAGGCGTAGAGCAGTACCAGGGTGAGCATTCCGAACCCGACGGCAACGGTCCGGCGGCCGTGGCGTGCCACGGAGACGGTGACCGCGAAGGCGCCGGAGACCATCATGGCCAGGATGCCGGTGGCGTAGGCCCCGGCCTGGGCGTCGACGTCGGCGTCGAAGGCGATGGTGATGAGGACGCACAGGGCGGTGTAGACGAGCACCACGGGCCGGACCGCGCGGCCCCATTCGGGGGCCATGCCGTAGTCGGGCAGGTAGCGGGGGACGATGTTGATCAGTCCTGCCATGGCGGACGCGCCGGCGAACCAAAGGATCAGGATGGTGCTGATGTCGTAGACGGTGCCGAACGCTTCCCCGACGTGCTCGTGGGCGAGCCAGGCCAGGGCGCGGCCGTTGGCGGCGCCCCCGGGCTGGAACTCCTTCTCGGGGACGAGGACGGTGGTGACGAAGCTGGAGGCCAGCAGGTAGACGCTCATGATCAGCGCGGCGGAGGTCAGCAGCCTGCGGGTGTTGCGGATGCGCGAGCGGAGCCGTTCCTCGTCGTCGGCGCCGTCGGCGGACACCAGGGGCATCATGCTCACGCCGGTCTCGAATCCGGACAGGCCCAGCACGAGCAGCGGGAACGCCAACAGCGCCGGCGTCATCAGATCACCGAAGCCGCCTCCCCCTTCGACGAGCGCGTCCGTCCAGGCGGAGAAGGCCCCCGGTGTGGTGACGACGTGGACCAGGCCGACGGCGATGACGACCGCGTTGAGTGCGAGGAAGACCGCGACCAGCGGGATGGCCACGCTGACGGCTTCGCTGAAGCCGAGCAGGAACACGCCTCCGAGGATCAACAGCAGAACCACCGTGAGAGCCACCTCGTGGCCGTGCAGAGCCTCTGGGAAGAAGGGGTTCTCCACCACGTGGACGGAGGCGTCCGCCGTGGACAGGGTGATGGTGATGATCCACGACGTGGCCACGAAACCGAGCAGGACCAGCACGAACAACTTGCCCCACCAGAACGGCAGCAGATCCTCCAGCATCGCCACCGACCCGGCACCGTGCGGGCTCTCCTTGGCCACCCTCCGGTACATCGGCAGCATGCCCAACAGGGTCAGCGCCACGATCAGCAGCGTCGCCAGCGGCGAGACCGCGCCCGCGGCGAGCGCGGCGATGGCCGGCACGTAGGCAAGGCTGGAGAAGTAGTCGACCCCGGTCAGGCACATCACCTTCCACCAGGCGTGCGGCTCGGTGTGTCCCTCGCCGGCCGCCGGCCCGACGGGGTGCACCTGATGGCGCAGCATCCACTGCGCCAGCCGCCCCGTCGGCTGCGTCCGCAGGGCCGGGCTGTCCACTACCTCGGGCACGGCCGGGCCGTTCGTGTCCTTCATGTCTCCCATCGACTTTCTCGCTCCTGCGCGCAGACCTGGCGGCACCGCTCTCGCGGCGACGCGATCACCGAGTATGCGGCCTCCCGATACCCCTCTGGCCGGCTTCAACGCACCGGCCGCACCTTCGCGGAAATATCGAAAGCGACGTCGAGACGCTTCACCCGCTCGAAGGGAAAGCAATCAGCAGCACCGCGAAACGACACAAAGTCTTGGTTCCAGGCCGTCCAGGCGGCCTGTCGCGTACGAGCGCGAGCACCCGTCCACAGGAGAGGGGAGCCGTTCACGTATCGCTCCGCCCTACGGCCAACATGCCGCCTTACCTGGGCTATTGGGTGACGAACGCCGGCGGACGTCGAGAAACTTCGATCGCGACGGCGCCGACGAGGAACCACACTCCGAAACCGAGTAGCCACAGAACGCCAGGAGCGGCTTCCCGCGCGATCGGGCCCGAACGCTGACTCCGGCAAGCGCCTACGCCCCCCGGCGAACACCCCGGTCAGGGCCGCAGGAACGACATGAATCATGTCGCGTTCTTAACGTCGGCGGAGACCGTCGCATGGCGCGGCGGCGGTCAGCCACCGCCGCCGGTCGGAGCGTGCAGGATCACCTGGCTGACACGCCGCCGGAGCGACCGCCACGTGGGCGTCGCGAGCGTCGTTCCGGCGTCGAGGTACGGCCCCTCACGCCCACGGCGCAGACCACGCATACCCCCAACCGCAGGTCAGACGCCCTTCTCGGCCGGCTCCAGGCTCGCCACGCACTCCGCATGGCGCGTCATCGGCACAGGTCGCCAGGATGATGCGGCAGCGCGCGGGGTAGGTGGAGGGTTCTTCGCCGCCGTGGATGACGAGGCGCGCACGGTGCGGGTGCCCAGAACACCACGCGGTCACCAGCGTCGGTGGTCCTGATCGCATGCCGCGCTTCAACGGCGTCGATGGCTTGAATGGGGGCCCGGACGTGCCGTGTTGTCGAAGGCGTTGACCTGTGTCGTGGGGATGTGGCTCTCGTTCGCTTCGCTGCCTCGTCCAAAGTGGTTGAGCAGGAGATTGAGCAGGAGAGCGGCGAGGCATCCGGCTGTGATGCCAGAGCCCAGGATCATGGCGGCGGGTGCCGGGAGGTGTTCGTAGAAGTCCGGGGATGCCACGGGGAAGAGGCCGAGAGCGAGAGCAACGGAGACGATGATGCCGTTGTGGCCGGTGGCCAGGGACGCCTTGGCGAGGGTCCGGATGCCGGCGACGGTGATCGAGCCGAAGAAGACCACGCCCGCCCCGCCGAGCACGGGGAGCGGCACCAGGGCGCCGAGCGAGGCCAGGACCGGCACGAGCCCCATGAGCACCAGAATCGCTCCGCACAGGGTGACCGCGTAGCGGCTGCGGATGCGGCTGATCGCGACCAGGCCGACGTTCTGGGCGTACGCGCAGCTCACGAAGGCGCCCAGGGCGCCGCCGAGTGCGGTACCCAAGCCCTGGGCGCGCAGGCTGCCGGCGATGACCCGGTCGTCGACGGGTCGGTCGACCACCGATCCCACCGCGATGAGGGAGGCGGTGGACTCCGTCATGGAGACGAGCATGACCACGAGCATGGTCGCGATGACCGGCGCCTCGAACTGCGGGGCGCCGAAGGCGAACGGCTCCGGCAGTGCGAACAGCGGCGCCTGGGAAAGGTGGTGGAAGTCGACCTTGCCCATCGGGATCGCGGCGGCCGTGCCGACGATGAGCCCGAGCAGGATCGCGACCCGCTGGAGGAAACGTCCGCTGAGCAGCCGGTGGAGGAGGAGCGTGACGGTGAGCGTGCCGGCGGCGAGCGCGAGGTTGGAGGGTGAGCCGTAGCCGGCGGCATCACGATCACCGCCTCGGGCCCACTCGCCGGCGACCGGGAGCAGCGACAGCCCGACCAGGGTGATGACGGAACCGCTGACGACGGGCGGGAAGAAGCGAACCAGCCGGCAGAAGACCGGTGCGAGCAGGAAGCAGACGGCCCCTGCGACGAGGGTCGCTCCGAACACCAGGGGCAAGGTGTCCTGCCCCTCCGAGACGGAAGCGGCCAGGATCGGCGAGACCACGGCGAACGAGACGCCGTTGGTGACGGGGAGCCTGGCCCCGACGCCCCAGACAGTCAATGTCTGGGCGACGGTGGCGAGGCCGGCGACGACCAGGGACGCGGCGAGCAGGGCGGTGAGCTGCGCCGGCGAGAGACCGAGCGCGCCTCCGATGATCAGGGGAGGGGCAGCGAGGCCCGCGTACATGCTGGCCACGTGCTGCAACGCCGCGGGAACCAGCCGACGCGTGGGGAGCACTTCGTCCGCGGGGTGGGCGGGGAAGGGCGGATCGGAAGGGTGGTGCGGGGTGAAGACAGGGGAGCGCATGAGGACAGTCCCTCCGAGAGACCGCCCGACAGGCGCACAGCTGGGACGGTCACGAGCGAAGTGCGGCCGGACGAACCCGGTGCAGGTGGACGGACCTGCCCGAGGGGACGTGGGAATCGTGCCGGGTTCCGTGGTGCAGAGAACGGCTCAATTCCTCATTGCGGAATTTACTTTCCGCCGTGGACGCCCGGACTCTACGAACGTCTCACCCTCGCCGTCAACTCCTCCAACTCACCCAATGGATCCCTGTGATTCTTTGGAGGTACCTACGAAGCCTCGTACGCGGGCAGGGCATACCGCTCGGGTCCGAGGTCTTGGCGGCGGCGCCATGGATCCCTACGGTGTCCGGCTATGCCAAGCCACGAGGGCCTCCGTCGCCCGCCCGAGGGCGATCCGTCCGCCTACCCCCCGCTCGATCCCCGCCGCGCCGCCGCTCTGCGCGAGCAGCTCGGCCTGACCCATGGCCAGGTCGCCTGGGCCATCTCCGCCTTCCAGGCCGAACCCCTCCACCCCCACACACTCCTGGCCTGGGAGCAGGCCGCCGACGTTCCGACAGGTCGTCAGATCAAGGCACTCGCCGCGGCGCTGTGGTGCGCACCGGCCGAGCTGCTCGGCGAACCCGCCACGCTCCTGCAGTGCAGGACCCTGCTCGGACTGACGGTGGAACACGTCGCCGCGGAAGTCGGCATGACGCGCGACCGCTACGCCGACGCGGAACTGCGCAATCGCTGGCGGGGATCGGCACGGCAGACCCATGCCCTGCTCGGGACGCTGCGCCCGCCACCCGCCTGCTTCGTCGCGGCGTGCGGCAGAACGGGGCAGCTGCGCGTGCTGCTGCGCGAGGCGGTCACCGGCTGGTGGCCGAACTACGTCCGCCCCGTCATGAAGATCGTTCCCGTGGCACAGAAGGAGGTCCAACGAGCGCTGGAGCACCTTCACCTGACGTACCAGCGGATCGACAACCACGGCGGGGCGGGAGCCGCCGCGGAGGCGGTCGAGCAGGAAGCCCTGGCCTTCCTCGACCGGATCGAGGAGCACCTGTGGGACCGGCTCCGCGACCAACGAGCCTGAGGTGGCCGCCTCCCCGCAAGCCGCTACTCAGCCATGCCTTGACACGCCCGCCCCGGCGTGAGGCACTAGAGGCACCCAGCCCAACGGATTCTGCTTTCCGCATCGTGGACGATCAGATGATGCAGTCTTCGGCAGGGCTCAAAAAGCTCCACCAGGGTTCGCTCACCCTGCGAGCCTGACCTCGGGCAACTCGTACGTCACCCATCTCCACGGGCACTCCCGCGTCCGGGTACTCCTGCCGCCCGCTCGACCGCGTCATCGAACAGTCCACCGGCTCCAGGTGGCGTCGGCCGCTCCCCCGGCGCCGCTCCTCGATGAGCGCATCGCGTCAGCAGTCCAGGAGGTACGTCCCGTGTCGTCCAGCCCCAGCCCCAGCCCTGCCCCGGAGCCCGCTCCGGACCTGGCACCTGCCCCGGACCAGGCCCCCGGAGCCAAGCACCCGGTCGACCAGCCCCTGCCGCCCGCCAAGCTCCTCGGAGCCGGGCTCCAGCACGTCGCGGCCATGTACGCGGGTGTCGTCGCCCCGCCGCTGGTCGTCGGTATCGGCGTGGGTCTGAGCACCGCCGAAATCGCGTTCCTGATGAGCGCCAGTCTCTTCACCGCCGGCATCGCCACCCTGCTCCAGACCATCGGCTTCTGGAAGGTCGGCGCCCGGCTCCCCTTCGTCAACGGCGTCTCCTTCGCGGGCGTGGCCCCGATGCTGGCCATCGCCAAGGCCGAGGGTCCCGAGGACGCCCTGCCCGTGATCTACGGCGCGGTGATCGTGGCCGGCGTCTTCGGCGTGCTGCTCGCACCATGGTTCTGCAAGCTCATCCGGTTCTTCCCGCCGGTCGTCACCGGCACGGTCATCACGCTCATCGGCGTGTCCCTGCTGCCCGTCGCCTTCAACTGGGCCCAGGGCGGCAACCCCCAGGCCGCCGACTACGGGAACGCCAAGTACATCGGCCTCGCCGCAGTGACGCTGCTGATCACCGTGGTGCTCCGCAGAATGCTGACCGGCTTCCTCAAGCAGATCTCCATCCTGCTCGGCCTCGTGGCCGGCACTCTGATAGCCCTGCCGCTCGGGCTCGCGGACTTCAGCGCCGTCACCGACGCCGACGTCATCGGCTTCCCCACGCCCTTCCACTTCGGCGCGCCCCAGTTCGCGGCCGCCGCGATCATCTCCATGATCATCGTGATGATCGTGTCGATGACCGAGAGCACCGCCGACGTCATCGCCCTCGGCCAGATCGTCGACAAGCCCGCCGACGAGAAGACCCTCGCCGCGGCACTGCGCGCCGACGGCCTCGGCACCGCGATCAGCCCGTTCTTCAACGGCTTCGCCGCCAGTGCCTTCGCGCAGAACGTCGGCCTGGTCGCCATCACCAAGGTCCGCAGCCGGTACGTCGTCGCCGCCGGCGGCGGAATCCTGATCCTGCTCGGCCTGTGCCCGATGCTGGCGTCCGTCGTTGCCCTGGTCCCGCAGCCCGTCCTCGGCGGCGTCGGCCTCGTCCTGTTCGGCACCGTCGCCGCGAGCGGCATCCAGACCCTCGCGCACGCCGCCCTCGACCGCGGTGACAACGTCCTCATCGTGGCCATCAGCCTCGGCATCGGCGTGATCCCCATGGCCGCCCCGGACTTCTACCACGCCTTCCCGGAGAGCATGCGCATCGTCCTCGACTCCGGCATCAGCACCGGCTGCGTCGTCGCGGTCCTGCTCAACCTCGCCTTCAACCACATCGGCCGCGGCCAGCAGACCGAACCCGCACCCGAGACCGTGCCCGTCCCGGCACACGAACCCCCCGCGGAGGCGGCGCCCGCGCCCGCCGCCCACTGATCACCACCGGCAGGACCCAGGTGCCCGCTCCCCGAGGGAGCGGGCACCGCCCTTTGCTTCACTCCGGTCCGACCCGACGGCCACACGTCTCCATGGCGTTCAAAGTCAGTTGCGCCAGGTGTCGTTCAGCGTGACCTGGCCGGAGGCCGGGATGGTGGCGGTGCGGTTGGCGCCCGGGCTCCCAGGTCACCGTGCCGGAGGCGTCCTTGCGGATGCGCATGTACTCGACGGGGGTGCCGGCGGCGAGCGTGACGTTCGGCGTCCGGACCGGGTACGCGGAGGAGAGCAGCAGCACGTTGCTCGGATCCCAGTCGCCCATTCGGCATGCGAACCTACGGCCGCCCTGACGTGACGTCAAGATCTGCCGCAGTAAGGGGTTTTGGTCGCCATTCCCGACCCTGCGAACCATCTCGCCCCTCCTGGCACGGCAGACGCGCGAGCTTTCGCAGCTTCCACCGGAGCCCTTTACGCGGCGGTCCCGTGAGGGTAACTTCCCGCCGACGCAAGATATTTCTGAAATTTTCCGACGGTGTTTCCAACGGTGCTGATCCCCTCTCCAACCGGCCCGTTCGGAACGCGCCCCTGCCTGGAGAATCAGATGACCCGCACCCCTACGCGCCTGCCCGGGCACCCGGCGGCCGTCCTGGCCGTGGCCGCCGGCCTGCTCGGCCTGCTTGCCGCACCACCCGACGCCCCCTCGCCCAGGACCGCCCCGGTCGCGGCCGTCGCCGAGAACACGGCGACGGTCTACTACTGGACCAAGACCAAGAACTGGTCGTCCTACAACCTCCATTACGCCCCCGACGGCGGCTCCTGGACCTCCGTCCCGGGTGTCGCGATGGAGGCAGCCTGTACGGACTGGGTGAAGAAGACCGTCAGCCTCGGCTCCGCCGCGGGCCTCCAGGCCACCTTCAACAACGGCACCGGCACCTGGGACAACAACGGCGGCCGCGACTACGCCCTCGGGACCGGGAACATCACCGTGAAGGACGGGGTGGTCGCCCACTCCGACCCGTGCGCCGACACTCCCCTGCCGGCCTCCAACAAGGCGACGGTGTACTACTCCTCGGCCTCCCTCGGCTGGTCGACGGTGAACGTCCACTACCAGCCGGCCGGCGGGGCGTGGACGGCCGTGCCCGGCGTCGGCATGACGGCCGCCTGCACCGGCTGGTGGAAGCGGGAGCTCGACCTCGGCACCGCCACCTCCCTCAAGGCCGCCTTCAACAACGGCAGCGGCGTGTGGGACAACAACGGCGGCTCGGACTACACCATCGGCACCGGCACCTCCACCGTCCGGGACCGGACGGTGACCGCGAACGCGGCCGATCCCTGCGCCGCCACCCCGCCCGACACCCAGGCTCCCACCGCTCCGGCCCGGGTCACCGCGACCGCCGACGGCGTCTCCGTCCTGCTCGCCTGGGACGCGGCCGGCGACGACCGGGGCGTGACGAAGTACCAGGTCACCCGCAGCGGCGGCGGCACCGGCACGGTGGTCACGGACGTCGGCTCGACGGTCTTCTCGGACACGAACCTCGCCGAGCGCACCGCGTACACGTACACGGTGAAGGCCGTGGACGCCGCCGGGAACGTCTCGGCCGCCTCCGCCGCGGCGACCGCCATCACCGGCGACAAGCCCGCCGACCCGGCGAACGGCAAGCCCCTCGGCACCGACCCGCGCAAGGACCCGATCTACTTCGTCCTCACCGCCCGCTTCTACGACGGCGACGCCTCCAACAACCGGGGCGGCAGCCAGCACGTGAAGTCGGGCAACGCGGCCCACGACGACCCCATGTTCCGGGGCGACTTCAAGGGCCTGATCCAGAAGCTCGACTACATCAAGGGCCTCGGCTTCTCCGCCGTCTGGGTCACACCGGTGGTGCTCAACCGCTCGGACTACGACTACCACGGCTACCACGGCTACGACTTCTACAAGGTGGATCCCCGCCTGGAGTCAGCCGGCGCCTCCTACCAGGACCTCATCGACGCCGCCCATGCCAAGGGCATGAAGATCTACCAGGACGTCGTCTACAACCACTCCTCCCGGTGGGGCGCCAAGGGCCTGTTCACGCCGACCGTGTACGGCGTCCGTGACACCCAGTGGAGCTGGTACTACGACGAGAAGCGGCCCGGTTTCGAGTACGACGGCCTGACGATCGACCCCAAGACCGGCAAGTCGTACTACAACGGCGACCTGTGGTCGACGGCCGAGCCCACCGGCAACACCTGCGTCAACTGGGGCAAGCCGACCGGCGGGAAGAGCGCCGAGGGCTACACCCTCTACAACTGCCAGTGGCCGAGTCCCACTTCAGGCATGTTCCCGAAGGAGCTCTACCACCAGTGCTGGATCGGCAACTGGGAGGGGGAGGACTCGCGTTCCTGCTGGCTGCACGAGGATCTGGCGGACTTCAACACAGAGAACCCGACCGTGCAGAACTACCTGATCGGCGCGTACAACAAGTACATCGACATGGGCGTCGACGGCTTCCGCGTCGACACCGCCGTGCACATCCCGCGCACCACCTGGAACCGCCGCTTCCTCCCCGCGATCCAGGAGCGGGTCGCCCGGCAGCACGGCGCCGAGGCCGCGAAGAACTTCTTCGTCTTCGGCGAGGTCGCGGCCTTCGTCAACGACAAGTGGAACCGCGGCTCGGTGAACCACTCCGCGCAGTTCTTCACCTGGAAGGAGCGCAAGGAGTACGACGCCGACGACACCAAGGCGGCGCTGGAGATGTACGACTACGAGCAGCAGCAGGGCACCGGCAACCAGCCCACCTCCACCAACGCCTTCCTGAACGGCAACAGCTACCACACTCCCGACCACAGCCGGTTCTCCGGCATGAACGTCATCGACATGCGCATGCACATGAACTTCGGTGACGCGTACAACGCCTTCTCCAACGGCAAGGACTCCGACGACAGCTACAACGACGCCACCTACAACGTCGTCTACGTCGACAGCCACGACTACGGACCCAACAAGTCGAGCGAGCGGTACGCGGGCGGTACCGCCGCCTGGGCCGAGAACATGTCCCTGATGTGGACCTTCCGCGGCATTCCGACGCTCTACTACGGCTCCGAGATCGAGTTCCAGAAGGGGCAGAAGATCGACTGCGGGCCCATCTGCCCGCTCGCCACCACCGGCCGCGCCTACTTCGGCGACCACGTCGCCGGCTCCGTCACGGCTGCCGACTTCTCCCAGGTCTCCTCGGCCTCCGGAGCCGTCGCGACCACGCTCCAGCAGCCCCTCGTGCAGCACGTGCAGCGGCTCAACCAGATCCGCCGCGCGATCCCCGCGCTCCAGATGGGCCAGTACTCCACCGAGGGCGTCTCGGGCGGCATGGCGTTCAAGCGCCGCTACACGAGCGGCTCGACGGACAGCTTCGCGCTCGTCACGGTCTCGGGCGGTGCCACCTACTCGGGCATCCCCAACGGGACGTACACCGACGCCGTCACGGGCGACGTGCGGACCGTCACCAACGGCTCCCTGTCGGTCGCCGCACCCGGCACGGGCAACCTGCGGGTGTACGTCCTGAACGGCCCCGGCAAGATCGGCGCCTCGGGCGCGTACCTGAAGTAGCGGACACCGTACGGGGCGGGGGCCACCCGCCCCGTACGCGTCACCCCACGTCCGCCGCCTGACGGCGCAGGGGCGTGCGGTGCGGGGCAACAAGAAGACACCCGCACATGACGGTGCGTCAGGAACCGCACCGTTCATGCGTCAAACGTGCGCCACGCGGGTCGGTCGCGCGTCGAGATGTCGCACCTGACGCCCCTCACGCACGCTCGAAGAAAACGCAGGTCAGACACCCTTGTCGGCCGGCTCCAGGATCGCCACGCACTCCACGTGATGCGTCATCGGGAACAGGTCGAACGCCCTCAGCGTCCGCGGCTTGTAGCCGTTCTCCGCGAAGTACGCCAAGTCCCTTGCCAGCGCCGCCGGGTCGCACGCCACGTACGCGATCCGCCGGGCGCCCAGGCCCGACAGGTGCTTCACCGTCTGCTTGCCCGCGCCCGCGCGCGGCGGGTCCAGGACGATCAGGTCGACGTCCGTGATGCCCGTGCGCGGGAGGATGGACTCGACCTTGCCCTGCTCGATGCGGACGCGGTCGAAGTGCTGCAGGTTGTGGCGGGCGTCCTCGACCGCGCGCTTGCCCGATTCGATGCCGAGGACCGCGCCCTGGTCGCCGACGCGGTCGGCGATCGCGCCGGCGAAGAGGCCGACGCCGCAGTAGAGGTCGAGGGCGGAGTCGCCCTTGCGGGGCAGCAGGCCCTGCATCACGGCGAGGACGAGGGTGCGGGCCGCCTGCGGGTGAACCTGCCAGAAGCCGCCGTTGCCCACGCGGTAGGTGCGGTCGTCGGCGCGCTCGCGGACGAAGGCGCGGCCGTGGACCCGGTGGACCCCGCCGTCCTTCTCCTCGACGCGCAGGACGGAGACGGGCTTGTCGAGCTCCACCAGGGGCAGCCGGGCGCCGGGGCGCGGGGTGAGGATCACCTGGCGGTCGCCGGAGCCGGTGGCGGCGATGGCCTCGACCGAGGCCATGCCCTCCCAGAGCCGCTCCTCGATGCCGAGCTCGCTCACTCCGGGCGCCGCGATCATGCAGTGCTCGATGGGTTCGACGTCGTGCGAGCGGTGGCGCCGCAGGCCGACGTGGCCCGCGTCGTCGATGGCGTACTGCACCCGGGTCCGCCACTGCGGCACCTCGCCGGGCGGCAGCTTGTCGCCCTCGGCGGGCATGACCGTTCCGTCCCAGCCGGCCTCCTCGGGGGTGAGCCCGGCGAGGCGCTTGAGCTGCTCGGCGATGACCTCGCCCTTGAGGCGGCGCTGGGCGCCCGGCTTGGCGTGCTGCCAGTCGCAGCCGCCGCACTTGCCGGGGCCGGCGTACGGGCACGGGGCCTCGACACGGTCCTTGGACGCGTCGAGGATCCGTACGGCGTCGGCGCGCAGGAAGCGCGAGGTCTCCTCGCCCTCGGTGACCCTGGCGACGACCTTCTCGCCGGGCAGCGCGTGCCGGACGAAGAGGACGCGGCCCTCCTCGGTACGGGCGATGCAGTGGCCGCCGTGTGCGACGGGCCCGACCTCGACCTCGTACTCCTCCCCGACCAGTGAAGACGTATCGGCGTTCTGCATGGGGAGTGACTCCAGAGAAAGAGGGGTGCGGCCGGGCGGCAGCCCACCAGTCTACGTGCCCGCCCGACCACTCAGCTCGTGCCGGCGGTTCAGCTCCGGCCGGCGGTCTCCTTGCGCTTCTCGACCGGGCCGCGGCGCACCGCGCCGGGCGGGTTCCACTCCTGGCGCTTCTTGGCCCGCTTCTTGGCGACTTCGGAGGACTGGAGCTGGTAGGGCACCGAGGTGACCATGACGCCCGGGGTGAACAGCAGCCGGCCCTTGAGCCGCAGGGCGCTCTGGTTGTGCAGCAGGTGCTCGTACCAGTGGCCGACGACGTACTCCGGGATGTAGACGCTGACCGCGTCGCGCGGGCTCTCCCGGCGCAGGCTCTTCACGTAGTCGATGACGGGCCGGGTGATCTCGCGGTACGGGGAGTCGAGGATCTTCAGCGGGACGTTGATCCCGCGTCGTTCCCACTCCGCCTTGAGCGCCTTGGTCTCGTCGGGGTCGACGTTGACGCTCAGCGCTTCGAGCTCGTTGGAGTGCAGGAGCTTGGCGTAGGCGAGGGCGCGCAGCGTCGGCTTGTGGAGCTTGGAGACCAGGACGATGGACCGGACCCGCGAGGGACGGACGTACTCGTCGGGGCGCTCCTCGGCCGCGGCGATCTCCTCGGCCACCCGGTCGTAGTGCTTACGGATCGCGGTCATCGTGCCGTAGAAGATCACCATGCCGAGGAGGGCGACCCACGCGCCGTGGGTGAACTTGGTGGCGAGGACGACGACCAGGACCAGTCCGGTGAAGAAGGCGCCGAAGGTGTTGATGGCGCGCGAGCGGATCATCCGGCGGCGGGCCGCCGGGTCCGTCTCGCTCTTCAGGTGGCGGTTCCAGTGCCGGACCATGCCGGTCTGGCTGAGGGTGAAGGAGACGAAGACGCCGACGATGTAGAGCTGGATCAGCCGGGTCGAGTCGGCTCCGTACAGCCAGACCAGCAGGATGGCCGCGCCGGCCAGCAGGACGATGCCGTTGGAGAACGCGAGGCGGTCTCCTCGGGTGTGCAGCTGGCGCGGCAGGTAGCGGTCCTGGGCGAGGATCGAGCCGAGGAGCGGGAAGCCGTTGTAGGCGGTGTTGGCCGCCAGGAAGAGGACGAGCGCGGTGGCCGCGGCGAGGATGACGAAGAAGAACGTCCCGTCGCCGAAGACGGCGGCCGCGACCTGGGAGATCACCGGGTTCTGGACATAACCCTCGCCGACCGGGACCCCGCCGCGCAGCAGGTCGTGCTCGGGCGTCTCGGCCATCTTCACCTTGGTGGCCATGGCCAGGCCGATGATGCCGCAGAACATCGTGACGGCCAGCGCGCCCATGAGGGCGAGGGTCGTCGCGGCGTTCTTGGACTTCGGCTTGCGGAAGGCGGGGACGCCGTTGGAGATCGCCTCGACACCGGTGAGGGCGGCGCAGCCGGAGGAGAAGGCGCGCAGCAGCAGGAAGACCAGCGCGAAGCCGGCCAGGCCCTGGTGCTCGGGCTTGATCTCGAAGTCGGCGGTGGGGGCCCTCATGGCTTCGTCGAGGACGATCCCCCGGAAGGCACCCCACGCGATCATGATGAAGACGCCGGCGACGAAGACATAGGTGGGGATGGCGAAGAGCTTGCCGGACTCCTTCACTCCGCGCAGGTTCATCAGCGTCAGCAGGACGATGATGGCGATGGCGGAGAGCACCTTGTGCTCGATGACGAAGGGGACGGCCGAGCCGAGGTTCTCCACTCCGGAGGAGATGGAGACGGCGACGGTGAGGACGTAGTCGACGAGCAGGGCGCTCGCGACGGTGAGTCCGGCCTTCGGTCCGAGGTTGGTGTTGGCGACCTCGTAGTCGCCGCCGCCGCTGGGATAGGCGTGCACGTTCTGCCGGTACGACGCCACGACGGTGAACATCAGGACCACGACGGCTGCCGCGATCCAGGGGCTGAAGTGGTACGCCGACACGCCCGCGATGGAGAGGACCAGCAGCACCTCGCCGGGCGCGTACGCCACCGAGGAGAGGGGGTCCGAGGCGAAGACGGGGAGCGCGATGCGCTTCGGCAGGAGGGTTTCTCCCAGCCTGTCGCTGCGCAGGGCCCGTCCGATCAGGATCCGTTTGGGCAGGTCGGTCAGTTTGGACACGCAAGGGATCGTAAGCCGTGCGTGTGTACGGCGCCCAACCACCACCCCCGTCGTCACCGAATCTCCCGGTCATGGCCTCCCGGGGCATGGACCCGCGTTCACCGCGCGCCGTCACTCGCGGCGTACGGAAGAGGGGGGCGCAGTCGGCGAGCCGGAGGGCGATGAGGTCCTTGACGACCTCGGTCTGGGCGTAGACCCAGACCCGGCGGCCCCGGGTGAGCGCGGGAAAGTCGACGCGGTGGGCACGGCGGGCGTTACAGAGCTCGATGCCGTCGTGGACCAGCCCCTCGCGGTCGAGCCTCGCCCCGGCGACGGCGGCACGCAGCGCGTCGACCGTGGTCTGCTCCAGGATTCCGGCGCGGCTCGCCGTAGGCGCGATCGTGGCCATCAGAACCACACCGACGATTCCGGCGTTGTGCAGCAGGCGGGCGAGCAGCAGGCCGGAGGGCCGCCGCCGATGATCCCCACAGTGGCGTGCGTCAGCTCTCGTCGTGGCGGAGAGGACGCGTACGTTCTCGGCTGGGCGCCTGGCATACGGGGCGGCACGGCTGCCGCATGCGGCGGGGCGACCGCGCCGCGCGAACGCCGACGCCTCGAAGCGTGGCGATGCGTTCGCACAGTGAATTTTCCTTCACTATGCTGTCGTGTGGTGAGTGCGCGGGCGCCGCTCGCCCCTGTCAACGCGTTCCGCCTCGCCGAGCACGGAGAGCCCATGCCCCAGACCGAGCCCCCGGCCGAGGCCGTCACTCCGCTCATGCGCGGGATCGGAGTACTGCTCCGGCTCACCCAGGCCGATGGCACGGCGAGCCTCAGCGAGCTCGAACGGGCCACCGGCCTCGCCCGTTCCACCGTCGACCGGGTCACCTCGACCCTCACCCGCATGGGTTATCTCCGCCTCGACCGCCGGGGCGCCTCGCTCTCCCCCCGTCTGATGGAGCTCGGCAACGCCTATCTGGCCTCCATCCGGCTGCCCGGCCTGCTCGGCGGCCTCGCGGACTCCCTCGCCGACGAGCTCGACGAGTCGGTGTCCCTCGCCGTGAGCGACGGCGACGGCATCCGCTTCGTCCACCAGGCGACCCGGAGCCGCGCGATGTCACTCAGCTTCCGCATCGGGGACCTGCTGCCCGCCGAGCGCACCGCGCCGGGCGCCCTCTTCGCCGCCGGCTGGACACCGGAGCAGTGGGCACGCTGGGAGGAGCGGCTGGCCGCCGACCCCGACGACAGCGGTTTTCCCGCCGTGGCGCCCCGGGAGAAGCCCCGGGACCCCCGGTTCCGTACGGAGTTCCGACACCGGGCCGCGCACGCGTCGCGGCACGGCTGGGCGGTCGACGACCAGCTCATCGAGCCGGGGCTGATCGCCCTGGCCGTTCCCGTGCGCGACCCGGCGGGCGGCGTCGTGTGCGTGGCGAGCGTGGTCAGCCACACCAGCCGGCACGGTGTCACGTCCCTGCGCACCGCGATGCTGCCCCGGCTGCGGGCGACCGTACGGGCCATGGAACGGGAACTCCGCCGCGCCGCCGCCCCCACGGGCCCGGCGGCCCCGTCCGCGCCCCTCCGCAGCGGTTCCGCGCCGGCCCCCGCCAGCGGTCCGGCGCCGGAGCCCGCAGCCCGGCCGGCCCCCCTCGCCGCCTGGACGGCCGCCTCCAAGCAGGAACTGGGCCGGGACTTCATCGAATCACTCGCCCGCGGACTGACCGTGCTGACCGCCTTCGACGAGGGCCGCGACGAGCTCACGCTCAGCGCCGTCGCCGAGGCCACCGGTCTGGCCAGAGCCACCGCCCGGCGCGCCCTGATCACCCTGGAGTACCTGGGGTACGTCACCTCGTACGAACGGTCCTTCCGTCTCACCCCCCGCGTCCTGGCCCTCGGCTTCGCCCCGCTGTCCCGGACCACGCTCCCCCAGATCGCCGCGCCGCACCTCGCCGCGCTCACCCTGCGCGTGCACGACTCCTCGTCCCTGGCGGTCCTCGCGGGCGACGACATCCAGTACACGGCCCGCGTCGCCACCGGACGCATCATGAGCGCGGACATCGCGGTCGGCACCCGTTTCCCGGCGTACGCCACCTCCATGGGCCGGGCGATCCTCGCGAACCTCCCGCCCGACGAGCGGGACGCGCTGCTCGCGCGCGCCGAACGGCCGCCGCTGACCCCGTACACCCTCACCGGGCTGCCGGAGCTCACCACAGCCCTGGACCGGGTACGACGGGACGGGTACGCGCTGGTCGACGCGGAGCTCGAGGAGGGCCTCCGCTCGATCGCCGTACCCGTCAGGGACCGGGCCGGGAAGGTCGTGGCGGCGGTCAATGTGGCGATGCACAGCAGCCGCCGCACCCTGCGGGAGTGCGTGGACGTGGTGCTCCCGGAGCTGCGGGCGACGGCCGAGCGGATCGAGGCGGATCTGCACATCGCGGGGCGGTTCACCCGTGTGAACCTCTGAGCGGACACCGGGCGTCCTTACGGATGAGGGCATCGGAGCCGTCCCGGCATAAGCTCGTGTTCGGGCGCCTTCGCGCACTGTTGGCTCAAAAGGGCCGAGCAGGGCGGCCCAGCAGGCCGGGCCAGGCTGAGAGAGAAGAGTGAGCAGGGTGTTTTCGCAGGTCAGCGGGATGACCAGGACTGCGGGGTAGGTGCAGGTGCACATCGTCATCATGGGCTGCGGGCGCGTGGGAGCCGCTCTCGCGCAGACCTTGGAACAGCAAGGTCACACCGTCGCCGTCATCGATCAGGACCCCACGGCCTTCCGCCGTCTGGGCTCCGGCTTCGGCGGCCGGCGGGTGACCGGTGTCGGCTTCGACCAGGACACCCTGCGTGAGGCGGGGATCGAGGAGGCCGGCGCCTTCGCCGCCGTGAGCAGCGGCGACAACTCGAACATCATCGCCGCCCGGGTGGCGCGGGAGATGTTCGGCATCGAGAACGTCGCCGCCCGTATCTACGACCCCCGGCGCGCCGAGGTCTACCAGCGTCTCGGCATCCCCACCGTCGCCACGGTCCGCTGGACCGCCGACCAGATGCTGCGCAGGCTGCTGCCGTCCGGTTCCGAGCCGCTGTGGCGTGATCCGAGCGGCGGGGTGCAGCTCGCCGAGGTGCACACCTCCGGCGCCTGGATCGGCCACAAGGTGAGCAGGATGCAGGACGAGACCGGTGTGCGCGTCGCCTTCCTCACCCGGCTGGGCGAGGCGGTTCTGCCGACGTCGCAGACGGTGCTTCAGGAGGGCGACCTCGTCCACGTGATGATGCGTACGGACGACGTCGAGAAGGTCGAGGCGGCCTTCGCCGAGGGCCCTGAGGAGGGCGGTCACTGATGCGGGTCGCTATTGCGGGCGCAGGCGCGGTGGGCCGTTCCATCGCGGGCGAGCTGCTGGAGAACGGGCACGAGGTGCTCCTCGTCGACAAGGCGCCCACCGCCATCTCGGTGGAACGGGTGCCGCAGGCGGAGTGGCTGCTCGCCGACGCCTGCGAGATCACGTCGCTGGACGAGGCCGCGCTGCAGCGCTGCAACGTGGTCATCGCGGCCACCGGTGACGACAAGGTCAACCTGGTCGTCTCGCTGCTCGCCAAGACCGAGTACGGCGTGCCCCGGGTCGTCGCGCGGGTCAACAACCCCAAGAACGAATGGCTGTTCAACGAGTCCTGGGGCGTCGATGTCGCCGTCTCCACGCCTCGTCTGATGTCGGCCCTGGTCGAGGAGGCAGTGAGCGTCGGCGACCTCGTCCGGCTGCTGCGCTTCAGCCACGGCGACGCCAACCTGGTGGAGCTGACCCTGCCGCCGGAGTCGGCGATCGCGGGCACGGCCGTCGGCGACGTCGAATGGCCGCAGGACACCTCGCTGGTGACGATCATCCGCGGCTCGCGGGTGCTCACGCCGAGCGCCGAAGAGACCCTCGAGGCGGGCGACGAGCTGCTGTTCGTGGCGGCGCAGGCGCGCGAGGAGCAGCTGGAGGCCCTGCTGTCGGTGACGCGCGAGGACGCCCCGAGCTGACTCAGTGTGGTGGAAGAGGGCCCCGGACCGTCGCGGTTCCGGGGCCCTCTTGTCGGTCCTGCTCACTGCTCGTCCCGGTCGCTGTTCAACCTGCTCACCTTTTGCCGTGGTCATTGTTCGTCGAGTACGCGTTCGGAGGCGCCCGGTCGGCGGGGCGACGACATCGGGCGTCCCCGTGGCTCGGTTTGGGCCCAATCGGGTAGGCGTGGGCCGGCCGACCCGGTGTGGCTGCGACTGCCCGGTCTGCTTCCGGTTACGTTCGCGGGGGCCAAAGGAGGCTGTGATGACCGATCATCCGAACATCGCCGTGTTTCATCGGACCCTGGCGGCCTTCACGGCCGGCGACATGGACGCGCTGGCGGAGGTTTTCCACCCCGATGTGGTGTGGCACAACCCCGGTCAGGGCCCGCTGGCAGGTGACTTCCGTGGTCGAGAGGACGTCTTCGCCCTGTTCCAACGGGAATTCGAGATGTCGGGGGGCACGTACCGTCCACAGCTCCACGATGTGCTCGCCAACGACCAGCACATGGTCGCCCTGCTCCATGTCACGGCCTCTCGCGAGGGCAAGGAGCTCGACCTGGACTACGCGCTCGTCTTCCACATGCGAGACGGCAGGATCACCGAAGGCTGGGACCTGTGGACCGATCAGGCGGCCTACGACGCGTTCTGGTCGTAGCGGCGGCAAGCCGTCACCCCGTGCGCGCGGGCCGCGCAGACCGGCGACGGGCCCGGAACCGATCCGGTTCCGGGCCCGACCCAGGTGTCATGACGGCGGCTACGCCTGGTGCTCTCTCGCGGCGGCCTTGCGCTCCTTCTCGGCGTTCTCCTCCGCCTCCATCTCCGCGAAGACGTCGATCGGCGGTGGCGCCTTGGCCAGGAACACCCAGGTCAGATAGACCGCGAGCAGGAACGGCGGGATCTTCAGGGCGATCAGCACCCAGCCGAACTGCGTGGTGTCCGCCCACCAGTAGAGCGGGAAGAGGATCGCGCACTTGGCGAGCAGGATCAGACCCCACGCCCAGCTGGCCTTCGCGTACGCCTTCTTGCGACCCGGGTTGCGGGTCCGCCAGGAGAGGTTCTCCTTGAAGACCGGACCGAGGATCAGTCCGATCAGGGGAACGCCGGCGATCGTGGTCACGATGTACGCGACGGCGAGACCCAGCGTGTAGAGCATGCCGGGGAGGTAGAAGTCCTTGGCGTTGCCGGTCATCATCGCGAAGACCACACCGAAGGCGACGCCGAAGACGCCGCTGAAGGCGTGCTTCACGGTGTCACGGCGGATCAGCCGGACGGCGACGAGCAGCAGGGACACCGCGAGGGCCGCGATGGCCGAGATGTGCAGGTCCTTGTTGATCGTGAAGATCGTGACGAAGAGCAGCCCGGGCAGGACGGTCTCCACCATGCCGCGCACGCCGCCGAAGGCCTCGAAGAGGGCGGCCTCGGTTACGGCCTTCGCCGCCCGGTCGGCGGCGTCCTGGTCGGCGGCGCTGTGGTCCACGCTGTCCTGGTCGGCGGTCGGCTTGTCGAATGACGTCACCGGCTACTCCTGTCCGAGCGGTCGGAGCTCGTATTTGGGATTGAAGAGAACCCGGCGGCCGTGGCTCATGGAGATCCGGCCGGAGGCAATGAGCTTACGGCCCGGCTCGATACCCACGATGGACCGACGGCCCAGCCACACCACGTCGAGCGGTGCCGTGCCGTCGAAGAGTTCCGCCTCCAGCGCCGGCACACCGGCGCGCGGACGCAGGGTGACCGTGCGCAAGGTACCAGTCACCTTGACTATCTGACGGTCGTTGCAGTCGGAGATACGGGTGCACCCCGACGCCTGGGTGTCCTCCTGGAGTTCTTCCGACTCCAGGTCCTCCTGCGAGGTGGACAGGCGGTCGAGCATCCGGCGGAAACGCCCGGCCGGCTTCTCTGTACGCGGTGCAGCACTCATACAGAAAGCGTACCGGTCACCATCGGCGCGCACGGGGATGCGGGGGCGTCCGCCGACGGCCTCAGGATCGCTCGAAGCGGTACCCCATGCCCGGCTCGGTGACGAAGTGCCGGGGGTGCGAGGGGTCGGCCTCCAGCTTGCGGCGCAGCTGTGCCATGTAGACACGGAGATAGTTGGTCTCCGTGCCGTAGGACGGACCCCAGACCTCCTGGAGCAGCTGCTTCTGGCTGACGAGCCGGCCGCTGTTGCGGACGAGGACCTCCAGCAGATGCCACTCGGTGGGGGTGAGGCGCACGTCGCGGCCGTCCCGGTGGACCTTCTTCGCGGCGAGATCGACGGTGAAGCCCGCCGTCTCGACGACGGTGTCGTCCTCGCCGCCGACGGGCTCGGCCCTGCGCACCGCGGCGCGCAGCCGGGCGAGCAGCTCGTCCATGCCGAACGGCTTGGTGACGTAGTCGTCGGCGCCAGCGTCGAGGGCCTCGACCTTCTCGTCGGAGGTGTGGCGGGCCGAGAGCACCAGGATGGGGACGCGGGTCCAGCCCCGCAGGGCCTTGATCACCTCGACGCCGTCCATGTCGGGCAGCCCGAGGTCGAGGACGACGACGTCGGGGTGCCGTTCGGCGGCGAGCCGGAGCGCGGTCGCGCCGTCGGGCGCCGCGTCCACCTCATAGGCGCGCGCCTTCAGATTGATCACGAGAGCGCGGACTATCTGCGGCTCGTCGTCGACCACGAGGACCCGGGTCATGGGTGCGGACCTGCTTTCTCGCTGCGGCGCGGGGTGGGCGCCGGCCTGCGGCTTCATGAGCTTGACGAGGTGACCAGGGCGGGGGGCTCGCCCGGTGCGGCTCTGGGCCCGGCGGCGGCGCGGAGCGTCAGGACCATGGTGAGTCCGCCGCCGGGCGTGTCCTCCGCGGTGACGGTGCCCCCCATGGCCTCGACGAAGCCGCGGGCGACGGCGAGACCGAGACCCACCCCGGCGCCGCGCGGGGCGTCGCCGAACCGCTGGAACGGCTCGAAGATGCCCTCCTTGCTGTCGTCGGGGACGCCGGGCCCCCGGTCCACGACCCGCAGCTCGACCCGGTCCCCCAGCGCGCTGCCGGCGACGGCCACGGGGACGTCGCCGGGGCTGTACTTGACGGCGTTCTCGACGATGTTGGCGACCACGCGTTCCAGCAGGCCCTTGTCGACCTCGACCATGGGCAGCGACTCGGGGATGTCCAGCTCGGCGCTTCCGTCGGGAACGCCGCCGAGCGCCATGGGCACGACCTCGTCCAGGTCGATGGCGCGGATGAGCGGGGTGACGGTGCCGGTCTGGAGCCGTGACATGTCGAGGAGGTTGCCGACGAGGTGGTCGAGGCGGTCCGCGCCGTCCTCGATGCCCTCGAGGAGCTCGGCACGGTCCTCCTCGGACCAGTCGACGTCGTCGGACCGCAGTGACGAGACGGCGGCCTTGATGCCCGCGAGGGGCGTACGGAGGTCATGGCTGACGGCCGCGAGCAGGGAGGTGCGGATCTTGTTGCCCTCGGCGAGTTTGCGGGCCTCCTCGGCGGCGCCGACGAGCCGCTGCCGGTCCAGGACGACGGCGGCCTGCGCGGCGAAGGCGCCCAGGACCCGGCGGTCCTCGGCGGGCAGGACGCGGCCGGAGAGCGCGAGGGCCATGTGGTCACCGACGGGCATGTCGACGTCCGCCTCCTCGGGACGGGCGACGGGCCGGGGCCCTACACTGCCGGCGCAGGTCCACGGCTCGACGTCGCCGCCGCGCTCCAGCAGGGCGACGGACTCCATGGAGAACGTCTCGCGGACCCGTTCCAGGAGGGCGTCCAGGGTCGTCTCCCCCCGCAGCACACTGCCGGCGAGGAACGAGAGGATCTCCGACTCGGCGCGCAGCCGGGCGGCCTGGTGGGTGCGGCGCGCGGCCAGGTCGACCACCGAGGCGACCGCCGTCGCGACACCGAAGAAGACGGCGATGGCGACGATGTTGTGCGGGTCGGAGATGGTGAAGCGGTGCAGGGGCGGCGCGCAGTAGTAGTTCAGCAGGAGCGAGCCGAAGGCGGCGGAGGCCAGCGACGGCAGCAGTCCGCCGAGGAGCGCGGAGGCCACGGTCAGCGACAGGAACAGCAGCATGTCGTTGGCGAGGCCGGGGTCGGCGTCGATATGGGTCAGCAGGAGGGCCAGCAGGGCCGGGCCGACCACTCCGACCAGCCATCCCCAGATGATCCGGGAGCGGCCGAGGCGGGCGCCGCTGGCGACGGGCAGCCCCCGTCCCTTGGCGACCTCCTCGTGGGTGACGATGTGCACGTCGAGGTCGGGGCCGGAATCCCGGGCGACGGTCTGTCCGACGCCGGGCCCGAGGATGTACTGCCAGGTCTTGCGGCGCGAGGAGCCGAGGACGATCTGGGTGGCGTTGACACCGCGCGCGAACGACAGCAGCGCGGAGGGGATGTCGTCGCCTATGACGTGGTGGAAGGAGCCGCCGAGGTCCTCGACGAGGGTCCGCTGGACGGCGAGTTCCTTGGGGGACGCGGAGGTCAGTCCGTCGCTGCGGGCGATGTAGACGGCGAGGATCTCGCTGCCGGAGCCCTTGGCGGCCATCCGGGCGGCGCGGCGGATCAGGGTGCGGCCCTCGGGGCCTCCGGTGAGGCCGACGACGATGCGTTCGCGTGCCTGCCAGGTGGCGCGGATGTTGTGCTCGCCCCGGTACTGCTGGAGGTATTCGTCGACCCGGTCGGCGACCCACAGCAGCGCCAGTTCGCGCAGCGCGGTGAGATTTCCGGGGCGGAAGTAGTTGGAGAGGGACGCGTCGATGCGGTCCGGTTGGTAGATGTTGCCGTGGGCCATGCGGCGCCGCAGCGCCTGCGGCGACATGTCGACGAGCTCGACCTGGTCGGCCCTGCGGACCACCTCGTCGGGGACCGTCTCGCGCTGGCGTACGCCGGTGATGGTCTCGACGACGTCACCCAGTGATTCCAGGTGCTGGATGTTGACGGTGGATATGACGTCGATCCCGGCGGCCAGCAGTTCCTCGACGTCCTGCCAGCGCTTGGCGTTGCGGGAGCCGGGGACGTTCGTGTGGGCGAGCTCGTCGACGAGGGCGACGGCCGGACGCCGTTCCAGTACGGCGTCCACGTCCATCTCGGTGAGGACGCCACCGCGGTACGGGATCTCCCGGCGCCCGATCTCCTCCAGGCCGCACAGCAGGGCCTCGGTGCGCGGGCGGCCGTGGTGCTCGACGACGGCCACGGCGCAGTCCGTGCCGCGCTCGACACGGCGGTGGGCCTCGCAGAGCATCGCGTACGTCTTCCCGACGCCCGGTGCCGCGCCGAGGTAGATCCGTAGCTTGCCGCGTCCCATGGCACACGACCTTACGTCCAGCGAAACGGACGATCCGCGCCTGCGGGAGGGCCCCGGGGCGTCTTGACGGGATTCTGATGTGTCCCCGGGGCGGGCGGCCGGAAAGCCCGCTAACTTTTTTCGCGGATTCCCGTCGGGGATGTCGAAAACGGTGGGCGGGCTTCGACCTGTCCGTGAAACCAGGCCTCAGGGCCACGACCGGGACCACGGAACTCGAGGAGCACGCCATGAAGTACATGCTGTTGATGCAGTTCAGCGAGGCGACGACGGACTTCGCGCCCATCACCTCCTGGACCCCGGAGGAGATCCAGGCGCACATCGCCTTCATGCGGGACACGAACGAGAAGCTCTCCGCGGACGGCGAGCTGGTGGACGCGCAGGGTCTGGCGATGCCCGACACCGCGAAGATCGTCCGCGCCGGCGGCGACGGCTCGCCCGTGGTCACCGAGGGGCCGTTCGCCGAGACCAAGGAGTTCCTGGCCGGGTGGTGGATCGTCGACTGCGAGTCCCCCGAGCGGGCGGTGGAGCTGGCCGCGCGGATCTCCACGGCTCCCGGCCCCGGTGGCCGGCCCCTGAACATGCCGATCGAGGTACGCGAAGTCATGTCGGCGCCGCCGACCGAGCTGTGAGGCCGCGCTGAGCGGCGAGCCTTCCCTCGACGACCTGCTGCGCACCCTCGCGCCGCAGGTCGTCGGCGTGCTCACCCGGCGGTACGGCGACTTCGACACCGCCGAGGACGCGGTCCAGGAGGCTCTTCTGGCCGCGTCGGCGCAGTGGCCCGTGGAGGGGGCGCCGGGCAATCCGCGCGGCTGGCTGATCCAGGTGGCGTCCCGCCGGATGGCCGAGCAGGTCCGGGGCGAGCGGGCGCGGCGGCGGCGGGAGGATCTGGTGGCGCGGCGGCTCCCGGCGGACCGGCGGGCGGCTCCGGCGGCGGACGAGGAGGACCCGGCGGGGCGGGACGACACGCTGATACTGCTGTTCCTGTGCTGCCATCCGACGCTGTCGCCCGCGTCGGCGATCGCGCTGACGCTGCGCTCGGTCGGCGGGCTGACGACGGGCGAGATCGCGCGGGCGTTCATGGTGCCCGAGGCGACGATGGGGCAGCGGATCTCACGGGCCAAACAGCGCGTCAAGGCGTCCGGGGCGACGTTCCGCATGCCGGAGCCGGACGAGTGGGCGGGCCGGCTCGCGTCGGTGCTCCATGTGCTCTATCTGATCTTCAACGAGGGGTACGCGAGCAGCGCGGGACCCGAGGTGCGCAGGGTCGAGCTGTCCCAGGAGGCGATCCGGCTGGCCCGGGGCGGCCCACCGGCTCCTCCCGGACGACAGCGAGGTGGCCGGGCTGCTGGCGCTGATGCTGCTGACCGAGGCGCGCGGACCCGCCCGTACGGGCCCGGACGGCGAGCTGATCCCCCTGGCCGAGCAGGACCGCGGCCGCTGGGACGCCGACGCGATCGCGGAGGGCGTCGCGCTGATCACCGAGGCGCTGCCCCGGGGGCCGGTCGGCCCTTACCAGGTGCAGGCGGCCATCGCGGCGGTCCACGACGAGGCGCCGACGGCGCGGGAGACGGACTGGCCGCAGATCCTCGCGTTGTACGGCGTGCTGGAGGGGCTGACCGACAACCCGTTCATCACGCTCAACCGGGCGGTCGCCGTCGCCATGGTCGAGGGACCGGAGGCCGGTCTCACCCTCCTCGACGCACTCGCGTCGAGCGGCGCCCTCACCGGTCACTACCGGCTCGACGTGGTGCGGGCTCATCTGCTCGCCATGACCGGCGACAGTGCGGCCGCCGCGGAGCACTACAGGGCGGCGGCAGCCCGTACGAACAGCCTCCCGGAGCGGCACCACCTGCTCCTGCGCGCGGCCCGGCTGTCCTAGGACCCCCGTCGCCCAGGCCAGGGCACCCGCCGTCCCGGCCGCCGGGCCCTCATGCCCCGGGGCGGTGCTCGATGATCTCGCCGTCGCTCAGCTCGAGGACCCGGTCCGCGAGGCGCAGCAGCTGGGTGTCGTGAGTGGCGACCAGGGCCGTGACCCCCTCACCGCGGACCACCGCGCGCAGCAGCTCCATGACAGCGAGCCCGGTCTCGGCGTCGAGCTGGCCGGTCGGCTCGTCGGCGATGAGCAGGGCCGGCTTGTTGGCGAGGGCGCGGGCGATGGCCACGCGCTGCTGCTGGCCGCCGGAGAGCTCCCCGGGCCGCTGGGCGGCGTGGTCGGCGAGGCCGACGAGTGCCAGCAGGAGCGCGACGCGCTCCTCGCGCTCGCGCGGATCCGCCTTGCGCAGCCGCATCGGTACGCCGACGTTCTCGGCGGCGTCGAGAATCGGGATCAGGCCGAACGACTGGAAGATGAAGCCGATCCGGTCGCGGCGCAGGGCGAGCAGCCCGTTCTCGCCGAGCCCTGCGAGGTCGGTGCCGTCGACGGTGATGGTGCCCCGGTCCGGTGAGTCGAGGCCGCCGACCAGATTGAGCAGCGTGGTCTTGCCCGAGCCGGAGCGGCCCTTGAGCGCCACGAGTTCGCCGCGGGGGATGTCGAAGGAGACACCGCGCAGCGCGTGGACGGCCGCGGCGCCGTTGCCGTACGAGCGGTGGACGTTCTCGACCCGGACCATGGGGCCGGCGTCCGGGTGCTCGACGACCGCCGTGCCCGGCCGCGCGCTGCTGCTCTCACTCATCCTGGACTCCCCCGTGATCGATCCGGTGCGGCGTCAGTATGTGCAGCCGCCACCTGCCCGGGCAATGGCCCGGCGCTCCCCGTCCACGCCGGGCGGAGCTCCGCACACGCCGATGGGCCGCACCCCCGGGCAGGGGTGCGGCCCATCGGACCGTACGGATGAGAGGGGCAGCGACAGCGCCGCCCCACGCGAGGTCAGCGCACCTCGGTGATCTCCGGTCCGCGCTGGAGCTGGCCCATGCCGCCGGAGAAGCGGGAGCCTTCCTGGTCCTCCTGCTGAACGCCCTCGGGAACCATCTGCGCGTCGTTGGGCAGCTTCAGGACGATCGGGTCGCGCGGGGCCATCGGCCCTTCGCCGCGGACGACCACGGTGTCCCGGAAGATCTGCTCCAACAGGCCGGCGGCCTCGGGCTGCACCGCGCCCTGGCCGGAGATGACGCCCCGCAGGAACCAGCGGGGGCCGTCCACGCCGACGAAACGCACGAGCTGCACGCCGCCGGTGCCGTCCGGCAGCTGCACGGGTACCTGGGCCCGCAGCTCCCAGCCCAGCGGACCCTCGACCTCGTCGATGATGCCGCCCTGCTGGGTGATGCCGGAGGCGATCTCCTCGCGGACCTCGCCCCAGATACCTTCCTTCTTCGGAGCGGCGAAGGCCTGGAGCTGTACGGCGCTGTCGCGCAGTACGACCGTCGCGGCGACGATCGCGTCACCCGCGACCTCCACCCGCAGCTCCATCCCTTCGACTCCGGGTACGAAGATGCCACCGAGGTCCACCCGGCCCTCGTCGGGCTTGGAGACCTCCGAGACGTCCCACGGACCGTCTGGCCGGGGCGCCGGCGGAAGGTTCACCCGGCGCGGCCGGTCTGCGGCGCTGTCCTCATCGGGCTCAACCGCGTCGACGACCTGCTCGGCCTCGCCCGCTGCGTCCTCAGCGGCACCGCTCTTCTTGCGACGTCCGAACACGTCACTGTCCTTCCCGGTCGGATACGACCGAAGCGTATCGATTCCCACCCGTAGTGCCGTCCACGGCGGCATGACCGCCGGTGGAACCGAAGCCCCCCTCGGCCCTCGCCGAGCCGGGAAGCTCCGCCACCTCGTGGAAGCGCACCTTCTCGACCTGCTGGACGACCAGTTGAGCAATCCGGTCGAACCGCTCGAACCGCACGCTCTCGCGCGGGTCCAGATTGACCACGATCACCTTGATCTCTCCACGGTACCCGGCATCCACCGTCCCCGGGGCATTCACGAGGGCCACTCCGCAACGAGCTGCGAGCCCCGAACGCGGGTGCACGAACGCCGCGTACCCGTCGGGCAGTGCGATCGAGACACCGGTGGGCAGCACGGCCCGCTCACCGGGGGCCAGCTCGGCGGCCTCGGTGGTCACCAGATCGAGTCCGGCGTCGCCCGGGTGTCCGTACGCCGGGAGCGGCACCTCCGGGTCCACGCGGCGGATCAGTACGTCGACAGGGGTACGCATCAGGGGTTCACCTCGAAGGCGCGGGCGCGCCGGAGCTGGTCGGGATCGGCCATCGCCGCCTGGATCTCCTCCGGGCGGCCGTTGTCGATGAAGTGGTCGACCTTGACCTCGATGAAGAGGGCGTCGGCGCGGACCGCCACCGGGCCCTCGGGCCCGCCGATCCGTCCGGTCGCCGTGGAGTAGATCTTGCGGCCGGCCACCGCCGTGACCTCCGCCTGCAGGTGCAGCACCGTGCCCACGGGCACCGGGCGGGCGAAGTCGGTCTCCAGCCGGCCCGTCACCGCGATGACCCGCAGCAGCCAGTTCAGCGAGCCGAGCGTCTCGTCCAGTGCGGTGGCCAGGATGCCGCCGTGCGCCAGGCCCGGCGCTCCCTGGTGGTCGACGGTCACGGTGAACTCGGCGGTGACGGTCACGCCCTCCCCGGCCCGGGCCTCCAGGTGCAGCCCGTGGGGCTGGCCTCCGCCGCAGCCGAAGCAGTGCTCGTAGTGCGCGCCGAGGAGCTCACCGGGAGCGGGAGCGTCGGGGTGGCGAACCGGCGGTATGGCGTCGGCCGGTGGCTTGAGTGCACCAGATGTTCCTGTCACAGCCGCAGACCTTACCCGCGCGGGTAGCCGCAGGTCGCGCCGTGCCAAGCTTGGTTTCATGCAGCCTTCCGCCCCGCAGTACGACGAACGACTGACCGCGCCCCGCTCCTGGTGGCTGATCGCCGCGCTCATCGGCGTTTCCGGCGGTCTGATCCTGATGCCGCTGGGGCCCGTGCCGATGCTCGGCGGGCTGATCGTCGCGGCGGCCGTGGCCTCGGTCGGGGTGTCCTCGTACGGCTCGGCGCGCGTCCGGGTGGTGGCCGGCTCGCTGGTCGCGGGCGATGCCAGGATCCCGGTGTCGGCGCTGGGTGCGGCGGAGGTACTGGACGCCGAGGAGGCGCGCGCCTGGCGCACCCACAAGGCGGACCCGCGCGCCTACATGCTGCTGCGGAGCTACATCCCGTCGGCGCTGCGGGTCGAGATCGTCGACCCGGCCGACCCGACGCCGTACGTCTACGTTTCCAGCCGCAACCCGCGTGCGCTGGCCGCGGCGCTGGAGAACGTGCGCAACGCGGCCTGATCCGCCCCGGGGCTCGGTCCGCTAGAACTCGATCTGCTTGGGGTCGTCGGGCTGTTCGAGCGGGGGCAGCTGCGGGAGCGCGTCCCAGGGGATCTGGCGCTTGCGGAGATCCTTGCGGACGTGCTCGGCGAGCTTCTTGGTGTCGCGCCGGTTCATCACGGCGCCCACGGCGGCGCCGACCATGAAGGGCGCCAGGCTCGGCAGGTTGCGGACCAGGCGCTTGGTGATCTGCTGGCGCAGCTCGCGCTTGAGCTGACCCCCGAGGGCGGCGTTGAGCGTGGTCGGCTTGGTGATGTCGATGCCGCGCTCCTCCGACCAAGAGGTCAGATAGGCGACCGAGCGCTGAGTGAGGTTCCCGGGGGGCCGCATGCCGTAGACCTCGTGGAGCTCGGCGACGAGCTTGAGCTCGATCGCCGCGACGCCGGTGATCTCGGCCGCCAGCTCGGCGGGCATGGCGGGGGGTACGGGCAGCATGGCGGCCGCGCCGATGCCGGCGCCCACGGTGGAGGTGGCGTTGGCCGCGCCGGAGATCAGCTTGTCGGCGATCTCCTCGGGCCCCAGGCCGGGGAACTGCTTGCGCAGGGTGGTCAGGTCCCGCACGGGTACGCGTGGTGCGTTCTCGATGATCCGGTCGGCGAGATGGCCGATACCGGCCTTTGCCCTCTCTCCGCCCTTCTTCACGCCGCGCCGGACGGCGTCGAGCCGCGCCCCGCCGGAGGCGGAGACGGGCTTGGTGCCGCGCCGGCCGGCCCCGAGGCGCCGGGCCAGAACACCGGACCTCGTGGTGACGGCCCGATCCTTCCCGGTCGCGTCGGCTGCTTCGGCCGCGTCTGCTGGTTCAGCCGCTTCGGCTGCTTGGGCTGCTTCGAGCGAGGCCGTCAGGCCCCGCTCGTCGTCGGGTGCGCCATGGGAGGGCAGGAGGGCGGAGTCCCCGGCCTCCTCGGGCGCGTGTGCGCCCTCGGCCGGACCCGTGCCGCCCTGGTGCGTCTCCGGCGCCCCAGGGAGCCGGAACCGCCGTTTCCTGAACGGTGAGTCGCCTGCCACGGCCGACCTGACCTAGTCGCAGTCGCGGCAGATCGGCTGGCCGTTCTTCTCCCGTGCCAGCTGGCTGCGGTGGTGCACGAGGAAGCAGCTCATGCAGGTGAACTCGTCCGCCTGCTTGGGCAGGACCCGGACGGCCAGCTCCTCGTTGGAGAGGTCTGCTCCGGGCAGCTCCAGGCCCTCAGCGGCCTCGAACTCGTCGACGTCGACCGTCGAGGTGGACTTGTCGTTCCGGCGGGCCTTCAGCTCTTCAAGGCTGTCCGAATCGACGTCGTCATCGGTCTTGCGTGGGGTGTCGTAATCCGTTGCCATGTCGCTCTCCCCCTCTGGGTGGTTGCGGTGTCTCCAGCGCACGTAACGCGTGAGAGGCCGGACTTGTGCCCGACCCGAGGCGGAGATTTTGCCTCACATCAAGGTCTGTTACTCAATCGACACCCAACCGGACCCCTCAAGAGTGATCAGGTTTGGGTGGCGAACCGGACCGTACACGGTCCGTTGCCGCACTTCACAGGCGTCACCCCGTGTACTTCCCGTGATCTGGACCCCCGGAAACCCGGACTTTTCCTGGTTTTCCGACGAGGTTCTTGATCACGGAGAGTAGAGAGACATAAATCCGCTCTTGTGATCGATCACACACGGACGTTCCGGGAACGGGTCCTGAAAATTCCGCGCAAAGCGAACAGCTTGGACGGCTCGCGCCGGGTGTCAGATGGGCACGGTGACACGCATCACGAGACCTCCGCCCTCTCGGGGCTCCGCGATGATACGGCCACCGTGGGCCCGCGCGACGGATCGGGCGATCGACAGGCCGAGCCCGACGCCCTTGTCGCTGCCGGTTCGCTCCTGCCTCAGCCGGGTGAACGGCTCGAAGAGGTTGTCGATCTCGTACGCGGGAACCACTGGTCCCGTGTTCGAGACCACCAGGACCGCCTGGCCGTGCTGGACCTCGGTGGTGACCTCCGCCCAGCCGCCTTCGGGGATGTTGTACCGCACCGCGTTCTGGATCAGGTTCAGGGCGATCCTCTCCAGGAGCACCCCGTTGCCCTGGACCACGGCGGGCGCCCGCTCCCCGCGGATCTCGACGCCCTTGTCGTCGGCCTCGCCCCGGACCTGGTCGAGGGCGCGCGAGGCGACCTCGGCGAGGTCGACCGGCTTGCGCTCGACGGTCTGGTTGTCGCTGCGGGCCAGCAGCAGCAGACCCTCCACCAGCTGCTCGCTGCGCTCGTTGGTGGCCAGCAGGGTCTTGCCGAGCTGCTGGAGCTCCATGGGGGCGCCGGGGTCGGAGAGGTGGACCTCCAGGAGCGTGCGGTTGATCGCCAGCGGGGTGCGCAGCTCGTGGGAGGCGTTGGCGACGAATCGTTGCTGCGCGGTGAAGGCGCGCTCCAGCCGGTCCAGCATCTCGTCGAAGGTGTCCGCGAGCTCCTTGAGCTCGTCGTCCGGGCCGTCCAGCTCGATCCTGCGGCTGAGGTCGGATCCGGCCACCTGGCGAGCGGTACGGGTGATCCGCCCGAGCGGGGACAGGACGCGGCCGGCCATGGCGTAGCCGAAGGCGAAGGCGATGATGCTGAGGCCGAGCAGGGCGAAGAGGGAGCGGCGCAGCAGGTCGTCGAGGGCCAGCTCGCGCTGGTGCTGGAGACAGGCCGACACCGCCTGGCTGAACTGCTCGCCCGTGCCGGCGTCGGGCAGCACGCACCAGGACGTCGTGGCCGTGACCTCACCCTTGACGATCTTGAACGGCAGATCGCCGGCACTGATGTTGAGCGCCTGCGCGGTGAGCAGATAGATGATCGACAGCAGCAGGATGCCCGCGATCAGGAACATCCCGCCGTACAGCAGCGTGAGCCGTATCCGGATCGTCGGCCGCAGCAGCGGGCGGACCGGGTCCCGGGGGTCCCAGGTCGGTTTCGGGGGCGCCTGCGGAGGCGCCGGAGTCGTGGCCACGGATCAGATCCGGTAACCGGAGCCGGGGACGGTCACGATCACCGGGGGCTCACCGAGCTTGCGGCGAAGGGTCATGACGGTGACGCGTACGACGTTGGTGAACGGGTCGGTGTTCTCGTCCCAGGCCTTCTCCAGGAGCTGCTCGGCCGAGACGACCGCCCCCTCGCTGCGCATCAGGACCTCCAGCACCGCGAACTCCTTGGGTGCGAGCTGGATCTCCCTGCCCTCGCGGAAGACCTCGCGGCGGTTGGGGTCGAGCTTGATGCCGGCGCGCTCCAGGACGGGCGGCAGCGGCACGGTCGTACGGCGGCCCAGGGCCCGCACACGGGCGGTGAGCTCGCTGAAGGCGAAGGGCTTGGGGAGGTAGTCGTCGGCGCCCAGTTCGAGGCCCTCGACGCGGTCGCTGACGTCGCCCGAGGCGGTGAGCATCAGGACGCGGGTCGCCATGCCGAGCTCCACGATCTTGCGGCAGACGTCGTCGCCGTGGATCAGCGGGAGGTCCCGGTCGAGGACGACGACGTCGTAGTCGTTGACCCCGATCCGCTCCAGCGCCGCGGCGCCGTCGTACACGACGTCGACGGCCATGGCCTCCCGGCGCAGTCCGGTGGCCACCGCATCGGCGAGCAGCTGCTCGTCCTCGACGACGAGTACGCGCACGTCGTTGTTCCTTCCTCCGAGCCCGGCTCCGGGCTGATCGTGGGCACTGACTGTGCGTGTCCATCCTGCCCCGAACGCGCGTAAACCGGCTGTAAGGCGGCGGGACCGGGGACCCGCGGAGGGGGCGCGGGGCCAGGGGCTCGGCCGCCCCGCGCACGCCCGGCTCGGGGAATTCATCGGATTCCCCGCACAGTTGAGGTTTCTCTGAGGAACGGCTTGGGGAGGACGACTGCACACCCGCGATCACGCCCTGTATGTGGCACACCACTAACCGCTCTGTCCCCCAGAGGTGCGGGCGTGATCCATCACCCTCGGCACACCCCCGTGCCACCGACCCATGACGAGGGGGCGCACGATGGACGCTTTCACGGCAGGACTGCTGCAGCGCATAAGGACCACGGAAACCGACCTGACGCGGGCTCGCGACGCGGGCGACGACTTCCTGGCGGAGGTGGAGCAGGCGGAGCTGGAGGACCTGCGCCGTCTCGCCGCCGAACACGGTGTGGAGGTCGGCGCCGCAAGCGCCTGACGGGACGCGTGGGGCCCCGCTGCCATGGGATGACAGCGGGGCCCTTTCGCGTGCTCAGGGGCCGCGGAAGGGCCCTTCACGGCCCTGTGGAGGCCCTTCGGCGGTCGCCGCGCTAGTCGTGCAGGCCGCTCAGGGGCCGCGGAAGGGCCCTTCACGGCCCTGTGGAGGCCCTTCGGCGGTCGCCGCGCTAGTCGTGCAGGCGCCGAGCTCGTCCAGGACGCGACTCTCGCGGGGCCCTGTGGAGGCCCTTCGGCGGCCGCCGCGCTAGTCGTGCCAGGCGCCGAGCTCGTCCAGGAGCTGCTGGAGCGGTTCGAAGACACCCGGGCTCGCGGCGACCGTCAGGTCCCACGCCGGCCGCTCACCTGGCCGGCCGCCGGTGAGGGCTCCGGCCTCGCGGGCGATGAGGTCGCCCGCCGCCAGGTCCCAGGGGTGCAGGCCCCGCTCGTAGTACCCGTCCAGCCGTCCCGCCGCGACATCGCACAGGTCGACGGCCGCCGAGCCGCTGCGGCGGATGTCGCGCAGCCGTGGGACGAGGCGCTGGGCGACGTCGGCCTGGTGGGTGCGGACCGCGGTCACGTAGTTGAAGCCGGTGGACACCAGCGCCTGGTCCAGGGGCGGCGCCGGGCGGCGGCAGCGCAACGCCCGGTCGCCGAGGAAGGCGCCCGCGCCGAGGACGGCGTGGTACGTCTCGCCGCGCATGGGCGCCTCGACGACTCCGACGACGGTCTCGCCCTGCCACTCGGCGGCGATGGAGACCGCCCAGGTCGGCAGCCCGTAGAGGTAGTTCACTGTGCCGTCGAGCGGGTCGATGACCCAGCGGACGCCACTGGTACCCGGGCTCGCGGCGCCCTCCTCGCCGAGGAACCCGTCCTCCGGACGGTGCTCGGTGAGGAAGCCGGTGATCAGCTTCTCGGCGGCGATGTCCATCTCGGTGACGACGTCGATGGGACTCGACTTGGTCGCGGCGACGGCGAGGTCGTCGGGGCGGCCGTCGCGCAGCAGGGCGCCGGCCCGCCGTGCGGCCTCCAGGGCGAGGCCGAGCAGTTCGGCCCGCAGCGGGTCGGTCGCGGCGTCCGCCGGCAGGTACGGGTGGTGTGCGCCGCTCACGCGGCCGGCGCGGCTCATGCGTACGGACTGTCTGCGCCGGCCGCCGCGGGCCGCTCCACGCGGGCCGGACAGCAGTCGATGGGGCACAGGTCGTGCGAGGCGCCCAGCGAGCCGAGCGCGCAGCGCTCCACGCGGGTTCCGCGCTCGCTCGCCGCGCGTTCCAGGACCAGCTCGCGGACGGCCGCGGCGAACCGGGGGTCCGCGCCGACCGTCGCCGAGCGCCGCACCGGCAGCCCGAGCTCCGCGGCCTTCGCGGTCGCCTCGGTGTCCAGGTCGTACAGGACCTCCATGTGGTCCGAGACGAAGCCGATGGGCACCATCACGGCCGCGGGAGCGCCGGCGCCGTGCAGCTCCTCCAAGTGGTCGCAGATGTCCGGCTCCAGCCACGGGATGTGCGGGGCGCCGCTGCGCGACTGGTAGACGAGCCGCCAGGGGTGGTCGATCCCGGTCTCCTCCCGCACGGCCTCCGCGACCAGACGCGCGACCTCCAGGTGCTGCCGGACGTAAGCACCCCCGTCGCCGTGCTCCTCCACGGGGCCCGACGAGTCGGCCGCGGAGTCGGGGATGGAATGCGTGGTGAAGGCGAGGTGGGCCCCCGCGCGCACGGATTCGTCGAGCTCGCCGAGCGACTTCAGGACGCCTTCGACCATGGGGCCGACGAAGCCGGGGTGGTTGAAGTAGTGCCGGAGCTTGTCGACCCGGGGCAGCGGCAGCCCCTCGGCCTCCAGCTCGGAGAGGGAGTCGGCGAGGTTCTCCCGGTACTGGCGGCAGCCGGAGTAGGAGGCGTAGGCGCTGGTGGCGAGCACGGCGATGTGGCGGCGGCCGTCGGTGACCATCTCGCGCAGCGTGTCGGTGAGGTACGGCGCCCAGTTCCGGTTTCCCCAGTAGACCGGCAGGTCGAGCCCGGCCTGCGCGAAGTCCTTGCGCAGCGCGTCGAGCAGCGCGCGGTTCTGGTCGTTGATCGGGCTGACGCCGCCGAAGAGGAAGTAGTGCCGGCCGACTTCCTTGAGCCGCTCCTTGGGGATGCCTCGGCCACGGGTCACGTTCTCCAGGAACGGCACCACGTCGTCCGGTCCCTCCGGACCGCCGAAGGAGAGCAGCAGAAGGGCGTCGTACGGGGCTGGATCGAGCTGATCGGACATGGACCGATCCTCCCACCAGCCACTGACAGGCGGACAACCGGCAGCCCCCCGGAGGGTGGAATGGCGGGGGAGGACGGGGGCCGGAAAAGGCCGTGGCCGCATTGACTTCAACACCGTAGGCTTTAGCAATTAATTGACACGTGTTGAACAGAAGCCCGGAGAGCTCCTTGCCCAGTCCCTACCGCGCGATCTTCGCCGCCCCCGGCACGAAGGCGTTCTCCCTGGCCGGCTTCTTCGGCCGGATGCCCCTGTCCATGATGGGCATCGGCATCGTCACGATGATTTCGCAGCTCACCGGTCGTTACGCGCTCGCCGGCGGCCTCACCTTCGTCCTGGCGATGTCCGCCGCGGCGGTCGGCCCGCAGATATCCCGGCTCGTCGACCGCTACGGCCAGCGGCGGGTGCTGCGCCCGGCGGCACTGGTCTCCGTCGCCGCCGTCGCCGGCCTGCTGCTCTGCGCCCAGCAGGGCGCCCCGGACTGGACCCTGTTCGTCTTCTCCGCCGGCGTCGGCTGCGTGCCGAGCATCGGCGCCATGACCCGGGCCCGCTGGGCGGAGATCTACCGGGGCTCGCCGCGCGAGCTGCACACGGCGTACTCCTGGGAGTCGATCGCCGACGAGGTGTGCTTCATCCTCGGCCCGATCATCTCCATCGGGCTCTCCACCACCTGGTTCCCCGAGGCGGGCCCGCTGCTCGCCGCCGCGTTCCTCGTGGTCGGCGTCTTCTGGCTGACGGCCCAGCGCGCCACCGAACCCGTACCGCATCCGCACGAGCACGGCAGCGGCGGCTCGGCGCTGCGCTCCCCGGGCCTGCAGGTGCTCGCGCTGGCCTTCGTCGCCACCGGCGCGATCTTCGGCTCGATCGATCTCGTGACGGTCGCCTTCGCCGAGGAGCAGGGCGACAAGCCGGCGGCGAGCCTGGTCCTCGCGGTCTACGCCCTCGGGTCCTGTCTGGCCGGAGCGGTCTTCGGGCTGCTGCACCTCAAGAGCGAGCCGTCCCGCCGGTGGCTCCTGGGCGTCTGTGCGATGGCCGTGAGTATGATCCCCCTCCTACTGGCCGGGAACCTGCCGTTGCTGGCCGTGGCGCTCTTTGTCGCGGGCCTGTCCATCGCACCGACGATGGTGACCTCCATGGCCCTCGTCGAAGCGCACGTACCGCGCACCAAGCTGACCGAGGGCATGACCTGGACCGGTACCGGGCTCTCGATCGGCGTGGCGCTCGGCTCCTCGGCCGCCGGCTGGGTGGTCGACGCGTACGGGGCGAAGGCGGGGTACGTGGTGCCCGTGGTCTCGGGAGCGCTCGCGGTCGCGGTGGGCGTCCTGGGGTACCGCCGGCTGCGCAGGCCGGTGCCGACTCGGGAGGGGCAGCGTGAGCGGGAGCACGAAGACGGCGAGCAGCACGTGGCGTAACTGGGCGGGGACGGTGACCGCGCGGCCGGTACGGGAAGCGAGCCCCGCCTCGGTCGAGGAACTGGCCGCGACCGTGCGGCGGGCCGCCGAGGACGGTCTGCGGGTCAAGACGGTGGGTACGGGGCACTCCTTCACCGCGATAGCCGCCACCGATGGGGTACTGATCCGCCCCGACCTGCTCACCGGCATCCGGCGGATCGACCGCGACGAGATGACCGTGACCGTGGAGGCGGGCACTCCGCTCAAGCGGCTGAACGTCGCCCTGGCCCGCGAGGGTCTGTCGCTCACGAACATGGGCGACATCATGGAACAGACGGTCGCCGGCGCGATCTCGACCGGGACCCATGGCACCGGCCGGGAGTCCGCCTCGATCGCCGCGCAGATCCGGGGACTTGAGCTGGTGACGGCGGACGGCTCGCTGCTGACCTGCTCCGAGAAGGAGAATCCCGAGGTGTTCGCGGCCGCCCGGATCGGCCTCGGCGCCCTCGGCGTCGTCACCGCGATCACCTTCGCCGTGGAGCCGGTCTTCCTGCTCACCGCGCGCGAGGAGCCGATGACCTTCGACAAGGTCACCTCCGAGTTCGACGCGCTGCACGCGGAGAACGAGCACTTCGAGTTCTACTGGTTCCCCCACACGGGCAACTGCAACACCAAGCGCAACAACCGCAGCGCAGGCCCCGCAGCCCCGCCCGGCCGGGTCGGCGCCTGGATCGACGACGAGCTGCTGTCCAACGGGCTCTTCCAGGTGGTCTGTTCGCTCGGCCGCGCGGTCCCCTCGACGATCCCGGCGATCGCCAAGCTCTCCAGCCGCGCACTGTCCGCCCGGACGTACACGGACATTCCCTACAAGGTCTACACCTCACCGCGCCGGGTGCGCTTCGTGGAGATGGAGTACGCGCTGCCGCGCGAGGCGGCCGTCTCCGCTCTGCGCGAGGTGAAGGCGATGGTCGAGCGCTCACCGTTGAAGATCAGCTTCCCGGTCGAGGTCCGTACCGCCCCCGCCGACGACATCACGCTCTCCACCGCGTCGGGCCGGGAGACCGCCTACATCGCCGTGCACCTCTACAAGGGCACGCCCCATCGCGCCTACTTCACCGCGGTGGAGCGCGTCATGACCGCACACGGCGGCCGTCCGCACTGGGGCAAGGTGCACACGCGGGACGCCGCGTACCTCGCCGATGTCTACCCGCGCTTCGGCGAGTTCACGGCGCTGCGCGACCGGCTGGACCCGGACCGCCGCTTCGGGAACGACTATCTGAGGCGGGTCCTGGGCGACTGACGCTCACCGCGTGGCCGGAGGGGGACTCGGCGAACCGGCTCCCCCACCGGCACCCGCGGCACCCGTGTCACCGTCCGAAGACGGCGTGGGTGTGGCGGTCGAGGAGGGAGCCGGCGGGCCCGTCGTGGGGTCGTCGCTCACCGACGGCGAGGGTGTCGGATCGTCCGGCGTGGAGCTGGCGTTCCGGTCGGCGTCACCCGCGCTCCCGGCCGAACTCCCGCCCCGCGACCCGTCGTCGTCCGTCCTCGGCGTCGTGCCGTTCTCCCGCCGCGAGCCGCCGCCCTGCGTCTTCGACGGGGCGTCGCTCGATGGCGCGTTCGCGCCGCGGTCGCCCTGAACGACCGAGGAGAAGGTGGTTCTCCCCTTGCCCCCGCTGAAGTCCTGACCGGAGATCAGTTCATAGCCGGTGATGCCGACCATGGCGACGAGGAAGACGAGCGCGGCGGCGACGGCCGAGCGCTTCCGGCCCCGCACCCGGGTGCCGTGCGTGGTGGCCGCGCCGAAGTCCTCGCCGTAGCCCGCACTCGGGCGGGTTTCCTCTCCGGGCGCGCGGGCCTCGGCACACGGCGAACGGCCCGGCTCCCGGCGCCCCTTCGGCCTCACCTGGACAGAGACTCCACGGAGCTGCTCACCGGTCCGTTTGAACAAGTGCTGGAAGACCGTGCCGCCGCAGGTCGCCACGACGCTGATCACTCCCGCGCCGAGGATGGTGCCGTACACCCCCAGATGGGAAGCGAGTTTGGCCGCCACGACGGCGGCGACCGCGCTGCCCGAGACCTGGGCGACGCTCAGCTCGAGCCGCTTCCTCGCCCCCGACTCCCCTGCCGGTTCTGGCTGTTCTGCCCCGCTGTCCGGCTTCCGACGCATCTCCTACCCCTACTTGCCCATCTGTCCCGCTGTGCACACAGAAGGGACTTTTGAGCGAAGGGAATGGTTCCGATTCCGGTGATTCTGTGAAGGACGACACGCACTTCGGTGACGCCCGGCATCCAACTCCCGTACCCGGGGAGAAGTTCGGCGGCGCGGCGGTCCACCCAGGTGGCCCGAATGGAGTACTGTGGCGAGCCCTGGGTCCGGCTCCTGCGTGGGGGTCCGGAACCGGCGGAAGGGGGCCGAAAGTGGCACTCGAACCGGCGGCGCCGCGGCAACGCACGGGCGCCTGCTGCGCAGAGTGACGATCCCGTCACTCTGTGTCGCAAATAGGTAACCGTGCCATAACGGCGTTCCAGGGCCCATGCCCGACACGCCGGGCAACTCGGCAATGTTGTGGCAGGCTGCACCCGGGCAGGCCACACTCGACTAGCGGAAGCAGCGACGCACGTGACGTCGGCAGGCACCACCCGGGAGGTCCCCATGCCCGAACTGCGTGTCGTGGCCGTCTCCAACGACGGCACACGACTGGTGCTGAAGGCTGCTGACAGCACGGAGTACACGCTTCCGATCGATGAGCGGCTGCGGGCCGCCGTGCGCAACGACCGCGCGCGCCTCGGCCAGATCGAGATCGAGGTGGAGAGCCACCTCCGGCCGCGCGACATCCAGGCGCGGATACGTGCTGGGGCCTCCGCGGAAGAAGTCGCCCAGCTCGCCGGTATCCCCGTCGACCGTGTCCGGCGCTTCGAGGGGCCCGTACTCGCCGAGCGCGCCTTCATGGCCGAGCGTGCCCGCAAGACACCGGTGCGCAGGCCCGGCGAGAACACGGGCCCGCAGCTCGGCGAGGCGGTCCAGGAGCGGCTGCTGCTGCGCGGCGCCGAGAAGGACACCGTGCAGTGGGACTCCTGGCGTCGTGACGACGGCACCTGGGAAGTCCTGCTCGTCTACCGGGTGGCCGGCGAGGTGCACACGGCGAGCTGGACGTACGACCCGCCGCGGCGGCTCGTCCAGGCCGTCGACGACGAGGCGCGGGCACTGATCGGCGAGACCGACGACACCGTCGCGGTCGCTCCGGAGCCCAGCTTTCCGTTCGTACCGCGGATCGCCCGGCTGCCCAGGGACCGGCCGCTGGACCGTGCCCTCGACCGTCAGCTGGAGCGGCCGACACCTGTCGCGCCCGCCGCGGAGGCGGAGGAGAGCACGGGCAGCGAGCGGGATTCGCTGACCAGTCTTCTGGAGGCGGTGCCGAGCTTCCGGGGCGACATGGTGGTACCGGACCGCCCGGCCGCGATCGAGCCGGTGCCGGAACCGGACCAGGAGCCCGAGGCGGAGGAGCCGCCCGCGGCCTCGGCCGGCGCGGGCGCGGCGTACGCCGATGTGCTCATGCCGCGTGCGGTGAGCGGCCACCGGGATCGTCTGACCGGCACCACCGACCGCCAGGCGGAGGCGGACGGCGTCCGCCCGGGCCGCAGGGCGGCCGTCCCGAGCTGGGACGAGATCGTCTTCGGCACGCGCCGCAAGAAGCAGGAGTAACGGGCCGACGAGTCCGCCCGCTGGGAGAGGGCCGGTGCCATGGCGGCACCGGCCTTCGGCGTGGGGGTGGGCGGGACAGCCCCCGCGTACGCCATGCCACCGTGCACGCCGCCCGGTCGCGCGTGCCATGGGATGCCGCCGCCCCGCCACGACTTCGGTCCCGACCCCGGCGGACAGACGCGCTACGTCACACCTGCCACCCCGCCACTACTGCGGACCCGACTCCGGCGGACACACGCGCTACGTCACACCGGCCGCCCCGCCACTACTGCGGGTCCGGCCCCGTCGCCACCGGGCGGGACTCGTCGCTCGACCACTCCGACCAGGAGCCCGCGTACAGCGCCGCCGGGAAGCCCGCGATCTCCAGGGCCAGGACCTCGTGGGCGCCGGAGACGCCCGAGCCGCAGTAGACGCCGATCTCGCTGCCGGCCGCGCCCAGGCCCTTGAAGCGTTCGGCGAGTTCGGCGGCCGGGCGGAATCGGCCGTCCGCCTCGACGTTCTCCGTCGTCGGTGCCGAGACCGCGCCCGGAATGTGCCCGCCGACCCGGTCGAGCGGCTCCACATCGCCCCGGTAGCGCTCCCCCGCCCGCGCGTCGAGCAGCAGCCCCCTGCGGGCCAGCGCTGCGGCCCCGTCCGCGTCGAGCAGGACCGCCGGGTCGGGTACCGGCTGGAAGTCGCCCTCCTCGGGAGAAGGAATCTCCGTCGAGAGGGGACCGGACCAGGCCGCGAGGCCCCCGTCGAGGACCCGTACCGACGCGTGCCCCGTCCAGCGCAGCAGCCACCAGGCGCGCGCCGCGGCCCACCCCTGGCCGCCGTCGTACGCGACGACCGGGGTACCGGCTCGGACGCCGGCCCGTCGCATCACCGCGCCGAACGCGACGAGGTCCGGCAGGGGGTGCCGCCCGCCCGCTCCGGGCGGCCCGGCGAGTTCGGCGTCGAGGTCGATGTAGACGGCACCGGGAATGTGCCCCGCTTCGTAGGCGGCGCGCCCGTCGAACGGGGCGGCTCCGGCGGCCTTGGCCATGGACAGCTGCCAGCGGACGTCAAGGAGCACCGGAGGATACGCCCCTGCCGACTCGCCTGCGAGTTCGTCTGCGGTGATGATGGGGTTCATGGGTGCCATCCTCCCGCAGTGGTGGACCGGGGCGACCACGCCTGTCTGGCCGTAACGACGGCGAAACGGATGGGACGCCGAAAATCCGGGCGTCCTCCCGGCGGTATCGCGCCAAAAGCGGCGCGGCCGGGGAGCGCTCGGTGCCGGGTGGTGGAACGATCTGGACGTGGGAATTCCCCGCGCCGCCAGGGCGCCGGGGCGCGCACCCGTCCCGCACGACGGCGGCGCACACCAGTCCCCGCGCACGGCCACCACATGGTCCGAGGAGAGTGTGACGATGACCGAGGTGACTCGGCGCACGCCCGGCACGCCCTGCTGGGTGAGTCTGATGGTGCACGGCCTTGACTCGACCCAGGATTTCTACGCGCGACTGTTCGGATGGGAGTTCCGCCCCGGGCCGCAGCAGCTGGGACCGTACGTCCGCGCCCTCCTCGACGGCAATGAGGTCGCCGGTATCGGACGGCTGCCGGCGGACCGGCATCTGCCGATCGCCTGGACCCCGTATCTCGCGACGGACGACGCCGACGAGACGGCGGAGGCGATCCGGGGCTGCGGAGGGACGGTGGCGGTCGGACCGCTGGACGCGGAGGACGCGGGGCGGCTCGCCATCTGCTCCGATCCGGGCGGGGCGGTCTTCGGCGTGTGGCAGGCCGCCGCGCACGCCGGTGCGGCGGTGGGAGGCGTCCCCGGCGCCCCGGCCTGGAACGAACTTCTGACGCCGGAGACCTCGATGGTCGCCAAGTTCTACGAGACCGTCTTCGGCTACGAGAGCGAGCCGGTCGTCTCGGCCGACTTCGACTATGTGACGTTGCACGTGAAGGGGCGCCCGGTGGCCTCCCTGCACGGCGTCGGCAACGCCCCTCCGCACGGCCGGGGCGCCCACTGGATGACGTACTTCGAGGTCGCCGACACCGACGCCACCGCCCGGCTGATCACCGATCTCGGCGGTCAGGTGCTGCGGCCGCCCCGGGAGGGCACCAGTGGCCGGCTGGCCACCGTCGCCGACCCGGAGGGGGCGGTGTTCACGATCGTACGGTCGGCCGCCCGCTGAGCGGCGCGGAGTCCTCGACCGGCAGGACATCCGGAGAGAGGGCCGCCGCATGGGCGGTCGCCGCGGTCATCCGGCGCCGGTGGTGGCGGCGGCAGAGCACTTCGTAGCCGATCTCGTCGACGCCGTTGACATCGCCGACGACGACCTGCGCGCCCTCGAGGACCATCCGGCCGCCGACGGTCCGCGCGTTGTGGGTGGCGCGGGCGCCGCACCAGCACAGGGCCTCGACCTGGAGGACCTCGACCCGGTCGGCCAGTTCGACGAGCCGCTGGGAGCCCGGGAAGAGCTTGGAGCGGAAGTCGGTCGTGATGCCGAAGGCGAAGACGTCGAGATCGAGGTCGTCGACGACCCGGGCGAGCTGGTCGATCTGTTCGGGGGCGAGGAACTGCGCCTCGTCCGCGATGACGTAGTCGCAGCGCCCGCCCTTGGAGAGCCGGTCGACGAGGTACGCGTAGAAGTCGAAGCCCTCGGCGGCCTCGACGGCGTCGGTGACCAGGCCGAGGCGGGAGGAGAGCTTGCCCTCACCCGCTCGGTCGTCCCTGGTGAAGATCATGCCCTGCAGTCCCCGGGCGGACCGGTTGTGCTCGATTTGCAGAGCGAGGGTGCTCTTTCCGCAGTCCATCGTTCCGGAGAAGAACACCAGCTCGGGCATGGGAGGGTGAGGACCTTTCGGGTCTGTCGCGGATCGGGCCGGCGGTGCCCGCGGATCGGTGAGGGAAGGGTTACGAGCGTACTTCGAGCAGGGGCACCAACTGCTCGACGGCGGTCATCGAGCCGTGCACCCCGACCATCGCCGACTCGTGCGGCTCATTGACGGAGGCGGTGATCACGACGTCGTCGCAGGCGGCGGCGACGACATCGCCGATCCTGCCGTAGACCCGCTCGTCGACCTCGTCACCGAACCAGCCGAGCGAGATCGCCTCGTCGCGGCTCGCCACCCAGAACTGCTCGCCGAGCACCTCGCGCCAGCAGGTCAGGACGTCGTTCTCGGCACCGGGCACGGCATAGACATGGCGGGCCCGGCCCTCGCCGCCCAGCAGGGCGACGCCGGCCCGAAGTTCCCAGTCCTCGTCGAAGTCGATCCGCGACCGCTCGTCGAAGGGGATGTCGATCATGCCGTGGTCGGCGGTGACATAGAGCGCGGAGCGGGGCGGGAGCTGCTCGGCGAGGCGCTCGACGAGCCGGTCGACGAACATCAGCTGTCCGCGCCAGGCGTCCGAGTCGACGCCGAAGCGGTGTCCCGCGCCGTCCAGCTCGCTGTAGTACGTGTAGACCAGCGACCGGTCCCCGGCGGCGAGTTGCTCGGCGGCGAGGTCCATGCGCTCCTCGCCGGTGAGCCGCCCATGAAACGTTCCGCCAGTCAGCGCGACCTTGGTGAGGGGCGTGTCCCGGAAGGCCGGGGACGAGACCTGGGCCGTGTACACGCCGGCCGCGTCGGCCAGCTCGAACACCGTGGGGTACGGCTGCCACACCTTCGGCGGGGTCCATGGCCGCCAGCGGAGCTGGTTCATCAGCTCGCCGGTCCCGGGGTCGCGGACCGTGTAGCCGGGAAGGCCGTGGGTGCCGGGGAACCGTCCCGTGCCGACCGAGGCGAGGGAGGTCGCGGTGGTGGCGGGGAAGCCCGCGGTGATGGGGCGCCCGGTGCCGCCCCGGGAGCTGCCGAGGAGGGAGGTGAGGTAGGGCGCCTCGTCGGGGTGGGCCTTGATCTGTTCCCAGCCGAGACCGTCGATCAGGAACACGCAGTTCCGGTCGGCCGGCGTCAGTTCGCGGATCCGCGCGTCGAAGCCGGGAACACCCTGGCCCGCGACGATCGTCGGCAGCAGGTCACCGAGCGAACCGAAGGAGTACTCGGGCACCGGGGCGGTGTCCAGGGCGAGGGGAACGGGGTCGTCCGGCCAGCCGGACGTCACGGCGGAGGGCTGAGCCATCAGCGGGTGACTCCGGTTGCCGGGGCGGCCGTGGCCGCGGTGGCCTCGGAGAGTGCCTGGGCGAAGGCGAGCGTCTGGCGGACGGTGTCCGGGCCGTCACCGGCCTCGCTGACCCGCAGGCTCAGGTCGTCCGCGGTGGAGTTGCCGGTGTAGCCGTGGTCCGCGTCGCAGTTGGGGTCGCCGCAGGCGGCGGGCTCCAGGTCGATCCGCGAGACGGCGCCCCACCCGATGGTGAGGACGACCTCACGGGGCAGGGTGCCCGGGGTGTACGACTCCGGGTTGGCGACGACCCGGCTGACCACGACCGACGAGATCCGGTCGAGCTTGACCGATTCGGTGGAGGTGGTGGCGTACGGCGTCGGGGAAGTGGTGTCGGCGTTCTGCTCGTCGGTGTGGCTGACGATGAACCGGTTGGCCGTCAGGACGAGCACGGTCACATGGCGGCGGACCTCGTTGGCGTCGAACGTGGTCTCCTGGTGCACCAGGTACGACGCGATCGGCTCGCCGCCGACGGCGGCCTCCACCGCCTCGGCCACGAGGGCCGGGTAATAGCCGCTGCGCTCGATCGCCGCGCGCAGCCCCTGGGTCGTCGTACCGGTCTTCGCCATGGACTCCATCCTACGGGGCCACGGGCCCCCGGCTGCCCTCAGTAGCTGGGGAGGCTGCGCGGGCCGATGTCGGTCCGGGCGGGCGGTGGGGCGAGGCGGACGGTCGCGCCGAGTACGGACAGGCCGCGCGGGGCGACGACCACCGGCTCCAGACCGACGGTGATGATCTCGGGGTGGTCGTCGACCAGTCGCGACACGCGCAGCAGGAGTTCTTCGAGGGCGGCCGTGTCGACCGGCGCCGAGCCGCGCCAGCCGAAGAGGAGCGGGGCCGTGCGCAGGGAACGGATCTGTTCGGCGACGTCCCGGTCGGTGGCGGGGACGAGCCGGTGGGCGGTGTCGCCGAGCAGCTCGGACGCGGCGCCGGCGAGGCCGAAGGAGAGGACGGCCCCGACGGCGGGATCGATCGCCGCGCGGACGACGGTGTCGACGCCGCGCGGGACCATGGCCTGGACGACGGGCTGGAGCTCCTCGGGCTTGCCGAGGGTCTCGGTCAGCTCGCCGTAGGCGGTGCGCAGTTGTTCCTCGGTGGCGAGGTCGAGGCGTACGCCGCCGAGGTCGGGGCGGTGGCGCAGGTGCGGGGCGGTGGTCTTCAGGGCGACCGGGAAGCCGAGCCGGGCGGCGGCCGCGACGGCGGTGTCGGGGGTGGGCGCGGGAAGGGTGGGCAGCACCTGGATTCCGTACCGGCCCAGCAGTTCGTGGGCGGCCTCCGCGGTGAGGGTGACCCCGCGCTCGGGCGGTTCGTCCCCGAGGGTCCGCGCGATCTGCGCGGCGGCCCCGGCCTCGTCGATGCCGTCGTACTCGGGCACCCGTCCCGGTTCCGCGATCTGGCGGCGCCACTGTCCGTACTTGACGGCTTCGGCGAGTGCGCGGACGGCGCGCTCGGCTGCGGGGTAGGCCGGGATGCGGGCGCTGCGCGGCGTCCTCTCTCCCCCATCGGCCGGCGGCGCGGAGGAGTCGGTGGAGGGCGGCGCCGTCGGGGCGGAGGCGGCGGTGGGCGCCGCCGGGGCGGGTGGCGTGGAAGGTGCGGGAGGGCGGGGCGGGGCGGAGGGGGCGCCAGGGGCGGTGCTCGCCGCCGCCGCCAGGGCCTCCGCCAGTTCACCCATCTCGACATGAACGACGACGACGGGCTTCGCAGGGGAGGTCGCCGCCGCCGCACGGAGGGCTTCGGCGAGGACTTCGCCGTCGCCCGATTCGGTGACGCCGTTCTCGCCGACCCAGGGGATCGCGGTCACCACGACCGCGTCGCACGCGCTGTCGGCCAGCGCCTCGGCGAGCGCGGCGCGGAAGTCGTCGGGTGTGGCCCCCGTCGTCAGGTCGCGCGGGTGCAGCGGGTGCAGCGGGCGCAGCCCCTCGGTCAGACAGGCGTCATAGGTGAGCAGGCCCAGCGATTCGGAGTTGCCGAGGATGGCGACCCTGGGGCCCGCGGGGAGCGGCTGGCCCGCGAGGAGGAGACCGGCGTCGACGAGTTCGGTGACCGTGTCGACGCGGATGACGCCCGCCTGGCGCAGCAGGGCGGCGACGGTGGTGTGCGGGATGCGGGTGATCGGCACGGCGTGCCCGGGGGGCGCGCTGCCGCTGTGCCGCGCGCCCTTGACCACCACGACGGGCTTGACGGCGGCTGTGCGCCGCGCGAGCCGGGTGAACTTGCGCGGGTTGCCGATCGATTCGAGGTAGAGGAGGACCACATCGGTGTCGGGGTCGTCGTACCAGTGCTGGAGCAGATCGTTCCCGGAGACGTCCGCGCGGTTGCCGGCCGAGATGAAGGAGGAGAGTCCCGCGCCGCGCCGGTGCAGCCCGGCCAGCAGGGCGATGCCGATCGCGCCGGACTGGGTGAACAGGCCGATGCGCCCGGCCGCCGGAGACTGCGGGGCCAGCGAGGCGTTCATCCGTACGTCCGGCGCGGTGTTGATGATCCCGAAGGCGTTGGGACCGATGATCCGCATTCCGTAGGAGCGGGCCTGGCGCACCAGTTCCCGCTGGCGCTCCCGGCCCTCGGCGCCGCTCTCCGCGTACCCGGCCGACAGGACGACCAGGCCGCGTACCCCGTGCTCTCCGCAGTCGGCGGCGGCCTGCGGGACGCGCGTGGCGGGGACGGCGACGATCGCCAGGTCGACCGGCTCACCGATGTCGGCGACGATGTCGCCGACCGAGCGGTAGGCGGGCACGCCGTCGATCTCGCTGCGGCCCTCGGGGAAGGCCGTGTTCACGGCGTAGGTCCGTCCGGTGTAGCCGGCTTCGAGGAGGTTGCGCAGGACCGCGCGGCCGACCCCGCCGGGCGCGCGGCCGGTGCCGATGACGGCGATGGAGCCGGGGGCGAGGAGTCGCTGCACGGACCGTGCCTCGGCGCGCTGCTCGCGGGCGCGCTGCACGGCGAGCGAGCGGTCGGTGGGCTCCAGGTCCAGGTGGAGGCGTACGGCTCCGTCCTCGAAGCTCCGCTTCTGGGTGTACCCGGCGTCCGTGAACACCTTGATCATCTTCGAGTTGGCGGGCAGCACCTCCGCGGCGAACCGCCTGATGTCGCGCTCCCGCGCCACGGCGGCGATGTGTTCGAGAAGCGCGGAGGCGACTCCCCTGCCCTGGTGCGCGTCCTGGACGAGGAAGGCGACCTCGGCCTCGTCGGCGGGCGCACTCGCGGGCAGGCCCTGTTCGTTGATCCGGTCGTAGCGGACGGTCGCGATGAACTCGCCGCCGACGGTGGCCGCCAGACCCACCCGGTCGACGAAGTCGTGGTGGGTGAAGCGGTGGACGTCCTTGGCGGAGAGCCGGGGGTAGGGCGCGAAGAAGCGGTAGTACTTCGACTCCGGCGAGACCTGCTCGTAGAAACTGACCAGCCGCTCGGCGTCGTCCGCCGTGATCGGCCGGATGCGGGCGGTGCCCCCGTCGCGCAGCACGACATCGGCTTCCCAGTGATCGGGATAGGCGTGTTCCGGCTGATCCGACGGGGTCTGCATGGGGCCAAGCGTACGGTGGAGGCACCGATCCCGGAGGCGCAGGAACGCGGCGATCCGAGAAGGGCGCGCCGTCGCCACCCCCGGCCGGCGCTCGGCACGAGCACCCCGCGGCACATGAGAGACTGGTCTAGACAACCGCTGAGACTGGCTAAGACTCGAAGGGCAACACCATGGCAGAGCGTCGCGTCAACGTCGGCTGGGCCGAGGGCCTGCACGCCCGCCCCGCGTCCATCTTCGTCCGTGCCGCCACGGCCTCCGGCGTCCCCGTGACGATCGCCAAGGCCGACGGCAACCCGGTCAACGCCGCGTCCATGCTGGCGGTGCTCGGTCTTGGTGCCCAGGGTGGCGAGGAGATCCTGCTCGCGTCGGACGCCGAGGGCGCCGAGGTGGCCCTGGACCGTCTGGCGAAGCTGGTCGCCGAGGGTCTCGACGAGCTCCCCGAGACCGTCTGAACCATCGGGGCGCGGGCGCGCTCGGCGGCATTTCGAATTGCGGCGGAGCCGCACTGCCCGGGAATTCTCCCGGCAGTGCGGCTCTTCTGCTTTTCGCCGCCTCCATTCCCCGTCGGCGGGCAGCAGAATTAACGCCCCCCATTTCCTCGTTCTTTGTATACGGCGCGTTTGTTAATTGCGGGCGCTCGCCGTGTTTACTGCGTGTTGCGAGGTTCTCACAGGGCCGCGCAACCGGTGCATGGGAGCCGAACGCTCGGCGTGCAGCGCGGTCAGCGCCCGGGCCCGCTCCGCGTCGCCGCGCGCCACGGCGTCGACGATCGCGCCGTGCTCGGCCCAGGCCTCGACCGGCTCCGCCGGGAGCTCGACCGCGTACATCCAGGCGATCTTGTGTCGCAGCTGGGTGAGCAGCGCGGTGAGCCCGGGGCTGCCGGACGCCTGGGCCAGCGTCTCGTGGAACCAGCCGCCCAGCGAGCGCAGATCCTCGCCCTGGCCGCGCCTGGCCCGCTCCTGACCCAGCCTGACCAGGCCGCGCAGCACCTTGAGGTGGGCCTCGGTGCGGCGCTCGGCGGCGCGTGCGGCCCCCATCGGCTCCAGCAGCGCACGGATCTCCAGAAGGTCGGCGGCCTCCCGGTCACTCGGCTCGGCGACACAGGCGCCGGCGTGGCGGCGGGTGACGACGAAGCCCTCGGACTCCAGGGTGCGCAGGGCCTCGCGGACCGGGACGCGCGAGACTCCGTAGCGGCGCGCGAGCTGTTCCTCGGTCAGCCGGCTGCCGCGTCCGAAGACACCCGCGACGATGTCGTCGCGGATCGCCGTGCATACCGAATGCGCGGGAATGCGCATGTTCAACCTCCGCCTTAATCCGCGCTAAACCCATCCGACTGATGCCTGTTCGTGAACTCACTGTTAGTGAACTGTATTGCAGCTGGGCGGGATTTCCGATGGCTGCCGGAAATCCATGGATATCTTTTGGCCAGAACCCGGCACGGTGGGCTCCCGGTACGCCGAAGGCCCCGGCTCGCGAGGAGCCGGGGCCTTCGGGACGCGCGGGGCGCGAGAAGCGGTCGGTCGGGGTCAGACGTTGACGCCCTTGGAGCGCAGGTAGGCGATCGGGTCGATGTCGGAGCCGTACTCCGGGCTCGTCCGGGCCTCGAAGTGCAGGTGCGGGCCGGTGGAGTTGCCCGTCGAGCCGGAGAGGCCGATCTGCTGGCCCGGGGTGACGGACTGGCCGACCGAGACACCGATCGACGAGAGGTGGCCGTACTGCGTGTACGTGCCGTCCTTCATCCGGATCACGATGTTGTTGCCGTACGCGCCGCCCCAGCCGGCCTCCACGACGGTGCCGGAGCCGACGGCCACGACCTTGGTGCCGGAGGCGGCCCGGAAGTCGACGCCGGAGTGACTGCCCGAGGACCAGAGCGAGCCGCCGGTCTTGTAGCCGGTGGTGACGAACGAGCCGGCGATCGGGAGACGGTAGGAGTTGAGGAGCTTGCGCTCGGCCTCACGGGCGGCGCGCTCCTTGGCCTCACGGATCTCCTTGGCGCGGGCCTCGGCCTTGCGCTTGGCCTCGGCACGGGCCCTGGCCTCCGCCTTCGCCTTGGCTATGGCCTCCACGGCCTCGCGCTCCTGGGCGGCGGCCTGCGCGTTGATGCGGTCGGCGAGCGAGTCGGCGACGACGACCTGGGTGAGGCCGGTGTCCACGGGGAGGGGCTCCGTGTCGGCGGCGAGCGCCGGGGAGGCGAGTGATCCGATGACGCCGGTGGTGGCGAGCGCCGCGACTCCGGCGACGTGCGCGCTTCGGCGGGTCAGGCGGCTCGGGGCACGGTGCTTCCCGGTGGCACGGGTGAACGCCATGTAGTGGCTGATCCTTTCCTTCCTTCTCGCCTACCGGGTTAGCTGACGGGTTCGGAGCAGGAAGGTCTCCTACGGGCCCCTCCGCACGCGAGGCGCGAAGGCGTCCGATTCACCCCAGGGACTGATTGGGTCCCCGGCTCCCCAGGCTCGCGCCTGACGGGGACTCGGCGATGGCTGCCCGATGCCGCGGGTGCGGCGGGTGCAACTGGCGGACAGCGCCCATGACGCTAAGCGGATCGTCTTTCAATCACCAAACAGACACGCTGTTTTGTAGTGCACGCCACATGCCATACACTCCGCTTCCCTCCCAATCCAGACAAAAGGGAGGACCCCGACGTAACGTGACGTCGGGGTCCCCGATCCTCGGGACGCTGTCAATCAGCCGGTGACGACGGTCACTTCACCGATGCCGAGCGCCCTGACGGGCTCCTCGATCTCCGCGGCGTCACCCACGAGGACCGTCACCAGACGGTCCACCGGGAAGGCGTTGACGACGGCCGCCGTCGCCTCCACCGTGCCGGTCTCCGCGAGGCGCGCGTACAGCTGCGCCTGGAAGTCGTCGGGCAGGTGCTGCTCGACCTGGTCGGCGAGCGTGGCGGCGACGGACGCCGCCGTCTCGTACTTGAGCGGGGCGACACCCACCAGGTTCTGCACCGCGACATCGCGCTCGGCGTCGGTGAGGCCCTCGGCGGCGAGCTTGCGCAGGACCTTCCACAGATCGTCCAGCGCCGGGCCGGTGTTGGGGGTGTCGACCGAGCCGCTGATCGCGAGCATCGCGGCGCCGGTGGCCCCTCCCGGGGACGTGGGAGCGGACGAGCGCAGCACCTGCCCGAAGGCCCGCACTCCGTAGGTGTAGCCCTTCTCCTCGCGAAGGACCCGGTCCAGACGGGACGTCAGGGTCCCGCCGAGGCAGTACGTGCCGAGCACTTGGGCCGGCCACACACGGTCGTGCCGGTCGGCTCCGATGCGGCCGATCAGCAGCTGCGTCTGTACAGCGCCGGGACGGTCCACGATCACCACGCGGCCGGTGTCGTCGGCGGTGATCGGCGGCACCGGGCGGGGCTCGGCGGTGTTCCCGGTCCAGTCGCCGATGGAGTCGGCGAGCACCGCGTCCAGGTCGACGTCCGTCAGATCGCCGACGATCACCGCGGTGGCCGTGGCGGGCCGGACATGGGCTTCGTAGAAGGCCCGTACGGCGGCCGAGTCGATGCCGGCGACGGTCTCCTCGGTGCCCTGGCGCGGACGCGACATGCGCGAGGAGGCCGGGAACAGCTCCTTGGAGAGCTGCTTGGCCGCGCGGCGGCCCGGGTTGGCCGTCTCGTGCGGGATCTCGTCGAGGCGGTTGCGTACGAGACGCTCGATCTCGGTGTCGACGAAGGCGGGCGCGCGCAGCGCCTCGGCGAGCAGGCCGAGCGCCTTCGGCAGCCGGGAGACCGGGACTTCGAGCGAGACCCGGACACCCGGGTGGTCGGCGTGGGCGTCCAGCGTGGCGCCGCAGCGCTCCAGCTCGGCCGCGAACTCCTCCGCGGTGTGCTTGTCGGTGCCCTCCGACAGGGCGCGCGCCATGATCGTCGCGACGCCGTCGAGGCCCTCCGGCTCGGCGTCCAGCGGGGCGTCGAGGAAGATCTCGACGGCCACGACCTGCTGACCCGGGCGGTGGCAGCGCAGCACCGTCAGGCCGTTGTCGAGACGGCCGCGGTCCGGAGCCGGGAAGGCCCACGGCGTCGCGGTGCCCGGCTGGGGCTGCGGGTGGAAGTCCATGCTGGTCAAAGACACGGCAGCGTCGCTCACTGGTCCGCTCCCTCTTCCTCGTCGCTCTGCTCGGCGGTCTCGGCGCCGTTCTCTGCGTCTGCCTGGACGGGCTCGTAGACCAGCACCGCCCTGTTGTCGGGGCGCAGCCGGGCCTTGGCGACCGCCTGCACCTCCTCCGCCGTGATGTCGAGCACCCGGTGGACGGCGCTCAGGGCCAGTTGCGGGTCACCGAACAGGACCGCGAAGCGGCACAGTTCGTCGGCGCGGCCCGCGACCGTGCCGAGCCGGTCCAGCCACTCGCGCTCCAACTGGGCCTGCGCGCGCTCCATCTCCTCGGGCGTGGGGCCCTCGGCGGCGAAGCGCGCGAGCTCCTCGTCGACCGCCGACTCGATCTTCGGCACCTCGACACCCCCGGACGTCTTCACGTCCAGCCAGCCCAGGGAGGGCGCGCCGGCCAGGCGCAGCAGCCCGAAGCCGGCCGCGACGGCGGTCCGGTCGCGCCGCACCAGCCGGTTGTGCAGCCGGGACGACTCGCCGCCGCCAAGCACGGTCAGGGCCAGGTCCGCGGCGTCGCACTCGCGCGTGCCGTCGTGCGGCAGCCGGTAGGCGGCCATCAGCGCGCGCGCCGGCACCTCCTCCTCGACGACCTCACGCAGCTGCTCACCGATGATCTCGGGCAGGGTGCCGTCGCGCGGCGGCTGCTTGCCGTCGTGCGAGGGGATGGAGCCGAAGTACTTCTCGATCCAGCCGAGCGTCTGCTCCGGGTCGATGTCTCCGACGACCGACAGCACCGCGTTGTTCGGCGCGTAGTACGTACGGAAGAAGTTCCGCGCGTCCTCCAGCGTCGCCGCGTCCAGGTCGGCCATCGAGCCGATCGGGGTGTGGTGGTACGGGTGCCCCTCCGGGTACGCGAGGGCGGTCAGCTTCTCGAACGCGGTGCCGTAGGGCACGTTGTCGTACCGCTGGCGGCGCTCGTTCTTGACGACGTCGCGCTGGTTCTCCATGGACTCGTCGTCCAGGGCCGCCAGCAGCGAGCCCATCCGGTCGGCCTCCAGCCAGAGCGCCAGCTCCAGCTGGTGGGCCGGCATGGTCTCGAAGTAGTTGGTGCGCTCGAAGCTGGTGGTGCCGTTGAGCGAGCCGCCGGCGCCCTGCACCAGCTCGAAGTGACCATTGCCCTGCACCTGCTTCGAGCCCTGGAACATCAGGTGCTCGAAGAGGTGGGCGAGGCCCGTCCGCCCCGCCACCTCGTGGCGCGAGCCGACGTCGTACCAGAGGCACACCGCGGCGACCGGGGTCAGGTGGTCCTCGGAGAGCACCACGCGCAGGCCGTTGGCCAGGCGGTGCTCGGTCGCTGTCAGGCCGCCGGAGCCGGCCTGAGCTGTGGCCGTGTGACCCATGGGCATGTACGTCCCTTCGATCGCGATATGGAAAAGTCCTGCCACTGTATGCAAGCGCACTGACGCCTGGCGAAGTTCCCGGCCCGGGGTACCGTCCCTCTTCCGGGTCGCGGTCGGGGCTGTCAGTGGGACGGTCCACAATGGTCCGCGTCAGATCAACCATGTTGGTAAGGAGCCGCAGCCGCGATGGCCCGCCGCAGCACGAAGACCGCGCCGCCCGACGACTTCGAGGAGAAGATCCTCGACATCGACGTCGTCGACGAAATGCAGGGCTCCTTCCTCGAGTACGCGTACTCGGTGATCTACTCCCGGGCCCTGCCGGACGCACGCGACGGCATGAAGCCGGTGCACCGCCGCATCGTCTACCAGATGAACGAGATGGGGCTGCGGCCGGAGCGCGGCTATGTGAAGTGCGCCCGGGTCGTCGGCGAGGTCATGGGCAAGCTGCACCCGCACGGCGACGCGTCGATCTACGACGCGCTGGTGCGCATGGCCCAGCCGTTCTCGATGCGTCTGCCGCTCGTCGACGGCCACGGCAACTTCGGTTCGCTCGGAAACGACGACCCGCCGGCCGCCATGCGGTACACCGAGTGCCGGATGGCCGACGCGACGTCGCTGATGACGGAGTCGATCGACGAGGACACGGTCGACTTCACGCCGAACTACGACGGGCAGGAGCGCGAGCCCGTCACCCTCCCGGCGGCCTACCCGAACCTGTTGGTCAACGGCGCGTCCGGGATCGCGGTCGGCATGGCGACCAACATGCCTCCGCACAACCTGGGCGAGGTGATCGCCGCCGCCCGGCATCTGATCAAGCACCCGGGCGCCGATCTCGAGACGCTGATGCGCTTCGTGCCGGGCCCCGACCTGCCGACCGGCGGCCGGATCGTCGGCCTGAGCGGGATCAAGGACGCCTACGAGAGCGGCCGAGGCTCGTTCAAGATCCGCGCGACCGTGACCGTGGAGGACGTCACGGCGCGCCGCAAGGGCCTGGTCGTCACCGAACTGCCCTTCACGGTCGGCCCGGAGAAGGTGATCGCCAAGATCAAGGACCTGGTCTCGGCCAAGAAGCTGCAGGGCATCGCGGACGTCAAGGACCTCACCGACCGCTCCCACGGCCTGCGTCTGGTGATCGAGGTCAAGAACGGCTTCGTGCCGGAGGCCGTCCTGGAGCAGCTCTACAAGCTGACGCCGATGGAGGAGTCCTTCGGTATCAACAATGTGGCGCTGGTCGACGGCCAGCCGCTGACGCTGGGCCTCAAGGAGCTTCTGGAGGTCTATCTCGACCACCGCTTCGAGGTCGTGCGGCGGCGCAGCGAGTTCCGCCGCGGCAAGAAGCGCGACCGGCTGCACCTGGTCGACGGTCTGCTGGTCGCCCTCCTCGACATCGACGAGGTCATCCGGCTGATCCGCTCCAGTGACAACTCGGCGCAGGCCAGGGAGCGGCTGATGGGCCGGTTCTCGCTGAGCGAGACGCAGACCGTCTACATCCTGGACACCCCGCTGCGCCGGCTCACCAAGTTCGACCGGATCGAGCTGGAGAGCGAGCGGGACCGGCTGAACGGCGAGATCGACGAGCTGACCGGGATCCTGGAGTCCGACACCGAGCTGCGCAAGCTGGTCTCGACCGAACTGGCCGCGGTGGCGAAGAAGTTCGGCACCGACCGGCGCACGGTCCTGCTCGAGTCCGCGGGCTCGCCGGTCGCGGCCGTCGCTCTGGAGGTCGCGGACGACCCGTGCCGGGTGCTGCTCTCCTCGACGGGTCTGCTGGCGCGTACGGCCTCGGCCGAGGTCCCGGCCGATGACGAGGCCAGGCGCACCAAGCACGATGTGATCGTTTCGGCGGTGCCGGCCACCCAGCGCGGCGACGTCGGTGCGGTCACCTCCTCCGGGCGGCTGCTGCGCCTGTCGGTCATCGACCTGCCGCAGCTCCCGGACACCGCCTCCGCCCCGAACCTGTCGGGCGGGGCGCCGCTGTCGGAGTTCCTCACGCTCGAGCAGGACGAGACGATCGTCTGTCTGACCACGCTCGACGAGTCCTCGCCCGGTCTGGCGATCGGCACGCTCCAGGGCGTGGTGAAGCGGGTGGTGCCCGACTATCCGGCGAACAAGGACGAGCTGGAGGTCATCTCCCTCAGGGAGGGTGACCGGATCGTCGGCGCGATGGAGCTGCGTACGGGCGAGGAGGACCTGGTCTTCATCACCTCCGACGCCCAGCTGCTGCGGTTCCAGGCCTCCCAGGTGCGGCCCCAGGGCCGGCCGGCCGGCGGTATGGCGGGGATCAAGCTCGCCGAGGGCGCCGGGGTGATCTCGTTCACGGCGGTGGACCCGGCCGCGGACGCGGTGGTGTTCACCGTCGCGGGCTCGACCGGGACGCTGGACGACGGGGTGACGACGGCGAAGCTCACCCCGTTCGACCAGTACCCCCGCAAGGGCCGTGCCACGGGTGGCGTGCGCTGTCAGCGGTTCCTGAAGGGTGAGGACGTCCTGGTGCTGGCATGGGCGGGGCCGGCCCCGGCCCGGGCGGCGCAGCAGAACGGCGCTCCGGCGCAGCTGCCGGAGCCCGACCCGCGCCGGGACGGCTCGGGGACGCCGCTGACCAGCCCGGTGGCGGTGCTGGCGGGCCCGGCCTCGTAGCTACGCCCGCGCTTCTTCGCCCTCCGGCTCGTCCCGGAGCTCCGGTACGTATCGCAGGACGCCCCACATGCTGTGCTCGTCGGGTGCGTCCTGCGGTCCGTTCACCCGGCAGCCGGCCAGCGTCTCGCGCAGGCCGTCGGCGTCGATGCCGGAACCGATGAGGACGAGCTGGGTGAGTCGCTCGTCGCCACCGGGCCAGGGCTCGGGGTAGAAGCGGAGGAACCGGCCGACCGCGTGCACCGCGTACCGGTTGGCCGGATCAACCGCGCCGAAGTCGACGAAGCCCTTGATCCGGTAGAGCCCTTCCGGCCGGGAGTCGAGGAACTCCATCAGGCGCCGGGGGTGCAGGGGGACGTCCGAGGCCAGCGAGAGCGTCTCGTAGGCGGCGTGCGGATGGTCGTGGTGGCCGTCCTCCTCGGCGAGGAGCTCGTCGAAGGAGAGCTGGCCCTCGATTTCGCCGTCGGGCACCACCCGGTCGAAAAGCACCTCGGGGTCGATCCGTCCGTACGCGGCGCTGATCACCGCCGCGCGGTCGGCCCGCGCCATCACCTCGGCGTGGATCCGCGCGCGCTCCACCTCGTCGACCCGGTCGCTCTTGTTGATCACGACGAGGTCGGCGATGGCCAGGTGCCGGTCGGTCTCCGGGTGCCGCTTCCTCGTCGCGTCGAACTCGGCGGCGTCGACGACCTGGACGAGCCCGCCGTACACGATCCGGTCGTTCTCGCTGGCGAGGATCATCCGGACCAGTTCCTGCGGCTCGGCGAGGCCGCTCGCCTCGATCACGATCACATCGAGGCGGGCGTCGGGCCGGGTGAGGATCTGCAGGTACTCGTCCAGCTCACTGGTGTCGACGGCGCAGCACAGACAGCCGTTGCCGAGCGAGACGGTCGAGCCGACCTGTCCGGCCACGGTCATGGCGTCGATCCCGATGGAGCCGAAGTCGTTGACCATCACCCCGATCCGGGTGCCGCGGGCGCTGCGCAGCAGATGGTTGAGCAGCGTCGTCTTGCCGGACCCCAGAAAACCCGCGAGGACGACGACGGGGATCTGCTGCGTGCTCAAGGAGGCGTCCTTCTCGGTTTGCGGCTCTTCGTGGCGCCTTCGGAAAAGGGCGCCCTCCAGAATAGGCGGGGCCCGTCACGCACCCAGCCGGGCCGCCGCCTCGGGCGGAGCGAGCCGTCCGGGTTCGGCGATCCGCTGGTCACCGCGAATCGCGCCGACCCTCGGCGTGAGGGCCGATGCCTCACGGACCGCAGGGAGGCGCCTCAGGGGGCGCTCCCGCCGGAGGTTTCATAAAGGACGTTCTGCCCTCTACCGTTCGTACACATGAGCCCCGCACCGAACCCCGCCGCGCGGGCGCCCGAACGGCGCCGCCGGTTCGGCTGGCCGCGGCGCGTCTTCTCCCAGGTCCTGCTGATGCAGCTGGCCATCGCCACCGGCGTCACCGTGCTGGCCACGGGCCTCTTCCTGGCACCGCTCAGCGCGCAGCTCGACGACCAGGCGATGCGCCGCGCGCTCGCCATCGCCGAGACGACCGCGTCCCCGCAGGTCGCCGGCGAGCTGCTCGGCTCCCCTCCGGCCACCGACGGCCCCGTACAGGCACAGGCCGAGCGGATCCGGCGGGCGACCGGAGCCGAGTATGTCGTGATCATGGACCGGCACGGTGTGCGCTGGTCCCACACGGACGCCGGCCAGATCGGCAAGATCGTCTCGACCGACCCCAGCGAGGCGCTCGCCGGCCGGGAGGTCATGGAGATCGACAGTGGCACGCTGGGACGCTCTGCGCGCGGGAAGGTGCCCCTGCGCGACGGGAACGGCGCGATCGTCGGCGCCGTCTCGGTCGGGATCGAGTACGACAGCGTGCGCGCCCGGCTCCTGGCAGCCATCCCGGGGCTCCTCGCCTACGCGGGCGGGGCGCTGGCCGTCGGGGCACTCGCCGCCTATCTGATCTCCCGCCGTCTCCAGAAGCAGACCCACGACCTGGCCTTCTCCGACATCTCGGCGCTCCTCGTCGAGCGCGAGGCGATGCTCCACGGCATCCGGGAGGGCGTCGTCGCCCTCGACCGGGCCGGCCGGATCCGGCTGCTGAACGACGAGGCGCAGCGGCTGCTGGGCATCGGCCCGGAGGCCCAGGGCCGGGCCCTGGACGACGTACTGGGCGAGGGCCGGACCACCGACGTGCTGACCGGCCGGGTCACGGGCGAGGATCTGGTGACCGTACGCGGAAGACGGGTGCTGATCGCCAACCGGATGCCCACCGACGACGGCGGCGCGGTGGCGACCCTGCGCGACCGCACCGAGCTCGAGCGCCTGGGACGTGAGCTGGACTCGACGCACGGACTCATCGACGCCCTGCGCGCCCAGGATCATGAGCACGCCAACCGCCTGCACACCCTCCTGGGTCTGCTGGAGCTGGAGATGCACGAGGAGGCCGTGGAGTACGTCACCGAGGTGGTCGGTGTGCACCGGGCGACCGCCGAGCAGGTCACCGAGAAGGTGCACGATCCGCTGCTCGCCGCGCTGCTGGTCGGCAAGGCCACCGTCGCGGCGGAGCGGGGAGTGTCCCTGCGGATCGCGGCCGGCACCCTGCTGCCCGACCGGCTGGTGGATCCTCGCGAGCTGGTGACGGTCGTGGGCAATCTCGTCGACAACGCGCTGGACGCGGCGGCCGGTTCGGACGACGCCCGGGTGGAGGTCGAGCTGCGCGCGGAGCGGCGCACGGCACTGCTGCGGGTCGCGGACAGCGGGCCGGGGATTCCGCCCGACGCGCGTGAGCTGATCTTCACAGAGGGCTGGACCACCAAGGAACCGCCCTCCCACGGCAGGCGTGGTCTGGGTCTCGCCATGGTGCGGCGGCTGGCCGAGCGCCAAGGTGGCAGCGTCCGGGTGGACGAGGCCTCGGGAGGGGGCGCCGAATTCACCGTCGTCCTGCCCGAGGCCCTGACCGAGCCGGGGCCCGTCCCCGTGACGGAGACACGATGATCGACGTACTGGTGGTGGACGACGACGTCCGGGTGGCGCGGATCAACGCGGCGTATGTGGCGAAGATCCCGGGCTTCCGGGTCGTCGGCCGGGCCCACTCGGCGGCGGAGGCGCTCGCCCTCATCGCCGAGGTCCCCGTCGACCTGGTGCTCCTGGACCACCATCTGCCCGACGAGAACGGCCTCGCCGTGGTCCGCGAGCTGCGGCGGCTCGGTCACCACACCGACGTGATCATGGTGACGGCGGCGCGCGATGTGGCCACCGTCCAGGCGGCGATGCGCCAGGGCGCGCTGCAGTACCTGGTGAAGCCGTTCACCTTCGCCGGACTGCGCACCAAGCTGGAGGCTTACGCGCTGCTGCGGCGCACCCTGGACGGCGGCGGTGAGGCGGAACAGGCCGAGGTGGACCGGATCTTCGGCGCCCTGTCGGCGGGCTCGGGAGAGACGGCCCTGCCCAAGGGGCACTCCCCCACGACGGCCGAGCTGGTGCGGAGAGTCCTGCTCGCCGCCGACGGGCCGCTGTCGGCGCAGGAGATCGCCGAGCGGGCGGGCATGAGTCGTCAGACCGCCCAGCGCTACCTGAAACTCCTGGAGCGCTCCGGTCGGGTGCGCCTCTCGCTGAAATACGGCGAGACGGGCCGCCCCGAGCACCGGTACGCCTGGGCACCGAGCGGCTAGGTCCGGTCACCCGGATCCCGCTCCCGCCGGCGATCACACCGCCCCCGCGCCCGTCAGTGCCCGGACCTCCGTTTCGGCGTGCTTGGCCGCGTCCGGCGGCTCGGGCGAGGTGACCGTGCCGATCCATCCCGCCAGGAAGCCGAGCGGGATGGAGACCGCTCCCGGGTTCTGGAGCGGGAAGACGTGGAAGTCCACGCCCGGGAACAGCGACTCGGGGCTGCCTGAGACGACCGGGGAGAGCACCACCAGCAGAATGGCCGGGATCAGCCCTCCGTACACCGACCAGACGGCGCCGCGCGTGGTGAAGTTCCGCCAGAACAGCGAGTAGAGCAGTACGGGCAGGTTGGCGGAGGCGGCGACCGCGAAGGCGAGGCCGACGAGGAAGGCCACATTGAGATCGCGGGCGAGCAGTCCGAGCCCGATCGCGGCCGCGCCGATACCGGCCGCGGCGAACCGGGCGACGGCCACCTCGCTGTACGGCTTGGCCCGCCGTCGTCGCAGCGAGGCGTACAGGTCGTGCGCCACCGAGGCGGACGAGGCCAGCGTGATCCCCGCGACGACGGCCAGGATCGTCGCGAAGGCGACCGCCGCGACGACCGCGAACAGCACGGTGCCGCCGGTCGATCCCGCCCCGCCGCCCAGGTCCAGGGCGAGGAGCGGCACCGCGGTGTTGCCCGCGGCGCTGGACGCGCGGACCTCGGCGGTGCCGACGATCGCCGCCGCGCCGAAGCCGAGCACGATCGTCATCAGATAGAAGCTGCCGATGAGACCGATGGACCAGACGACCGAGCGGCGGGCGGCCCGCGCGGTGGGCACGGTGTAGAAGCGGGACAGGATGTGCGGCAGTCCGGCGGTGCCCAGGACGAGCGCCAGGCCGAGGCTGATGAAGTCCAGGCGCGCGGTCCAGTCCCCGCCGTACTTGAGGCCGGGGGCTAGGAAGTCCCTGCCGTGGCCGCTGCGTTCGGCGGCGGTGGTGAGCAACTGGTTGATGTCGCCGTGGAAGCGGACGAGCACGAGCACGGTGAGCACGATCGTGCCCGCCATCAGCAGCACGGCCTTGACGATCTGGATCCAGGTGGTGGCCCGCATCCCTCCCAACGACACATAGACGACCATCAGAGCGCCGACGCCGATGACGGTCCACGAGCGCGCGGCTTCGCTCGTCCCGCCCAGCAGCAGCGCGACCAGGCTTCCGGCCCCGACCATCTGCGCCACCAGATAGAGAACGGACACGGTGACCGAGGAGGTTCCCGCGGCGATCCGGACGGGCCGCTCGGCCATCCGGGCGGCGACGACGTCGGCGAGGGTGAACCGGCCGCAGTTGCGCACGAGTTCGGCGACGAACAGCAGGACGACCAGCCAGGCCACGAGGAAGCCGACCGAGTAGAGCATTCCGTCGTAGCCGAAGAGGGCGATCAGTCCGGAGATACCGAGGAAGGAAGCGGCGGACATGTAGTCCCCGGCGATGGCGAATCCGTTCTCCATGGGCGAGAACAGCCGTCCGCCCGCGTAGAACTCCTCCGCCGAGCCGTGCCGGTTGCGACTCACCCAGGTGGTGATCGCCAGGGTCACCGCGATGAACGCGCTGAACAGCAGCAGTGCCAGCGTCTGGTGCTGGGAGGTCAGGATGTGGCCCGTCAACGCTTCGTCCCCCGCGTCATCTCCTGGTTGCCGGTGCCCTGCGACCTGACGCCCCGCGACCTGGTGTCCTGAGCCCTGCCGTCCTGCGCCCCGGTGTCCTGAGTCCTCGTCTCGTCGAAGACGGTCCAGCGCAGTTCGAGCGCGGCACGGTCGCGGCGCAGCCGTGCGTGGCGTGCGTAGGCCCAGGTCAGCAGGAACGTGGTGAGGAACTGCCCGAGCCCCGCCACCATCGCCACGTTCACCGCTCCGGCCACCGGCCGGGCCATCAGCCCGGGAACGGTCGTGGCCGCGACGACGTACGCCAGATACCAGATGAGGAAGGCGAGGGCGGCCGGCACGACGAACCGCCGGTAACGGCTGCGGACTTCCTGGAACGCGGGACTCCGCTGCACTTCCAGATAGATGTCGGCCTCGGTGCGGTCGCCCCGGCGCTCGGGCCCGGGCGGCGGTACGGAGGCGGGGGCGGGCCCGCCGGTCCCGTCCACCTCTCCCCACCCGGCGGCCAGCGCGTCGTACCACGGGTCGTCGATCCGCACCGCGGCGTCGTCGAGTCCTTCCGGCTTCTCCACCCGTCAACTCCTTGTCAGCGAACCGTTTCGGCCGCGTGCCCAAGGATGGACAGAGCGGGAAGATCCCGGACTCTTCTCTCCCCGCTCTTCACTCCATCAGGTGACGGCGCCCCGGGACTGCGGGACGGAACCGTGCAGATAGACGTACCGCGGGGGTGGAGCCTCGGGCTCCACCCCCGCGTGGGCCGCGTCCGCCGGAGCGGCGGACCGGATCAGGCGTCGATGCGTGAGCGGTCCAGCGTCGCCGCGGAGCTGGTGATGAACTCCTTGCGCGGGGCCACGTCATTGCCCATGAGCAGATCGAAGACCTGCTCCGACGACTCCAGGTCCCCGATGTTGATCCGGCGCAGGGTCCGGTGCCGGGGGTCCATCGTGGTCTCCGCGAGCTGGTCGGCGTCCATCTCTCCGAGGCCCTTGTAGCGCTGGATGGAGTCCTTGTAGCGGATCCCCTTGCGCTGGTACTCGAGCAGCGTCTGCCGCAGCTCGTTGTCCGAGTACGTGTACACGTACTTGTCCTGGCCCTTCTTGGGCTGGACCAGCTCGATGCGGTGCAGCGGCGGCACGGCGGCGAAGACCCGCCCGGCCTCGACCATCGGACGCATGTAGCGCTGGAAGAGCGTGAGCAGCAGGCAGCGGATGTGCGCGCCGTCGACGTCGGCGTCGACCAGGAGCACGATCTTGCCGTAGCGGGCGGCGTCGATGTCGAAGGTCCGGCCGGAGCCAGCCCCTATGACCTGGATGATCGCGCCGCACTCGGCGTTCTTCAGCATGTCCGAGACGGACGACTTCTGAACGTTGAGGATCTTGCCCCGGATCGGCAGAAGCGCCTGGAACTCGCTGTTGCGGGCCAGCTTGGCGGTGCCCAGCGCGGAATCTCCCTCGACGATGAAGAGCTCACTGCGCTCCACGTCGTCGCTGCGGCAGTCGGCGAGCTTGGCCGGCAGCGAGGAGGTCTCCAGCGCGGTCTTGCGGCGCTGCGCCTCCTTGTGCTGGCGGGCGGCGATCCGCGTCCGGGCGGCGGCGACGGCCTTCTCGAGGACAGCGCGCGCCTGGGCCTTGGCGTCCCGCCTGGTGGAGGTCAGGAACGCCTTGAGCTCCTTGGCGACCACATTGGCGACGATGCGGTTCGCCGCCGAGGTGCCGAGCACCTCCTTGGTCTGGCCCTCGAACTGCGGCTCGGCGAGCCGCACGGTCACGACCGCGGTCAGGCCCTCCAGCGCGTCGTCCTTGACGATGTCGTCCTCGGCGACGCGCAGCAGCTTGGCGGAGCGCAGCACCTCGTTCATGGTCTTGGTGACGGCCCGCTCGAAGCCCGTGACATGGGTGCCGCCCTTGGGGGTGGCGATGATGTTCACGAAGGACCTGAGCATGGTGTCGTAGCCCGTGCCCCAGCGCAGGGCGATGTCGACCCCGAGCTCGCGGGTGACCTCGGTGGGGGTCATGTGGCCACGCTCGTCGAGGACCGGGACGGTCTCCTTGAACGTGCCCTGGCCGGTCAGGCGGAGGACGTCGCAGACGGCCTTGTCCTGGGCCAGGTACTCGCAGAACTCGCTGATGCCCCCGTCGAAGCGGAACGTCTCCTCGGTCTTCCCCTCGCCCTCCAGACCCCGCTCGTCGCGGACGACGATGGTGAGGCCGGGCACGAGGAAGGCGGTCTGCCGGGCCCGCTGGTAGAGCGTGTCCAGGGAGAGCTTGGCGTCCTTGAGGAAGATCTGCCGGTCGGCCCAGTACCGCACGCGCGTGCCGGTGCGGCCCTTCGGCACCCGCTTGATCTTGCGCAGCCCGTTCCCCGGGTCGAAGGGGCTGTCGGGTCCCTGCTCGGTGAAGATGCCCGGGACGCCGCGGCGGAAGCTGATCGAGTGGGTGGCGCTGCTCCGGTCGACCTCCACGTCGAGCCGGGCGGACAGCGCGTTCACCACCGAGGCGCCCACGCCGTGCAGACCGCCGGAGGCCGCGTACGAGCCGCCGCCGAACTTTCCGCCGGCGTGCAGCTTGGTCATCACGACCTCGACACCCGACAGACCGGTCTTGGGCTCGACGTCGACCGGGATGCCCCGGCCGTTGTCCCGGACCTCCACCGAGCCGTCGTCGTGGAGGATCACCTCGATGTGGTCGCAGTACCCGCCGAGGGCCTCGTCGACGGAGTTGTCGATGATCTCCCAGAGGCAGTGCAAGAGGCCGCGGCTGTCGGTGGACCCGATGTACATTCCGGGGCGCTTGCGAACCGCCTCGAGTCCTTCGAGTACGAGCAGATGCCGCGCGGTGTAGTTGGAAGCGTCACGGTCTGCGGTCAGCAGCGCACTGGACGGCACGGACGTTTCGGCGGTCACGCGGTTCGCTCCTCGCTGAATTTGAAATCTGGCCCAGTGGGTAAAGGCCCGGCGTTCGGTCGCCGGTCAGAGGGTACCGAGGCCTGGTAGAGCGGTTGTCACGCCACCCTCGTGATTTCTCATGCTAGACCAGAGTCGCATGCGTGTTCGATCCCTCGATGGGGTGACGCTCACATCACGTTCCCTTCCAGGCATGAACCATTTAGGCTCCGGGCACGTCCTCATGAACAACCGGCAACAGCCGGGAGGGCGCAAACCGAGACAAGCAATGCGAAATCCGTAGAGCGAAGCAATACGGCTCATTCGCCGCCAACCGGCAGCAGACAGCCACCTGGGAAGAAGTTTCGAGGAAAAGCCACGAGCGGGAACGTTTTCGGCCTGGTTGGATGTTGACCCTGGTACGACAGCTCGTCGAGCTAGAGAAGAGGCGACGTGACTACTGTTCTGACCCCCGCGAGCCCGCTGACGGCCGCTGACCGCTGCGACCGCTGCGGCGCCCAGGCCTATCTGCGCGTCGTCCTGACCAGCGGTGGTGACTTGCTCTTCTGCGCCCACCACGGACGCAAGTTCGAGCCGGAACTCAAGAAGATCGCCGCGGAAATACAGGATGAGACGGACCGGCTGACCACAGTGCCGGCCAGCGCAGTCGACGAGGACCGCTGACCCCTCATCCACGACGAGCCAAGGGCCGGTTCAGGACCGGCCGACGGGCGGGCGCCCCTGCGGATCAGGGGTGACCGCCCGTTCTCATACCCCCGCGCCCGGTCACCTCAGAGGACTCCGGCCGGCAGTACGGCCGAGACCCTGGTGTACACACCCGGGCTCTCAGCCTGCCCGCAGCCACTGCCCCAGGACACCAGCCCGATGAGCCTCCCGCGGGCCACCAGCGGCCCCCCGCTGTCCCCCTGACAGGCATCCTTGCCGCCCTTGGGGTCTCCCGCGCAGAGCATCGTCGCGGCGTGGTACCTGCCGTCCGAGTCGCCGGGGTAGGCCTTCTCGCAGACCGTGTCCGCGAGCACACTGACCGGAGCGGCGCGCAGGGCTGATGCGTAGCTGCCGAGCCCGGTCGTGTCGCCCCAGCCGTACACGGAGGCGCTGGTGCCCGGCTCGTACGCCGGGTCGCCCGTGGGTGCCGTCTTGATCGCGTACGTGTCCGGCAGGGGGCTGGCGAGCGTGAGGACGGCCAGGTCGCCCGCGTTGGTGGCGGCGTCGTACTCCGGATTGACCCAGGAGCCGGCCACCTTGACCTCCTGGCCGTCGCTGCCGCGCAGTTCCGAGCGGCCGGCGATGACCTTGAGGTCGGCCGTCCCGCCCGGTTCCGCGCCCAGTACGTCCCGGCCCAGGCAGTGCGCCGCCGTCAGAACCTTGGTCGGTGCCACGACCACCCCTCCGCAGAACTGGCCCCCTCGGCTTTCCCCGAACCGGCCACGGCTGGACAGCGCCACGACCCACGGCGTGTCGTCCACGAGGACCGGACGGCCGCCGATGATCACACTGTCCGCGGCGGCGGGCGAGGGCGAGGACACCGGCACGGCCGCCGCCGAGACCAGTCCCAGAATTCCGGTTACCGCTCGGGCGATGGGACGACGCATGGAGCCTCCCTGACTCTCCGGTGAAGTCCGTTCACCCAGCGTCGACCAATTGGCGGCATCCCGCACCCCGAGGGAGAACGCCGGAGCCCGGCTCCCCTCTCGGGGAGCCGGGCTCCGGCGTCTTGTGACCGCTGTGCGTTCGGCCGCGACTAGTCGAGGTAGTCGCGCAGTATGGGCGCTTGAGCGCTGTGCTTGACCTGCATAAACGCAGGCGGGCCGGGAGCGCCGGTGGCGAAATATCTTGGATTGAGGCGACCGCCATGGCGTCCGCATGGCCCCGTCACCCTCGGGTTCCCCATCCGTCCGTGAAACAGGATGCCCGGAATCTCACCGAGGCACTCTGGACCAAGGTCCGGAATCACCCCTGCAGCCTGGGCAGAAACTACTTGCTGTAGGCACTCGGGCACTGGCAGAGCAAACGCTTGTGTCCTTGCACCCGCTTCACACATACCAGCCGCAGGTGCTCTCAGTCCGCGATGTGAGCTTCCGCCGCTGCGGCATTCCGTCCCTCGCCCGGTCCTGCTGCAGCGTCTCCGTGGTCGCGGCGAACTCCTTCGGGCGGCCTGGATGTCCTCGACGATCTCGGCGGCCAGCACCTCGGCCGCCGGAACATTGGCCACGTCGTCGAGGCCCAGGGCGCGGAGCCAGTGATGTCGAGGTTCGCCCTGTCGCGAGCGATCAGTTCCTCGTACGTGTAGGCCTTGAAGCGTTCCGTCTCCACGTGCTTGGAGCTGTCCTCGTCAGCCCGGTAGCACTGCACGAAGTCCTCAAGGTGGGCCTGCGCTCCGCTCCGCAACCAGGACCTCGAGCGGTGGTTCTGTTGTGAGTCTGACGGCGCCCCTCGCTACGGGAAAGCCAATGCAGAGTAGCGGGCTGAGCTTGCCGGGCCACTCCCACAAGGGAATACGCGAAAGTTCACCGCCCAGATCTATCGTCTCGCCTGAATCAGCGCGTGAGTTCCGCTCGTACGCCAGAGAGCTCCGGTCCGCTCGAGAGCGTCCAGTGTTCCCTGCTCCAGGCCGACGATGACGTCGGACTTCAGGGTCCGGAGCGCCGCGACGGACCCCGGGAAGTACGCGGTGAGATCGGCGAAGGGCGCCGTGGCGTCCCGCAGCTGGTCTCCCACCAGGCGACGGTAGTTGAGGTCGCCCTTCAGGATGGTGAGCGTGGCGTTCTCGAACTCGCCACGAAGGTCCTCGCGCATCGCCTCGTACGGCAGCGGAGCGCAGAAGAACGGGTGGGTTCGGACCTCCAGGCTTCCTGCCGCCATGGCCTTCCACAGCCGGCCGCCGATCCTGCTGGCTTCACCGGGCGCTTCGATGAGGCGACGCAGGCAGTCGACGACGTCAGCCGTCATCGCGTCGGAAACGTAGTACGGGTAGGGCTTGACGTGAAGCACGACCCGTTCGGCGTGCCGCTGTTCGAGGATGTGGTCGATGAGGATCAGGTCAGGGATGAGCTCTCGTCCTGCGTTGTCCGCCACGACGGCGACGGTGGAGGGTGCTCCGGCGGGCAGGAGCTGCCACAGCACGGCGCTGTCGTCGGCGACCAGCGCGGAGGCGACCACGTCGTCAACCGCCGGCTCCTCCGCCGAGACGCGGAAGCCGAGGTCCGCGCGGTTGCCCCAGAGCGAGGCGTGGAGCAGGGCCGTGGCCCGCTCCTCGGCCGGTGCGTCCGCGAGTGCGTCGAGGGCACGCAGCTCCTCCTGCACCGCGTCGCCGCGCAGTTCGGCCTGCTTGAACGGCGCGAAGGGATCAACTCCCTGCCATGGCCCGGTGCCGAAGTACTCAACGGCTGTCAGGAGCTTGCGGTAGAAGTAGCTCTCCGCCCACAGGAACGGGGCGTCGTACCAAGAACGCCCGAAGTGCCCCTGCCCCCAGTCCGCCCAGCGCTCGTGGTCGTGTTCCGTGGGGCCGAGCGGCTCGACCACACCGTTGGTGATCTCGTCCAGCAGGGCGTCGAGGGCCTCGTGCTGTCGGCGGCCGTACGGGAAGGCGTCTCGTACCTGCTGGATGAGGGCAGGGTGGCGCTTGGCCAGCACACCCCAGGCGAACGAGCCGGCCTCGTTGCTGAGGATGACTGAAGCACCAACGGGCCCGGTGTCGCGGACGGCCTCTTCGCCCGAGGTGCGGGAGGTCTTCTCTGTCATGGTGTCCAAGCCCTTCACTTCTCGCTCATGTGTCAATGATCCCTAGGGCTACGACACCCGCCGCACTACCTACCAGCACCTCGCCCGTCGCGGGTTCGAAGGCCGCGCAGTGCAGTGAGGCGTCCACCCGGACCTTGGCGATCTGCCGCTGCTCTCCGAGCGACCACACGCGCACCGTCCCATCCGCAGCAGCCGACACGAGGCGGTCCTCGTCGCTCATGAAGCCCAGCATGAGGATGCGGCCCGTGTGACCGGAGATGTGGGAGGTGAACCGGTCCATCCCCAGATGTCGTACCGCGATGTCTCCGGTTCCCGACCCGACCGCCACGCGGTTGCCGGGACCGTCCACGGTGACGGCGCGGGCCCACCCGCTGGGGCTGCTGAACCGGCTCCTGAAATCCCCTGTGGGGGCGTGCCACACGCGCACCGAGCCGTCACCACCGCAGGCAGCCAGGACGTCTCCGCTGTCGTCGAACGAGAGCGACCGCAACCGACCGGCGTGCACGTCCTGAGTCCACGACAGAGTCCCGGTGGGGAGATCCCAGCACCGGATGTGTCCGTCGCCCGTGCTCGCAGCGATACGAGGCGTCGAACGGGCCATCGCCACAGCCCACGTTCGCGGGGTGTCCTGGTTCAAGGTGAGCGACCAGGCCGGGTCAGGCAGCGACCAGACCCTGACCGCCCCGTCGCCGCAAGCCGCGGCGACGTGCTCCTCGCCGCAGGCCAGGGACCAGACGCGTCCGTGGGCGGCGGGCAGCCTCCGGCCGACCGCCGCCGTCGCGGTGTCGACGACGTCGACGCCGCCGGCCCCGTCGCCGACCACGGCGGCACGTCCGCCGGCCGCGAACTGCGTGGACCACACGGTGTTCGAGCCGCCGGCCAGGGTCCTGAGCCTGCTCTTCCCCATGGTCCAGACGCGGATAGCGCCGTCCTCGCACCCGGCAACCACGGTGCCGTCGCCCGTTCTGGCGAGTGAGCGCACCCAGTCGACGCCCCGCGGGAGCTGTGTCTCACCTACAGGCGTCTCCGCCGAGAACGCCTGGATCCTCGGCTCCTCGGTGGCGGCGACGAGGACATCGTCATGTGGGGAGAGAGCGACGGCGCGCACGCGCGCCTTGAGGCCGGTGATCCGGCGGACGAGCACGAGTTTCCCGTCGGCCGTGTCCCACAAGGCTGCGGAACGGTCACCAGACCCCGAGGCCAAGAGAGAGGAGCCGGGGGCGAAGGCGACGGAGCGGACCCAATCCTGGTGTTCCGCACGTTCGTCGAGGAGGCGGCCGGTGCGCAGGTCGAAGAGCCGGACGAACTCGTCCTCGCCGGCTGCGGCCACGAGCGAGTCGGAGTCCCCGCCGATAGCCACGGACCAGACGGGGGTGCCTGCCGCCCGCATCGTGCGCAGGAGCACGAGCCGCTCCAGGTCCCACGCGCATACGGCTCCGTCCTCGGCACCGGAGACCAGGACGGAGTCGGCTGAGGAGAAGGTGAGACTGCGAACACGGCGGTTGTGCCCGGGCAGCACCCCGACAGGTTCGCCGGTGTCCGTGCGCCACAGCCGGACGGCTCCGTCGTCCCCCGCTGAGGCGAGGACCATCCCGTCCGCGGAGAGCGCGGTGGCGAACACCCATCCGGTATGGGCCTCGTGGGCTCGGAGGAGTCGGCCCGTGTTCAGGTTCCACAGCCTGACCACTCCGTCCTCTCCACCTGATGCCACGATGTCGCGGATGGCGGACACGCTGACGACCGCACCGATGTGACCGCGCTCCGTCACCGCCTCGGAGCTCACCTCAGGGGGCGGCAACAGCCACCTGGGGGCGAGCACCGTCCCCTCCCCCGCTGCGCCTTCCAAGCTTCGGGGGGCCTCGGGGGTGGATGCACGCCGCAGCACGATCGAGAGGGTCGAGGCGATGTCGGCCGGGCTCTCCAGCCCGTTCAGCAGGTACCCGGCACCGGTCAGGGCCCGGGCGGTGGCCCACACCTGGTGCTGCGGGTGGCCGGCATCGTGGCGCCCGGGCATGGCGTCGAGCACGGCGGCGTCCGCGGTCAGCGACTGATGCCCGACGAGTGCGACCTTGCGCATGACGTACGTCGGCGAGGCCAGCAGGCCGACGAGTTCGCCGTCGAGGCCCGCCTCACGCAGGTGGTAGGGGAGGTGACGCCACAGGTATCCCTCGCTATCAGCGAGCGTTTCCCAGGCACCGTCCGTGCTCTGCCGGTACGCCTCGATCAGGGACCGGTGAAGGGTCGCCCACTGGTCGCCGATCAGATGCCGCAGATAGGACCGGAACACGTCGTGCAGCACGATGGCGTTCCGGTCGGCAAGGTAGGCGCCGATCAGCGACCGGTCGGACAGCACCCGGCAGAACTGGCGCACCACGTGAGGGGCCCACCCGTTCGCGGTGCCCCACCAGTGGGTGAGGACCGACATGGGAATCGGCACCGACGGAGGGAACACCGCCAGGGACAGGTACCGGTCTCGCAGGTCCGTGCGGCCGGCGATCGAGACGCTCTGCGCGAGACTGCGGAGGCTGGATTCGAGCGCCTGCCCGATGGCGTTCTTGCGCTGGTCGGAGTCCCAGACGTCGAAAGCCTGAGGGCCGTACGCGCGGATCGCCGCGTTCGTCTCCGTGACGGCGCGGTCGGCCGGGGCGCCGAAACCGACCTCCTGGGAGACGTTCGCACCGACGATCGACGCGAGCAGCGGCCAGCCCCCACACACGCCTGCTAGGCGCGCGGCCTCGGCATCGCCGAGGGCACCAACGTTGCGGACGAGGAGCTCGCGGATCTCCCCCGGGGCCATGGGCCCCAGGCGCACAACTCGGGCGGAGCTGGGGCAGACGCGCACGTTCCTCGTGGTCACGAGCCGTACGCAGTCCTCACCGCCGAGCAGGAAGGGGCTGAGGTCGGTGGCGGACCAGACGTTGTCGACGACGAGGAGCGCGCGTCGCCGCTGGAGCAGACGGGCGAGATGGAAGCCGGCCTGCTCCGGATCGGCAAGTGACGGACGGTTGCCGTCGAGGTGGACGCACAGGTCGGAGATCAGCTCGACGACCCTGGCGGCCGTGCATCCCTCGCCGGTCTCCACCCAGAGGATCTCCGAGAAGGAGTCCCGTACGCGGGGGTCGTGGCACACCTGCGTGGCCAGCGTCGTCTTACCGAACCCGCCGGGGCCGCACAGGGCGACCGTGGCGACGGTGTCGTCCTGCGTCGCCTCACGGAGTACGGAGACGAGCCCTTCGAGATCTTCGGATCTGTGCACCAAGCCGGGCTCCGGAACGGGTATGGGGCGGTATTCGTCCGGCGCCGACGCGGCCTCGGGCGTCGGAACACCGACGGAGCCCCAGAAGCGCTGCCGCACCTCCGCGTCGCTCCGTTCCAACGCCGTGTCGAGTAACGCCTGGGAGTCCGGCGCGACGACGATCTCCTCGCCCCGGGCCTCCCAGTTGGACACCGTCCGGTCGCTGACGCCGAGGTAGGACGCGAAGCCACGCACGCTCCGACGCGTCGCGAGCCGCAGAGCACGCGCCTCCCGTCCGGTCCAGCGCTGCACTGTGGCCACCGAAGCTCCTTCGACCGACACCGACGAAGGTAACAGGGTAGGGCGGTCTGACCAGCGGCGTAGGCCCTTCGCTGCGACGGGAGTTCAGCACGGGTGCAGCACCCGGGCCATTCCGGCCAGGTCTGAGCGAGGCGCACCCGTCGCCCTGAACAGCGGCGGCGCTGCACCGCGAGTGCGACACCACGACAGCCCGCTGTCCAGCGCCGCTCGGCAGTCTTCTCGGCACGGAGCATCACCGCTCCGTAGGCAGACGAGAGGGGTGGTCACAGCGTGACCGGAACGAAGGAGCGACAGGACGGTCCGGGCGACTGGTCAGGGGGCCAGATCGCTTACTACCAGGCGCGAGCCGACGAGTACGACGCCACGTACAGCACCCGCATGGACATGCCTCGGCTCGCGAAGGCCCTGGACTCGCTGCCGGTCGGCGGTGACGTCCTGGAGATCGCCTGCGGCACGGGCCAGTGGACGCGGTTGCTGTCCCACCGGGCCCACAGCCTGACGGCGCTGGACGCGGCGCCGGAGATGCTCCGCCGGGCCCGCGACCGCATGCGCGGCACCGAGACTCGATTCATCGAGGCGGACGTCTTCGACTGGGCGCCGGACCGCCAGTACGACACGGTGTTCTTCGCCTTCTGGCTCAGCCACGTGCCACCGGTGGAGATGGAACCGTTCTGGGATCTGCTCAGGTGGGCCTTGGTGCCGGGCGGTCGCGTGGTGTTCCTCGACGACTCGTCGGCAAAGGCGGAGATCGAGGACCAGGTGGAAGCGGCGCCCGTGCCGACCGTCCATCGCACCCTCTCGGACGGTTCCCGCCACGTCGCCGTGAAAGTGCTCCGAGACCCCATCGAGCTCACCTCCCAGCTGAACGGCCTGGGTTGGGACGCCCGCGTCGAGGCGGTCGACCCCTTCCACCTCGCCGGCGTGGCCCGTCCCAGGGAGGGCGCGTGACCACCGTCAACGGCTACGCGGCCCGGCCGAGCGTCCGCGCCGGTGAAGTGGTGCGCTTGCACATCGCCACCACCGCCCCCCGCTTCCACGTCGACTTCTACCGCTGGGGAGCCGAGCCGCAGCACGCGGGGCACGTCGAGTGGCCCGGCCGGGCTGCCTCCCCTGGACGCTTCGACGCGGACTGGCAGTGGCCCGCGTACGAGTTCCGCGTGCCTCCGGAGTGGCGTTCCGGGGTCTACATCGCGGTGCTGGGCACGGAGCGCACCTCCGGCATGCCGTCGCTGGATGCCCGGGAGGCGCGCATCCTTCTGGTCGTCACCCCCTCCGCGCCCTCCGGACGCGGGATCCTGTACAAGATCCCGACGTTCACCTACCAGGCGTACAACACCGCGGGCGGCGGCAGCCTGTACAGCGCCGCCCAGGTCACGACACGCCGCCCCGGGGGCGGTGTCGGCGGGCCCGTGAAGGGCCTGCCGGACGCATACGACCCGTCATCGCCCCGGCAGACGTTCGCGCACTGGGACGCCCCGTTCATCGCCTGGATGGAACGGAACCGGATCGAGGCCGACTACTGCACCGATCTGGACCTCCACGAAGGGCTGTTCCTGCGCGACGGATACCGCCTCCTGGTCGCTGCCGGTCACGACGAGTACTGGAGCGCCGAGCTCCGACGCCACGTGACCGCCTTCCGGGACACCGGCGGCAACATCGCCAACTTCGGTGCCAACACCTGCTGGTGGCGCGTCGACGTCGCTCCGGACGGGACGGGGCTGTCCTGCGACAAGTTCCCGCCCGGAGCCCCCGTCGGCACCGACCCGGACAGCTCGTACGGGTGCCCGGACCACTGGTGGGAGTCTGAGCCGGAGAACACCCTCCTAGGCGTGAGCTACCGCAACGGCGGTGGCCACTGGGATGGCGCCCGTGCTCCCCGGGGCTTCATCGTCACGGACGCCGGTCACTGGGCGTTCTCCGGCACGGGGCTCAGGACCGGCGACAGCCTCGGACACGGCGGGGCACTGATCGGCTACGAGTGCGACGGCGCGGCCTACGAGTACGACGCCGCTGGCCGCCCGCGTCCCACCGGCCAGGACGGAACGCCACAGGACTTCGAGATCCTCGGCATCGCCGAACTGCCCCCGGACTGGAACTCCGCCGTCCGTGAGCCGATGCCCAGCCCCCGGGCCGCCACGCTCGGCGTCTTCACCGCCGGCGGCACGGTCTTCACCGCCGCCACCACCGACTGGGCCCGCCTCCTGGCCACGGACCCCCCGGTCGCCACGGTCACCCGCAACGTCATCACCCGGCTCGCCTGACCGAAGGGAAGGGATCGTCGTGTCCGGAAACGGAGACGGAAACGTACGGCCGCTCGACGTGATCATCGGCGTCAACGGCATCGGCATGGGACACACCGTCCGGCAGAGCGTGATCGCCCAGTACCTCCGCGACCGCGGGCACCGGGTCCGGATCGTCACCAACGGTCAGGGCCGGGCGGAGTACTTCCGGGACCTCGGTTTCACCGCCTGGGACGGGTGGATGCCGACGCTGCTCGCCCGCGGCGACCGGATCCACGCGCGCGACGCCGGGCGCGCGAACATCCGGCAGGCGCCCGGAGGTCTCCTCCGGCACCTCCAGCTGCGCCGGGCCGTCCGGAGCAGCGGCGTCCCGGACGTGTTCGTCACCGACTACGAGCCCAACACCCCACGTCTCGCCTACCACTTCGGCCGACCGCTCGTCTCCATCGACCAGCAGAGCAAGTACCGGCACCTGGACCTCCCCACCGTCGGCCGGTACGCCCGTACGGCCGACGAGCAGCGACTGCGGTACTTCGCGCCCCGCGTGGACCGGTCCTTCATCTGCTCGTACGTCCCGCTGGACGCCGAGGACCGAAGGCTGGAGTTCATACCCCCGGTCGTTCCCGACCTCATCCGGTCGGCGCCGGTCACCACCGAGCCCCTCGCCACCGCCTACTTCTCCCGCTACTTCGACCACGGCCCGGAGGAGTCCGTCCGCGAACTGGCCTCGATCTTCCGCCAGTCCGTACCGGACCGGACGCTGCGGATCTACACGCAGCCCACGGAGTTGCAGGCGCTGCGCGGGTTCGCCGACGCCCGGGTCGAGATCCGCGCCTTCGACCGCGAGTCCTTCATCGCGGACATGGCCCGCTCCGAGGTCGTGTTCTCCAACGCCGGCTTCAACCTGATCAGCGAGGCCCTGGTCCTCGGCAAGCCGGTCCACCTCGTCCCCTTGCCCACCTATGACCAGCACTGGTGCGCCAAAGTCATCGACGAAGCTGGACTGGGCACTGCAGCCCCGCGCGTCGAGCGGCGGGCCGTCCTCGACTTCCTCGCGCGCGGTCGGGCGCTCCGCGACAACGTCGTACGCCACCGGGACCTGCACCTCTCGGCCGACCCCCGCGAGCGGATCGTCTCGTATCTGGAGAGGTTGCCAGCGGTCAGCCGGCCGACGCTCACACGGAGGTAGCCGGGCATGTCGACTCCCCCGTCCCCTTCGTACGTGGCGACCGCGGCGGTCGTAGCCACCGTCGTTACGTGCTACCGCTTCGGTGTCTCCCCGGCGGTACGGGCTCTCGCCCGTCACCCAACGCCTCTGGCCGTGAGCGCGGCCCTCGCGGTCAGCGCCCCGCTGGTCCTCCTGCCGTCACCCCCGCCCGGGCCGCTGCGCTGGTTCGTCGTCTCCGTGCTCGCTCTGCTGACCTGGCGCGGTGCGACGAGCGACTACGACGTCAGGCTGCCCCTCGGTCCACAGCGTCGGGACAAGCTGGTCCTTCTGTCCCTCGCCGTGGCCTCGTGCCTCTGGGCTCCCGCCGTGCTGGCGTGGATCACCGTGTACTGCGGCAGGCTGCGCGGCTGGCAGCACCACGGGATGATGCCGGTACGTCTGTTGAAGGCGTACCTCGCCTGGTTCGTCGTGACAGCGGTCCTCGCCCCGCTCCCTTCCGACTCCACCGCCGGTCTGGTGCTGGTGCTCGGCTGCGTCTCGCTGTCGCACTACGTCAAGCCGGCCTGGAGCAAGGCACGTCTGGGGCCGCGCCCCTGGTCCTGGGCCTGGCACAACCGGACGCACTACCTCATGGCTTCGGCGTACTCCTGGGGCTGGGCGCGCTTCCTCCCCTCCCGGACGATGTCCCGGCTCCTGCGCCGGGCGGGCGTCATCGACCGCCCCGCCAACCTACTCACGATGATCGTGGAGGCCGCCGGGCTAATCGCCTACCTCGACCGCCGGCTACTGATCGCGGCCCTGCTGGCGACAGCGCTCTTCAACCTCGTCGTCGCCCTCGCCTCCGGCATCCTCTTCTGGGAGAACATCGCCGCCAACATCGGTCTCGCGACGGCTCTCGGACTGCTTCCCAGCACGGGGTACGAGACGGCCTTCGGGTGGCCCGCTGCGCTTGTCGCGCTCACCGTGATCCTGCTCAGCGCCGCCGACCTGCTGTGGCAGCCCTGGCATCTGGGGTGGTGGGACTCGCCGTTCACCGCTCGGGTCCACTGGCAAGTGGAGACTGTCTCCGGCGCGACCCAGGGGCTCTACAACGACTACATGTGCCCGTACGAGCGCGAGTTCGGCCGCGTCGAGGGCTACTTCCTGACGGACGAGCCGGTCCTCCACGGCCACCTCGGAATCGTCTGGGACCGGCGGCTCCGGGATCTCCTCGTCCAGACCGGCGGGGACCCGGACCAGCTGCACGCGCTCAAGCAGACCTACGGCCGAACGCAGAGGGACGAGCAACGCTCGGCCGAGCACGTCACCTTTCTGACCGCCATGTTCACCCGGCTCAACGCCGGTACTCGGAAGAGCCCCCTGCCCCGGTGGCTACGTCGAATCAAGGCGCCCGGGGGCCAGCTCTACCGGTGGGGCGATCTGCCCGCCTATCGCGGCGATGAGCCCGTCCGCCGCATCACCATCCGCTACGAGGAGCGCTGCTACCTCCCCGAGACGGGCGATTTCGTCCTGCTCGCCGATCGCGTCGTACGGGAGATCGACCTCAGCGCTCCAATCACTGACCAGGAGAACACCTCATGCGCAAGATCTTCGTCGACTGCGGCGCCAACCTCGGAATCGTGCTGAGGCGATTCATGCACGACCTCCCGGACCACGACTTCTACGCCTTCGAGCCCAACACCAGCCTGCTTTCCTCCATTCGCACGAACGTCCAGCAGACCCGCCACACCGGCCTGATCGAGGTCTCCCCCAGCGCGGTGTGGACCGAGGACGGGACGATCGACCTCTTCCTCGGCCACCACGAGAGCTCCACCGTGATGCCCGGCAAGCGGGTCCCGCCCATGTACGACCAGCAGATCGACTACGACTCGCCCGTCGCCGTGCCGGCGGTGGACTTCAGCGCCTGGCTCCGCCGGACCGCCACGCCGGAGGACCACGTCGTCGTGAAGATGGACATCGAGGGTGCCGAGTACCCCGTGCTCAGGAAGCTGCTCGCCGACGGGACGATCGACCTCGTCTCCGTCCTCTACGTCGAGTGGCACCACGACCGCTTCCCCGCCATGAACCACGCCGAGCACGACCAGGTCGCCGCCGCCGTATCCGCGCGTGTCGACGTCCGCCACTGGGACTGACCGGAGCGAGAGGACACGACGCCATGAGCGCCCAGCACATCTACCTGATCAAGCACGGCGAGACGGAGGAGAACCTCCAGGGCATCCACCAGGGCCGCGCGGTCGGCGGTCGGCTCAGCGAGCGCGGGCGCGCCGACATACGGTGGGTCGGCGCGTGCCTCGCGGCGGCCGGGATCGCCGTGGAACAGATGCTTGTCAGCCCGATGTTCCGTTGTCTGGAGTCGGCCGAGATTCTCACCGCCGCGCTCGCCCCGGCCGATGTCCGCGTCGACGAGCGTCTGACCGCCAAGGACAGTGGTCACCTCGGGGGCCGGCCCAGGGAACTCGCCGCTGCCGAGGCCGCTCACCACGGTGTGCCGATCCACCGGCTCCGCACGCCGGGCGGCGAGTCGTCGGAGGACGTCCAGGCCCGCTACGTGGGTCTCTGGGACGAGGTTTGCTCCGAGGGACGGCGAACGACCGTCCTCGTCGGGCACGGTGGGGGCATCGCCTGCCTGCTGCTGTGGCTCACCGGGAACGGCTTCGACCGGTACCTCCAGCACGTGCCCGGGTCCGCAGGGGTCACGCGCGTGGAGATGGGCGGTCCGGCTCCGCGCGTGCAGCTCATGAACGTCTCGCCCGCGGACCTGCCCGCCCTCATCCACTCCCGTACCGCCCGATGAGAGTCGGGGCGGTACGGGCGCGGGGATGCCTGTCAGACCTCCGGGGCGCCGCCGAAGCGCTCCCGGTAGGACTCCAGATCCTCCTCCGTGATCTTCGCGAAGAGCACCGGCGGCACGGTGAACGCGGTGCCGGCCGGGACGGTGTCCAGGGACTTGGCCTGCTCGGCAGTCACCCAGGTCGCGGTGTCGTTCTCCAGAGCGAAGGCCCCGCGCATGGCGGCGGTCGAGGTCGGGATGAACGGCTCGGAGACGACCGCGTACAGGTGGATCAGGTTCATCGCGGTACGGAGCGTCAGCGCGGCGCCCTCGGCGTCGGTCTTGATCTCCAGCCAGGGCGCCTTCTCCTCCAGGTAGGAGTTGCCCGCGGACCACAGCGCACGCAGGGCAGCGGCGGCCTTGCGGAACTGGAGGGCCTCCATCTGCTCCTCGTACTCGCCGAGCAGCCGTGCGATCTCCTCGCCGAGCTTCGCCTCCGCCTCGCCGGCGGCATGCCCTGCCGGGACCTCGTCGCCGAACCGCTTGCGGGAGAAAGACAGCACGCGGTTGACGAAGTTGCCGAGAGTGTCGGCCAGGTCCTTGTTCACCGTGGCGGTGAAGTGCTCCCACGTGAAGGAGGAGTCGTCCGACTCGGGGGCGTTGGCGATCAGGAAGTAGCGCCAGTAGTCGCCGGGCAGGATCTCCAGGGCCGCGTCGGTGAACACTCCGCGCTTCTGGGAGGTGGAGAACTTGCCGCCGTAGAACGTCAGCCAGTTGAAGCCCTTGACGACGTCGACCTTCTTCCAGGGCTCGCGCACGCCGAGCTCGGTGGCCGGGAACATCACGGTGTGGAAGGGGACGTTGTCCTTGGCCATGAACTGCGTGTACCGGACGGTGTCGTCGGCCTCGTACCACCACGACTTCCAGTCGCGGGTCTCACCGTCGGAGGCGGCGTCCGCCCACTCCTTCGTCGCGCCGATGTACTCGATCGGGGCGTCGAACCAGACGTAGAAGACCTTGCCCTCGGCCGCGAGCTCCGGCCAGGTGTCAGCCGGGACGGGCACACCCCAGTCGAGGTCTCGGGTGATGGCGCGGTCGTTCAGGCCCTCGGTCAGCCACTTGCGGGCGATGGACGTGGACAGGTGCGGCCACTCCGCGCTGACGGTGGCGATCCACTCCTCGACCTCGGGCTGGAGCTTGGACTGCAGCAGGAAGAGGTGCTTGGTCTCACGGACCTCCAGGTCCGTGGAACCGCTGATCGCCGAGCGCGGGTCGATCAGGTCGGTCGGGTCGAGGACGCGCGTGCAGTTCTCGCACTGGTCACCGCGGGCCTTGTCGTAGCCGCAGTGCGGGCAGGTGCCCTCGACGTAGCGGTCCGGCAGGAAGCGGCCGTCGACCGGCGAGTACACCTGGCGGATCGCCCGCTCCTCGATGAAGCCGTTCTCGTTCAGCTTGCGCGCGAAGTGCTGGGTGATCTCGACGTTCTGCTGCGAGGAGCTGCGCCCGAAGTAGTCGAAGGCCAGGTCGAAACCGTCGTACACGGCCTTCTGCGCGTCGTGCGCCTGCGCGCAGAACTCGGCGACGGACAGGCCGGCCTCCTTGGCCGCCAGCTCGGCCGGCGTGCCGTGCTCGTCGGTGGCGCAGATGTAGAGGACGTCGTGGCCACGCTGGCGGAGGTACCGGGAGTACACGTCCGCCGGAAGCATCGACCCGACCATGTTGCCCAGGTGCTTGATCCCGTTGATGTAGGGAAGCGCGCTGGTTACCAGGTGTCGAGCCATCCTTGGATGCTCCATTTCGTACGTACGGCGCCGGTGGCGCTGCCACGGCGGGCCCAGGTCGGGAGGCCGCAGCCGACGCGATCACTCCGATCGCACGTCGACGTCACTCACGGTGACGGAACGGGACTGCAAGCCACCGTCATCGTATCGAACCGGGGGTGGGGCCAGCCCGCAGGTTTTCCCGCCTCTCCTTGCCGAGCCCGAAAAGCACTCGGCCGTCCGAGACAGGCGGCCAAGCGAGTCCCGGACGGCCGAGGCGGTCCCCATCTTACGGCCACCGCTCATCGCGGATCCCGCGCCGCGCGTACGTCCCCGCTCCCCCAGCCCCCGACTCCAGCGAGGTGGACCGCATGATCAGGAATCACGAGCCCCGTCGACTCCGCGTCGTCGTCGTGGGGCAGGGATACGTCGGGCTCCCGCTGGCGGTTCGAGCCGCCGAGGTCGGGCACCACGTCGTCGGCCTCGACGTGGACGCCGGGCGGATCAAGCGGCTCGTGCTCGGCGAGTCATACGTCGAGGACATCTCGGACCGGCGGCTGGCACCGCTCCTCGCTGCCGGCGTCTACCAGCCGACCGTCGACCCGGCCGACTGCGCCGGACTCGACGTGGCGGTCGTCACCGTCCCGACGCCGCTGCGCGACGGCACGCCGGACCTGTCGCACGTCGAGGACGCGGCACGGACGCTCGGCCGCCACCTCACTCGCGGAGCGACCGTCGTCCTGGAGTCGACCACGTACCCCGGGACGACCGAGGAGGTGTTCCGCCCGCTCCTCGAACGCGGTTCCGGGCTGACCGCCGGCCGTGACTTCCACCTCGGCTACAGCCCGGAGCGCATCGATCCCGGGAACCCCACCTGGAGGCTGGAGAACACACCCAAGGTCATCTCGGGCATCACCCCGTCCTCCATGGAGTCGGTCCGCGACTTCTACGCGTCTCTCGTCGACACGGTCGTCCCCGTTGCCAGCTGCAAGGAGGCGGAGCTCACCAAACTCCTCGAGAACACCTTCCGGCACGTCAACATCGCCCTCGCCAACGAGCTGGCGATCTTCGCCCACGACCTGGGCATCGACGTCTGGGCGGCCATCGACGCGGCTTCCACCAAACCCTTCGGGTTCATGCGCTTCACCCCCGGCCCCGGGGTCGGAGGCCACTGCCTGCCTGTCGACCCCTCGTACCTGTCGTGGCGGGTCGAGCGGACCCTGGGGCAGAACTTCCGCTTCGTCGAGCTGGCGAACGACGTCAACAACCACATGCCCGACTACGTGGTGCGGCGTCTCGTCGCGGGCCTCAACGAGCGGGGGAAGCCGCTCAAGGGCTCCCGGATCTTGCTGCTCGGTCTGGCGTACAAGGCCAACACCGGGGACGCCCGCGAGACGCCGGCGGCCCGCATCGCCGAACTCCTCGCCGACATGGGCGCCGAGGTCCAGGCCGCCGACCCCCATGTCCTGGACGACGCTCACCCGCGCGCCGCCGGCCTACAGGGCCTCCAACGGGTCGAGGTGACCGCCGGCCTGCTCGCGACGGTCGACGCCGTCGTCCTCCTCGCGGACCACGACGCCTTCGACTACCCCCTGATCAGCGCGCACTCCCCGTACATCCTCGACTGCCGCCGCCAGCTCACCGGCGCCCACGTCGACTCTCTCTGAAGGGAACCACCGTGAAGATAGTGATCACCGGCGGCGCCGGATTCATCGGCAGCAACCTCGTCCACGCCCTGACCGAGCAACCCCGCGTCTCCAGGCTCCGGGTCGTCGACAACCTTTCCACCGGAGACAAGGCGAACCTCGCCGGCCTCGACGTGGAGTTCTTCGAGGGAGACGTCCAGGACGCCACCCTCCTCGACCGGGCGTTCTGCGGCGCCGACGCCGTCGTCCACCTGGCCGCGCTCCCCTCCGTGCCGCGCTCCCTGCGAGACCCCCTGGCCAGCCACCACGCCAACGCGACCGGCACCCTCCAGGTCCTCGAAGGCGCCCGCCGTGCCGGCGGCCCGCACGTGATCGCCTCCTCCTCGTCCTCCGTCTACGGCGCCAACCCCCACCTGCCGAAGCACGAGGACCTCGCCTCCGCCCCGATGAGCCCGTACGCGGTCACCAAGCTCGCGACGGAGGCGTACCTGAGCGCCTACCACCACAGCTTCGACCTGCCGGTCCTCCCCTTCCGCTTCTTCAACGTCTACGGCCCCGGCCAGCGCGCCGACCACGCCTACGCCGCCGTCATCCCGAAGTGGATCAGCGCCACCCTCGCCGGCCAGCCGGTGACCATCCACGGCGACGGGACCCAGACCCGCGACTTCACCTACGTGGGCACGGTCTGCGACGTCCTCACCGACGCCCTCCTCCGTCGGGTCGTAGACCCCCGCCCGGTGAACCTGGCCTTTGGTACCCGAACCTCCCTGGTGGACCTAATACCGGAGATCGAGATGGCCACGGGCCGACGTGTCCTGCGGGAGAACGTGCCGGGTCGGCTCGGGGACGTTCCCCACTCGCAGGCCGACCACACCCGCCTGCGAGCGACTTTCCCGACGGTGGTAGCCGTGGCGCTTCGAGAGGGGGTCTCCGCCACAGTGGATTGGTGCCGTCGAGATCTCACCATGAGGTAGCCACCACACCAACCCAGAACCGTACTGGTTACATAGCGCTCCGGCGGAGGTTCTGGGGGCCTTGGAATCCGCCTTCGCTGATCTTGGAGTGCCGTGTGCGGATCCTCTCCCCCTGCCTTGGGGCCGCGAGACCGAGTTGACGATCCAGCCCCCAAAACCCTCGCGCAGTATGGCTGAGTGAGCCCTGCGCTTGGCGTGCATAGGTGCAGGTCGTTTGGAAGCGTAGGCCTGGAAATTCCTGGGCTGGCCTCGACCTGTGGAGTTCAAGGCGGACACGGTCCCGCCGCAATAATCACAGCCCGGAGCGATCGGATCACCTACTGTCGCAGACGCCGCCGCCTACTCGGCCGAGAAGCCGGGGACGTAGAGGATCTCTCAGCGTCCCGCTTGGTGGCCTCGGGCCACAGAGAAGGCGAGTCATAACAAGTCATCTGCATCTCGGCACTCAGGAGCTTCCAACTGGGGCATCATTGGATTTTGCATACGCATGACCACGCGGTTTTCAGTCGGCAGGAGGCTTGAGGATGTCTAGACCAGGCTCCCTCCGTCTTGAAGAGCTCACGTCTGGCACGGTGGTGGAAGGCATCACCCCCGACGTGCCCGTCGCAATCGTCGCGCTGCAGATGTTCGGAGCAGCCGCTGCCCAGGTGACGTACCGCCGTCCCGACGGCACCGTGGAGGAGACGATCCTCTACGAGGAGGATGTACACCGGCTGGCTGAAGTGACACCAGGGGCACAGGGCGGCGGCTTCGACGCGGATCCCGGGCTGTTCCGGCTGGCATCTGAGGCCCTGCGAATCAGGATGGCGGCGCGCGGCGACGCCATGCTCGCCGTATCCACAAGCCTTCTCGACCCGCTGCCTCATCAGATCCAGGCCGTCTACAACGAGCTGCTGCCACGCACACCACTGCGTTTCCTCCTCGCCGACGACCCCGGCGCAGGTAAGACGATCATGGCCGGGCTCTACATCAAGGAGCTGGCGCTCCGTGGCGACCTGGAGCGCTGCCTGATCGTCACGCCCGGCGGACTGGTCGAGCAGTGGCAGGACGAGCTGCTGGAGAAGTTCGGCCTCGACTTCACCCTGCTAACCCGGCAGCTGATCGACACGACGATCGACGGCAACGTCTTCGACCGGCATCCGCGGCTCATCGCGCGCATGGACGGCCTGGCCCGCTCCGACGATCTGAAGCGGCTGCTCGGGGAGAGCGGCTGGGACCTGGTCGTCGTCGACGAGGCACACCGGATGAGCGCCAGCTACTTCGGTACGGAGCTGAAGACCACCAAGCGTTATGAGCTGGGCCGCCTCCTCGGCCGCCTCACCCGGCACCTGCTCCTGATGACCGCCACCCCGCACGCGGGCAAGGAGGAGGACTTCCAGCTGTTCATGACCCTGCTGGACAGCGACCGCTTCAGTGGCCGGTACCGGGCGGGTATCCACCGACACGACGTCTCCGGGCTGATGCGCCGCATGATCAAGGAGGACCTGCTCACCTTCGACGGCCGCAGGCTCTTCCCCGAGCGTCGCGCCTACACCGTCCCCTATGACCTCTCGCGCGCTGAGCAGGAGCTGTACGAGCAGGTCACGGAGTACGTCCGCCAGGAAATGAACCGGGCGGAACGGCTGGACGGGCGCCGCGGCAACCAGGTCGGTTTCGCACTCACCATCCTCCAGCGCCGTCTCGCCTCGAGTCCGGCGGCGATCCACCGTTCCCTGGAACGCAGGCGGCTGCGGCTGGAGGCCAGGCGCCAGGAGATGCTGTCGGGTCAGCCCTTGGCCGTGTCCAATGCCGTGCCTGTCCCGTCCGTCCCGGCCGAGGACGAGCTGGACGACCTGACCGGCGGTGAGCTGGAGGAGTTGGAGGAGCAGGTCGTCGACGCCGCGACTGCCGCCCGCACCCTCCAGGAGCTGGAGCTGGAGATCGCCGCGCTGCGCGAGCTGGAGGGTCTCGCGGGGCGGGTGCTGGCTTCCGGCGACGACCGCAAGTGGCGGGAGCTGTCCGGGTTGCTCGAAGACGAACCGCTGATGCGGGACGAGCAGGGCGTGCCGCGCAAACTGATCGTCTTTACCGAGCACCGCGACACCCTGGATTACCTGTGCCGCCGTATCAGGAACCTGATAGGCCGCCCTGAGGCGGTCGTCTCCATCCACGGCGGCACCCCGCGCCCGCATCGCCGCGACATCCGTGACGCCTTCAACCAGGACCCCGAGGTCCGCGTCCTCATCGCCACCGACGCCGCCGGCGAGGGCCTGAACCTCCAGCGCGCCCACCTCATGGTCAACTACGACCTGCCGTGGAACCCCAACCGCATCGAGCAGCGCTTCGGCCGCATCCACCGCATCGGCCAGACCGAGGTATGCCACCTGTGGAACCTGGTCGCCGCCGACACCCGCGAGGGCCAGGTCTTCCAACGGCTCCTCGACAAGATCGAACAGCAGTCGAAGGCGTACGACGGCAAGGTCTACAACGTTCTGGGCGAACTTTTCGAGGGCGAACCGCTGCGCGGTCTCCTCCTCCAGGCCATCCGCTATGGCGACCAGCCCGAGATCAAGAGCAGGCTCGACCAGGTCATCGATGCCCGGGTCGGCGAGCGCGCCGTCGACCTGATCAAGGGTCTGGCACTCGACGCCCATGTGATGGGCTTGGAAGACGTCCAGGCGGTACGGCTACGGATGGAGGAGGCCCAGGCCAAGCGGCTGCACCCGCACTATGTGCGGGCCTTCTTCCGCGACGCCTTCGATCGCCTCGGCGGCCACCTGAGGGCCCGGGAAAGCGGCCGGTACGAGATCACCCACATACCCGCCGTCCTGCGTGACGCGGGGCGCTTCGGGCAGGGCCTCGGGGGGGTCGTGCAGCGGCGCTACGAGCGGGTCTGCTTCGACCGGGATCGCGTCACCATGCCGGGCGCCGCCCGCGCTGACCTAATCGCCCCCGGGCACCCGCTCTTCGAGGCCGTACTGGAGGAAACGGTCCACCGTCACGGCGACCTGCTCACCCGGGGCACGGTCCTCGTCGATGCCTCCGACGCAGGCACCCGCCCTCGGCTGCTGACCGCGCTGGTCCAGGACGTCGTCGACGGTCACCGCCGCTCGGTCGACCGCTCCTTCGCCTTCGTGGAACTCCACCCCGACAGCACTGCACACGACGCCGGCCCTGCCCCTTACCTCGACTACCGCCCGCCCACCCCCCGCGAGGCTGAAGCCGCGGCGGTCCTACTCAAGGAGGACTGGCTGCGCGACGGCGGCCCCGCCCGCGCGATGGAGTGGGCCGTGCGGGAGGCGGTACCCCAGCACCTCGCCCGCACCCGGGAACGCCTCCTGCCGGTAATCGACCGCACTCGGGCCCAGGTAGAGCAACGCCTCCGTCAGGAGATCAGCTTCTGGTACGCCCAGGCCGGGAAACTCGAACTCGACCTCGCCGAGGGCAAGAAGGTCCGCCACCGCCCCGAGACCGCTCGGGCTTGGGCCGAGGACCTTGAACGGCGCCGCGAGCAGCGCTTCGCCGCCCTCGACAAGGACCAGGCGCTCCAGGCCCGGCCGCCCGTCGTAGCCGGCTGCGCCCTCGTCGTGCCCATTGGCTGGCTCGCCCGCAACCTCGGCCCTGCCGAGACTCCGGCGGAGAGGGCCGTACTGGACGCGCTGCACGCCGCCGACGGCTACGAGACCGATCGCAGAGCCGTCGCTGCGGTGCTCGGTGCCGAGCGCGGCCTGGGCCGCGTTCCCGAGGAGATGGCGCACAATAATCCCGGCTACGACATCCGCTCCCTTACGCTTGACGGTCACCTCGTGCACATCGAGGTCAAGGGCCGCAAGGTGGGCGCGGAACACTTCTACGTCAGCCGTAACGAGGTCCTCGTCGCCAAGAACAGGGGCGAACACCACCGTCTCGCCCTGGTCTCCGTCAGCCCACACGGCCCGGAGCACGACGAGATTCGCTACCTCATCGACGCTTTCGCCGACACCGACTTCGGCGATCTGAAGACCGAGGGTCTCCTGCTGTCGTGGCAGGACGCCTGGATCAAGGGAGGAAACCCGCAGTGAGCGGTGCAACGGAAGAGACGGCCCCGGACCGCCGCACGAAGCTCATCGAGGTCTCCCTCCCTTTGGAGGCGATCAACAGGGAGTCGGCGCGGGAGAAGTCCATCCGCCATGGACATCCGTCCACGCTCCACCTGTGGTGGGCCCGGCGTCCCTTGGCCGCGGCCCGCGCGATACTGTTCGCGCAGCTCGTCGACGACCCGTCCGCCCGGCCCGACCTGTACCCCGGCGAGGAGGAGCAGAAGGCTGCGCGGCAGAAGCTGTTCGACCTCATCGAGGAGATGGTCCCGTGGGAGGCCACGCGTGACGAGCGCATCATGCGCAAGGTCCGCGAAAAGATCGCCGAGTCCAACGGCGGCTCGGTCCCGCCTGTACTCGATCCCTTCGCAGGCGGCGGCACGATTCCGCTGGAGGCGCATCGGCTCGGCCTCGAGGCGCACGCCAGCGACCTGAATCCCGTGCCGGTCGTCATCAACAAGGCGCTGATTGAGATTCCGCCCCGGTGGGCGGGGCGGCAGCCTGTCTCCCCGAACGCCGAGCTGCGCACCGACGACTGGCCCGGGGCGAGCGGGCTTGCTGAGGATGTGCGTCAGTACGGGAAGTGGATGCGGGATCAGGCACACGCTCGTATTGGCGGCCACTACCCGATGGCCAAGTTGGAAGACGGCAGCAAGGCTGCGGTCATTGCGTGGTTGTGGGCGCGGACGGTGACCTGTCCCAACCCAGCCTGTGGTGTGGAGATGCCGTTGGTGCGGTCGTTCTGGCTGAGCAAGAAGAAGGACCGGCCCGCGTACGTCGTCCCCGAGACCGAGGGCGGGAGGGTGACGTTCAGGATCGGCGGGCCCAAGGGCGAGCCGCGCGACGGAACCGTAGATGGCAAGGGTGCCGAGTGCCTGGTATGCGGTGACCGAGCCACTCTGAAGTATGTTCGGGCCGAGGGTGTGGCCGGACGGATGGGCGCGGTGATGATGGCCGTGGTCGCGGAGGGAAACCGGAGGCGGGTGTATCTGCCGCCGACGACGGAGCACATGGGGGCGGCGGATGTGGGGCAGCCGGCTGACGTGCCGGAGTCCGAACTGCCCGACCAGGCACTGGGGTTCCGGGTGCAGGGATACGGGATGCGTAAGCACGCTGACCTGTTCACGAACCGGCAGCTACTTGCCTTGACCACGTTCAGTGATCAGGTCGGCGAGGCCCGTAAGAGGGTCGAGCGGGACGCGCGGGATGCGGGTATGGGGGATGGCGAGGCGGTCGAGTACGGGAAAGCGGTGGCAACTTATCTCGGCTTTGCCGTCAGTCGGATTTCAGATTATGCGGCGACGACCACCACCTGGGCGAGCAATCCTCAGATGGAGATTCTTCGCGGCACTTTCGCTCGCCAAACCCTCTCCATGACTTGGGATTTCGCTGAAGGGAACGTGTTCGGTCCGTCATCGGGCACTTTGGAGATCATGCTGGCGGCGATCGGTAAGACTCTGGACGCCCTGCCTGCTCTGGATAGGGAAGGCCAAGCTGCGCAAGCCGATGCCACCACCCGCTCGTACGACAACTACGTCATCAACACCGACCCCCCTTACTACGACAACATCGGCTACGCCGACCTCGCCGACTTCTTCTATGTCTGGCTCCGCCGATCGCTCCGCGATGTCTACCCCGAGGTCATGAGCACGATCCTTACCCCCAAGGAGCCCGAGCTCATTGCCACCCCCTACCGTCACAACGGAAACTGGGAAGCCGCTGAACGACACTTCGAGCGCGGGTTCGTCGAGACGTTCTCGCATATGCGTGCGGGGCATCACCCGGACTACCCGCTTGCCGTGTACTACGCGTTTAAGCAGTCGGAGACCGATGCCGTCGATGGCACCGCGTCGACCGGTTGGGAGACGCTGCTGAGCGGCCTGATCGAGGCCGGCTGGTCGGTCACCGGAACCTGGCCGGTCCGCACGGAGCGCACTGGCCGTTCCCGCGACATCGGTTCCAACGCCCTCGCTTCCTCCGTGGTCCTTGCCTGCCGCCCCCGCCACATCACCGCCGGCACCACCGACCGCCGCGGTTTCCTCCGCGCCCTGCGCAGTGAACTCCCGGACAAGTTGCGGAAGTTGCAGGAGGGCAACCTGGCCCCGGTCGACCTCCCTCAGTCTGCGATCGGCCCGGGTATCGCCGTCTTCTCCCGGTACGCGAAAGTCACCGAGCCCGACGGCTCATCGATGCGCGTACGCACCGCTCTCGGGCTCATCAACGACGTGCTGGCCGACGTACTCAACGAGCAGGAGGGTGAGTTCGACCAGGACACCCGATGGGCGATCCGCTGGTTCGAGCAGTTCCAGTGGGGGAAGGGCGCCTTCGGGGACGCCGAGACCCTGGCGAAGGCGTACAACGTGTCGGTGAAGGGGCTCCAGGATGCCCACATCACCAATTCTGGGGACAGCAAGGTGTGGCTCCTTGCCCCGGCAGACCTGCCGGAGTCGTACGACCCGGAGACCGACGCACGGATCTCCGTATGGGAGGCGGCCATGCATCTGTCCCGACTGCTGGAGGGCAAGGGCTCCGGGTCCGGTCTGGGGCCGGCCGGTGAGCTGCTCGCCGGGATTCGGCGGCGCGGGGAGTTCGACGAGGACACCATCCGCGACCTGGCCCATCTTCTGTACAGCATCTGCGACCGGCGCCGGTGGTCGGAGAGCGGACAGCGGTTCAACAACCTGGCCAGTGCCTGGTCCGACCTTCAGACAGAGGCCCGCGCTGCCGAGAAGCGCGGACCGAGCAAGCCCACGCACCAGCCTCTCTTCTGAACGCCCGCACGACATTCCACGGCCGGAAAGGCAGGACACCCGCACCATGGCGGTGAGCAACCGAGACCGCGTCCAGCGCATGATCGAGACTCTCGCGGAGGGGCTGCTGCCCTTCATAGAACGGGAGATGGTCAAGCGGCAGGGCGATACCTGGTTCGAGGACGCGGAGAGCGATGCCAGGAGCCAGGGCAAGCAGATCGGAAAGCAGGATCCGCAGTTTCTGCTGAATCTTCTTCAGCGGTACTGGAGCACCTACTTCCGGCATCTGCTGCCGGGCAGCGCCCGCGGCTTCGCCAGCGAGCTGAACGACGTACGCAACCGATGGGCGCACAGCGCGTCGTTCTCTGCCGACGACACCCTGCGTGCGCTGGACACGGGGGAACGGTTGCTGCAGGCCGTGCATGCGGATGCCAAGCTCGTCGACGAGATCCGGCAGTCCCGGCAGATGCTGCAACGCCAGGTGACCGAGGAAGAGACCAAAAAGGCGGCCCGCCGTGCGCGTGCCGTGCCGAGCGTGGCCGCCGAGGGGCTGAGGCCCTGGCGCGAGGTACTCACCCCGCACCCGGACGTGGCACGCGGTGACTTCAACGCCTCCGAGTTCGCCGCCGACCTGTGGCGGGTGGCGCGCGGTGAGGGTGCCGCCGAGTACACCGAGCCGGAGGAGTTCTTCCAGCGGACGTATCTCACCGAGGGCCTCGAAGAACTGCTCACCAAGTCGCTGCGCCGGATCAGCGGCGACTCGAACGCTTCGCCCGTCATCAACCTCCAGACCAACTTCGGCGGCGGTAAGACCCACTCGATGATGGCGCTGTACCACCTGTACGCGCCGGGCCTGAAGATGAGTCGGCTTCCTCAGGACCTGCAGGAGCTGATCGCCGCCGCACCCGGCGGCGGACTGCCCGGCGGTCCGGTGCACCGAGCTGTGCTGGTCGGCAACGAACTGGGCATCGGACAGGCCGATGTCAAGCCCGACGGCACCACGGTCAACACCATGTGGGGCCAGCTCGCCTGGGGACTCGGCGGTAGGCAGGCGTACGACATCATCGCCGAGGCGGACCGCACCAGCACCAGCCCCGGCACTGCCCTGCTCCAGGACCTGATCGCCGCCTACGCACCCTGTGTCATCCTCATCGACGAATGGGTGCAGTACGCGGGCCCGCTGCTCGGCAACGACGGCCTGACCGCCGGCTCCTTCGAGACGCACTTCTCCTTCGCCCAGTCCCTGACCGAGGCCGTTGCCTCCGTCGACGGGGCCCAGCTGCTGGTGTCCATCCCGGCCTCCACGACCGGCGAGATCAGCGCCGCCGACCAGTACGACATCGGCGGGGAGAACAACCGGATCGCGCTGGAGCGTCTGCAGAACGTCGTCCACCGCAAGGCCGACGCGTGGCGGCCCGCCAGCTCCGACGAGTCCTTCGAAATCGTGCGCCGCCGCCTCTTTCAGACCCCCACCAGCGAGGTCCAGGCCGAGATCAACAAGGTGGCGCGGCTGTACGTGCAGTTCTACGGCACGGAGAAGCGCGAGTTCCCGGCCGGCTGCGACACCATGGGCTACGAGCGGCGGATCAAGTCGACGTACCCGATCCACCCGGAGCTGTTCGCCCGGCTCTACGAGGATTGGTCCACGCTTCCGAAGTTCCAGCGCACCCGGGGCGTGCTGCGGCTGATGAGCACCGTCATCCACGCCCTGTGGCGGGACCAGAACCAGAGCCCCATGATCATGCCCGGTGACGTGCCGATACACGACACCCGCGTCAACCAGGAGCTGACGTACTACCTGGAGGACCGCTGGAAGCCGATCATCGACGCCGACGTCGACGGGCCTGACTCCACCCCGGCCGCCGTCGACGCCGAGAAGACGGTCCTCGGCCAGCGCGGCATGAGCCGCCGTGTCGCTCGTACCGTCTTCATGGGCTCCGCGCCCCGCGTGAACGCCGCCCGCAAGGGCCTGTCCGAGGCGCACATCCGGCTCGGCATGGCCATCCCGGGCGAGCCGCTGGGCAACTTCCGCACCGCCCTCAACGCCCTCGCCGACCGCTCCACCTACCTCTACGGCGACGGCGAACGCCACTGGTACGACACCCACGCCAACATCACCCGCACCGCCAAGGACGAGGCCGAGAAGCTCCTCGATGACCCCGACAAGGTGTGGGCGGACGTGGTGCGCCGGCTCAGCCCCCTGCAGAGCGTGCGGGGCAACTTCAACGGCGTCCACGTCGCTCCCCTGCCTGCCAGTGAGATCGCGGACAACGACACCGCCCGCCTGGTCCTGCTGCACCCCCGCTTCACCCACCGCAGCGCCAAGGGAGTGCCCGACACCGACGCCCTGCACTTTGCGCAGGAGGCCCTCGACCAGTACCGCTCGGGGACCCGTCAGCACCGCAACGCACTCGTCTTCCTCGCACCCGACCGCAAGGAGATCGAGGAGGTCGCCGAGGCCGTCCGTGAGTACCTGGGCTGGAAGGAGGTCCTCCAGCGGCACGTCCAGCTCGACCTGACGGACAGCCAGAAGACGCAGGCCAGGACCCGTATGGAGAGGGCCGACGAAACGGTGGGCCTCCGCCTCGCCAAGGCCTACAGGTGGATCCTCATCCCCGAGCAGACACCCGGAGCCAAGATCGAGTGGGTCGACATCAAGGTCGACCTGTCCACCATCGACGACGCCGCCCCCCACGTCGGCGATCGCCTCAAGCGCGAGGGCATGCTCTACCTCCAGCAGGCCCCCGCCGTCCTCCACCAGCGCATCACGGACGCGCTGGCCCAGGACTGGAACCGCGACGGCCACATCTCCGTCGGCCGCCTGTGGGAGCTGCACACCAAGTACCCCTACATGAACCGGCTGCGCGACCGCAGCGTCCTCGACCAGGGCATCGAGGACGTCCTGAACCACATCACCTGGGAGAATGACGGCTTCGCCCTCGCCACCGGCCACGACCCCGCCACCGGCCGCTACCAGGGCCTTGTCCTGCCCTGCCGGGGAGTCTCGTTCGGACAGACCACAGACGGCACCCTCCTCGTGCGGGCCGACATTGCCCTCGCTCAGGAGACGGCCGACATCGCCGCGGCCGCCGCCCGACGACCGGAACCGGCCGATCCACACGAGACCGACGACAACCACACCGGCCAGGGCGCCGGCGGTGGGACGCCGACACGTCCCACGTCAAGTGCCCCGGCTCCCGCCCTGGCCCCGCTGCCCCGGGTCCCGACCCGCTTCTACGCCCACGCCCGCCTTGACACCGAGCAGTACAGCAAGCAGGCCACCAAGTACGCCTTCGAGATCCTCCAGCATCTCGAAGCCGTCGGCGCCGACGTCGAGATCACGGTCGAGATCCAGGCGACCGCGCCGGGCGGCTTCCCTGCGGACAAGGTGCGCACCCTCACCGAGAATGCCAACACCCTGAAACTGCAAGCTCACTTCGAGGAGGAGTAAGGCCGACGGGCCGGGCCGGGGCGGCACTCACCCGGCCCGGCCTGATCGTTTCGGCACCCACTTGTGTTCTCTGTACGCTAGTCGACCGATGGCATTCGAGACCGTACGGGGGAGTTCAGGCATGGCCGCGCGCAACCGAGACAGAATCGTCCACTTCTACGAGATTGCCGACGCAGATGCCCCGGCGCACTCCCGCCTCCCGCACCGCGACTGGGCTCAGCGGATCCGCGCGCTGTGCAGCCAGCCGCCCCCGCAGCGCACTGCACGCTCGGGCGACGACATCCTGATCGGCGCCGTCGACCCCCACCAGACCGCCCCGCACCTGCTCCTCGCCAAGGGCCGCCAGGACGTGCCACAGCTCATCGACCACGTCGACGGCACCCTCAGCCACCTCCAACTCGCCGCTGACAAGGAACTGGTGGACGTCACCACCGTCTACTTCCTCCCCTTCGGCAACGTCATCGCCACCATGGCCGGCGGCATCTCCGCCCCCCGAGCCCAAGCCATCAGGCGCTGGCTCGAGGAGGTGCGTGCAGCCCCCGATGTGCGCAACCTCGAGCTGCGACCGGTGGTCAACGCCCACTCCCGGGAGAAGCTCCAGCACGCCGTGGCTATCGAGAGGCTAAATGTACGGATCGCCCCTGAGCCCTACGACAGCCCCACCGCCCTGCGCGCCAGCTCCGACCTCGGCACCGCCCTCAGCCGCCTACACGAGGACAACCCGGATATGGTGATCACCTTGACCCTGGAAGTACCGAAGAAGTCCCGCACTCTCACTCCGCGCCGCCGCGCCCGCGGCCACAACCGGCTCCTCGACTCCACCCGGGTGTTCGCCAACGATATCGAGGACTGGCTGGACAACTCCGACATCGTCGACGCCGCCGGCGCCCGCGCCCGCATGGAGGCGTGGCACAGCGAGGCCGATGACGAGAAGATCGACTTCGTGAGCGAGCGCATCACCGCGAAATGTGTCGTGCCGTTCTCCTCCAGCAACGGCCACGCAATCGACCTCCAAGTGGCCCTGAACAAGCTGGAGCGGGTCTCCCACGAGCACGAACGAGTACTGCGTGCCGCTGTCAGTGCCGACCTCTAGCCTGGAAGGCAGCTGGGGCGAAAGCCCTGGCAGCGGCGGTACGGGGGAGGGGATGCAATGCCGAGTCTGGTGGAGGCAACACGTAGTTCGCTGCAGCGATGGCGATCACGGCCAGCAACGGACTGGGTGCTCACCGCGCTCATCCTCGGTGCTCATGGTCTGCTGGTCACACTGACCGGACGTGGCGACATCTTCGGTTCACCCGACCGTGAACAGCGTTTGGAGATATACACGACGGGCGCCACCGTCGTAGCCTTGGTCGGCAGCTTCGTTACAGCTGCAATCTCGCAGTACGCAGCTGCTACGGGAAGGCGTATGCGGACGCTGCGCACTGCTGCGCCTTTGGCATCCCAATTCCGGCGGAACTGGGTCAGCATTCTTTCGGCGACACTCTTGATCTCAGGTGTCTGCATATTGGCCACAGCCTTGGACACCACGGAGGCTGATCCCGGCGGCATCCACTGGATGGTGGAGGCAGCGCTTCTACTTGGGGTAGCTCGGTCGTATCGGCTGCTCTGGCTGTTCGACGCGGTGATCAAGGCCACGGACCGGGACCTGGCGGATAGGCCGGAACCTCAGCAACTGCGGACGTGAGGCGCAGCAAGCGGCCGCACAGGCCCTGGTCAATGATCCCTCAGCGACGCCGGCGGTGTTGAGCAGGGCGGCCTGGTGCGTCAGGTAACCGTGCTCGGCGATGCTGGGTGCCTTCCGGGCCGCCTCGGCGTAGAGCCGTGCCGCCGTCACGAGGATGCCGTTTTGCGCCCCTGGATGTGGGCCGCCGCGGCGTGGCGGGGCGGTGAGGCGTCCAGCCCCGACGATGGGCAAGGCCTGTGGGGTCGCTGCTGGACGCAGTGCGATCGGCCTGGTCGGCTTTCCGGATGTGCTCAGCCTGCGCTCTGTGAGAATTTCACTCGGGGAGAGAAACGGTCGACGGGTTGGGGTCGACCGCTGGCCTGGAGGTACGTCGTGACCCCACCCCCCACCTTCAGGCAGTTCATCGCTGCGTGTGCTGGCGGCGAAGAGGGCAGGCAAGTGGTCGCTGCGGCCGTCTTTGCCGGAGTGGCCCTCCGCCCAAGTAGGCAGGCGCGCCTCCGCTGCGGCGTGTGGCCTCGGCCTGAGCGTTCCTGCTGCTCCTGGCTCCGGCTGATTGGTGGTCAGCGCTATGAGGGTTCTGCCACACTGCTTCTCCATGGGACGAGGAGGGGGAGACGGTCGTCGGCGCCGGGGCTGGCCTGGTTGGCGTGGCGCTGGGCGTTGTCTGCGCGTACGCCAGCGATGAGCTCAGGCACGCGGCACGGTCGAGGGCATACGGGTGTAGCTTCTGAGCACCGGGCAGATACTCTCGTGCAGGCCGAAATCGATGCGTGCGCTCTGCCCTCAGATGCTGACAGTCGGGCGTTGTTCAACCTGGGACGGCTACTCTCCGTTGACCAAGAGATATTCAGAGTGAGTGCAAACTTCGAGATGTCGCACCACGTCTTCGCGTGTCATCGACGTCAGTCGAGTGAGCCAGGGCCGTGGGTCACGCGCTGACCGTTGTTGCCGATGGCATGCTTCGGTGGTGCGCTGCACATGCTGGTCAGACTGAGGCCGATCCAGAACGACGCCAAGACGCTCAGGCGAGTCTAGTCGCATACAGACAGATACCCGAAGCAGTTCACGGTCATATCCAGCAGCGCTTCTCCAATAATCCGCACGTCGCCGTGAGTGTTGGTGCTGCACCTACGTGACATTCACTTTTCCGGCCGACGCTGACCACAGCCACCCAGCGGCAGACGAACCACCCGTCCGACCTGCTGCTGGTGACGCCCAGACGGTGGCATCGGTGGTGGGGTCGACCGAAATCGTCACCATCGTGGGGGTGCTGAAGAGGGTGCAGTCACCATGGCCGTCATCAGGCATCACTATCGCCGTCATCATCCGATCAAGGTTCTGACCAGGCACTTCATCATTCACACCACCGAGGGCACCGTCGCCGTCACCACTTCACCATCGATCCTCCCCCCTATGCAATAGGGGGATGGTGATGACCGACGATGGTGATGGACGATGCCAGACTGCGTGGGGCTGTGCGCGGCTCAGGCCTATCCTCGGAAAGCACCCGGCGGTTCCGCCGCAGGATGCTCCTCACGCCAGCGAATGAGCACCTTGCGGCCAGTCTCAGTGATGACGTAGCGCGCGCCCTTCTTCTCGGCGCAGCCCTTCCGGGTGAGGGCACCAACGTGCGACCGGGCATCGTTCGACTTCCAGGCGACGCCCTCCTTGGGGTTCAGCTGGTTCATCACGTCCCGCAGGTCACCCACCAGCGCACCGCCGTCATGGGCGAACTCTTCCATGATCTCCAGCCTGCCCATGCGCTCACGGTCGACCTGAGGAAGGTTCTCCGTGACATTGCGGGTCCAGTCGTCGGTGATCTCCCTGTTCGGGCACAGCGACCCACGGCCCCCATCCTCGGGCTCCCACTTGTCCAGCCGAAGGGTGATGTCGTCGCGACCCTCGTCGTCCTTCGACTTGCCGCCGTCGGTCTTCTTCGTGGACAGCTTGACCGTCATCTCGTCGTTGACCCGCCGTGTGACGACAACGGTGTTGGCGGCAGCGTATTGCGCCCCGGAACCGCGCATGCCATTACCCTTCTTGTCGAAATGGTGGACGAGGATCACGCACCCGCCGGTAGCCTCACGGAGGCTATGGCCGGCGTTGATGATGACGCCCATGCCTTCGGCGGTGTTCTCGTCCTGACCGACGGTACACATTGCCTGGGTATCGAAGATGACCATGCCAAAGCGCTCCGCCTTGGCGTACGCGATCAGCGCGGGCATCTGCTCCTCGAAGTCGGCGAGCTGGATCGGGGCCGGGCGGTAGAAGACGTTCTCGACCCGGCCGTTGAAGTTCTGCCAGGCGTTCTTCCGATGCTTAAACATGGACGCACCCTCGGCTGCGATGTACAGCGCCTTGCCGTGGGCCATGGGGATACCGTGGTAGGTCGCCTCAGACTTCCCGTACCGCGCGGCAAGGTCGTGCGCAATGAACGACTTGAAGGTGCCCGAGGGGCCCGCGATCCAGTTCAGGGAGTCGCCATAAAGCCACCCCGGCACGATCGGGTCGGGGTCCTTCATGGCATCCAGGTCATCGGCGCTCATCACGCTGGTCCTCAGCGTCTCCAGGAACACCTCGGCAGCCGGGGACAGCTCGCCGGTGATCCGACGTTCGGCCTTCTCGCGCTTGATCCTCTCGCGGGCGGTGGCCTTCATCCGTTCCAGGTCGTCGAACTTCGCCTGCTGCACATCTTGGTCTGCCTTGAGGCGCCCCATCTCGGCCAGGACGACCTTCGTGAACGCCCGGCGGACCCAGTTGCTGTCGGAAGACGGACCGAACCAGCAGGTGTACTTCGACTCTCGTTCCTCGGCGGAAGCGTAGGCAAGGCCGTCGGCAGCGGCGAACCACGCTCCGGCGTTCCACCCGACGGCATCCCACGGAAACTGAGTCGACTCCGGCTGCGGAGTCTCGACCTGGGGGAACACTGCGTCGCCGGCGGGCTGACTGAAGAGGCTCACACGGCACCACCCTCATCGTCGGTCAGGCATCCGCACCACTCCTCGTGGCAAAAGATCGCCTGCACCGCCTCGCCGGCCCGGTTCAGAGCTCGGCGCTGCCCGCGACTCGGCATCTGGAGCTGGGCACCGCAGTCAGGACACTGCCCATGCAGGTTGGCGGCACGGCGGACAGCAAGTCCGTTCTTGAGCATGGCGGGGGCGGAGTCGGGGATGGCCGGCTGCACGACCAGGGCCCGCTGCCCGATGAAGATCACGACGCTGATGTCGTAGCTCTGGGGGCCCCCGGCGTCCGAGTGCCGAGGGTTCTCGTCATTCGGCATCGCAACCGCCTCGGGGCCCGGTGGCCCGGCGGGCGGCAGCCTTGGCGGCACGGGCGCGCGAGGACGCCAGAGCGAGGTGCTTGAAGTACGCCCGGCGCGCGTGCTCAGCTCGGCGTGCGCGTTCTTCAAAGCGGAAGAGGAAGGCAGAGCGGGCGAGTGCGGTGTGTGCGGAAGGATCATCGACCTTAGCCCACATAGAGTGGGCGGCGATCTGGGCTCGCAGGCGGCGCTGTTCCGGAGTCAAGACAGGACTCTCCTAAGGAGCTGCCCGGCGCCTGGATGGGTCGGGCTCAATTAGTCCTGCCTGCGTCTTACGGGTTCCCGCACGGCACCACCGAGGGTGCGATAGGAGTACAACGCTTGTCAAGGTCGATTTCGTCAGAAATCGCCCAGACCGAGCCGACGCGCCTCCGCCGCAGCCCTGCGCTCTGACGTCGACTTCGTGTAGCGGTCGATCATGTCGCGGCGACTCCACCCCGCGACTGCCATGAGACCACCTTCCGACCCCCCGGCCGCCAGCCACCGCCCGGCAGCGGTGTGACGGAGTACGTGCGGATGGAAGTCCGGAATCCCGGCCGCCTCGGCGCGCACCTTCAGCGCGCTGTACAACGCCTGATAGGTGAAGCCCTTGCTCCTGTCCCCCAGCCACAGGGTGGGCGTCCCGGCCAGCCGGTGCGTCCGGCGGGCCCGCTGGTAGCGGTCGATAGCACGGCCGGTCTGCGCGCCGAAGGGCACAGTGCGGCTCTTGCCACCCTTGCCACGCTTGACGACCGCCATGCCCGCCTTGAGATCCACATCCCTGATCTCCATGGCCACGATCTCACCCGCCCGCGCACCAGTCTCGATCATCCGTCGGACGATGGCCTCGTCGCGACGGTCACGGAAATCCCGCCCAGCGCACGCCTTGATCAGCAGCCGGCACTGGTCATCGTCGAGCTCCTCCACGACCTTGTGATCAAGCTTCGGCGGCTTGAGACTCACGAGCTGATCGACATCGATCTCGCCCTCCTCGGCAAGCCATGCAGAGAAACGGCGCACGGCCAGCTGCCGCGACCGCGCCGTGGACGCCTCTGCACCACCGTCCAGCAAGGCCGAGACGAAGGCGTTCACGGTCGGCCGGTCGAGGACCGGAGGGCGATCCGCCTCCCCGCACCATCGCAGGAACGCGCGGACTCCGTCGCCATAGGTCTTGCGCGTCTGCGCGCTCTTCCGCTCAGCGGAGAGATGAAGAAGCCAAGAGTCGAGAAGTGACGCTATATCCAGATTTGCCCCCATGCCGCAAGCATATGTCTCTGCGGCGCGAGATATCTGGGCCAGGAGCGCTGCGCTCCTACGAAAAAGGCCCCGATCTGCACATGAGTGCAGGTCGGGGCTTTGATCGCGGTCAGTTCCTAGTCGAGGTAATCGCGCAGCACCTGCGAACGCGAGGGGTGGCGCAGCTTCGACATCGTCTTGGACTCGATCTGACGGATGCGCTCACGCGTCACGCCGTAGACCTTGCCGATCTCGTCCAGGGTCTTGGGCTGACCGTCGGTGAGGCCGAAGCGCATGGAGACCACGCCCGCCTCACGCTCGGAGAGCGTGTCCAGGACCGAGTGCAGCTGCTCCTGGAGGAGGGTGAAGCTCACCGCGTCGGCCGGGACGACCGCCTCGGAGTCTTCGATGAGGTCACCGAACTCGCTGTCGCCGTCCTCACCCAGAGGGGTGTGCAGCGAGATCGGCTCACGGCCGTACTTCTGGACCTCGATGACCTTCTCAGGGGTCATGTCGAGCTCCTTGGCCAGCTCCTCCGGGGTGGGCTCGCGGCCCAGGTCCTGGAGCATCTGGCGCTGCACGCGCGCGAGCTTGTTGATGACCTCGACCATGTGCACCGGGATACGGATGGTGCGGGCCTGGTCGGCCATGGCGCGGGTGATCGCCTGACGGATCCACCAGGTGGCGTACGTGGAGAACTTGTAGCCCTTGGTGTAGTCGAACTTCTCGACCGCACGGATCAGACCCAGGTTGCCCTCCTGGATCAGGTCCAGGAAGAGCATGCCGCGGCCGGTGTAGCGCTTGGCCAGCGAGACCACGAGGCGGAGGTTGGCCTCCAGCAGGTGGTTCTTGGCGCGGCGGCCGTCCTCGGCGATGATCTCCAGCTCGCGCTTGAGCTTCGGCGCCAGCTTGTCGGAGTTCGCCAGCTTGTCCTCGGCGAACAGTCCGGCCTCGATGCGCTTGGCGAGCTCGACCTCCTGCTCGGCGTTGAGCAGCGGGACCTTACCGATCTGCTTCAGGTAGTCCTTGACCGGGTCGGCGGTGGCACCGGCGACGGCCACCTGCTGCGCGGGAGCGTCGTCCTCGTCCTCGTCGGACAGGACGAAGCCCTTGTTCTCGCCCTCGGCTTCCTCGTCCTCGCCCTTGCCGGGCTGGACCTCGTCGAGCAGCTCTTCGCCCTCGACGCCCTCGTCGGCGTCCTTCTTGGCGGCCGTCTTCTTGGCCGTCGTCTTCTTCGCGGCGGCCTTCTTGGCCGTCGTCTTCTTGGCCGCGACCTTCTTGGCTGCCGCCTTGGGGGCGGTGGCTCCGGCCTCATCGGCCGGGGCGTCCACACCCTCTGCCGCCGCAGCCGCCACGGAGCCCGCGACGGTCTTCGTCACGGTCGTCTTGGCGGTGACGGTCTTGGTGGCGGTGCGCTTGACCGGGCTCTTCGCAGCGACGCTCTTGCGGGCGCGCTTCGGCGACTCCGCTGCACTGACCATCAGCGTCACACCCTCTTCCTCGAGGATCTGGTTGAGGCTGCGCAGAACATTCTTCCACTGGGTTGGCGGAATCTGGTCAGCCTCGAAGGCCCGACGCACGTCATCGCCGGCGATCTGCCCATCAGCCTTTCCCCGCTCGATGAGCGCCATCACAGACTCGGACTCGGCGATCTCCGGCGGGAGCGTACGGGATGTGCTGGCCGACACGAACAACCTCTCGGAACGATGGAAAACGGCTTCCGACTCCGCCCATGATCGGGCCGGAGCCGACGACCGTCGGCTGGGAATGTGCCGACGGCGCGGGCTGAACCTCGGAGCTGCACAGCGCCGCGTACGGCTGCTGTATTCCCTCCTCGGCTATCACCTCTTAGGTCATCGCACGGTTCCGAGGAGTGTTACGCCCAATCCACGTGGCCCGAGTCACACCGCATATGCCATGAATCGGCCAGAACGGCATTTACTGCCCGATTCGCGCCGCCGGACCCCGGGCTTCCCCGGGTCCGGCGACAGGCGATGCCTAGGACTCCGTCCACCGGACCGCGACCCGCGGATCAGTGCTCGCGGGGAGCGGGAACGACCCGCTCCACCTCCGGGTGGACGGTGAGCAGCTGCCGCATGGCCGTCTCCGCGCCGTTCGCGTCCCCGGCGGCGAGGGCGTCGACGATGCGCCCGTGCTGCACGAGGCAGGCCTCCCCGGGGCGGTCACAGCTGGTGATCGGGGAGCCGGACACCTGGAGGGCGGCGGCGACGATGCCGGAGAGGTGCTCCAGCATCCGGTTGCCCGCGAGCTGGATCAGCAGGGAGTGGAACTCGGTGTCGGCCCGGGAGAAGGTGATCCCGTCGCCCTGGGCGAGGGCGTGGCCCATGATCTCGACCATGTCGGTGAGGCGCTGCTGGACGTCCTCGCGGCCGTGCCCGGCCGCGAGCCGCGCGGCCAGGGGCTCGATCATCCAGCGGAGCTCGTTCAGCTCCCGCCGCTGGTCGTCGCGGAGCGGCCCGAAGGCGCGCCATTCGATGATGTCGGGGTCGAGCAGGTTCCAGTCACTGACGGGCCGGACCCGCGTGCCGACGTTGGGGCGCGCGCTGACGAGGCCCTTGGCCTCGAGGACGCGCAGCGATTCGCGGACCACCGTGCGGGAGACCTCGAAGCGCTGGCCGATCTCCTCGGGGACGAGCGGGCGGTCGGCGCCCAGGTCCCCGGAAACGATCATTTGGCCGAGCTGCTGGACGAGTTGGCCGTGCAGCCCGCGGCCGCGACTGCCCGCCGCCCGGCGGCCGACGCGGCCCAACTCGCTTTCACCCGCCTCCCAGACGGGCGGGCCGACGCGGTCGGCTCCGGGAGCCTCCCCGTAGGCGTATCGGTCGAGGTCGCCCGGGCCGGCGAGGCCGGAGTCGGCGGGGCGGGCGGCGGTCATCATGGTGTGCGCAAGGGTACTCACGCATCCTTTGTCGGCGCGCCCTCCGTGGCCCTTGAGGTCTTTGGTGAAAAGCACACGAAAGGGTGATCGCCACCCCCTACACAATTGACGCTTTATCGGAAAGAACCGGGCATTCCCAGGGGAGTTACGAACACAGTGCCCAGCAGGGGGCACCTCCGGGCCCCGGGGCGGTCACCAACGGGCGCTACGACGAAGGCCGCTGAGCAGATAAGCGCAGAACAGAGTGGCCAGGGAGAGGGACAGCGCGGCACCGACCGGTTGCGCGATCAACCGCAGCGCGCCCATCAGCCAGTGGTCGGCCATGTGCGGCCACTGGAACCAGACGAGCTCCCGGAGCCGGCCGGGCAGTCCGGTGGCCGACCGCACGGCCGGGCCGGTGATGACCTTCTGCAGGAGCGGGCCGACGACGACGGGGACGGCGAGGACGGCCGCCACCCCGGCGGCGGTGGCCCGGAAGACACCGGCCGCCAGCAGGCCGGCCCAGGCGCAGCCCACCGACAGACCGAACCAACTTCCGCACAGCGAAAGCCAGTTCCGCGGCACGGGAATCAAATCTCCGCCGTACACCAGTCGCAGGGACTCCAGGTCGACGGCCACCACGAGGACGGCGATCAGCAGGGCGGTGGCCGCGGTGACGGCGAGCTTGGCGAGGAGCAGGCCGAGGCGGCGCGGCACCGTGCCGCGCCCGGTGGAGAGCGCCGGGTAGCGGTACTCGTCGCCGAACGAGAGCGCCCCCAGCAGGCCCGCGCCGAGGGCGGCGGGGGGCAGGGGGGAAATGCCGGGCCAGCCGGCGATCGTGGCCGGCAGGGGGGTGCGGCCGCCACGGGCGAGCAGGACGGCGACCGCGGCGGACACGACGAGGACGGCGGCGATGACCAGAAGGCTCGTACGGACCCCGAAGAGGCGCCGGATCTCGTACCGCACGGGGCGCAGGGGGCCACGCAGGGGGCGCGGCGCGGTGAGGGGGGTCTCGAACCCACGGGGGTCGGGGTCCCAAGCCAGGTCGGGCTCGGCCTCGGTCCGGGGATCGGGCTCGGCCTCGGCCTCGGTCCGGGGGCCGGACGGCGAGCCCGCCCCGAGCCCCTGCGCGCGACGGGGCGCCGGCGGGACGGATGCCCCGCCGGTCCGTCGGGTGTCGCCGTCCTGGAGGCCCTCCCCGGTCTCGTCGGCGAGTTGATGGAGGAGGACGCCGTGCCGGAACGCGGTCTCACCGATCTCGGCGCGGTCGCTTCCGTAGACGGAGAGCCGGTTGCCGTCCTCCATGACCACCTCGACCGACCGCCGGGCGGCTCGCGCCTCCTGCCGGACCACGGAGGCCAGGCGGGCGGCGTGGGGGGTGCGTACGGCGACGCGTGGGCGGAGCCGCGTACGGGCGAATTCGACGGCGTCCTGTTCGGCGACGAGCCGGCCGCCGTCGATCGCGACGACACGGTCGGCATTGCGGGCCGCGGCCTTGGGATCGTCGGTCGTGTAGAGGACCGTGCCGCCCTGGTCCGCGTGCGCGCGCAGCAACTCGTACAGCCAGGCGCTCTCGCGGGGGGAGAGTCCCGCGGCCGGTTCGTCGAGCACCAGGGCGTGCGGATCGGCCAACAGGGCGGAGGCTAGACCCAGTCGGCGGTCCATGCCCCGCGAGAGGGTGCCGAGGCGCTGGTCCTGGAGTCCGTCCAGTCCCACGGCCCGGAGCAGGTCGTCGGCGCGGGAGGCGGGGACTCCGGACACCGCGCAGAGCATCCGCAACTGGCCGCGGGCGGTACGAGAGGGGTGGCCCGGCACGTCGCCGAGCAGTACGCCGACCTCATGGGTGGGGTGGGCGATCCGGTGCAGGAGCCGGCCGCGGAAGTAGGTGACGCCGCGCGCCGGCTCCAGCCCGAGCATCAGCCGCAGGGTGGTGGTCTTGCCTGATCCGGGGGGACCGAGCAGCGCCGTGACGCTGCCGGGCGGCGCTTCGAAGGAGAGGTCGTCCACGGCGGGCGGGAGGCCTCGACGGGACGTGCTGGTGAGTCCGATGGCCTGGAGCATCGCTTCCCTCGCGGTAGAGGAGACCGCTCGGCGGCTGGGCGGGTACCGCAGCAAGATAACGCGACATTTCGGACTTTTGGCGGAGCGTTGGGGCCAGTCGGGCCTCTATGTCCCTGCAGGGCCCTCCGCCTCGGCGCCTCGGCACCTCAACCGGATGTCGAACAGGCGTCTGCGGACGGTCCGTCAGACCTCGGGCCGCAGCATCGGCGGGTTCAGCAGGGTCGCCCCACCCGCTCGGAACAACTGGGCGGGCCGACCGCCCTGCCGCGTGGTGGTGCCCCCCGCGGGAACCAGGAAGCCGGGGGTACCGGTCACCTTGCGGTGGAAGTTCCGCGGATCGAGGGCGACGCCCCACACGGCTTCGTACACCCGCCTCAGTTCACCGACCGTGAACTGGGGCGGGCAGAAGGCGGTGGCAAGCGAGGAGTACTCGATCTTCGAGCGAGCCCGCTCCACGCCGTCGGCGAGGATCTGCGCATGGTCGAACGCGAGCGGCGCGGGCTGCTCGTCCTCCCGGCCGAAGCCGGTCTCGTCGAGCAACGCCTCGACGGGGGCCCACCGCGCGCTGTTCGCGTCACCGCCCGCGCGGGGCGCGGGAAGATCGGGCGCGAGCGCCAGATGGGCGACGCTGACCACTCTCATGCGGGGATCACGCTTCGGGTCGCCATAGGTCGCCAACTGCTCCAGATGCGCGCCGTTGCCCGGCAGCGGATGGGGAGCGGAGGGGTCGTGTGCGGTCAGCCCGGTCTCCTCGACGAGCTCCCGCGCCGCCGCGGCGCCGAGGTCCTCGTCGGCGCGGACGAATCCGCCGGGCAGGGCCCATCGCCCCTGGAACGGCGGCTCTCCCCGTCGCACGACCAGCGCACACAGAGCGTGGCGACGCACGGTGAGCACGACCAGGTCGACGGTGACGGCGAAGGGCGGAAAGGCCGACGGGTCGTAGGGAGACATGCCGCGATCATAGTCGTCTGCCTGACGATAAACACGCCCCTCGCGATCTTCGGTCACGACTTCTTGCACCGGGCTCTCCCCTTCCTCCGACACCGTGCCGGCGCGCCCGCTCACAGCCCCAACTGGAGACCTGGGGCGGCCTCCTCGACCATGCCGAGACCCAGTCTGCTCACCCGCACCGCGAAGGGCTCCCCGGCCACCCGGAGCCCGGAGAGCCGCACGGCGCCCAGCGGCGCGGAGCTCAGCGGACGCAGCGCGACCGTACGGCCCGGGGCGTCGGGCCGGACACCCGCGAGCGCGATCATCAGCTGGAGCGCGGAGCCCGCGCCGACCGCCGCCGGACGACAGGCCGCCGGATGCGGCGCCGGGGCGCTTCCGGCCGTGCGCTGCTCCCCCGCGTACATCTCCGGGAGCCGGTACTCGAACACCTCGGCCGCGTCGAGCACACCGCGCAGCAGGGAGACCGCCTCCTTCTCGTAACCGGCCGCCGCCAGTCCCGTCACGGCGACGGCGCTCTCGTGCACCCGCACGGCTCCCGTCCGGTGGCCGAAGGGGTTGTGGCCCGGTTCCTTGGCTCCCAGGCTGCGCAGCCCCCATCCGGAGTCCAGGGGCGGCGTACCGAGCAGCCTCGCGACCTGCCCTGTCTGCGACGGGTCCAGCAGCCCGGGCGCGAGGCGTCCGCCCCCGAGGAGCCCGGTGTCCAGAAGGTGCGCGGCGCCGCCGCCCAGGTGGGGCAGCGGCCGCTCGCCGGGGGTCCGGGCGACGGCGGGACGGCCGCCGGCGCGGTCGTCGAGCCAGAACTCCTCGCGGAACCGGTGCCGCATGGCCCGCGCCCACTCGCGCCAGCCGTCCGCGCCGGGGCGGCCGCACGCCTCCAGCAGATCGGCGCCGAGCACGGCGGCACGGTGGGCATGGGCCTGGGTCTCGGCCCGTCGCGGGCCGGCGGGGCCCGGGTCCGGCACGAATCCGTCGTCGTCCGCGGCCGCGCGCAGCCAGTCGAGGCAGCGCTCGGCCGCCGGGAGCAGCTCCGCCACATCCTGGTCGGGGAGCCCCCATCTGCGGGCCTCCGCAAGGACGACCGGGAAGGCGAGGGTGGCTTCGATGCCGGTGCACCGGGGCGGCAGGTGAGGACCGGAGTCGCGCAGCGGGCCGGGGATCCGACCCGACTGCCGCCCCGCTCGCGCGAGTTGGGTCCGGGCGATCGCGCGGAGAGTCGTGGCCGCGAGCCGGGTGCCGAGCGGCAGCGCCATGCGCGCGGCCCACAGGGACTCGGCGCCGGCCGGTCCGCAACGCCACGGGACTCCGGCGGCCGGATAAAGGTCCGACGGGTGAGCGGGATCCCGCAGCAGGAGCGCCCGCAGATCGTCGACGGCGGTGCGCAGCAGCTTCTCGGTCCGTGGGTCGTCTCCCTCCGCCCGCGCGTGGGCGAGGGGGTGGGCGCCCGACTGGCTCGCCGGGCGAACGGCTCGGTCCGTACGGACGCGAAGCTCGATGCTGCGAGCGGCCCCGGGGGGCAGTTCGAGCTCCCAGCGCAGGAGTCCGGCCGCGGCGAGCGCGTCCTTGGGCGGCGGGTCGGCGACGACGGTCGTGTGTCGCCCGCCGGGCGCCGACCAGCGCATCCCCGCGGCATGGACGCTCGCCGGGAGTTCGGCCCCGGCCCTGCCCGAAGCCACCGCCGCGAGGTCCGCGAGGTCGGTCCCCAGCGAGATCTCCACGGGAAGCCGAAGCGGGCGGGCGGCGGAGCTGCGCAGGGTGATCCGCTCGGTTCCGTCGGCGTCCCGCGTGCGCTCCACGACGATCCCGGGATCGGGTCCGGGGTCCCCCGGAAGGCGAGCCACGGACAGGAAGCGCGCGCGGTCCGCGGCGACCATTCGGGCCTGGAGGGCGAGCGGTTCGCGCCCCGCGATCCGCAGCTGACAGCGGGAGAGGAGCCGTCGGCCGGCCTGGTAGAAGCCTTCCATGCCCTGCCCCGTGAGCTGTCCGTGCGGTGCGGAGACCGCGAGGCCCGGGAGGGCGACACAGATGAGGGCGCTGTGGACGGGCGGCAGTTCGCCGGGCCGTCCGGCGGGCGGCGGAGCCGGGACGGCGGCCGGTTGCGGGCCGGCCCCGGTGACGGCCACGAGCGCGCCTGCCGGACCAGCCGCGCGGCCGGGCCCAGGAGCAGTTCCAGGAGCACCAGGACGAGCGGTGGGAGCAGGAGGGACCGCGGGCGGGGCGGCGGGGACTGTGGGGCGGGGGCCCTGCGGGAGCGGATCCGGCGTCGGGCGCGGCTCGGAGGGGTCCGCGGAGCCGGGCCGGTGGCCGAAGGCGGGTGCGGGCTGCGAGGCGGGGACGGTGGGGGCCATGGGTGGTGTGCTGTGCCTTCTGTGCGCTCCGGACAGCCGCTGGGAGTGCGGCTCCACGGGTCGTACGACTCCGCCACCCACCTGAACGGCGACACAGGGGCCCTGGTCACGGCCGTCATCGCCCGCTCCTCGATCCACGCCGGTGCCCCGTGCGGCGGGTGGTGTGGGTCCGCGAGGGAGGCGCGCCCGCTCCCGGCCGTGTCCGCTCCGAGGCGTCCGGCTCCCGCGGGGCGGGCGGGCGCACCGCCCGGGGGCGCGGGGCGCGTGCGGCTCCCCGCGCGGCGGCCACCGCCCTCGCCCGGCGCTCGCCCCGCAGGCAGCTGCGCAGCGACTCCGGGTCGAGGCCTTCGTTGCAGGCCTGGTGCAGAAGCCGCGCGAAGACGTACTCGGGGTCGGCGGCCAGTGCCAGCCCCAGTGCGACACGTGCGCTGGGCTCGTCGCCGGTGGACCAGGAGACCCATCCCGCGAGGCTGAGCGGCGCGGCGGCGTGCTCGGTATACGGGCCCACGCAGCGCCGGGCCAGAGCACGCCAGAGCCTCAGCGCACGCCCTGCCCGCGGTCCCTCCATCCACTCGGCGGCGCGGTCGCGCGTCTCACGGTCCTGCAGCCCGTGAATCACGACGGCGGCCTCGATGTCGGCGATCAGGCCGTCGTCCATGGCGTCCACCTCCGCGGTGCTCATCCCTGCCGTCGGCCCCGCCATTCTCTTCATCAGCCGCCGTACCACCCGGAGCGTCTCCGTTCGGACCTCCTCACGGCCGCGGTCGTCCAGCAGCCGGTGCACCACCGAGGCGCCTGTGGTGTCCAGCGCCTGCTGCTGCCGATCACCCCGCGGACCCGTCAGGGGCTTCAGGCGCGCCTCCATCTCCCGCAGGGAACCGCGCACCTGGATTCCGGCGTAGGCGGCGGCCGCCGCCATCACCGACGTGCCGGGCAGGGCGAGCGGGGTGCCGTCCGGAGGGCAGCAGCGGGCGTCGGGGCAGCAGTACGACCAGTACCGCCCGTCGGAGACACAAAGGGCTTCGTAGACCGGGACGTCGAGGGCGCCGCACGCCGTGCGCAGCCGCTGCGCGAGCGGCCGCAGCCGCTCCATCACCTGGCGGCCGCTCTCCTCGCTTCCGGGGTCCTGGCACAGGAAGACGACGATGCCGTCGGGGCGGGAGCCGCGCCGCTCGCAGCCGTCGACGAGGCATTCCGCGAGCTGTTCGGCCACGGGCGACCACTCCCGCGGCGAGCGCGGGATGCCGAGCCTGAGCCGCCCGCCGAAGCGGCCGCGCTCGCCGTGGAGAGCGACGAGGACGATCGAGTCGGTCGGCTGGAAGCCCAGGACGTAGGGGAGCGCGTCGGCCAGCTCGGCGGGGCCGCGCAGGGTGATCTGCTGCTCGTCGGACGGTTCGCTGGTTACGTGGTGCTTGTTCATGGTCACGACCGTCCCGCGACCGCCCCGCGTTCCGCGACCCCTGTGGATAACCTCGGCCCCGAGTTGTCCACAGGCCGGCCGCCTCGTTCGCGCAATGTCCGACCCATCGGGTTGCATGGGGGCATGACCAACGCAGACCGCCTCGAAGACCGCGCTGCCCTCAGGGCCTCCGCCGATGCCGTACTCGCCCGCCTCGTCTCGGACGCCACCGGCACGGCGCGGCTGCGCGAGGACCAGTGGCGGGCGATCGAGGCGCTCGTCGCCGAGAAACGACGTGCCCTGGTCGTGCAGCGGACGGGCTGGGGGAAGTCCGCCGTGTACTTCGTCGCGACCTCGCTCCTGCGCGAACGCGGCAGCGGGCCGACCGTGATCGTGTCCCCGCTGCTGGCGCTGATGCGCAACCAGGTGGAGGCGGCGGCGCGGGCGGGTATCCGCGCACGCACGATCAACTCGTCCAACACGGAGGAGTGGGACACGGTCCAGGAGGAGGTCGCCTCGGGCGAGGTGGATGTGCTGCTCGTCAGTCCCGAGCGCCTGAACAACCCGGACTTCCGCGACCAGGTCCTGCCACGCCTCGCGGCAGCCACCGGCCTGCTCGTGGTGGACGAGGCGCACTGCATCTCGGACTGGGGGCACGACTTCCGGCCCGACTACCGGCGGCTGCGGACGATGCTCGCCGATCTGCCGGCCGGAGTCCCGGTCCTCGCCACCACCGCGACGGCCAACGCACGGGTGACGGCGGACGTCGCCGAACAGCTGGGTACGGGGGCGGGGACGGACGCCCTGGTCCTGCGTGGCCCGCTCGACCGGGAGAGCCTCAGCCTCAGCGTGCTCCAACTCCCCGACGCGGCACACCGCTTGGCCTGGCTGGCCGATCATCTCGGCGAGCTCCCCGGCTCGGGGATCATCTACACCCTCACGGTCGCGGCGGCCGAGGAGGTCACCGCGTATCTACGGCAGTGCGGGCACACCGTGGCGTCCTACACCGGCCGGACGGAGAACGCCGACCGCCAGCAGGCCGAGGACGACCTGCTGGCCAACCGCGTCAAGGCGCTGGTCGCGACGTCCGCGCTGGGCATGGGGTTCGACAAGCCCGACCTGGGGTTCGTGGTCCACCTCGGTTCGCCCTCCTCCCCCATCGCCTACTACCAGCAGGTGGGGCGCGCGGGACGTGGTGTGGAGCACGCGGAGGTGCTGCTGCTGCCGGGCAAGGAGGACGAGGCGATCTGGCAGTACTTCGCCTCGGTGGCCTTCCCGCCCGAGGAGCAGGTGCGCCGCACCCTCGACGTGCTGGCGCAGGCCGAGCGGCCGCTCTCGCTCCCGGCGCTGGAGCCTCTGGTCGAGCTGCGGCGGACGCGCCTGGAGACCATGCTCAAGGTCCTCGACGTGGACGGTGCGGTGCACCGGGTGAAGGGCGGCTGGACCAGCACGGGCCGGCCTTGGGTGTACGACTCCGAGCGGTACGCGTGGGTGGCGCGCCAGCGGGCGGCGGAGCAGCAGGCGATGCGCGAGTACGCGTCGGCCACCAGCTGTCGGATGGAGTTCCTCCGGCGGCAGCTGGACGACGAGGAGGCCGCCCCGTGCGGGCGTTGCGACAACTGCTCCGGGGCGCGCTTCGAAGCCAAGGTGTCGGGGGCCGCGCTGGACGCCGCCAAGGGTGAGCTGGGGCGGCCGGGCGTCGAGGTGGAGCCGCGCAAGATGTGGCCGACCGGTCTCGCCGCGGTCGGTGTCGACCTGAAGGGCCGGATCCCCGCCGGGGAGCAGGCGTTCACCGGGCGGGCGCTGGGCCGGCTCTCCGACATCGGGTGGGGCAACCGGCTGCGGCCGATGCTCGCGCCGCGGGCGGCCGACGGGCCGGTGCCCGACGATGTGGTCCAGGCCGTCGTGAGCGTGCTGGCCGACTGGGCCAAGGGATCCGGCGGCTGGGCGTCGGGAGCGCCGGACGCCCCGGGCCGGCCCGTCGGCGTCGTCACGGTCGCCTCGCACAGCAGGCCCGAACTCGTTGCCTCGCTCGGCCGCCGCATCGCCGAGATCGGCCGGATGCCCCTGCTCGGTTCCGTCGCGTACGCGCCGGAGGCGGAGGACCTGAGGATCTCGCGCACCAACAGCGCGCAGCGGGTGCGTGGACTGCACCAGGCGCTGGTCGTTCCTCCGTCGCTGGCCGAGGAGTTGGTGGCGGCCGATGGGCCGGTGCTGCTGGTGGACGACCTTTCGGACAGTGGCTGGACGCTCGCGGTTGCGGCCAGGCTGCTGCGCCGGGCCGGAGCACAGGGGGTGTTTCCCCTGGTCCTCGCCGTTCAGGGATGACGTGAGGCATTGTCAGGGGCTCAACTGGGCAGGGATATGAGTGTCATTCCGACCCATTCCAGTCAGCGGCCGCAATTGCTCGTTGCCGCCCGCGCATACGACCGCAAGAATTGGATGCGCCCCCCGCACGGCCCGTTCGCGGTCCGGAAGGGCTGTGCCGGTGCGCGCCCTCACCCGACCCTGCCCGCACTGTGGGCGCGTATGCGAAGGGAGGACCGTGACCTTCGGATTCGCTCCGTCCGCAGCCACCTCGATCACGGCGTCAGCCGATTCCGCCAGCCGCCTCGCCAGGATGCTGGAACCCGCCGAATGGTCGGCGGCCGGAATTCCATTGCTGCGCAACCCACGCGAGGTTGTCAGCGGTCTGCATGCCCGTCACCGTCCCCGCCCCGCGACGGCCGTCGTGGCCGTTCTCGATCATGAGGAACGGCTCGCCGCCAGCGCCTCGTTCACCCGCCGTCCCGCCCTCGCGGACGGCTGGGAGTTCCGCAACGCGCTGTTGGCGCATCTTCGCCGGGTCATCCCGCACGATCTGCGGCGCCGCACCCCGGTGCGGACGGCGATCCTGCTCTACTGCCGTGAGGGCGACGAGCGGTGGACGCAGGAGGACGGTGCCTGGATGTGGGGGCTGCGGGACGCGTGCACGCTCCACGGTCTGCGCTGCGGTGCGTACATCACGCTGACGCACGGCGGTTGGCAGGTGCTGGGCGAGGGCCGGGGCGGCCGGCGGCCCAACTCGCTGTCGCCGCCGACGGATCTGTCGGAGGTCTCGGCCGACGCCGAGTCCTTCGCTCCCCGTACGGCGAGTGGCGCGGCGGAGCCGCTGCGACGTACCGCGGCACGCTGATCCGGAAGCGGTGAGCACCGGGCGGGCGGCATTCGGGGCGGTCCGCGCATGTGGTCGTCGCACCCGACCCGCGGAGTCACACGCACAGACCGGCGCAACAGTCACGACCCGCGGAGTCACACACACAGACCGGCGCAAGAGGCGCAACCGTTACGGCCGACGGAACAGGCACGAACGGCGGTGGCAGCGGGCACCGGCCGAACTCCGGCCGCGCGAAACAGTCACGGCCCGGCCGCCCACGCGTGGGCAGCCGGGGCAGGACCGCTGTGCCGTGTCCGTACAGTCCGCACCTGGCGGGACGTGCGAGCCGCGTACGGCTCAGACGCCCGCGCCGAGCGCGGTGTTGATGCGCTGCGGGTCTCCGCAGACGATGAGGAGCGCGCTCGCGCGCTCCTTCGCCAGGGGCAGCGCGTGGACGGCGGCCTCGGGGCCTCCGTTGACCGCGACGACCACCACCGGTCGGGCCGACGCACGGTCGACGGCGGCGGCGTCGGCGAAGAAGACGTCGTCGCGGGCGTCGTGCTGGGCCCAGTAGGCGGTCTCCCCGAACGACAGCTCGTGCGTCGCCCAGGGGTGCTGCTCACCAGTGGTGAGAACCAGGATGTCGCCGGGGGCGCGCCCGGTCTCGAGCAGCAGGTCCACGGCCTCTTCGGCGGCGTCGAGCGCGCCGTCCGCCGGGGCGGGGATCAGCTGGATCTGCGGCACGGAACGATTCTCCGGCCGGGACGACGGGGACTGCCCGGCACCGGGGTGCGGGCGCTGTACCGGCGGCGCGGGCCTGGCCGGACCGGGATGCCCCGGGCGCGGCGAGGCCGCGGAACGCGGACCGGGTACGGGACGGGGGGTCGGCGCGGGGCGGCCTGCGGCCGGAGTGGCGCGGGGACCCTGGGCACTCTCGTGAATCTGAGGCTCCTCGGGGATGAGAGGCATACGTGGATGTCTATCAAACGCCGGTGCGAGTGGCATCGGCGGGTGGGCACAAAAGTGCGGATAGCCGTTCAGCACGGCTGTGCCCGGCAGTTCAGAACTCGAATCAGAAATCGAAGCCGAGCTGGCCCCCGCTTTCCAGTGCGGCCGCCTCGGCGGAGATGCGGATCTTCTTGAGATGCCGCCACCGGGGCAGCGCGTCGAGGTACGCCCAGGAGAGCCGGTGGTACGGGGTGGGCCCCCGTTCCGCCAGGGCTGCCTTGTGCACGGGCGAGGGATACCCCGCGTTGGCGTCGAAGGCGAAGGCGGAGCACACCTCCGACCGCAGACCGAGGTCGGCCATCATCGCGTCCCGGCGCACCTTGGCGATCACCGAGGCGGCCGCGACCGCGACGCAGGACTGGTCACCCTTGATGACCGTGCGGACCTTCCAGGGGCTGCCCAGATAGTCGTGCTTGCCGTCGAGGATCACCGCGTCGGGTCGCACGGGCAGTGCGTCCAGGGCGCGCACGGCGGCCAGCCGCAGCGCCGCGGTCATCCCGAGCTCGTCGATCTCCTCCGGGGACGCGTGCCCGAGGGCGTACGCGGTGACCCACTTCTCCAGTTCCCCACACAGCTCGAGGCGGCGTTTGGGGGTAATCAGCTTGGAGTCGGTGAGTCCGGCAGGCGGTCGGCGCAGTCCGGTGACAGCGGCGCACACCGTGACCGGCCCGGCCCACGCCCCTCGCCCGACCTCGTCGACCCCGGCGATGATCTTGGCGCCGGTGGTGGCTCGGAGCGAACGCTCGACGGTGTGAGTGGGTGGTTCGTACGGCATGGCGCCTGACAGATTACGCCGATGCGGGCCGCCCGCGGTACCCCGATTCCCCCGCGGGCACCGTGGTCGGTTCTCAGCCGGACCGGGGAGCGAGCAGCGGCACCATGACCTGGTCGAGCATCTCGGCGATATCGGCGTCCCGCCATTCACTGGCGCACACCTTCGCGCGGTACATCATCATGGCCGGAATCACATCGAAGACCAGCTCACCGAGGCCTTCGGCCCGGACATCGCCGCGCTGTACCCCCCGCCGTACCACCTCGCGGAAGAGCCTCGTGGAGGGCTCGATCACGCCCGAAACAATCAAGCCATGAAGGCGTTCGGCGGTCGCGCTGTCGCATTCGTGAAGCACGGCCCTGAGGGCGTAGCCGGGCTTGGAGTACATCGCCTCGCGCACCCGCCGGCACAGCTGGAAGAGATCTTCGCGGACGCTGCCGTGGTCGGGCGCCTCGTCGAGCGCGGGCAGGCCCGCCTGGAGGGCGTCGGCGACGAGGTCCTCCTTCGACGGCCAGCGGCGGTAGACCGCGGCCTTGCCGGTCTGCGCCCCCGCCGCGACCCCTTCCATGGTCAATCCGCGCCAGCCGACCGTACTGAGCTGCTCCAGCGCGGCATCGAGAATCGCCCGTTCCAGCACCGGACCGCGGCGGCGCGAGGACGCCGGCTGCGACCGAGCGGCGGCCGCCGAGCGCGAGGTAACCATCAGCAACTCTCCATTGGTGCACATCGGTTGACACGGCAGTGGTCAGTGAACGCTTGCGTTCACTGACGGGGACTCACTACCGTTGAGCGACAGTGAACGGGTGCGTTCACTAATCACTCGTGGGGGATCCATAGTGACAACAACTCAATCGGTAACACAGAGCAAGCCACCGGGTGCGGCCCGCAGGCAAGGGCGACCGGGAATCGCCCTGGCCGTCATCGCGGCCTGTCAGCTCATGGTCGTACTCGACGCCACCATTGTGAACATCGCGCTCCCGCACATTCAGGACGCGCTCTCCTTCTCCACCACCGACCTCTCGTGGGTCCTCAGCGCCTACACGCTGACCTTCGGCGGTCTGCTTCTGCTGGGCGGCAGGGCGGGCGACATCCTCGGCCGCCGCCGGGTCTTCCTGACCGGAATCCTCCTCTTCACTTTCGCCTCCCTGCTGGGCGGATTCGCCCAGGAGCCCTGGCAGTTGCTGGCGGCGCGCGCCCTGCAGGGCGTCGGCGGCGCCATCGCCTCGCCCACCTCGCTCGCCCTCATCACCACGACGTTCCCCGAAGGGCCCGAGCGGAACCGCGCGTTCGGCGTCTTCGCGGCCGTGTCCGCGGGAGGCGGCGCGATAGGTCTGCTGGCCGGCGGCATGCTGACCGAATGGCTCGACTGGCGCTGGGTGTTCTTCGTGAACGTCCCGATCGGCGTGCTCATCGCCTTCCTCACCCCCCTGTACATCAACGAGTCCGAACGTCATCCGGGACGCTTCGACATCGCGGGGGCGCTGACCTCGACGCTCGGGATGGCCTCGCTGGTGTACGGATTCATCAGCGCCTCGGAGGAGGGCTGGCGCGACCCGCTCACCATCGGCTCCTTCGTCGCCGCCGTGGTCCTGCTGGCGGCCTTCGCCCTCGTCGAGTCGCGGGCCCGGGAACCGATCACTCCGCTCAGGATGTTCGCCGACCGCAACCGGTCGGGCACGTACCTGATCATGCTGAGCCTCGCGGCGGCGATGTTCGGGATGTTCTTCTTCATCGTGCTGTTCGTGCAGAACGTGCTCGGCTACAGCCCCATCCAGTCCGGCCTCGCCTTCCTCCCCGTGACGGTCGCGATCATCACGGGCGCGGGCCTCTCGCAGCGGCTGCTGCCGGTCCTGGGCCCCAAGCCGTTCATGGTCACCGGTTCCGCCATCACCGGTGTGGGCCTGTTCTGGCAGACCTTCATCACGCCGGACAGTTCGTACGTCGGCGGGGTCCTCGGGCCGATGGTGCTCTTCGGATTCGGCATGGGTCTGAACTTCGTGACGCTGACCCTGACGGCGGTCTCCGGGGTCGCGCAGCACGAGGCGGGTGCGGCGTCCGGACTGCTGAACGCGACCCAGCAGGTGGGCGGTTCGCTCGGCCTGTCGATCCTGGTCACGGTCTTCGGTACGGCGAGCAGGAACGAGGCGGAGAAGCAGGTGCCGGCCTTCCTGTCGCAGGCGACACCGGAGCAGCAGGCACAGTTCGCCGCCTCCAAGGAACTGCCGGCGCCCTGGGGTCATGACGTGCTGACCGCCGGTATATCAACCGCCTTCACTGCGGCGGTGGCCATGGTGGGCCTCGCGCTGCTGACCGCGCTGGTGGTCATCCGCGTACGGAAGAGCGACCTGGAAGCGCTGAGCGGAAAGGCGGAGGCGTCGGGTCCGGTGGCATAACCGACCGGGGGACGCGCCTACGCGGGCGGGGCCCGTCCCAGGAGGGACGGACCCCGCTTCCGCTCACGACCACCGCTGTACGGGCCCCTCTCCGTCAGGGCCGCTCGAACTCCCCGCCGTCCTCGTTCGGCTCGTAGGAGCCGGACGGGTCGTAGGGGTCGTACTCGCCGTCGAACCGGTCCCGGTCATGGACCGCGCACTGCGCGCGGGACGACGAGACCTTCCGCTCGTCGAGGATCCTCCGCGCCCTCGCCTCCCCCAGGCTGGTGGCGTACCAGTCGGTGTGGGAATCGGCGAGATCCTCCGCGATGTGACGCAGGGCGCATGTGCGCAGCGGCTCCGGCAGCTTGTCCAGGGCGGGCACGGCATCGGCGGACAGTCCGTCCAGATACCCGATGTCGATCTTTCCGCTGCTCTCGTACCGCTCGACGTTCCGCTCCGCGACGATCGCGTCTGGGGAGATCAGACCGAAGACGAGCACGGCCCCGGCGGCGCTCGCGGCGACGGCACGCGGGAGCAGACGCGCGCCGAAGGCCCCCGCGACCATGATCAGCACAATGACCAGGCCGAGCCACAGTTCCATGGCGGCGACCGAGATCCTCAGCCTGGTCAGTCCGTAGGCGTCGACGTACAGGTCCAACCGGCGCAGCGCCGAGGCGACGACGACCAGGGTCAGTACGCACAGGGTGCCGAGGACCGCGCGGACGAGCGTCCGGTCGCGGGTTCCCTCGCGCGGGGCCCAGCGCAGTGCGAGGCCGATCACGAGAAGCGTGAGCAGGGTGGCCCAGAGCAGCTGCCAGAAACCCTGACGGGCGTATTCGGCGTACGTGAGGCCGGTTTCGCGCAGCACCTTGTCGTATCCGCCGAAGAGAACGGCGAGCTGCACCGAGATGAAGGCCGCGAAGAGCAGATTGAGGACGACCAGCGGAAGGGCCCATTCCAGCCGTGCCCGGGCCCGTCCGGGGCGCAGCGCCACCCGGTCCCAGCGCAGGGGTGCGGCGGCGGTACGGGCCGCGGCGATCGCGCCGACGAGGCCGAGGCAGAACAGGAGGAACCGCCAGGGGCCGTCGGCCACGGAGATGTCGGGGATGAGGGAACCGAGCAGGTCCGCGAAGGCGGCGTCCGCTCCCGCGAAGAGCGCGCCGAAGACGACGAGCAGCAGCGCGGCCACCAGGACCGTGCGCACCACCGGGCCCCAGCGTCCATGGGTGCCCTCGGCGCGCTCCCGAACGCCCGCCCAGGCCCACGCCATGCCGGAGCCCAGTGAGTCGAGCAGTCCGAGGGGGCTGAGGAGGACGCCCGGCCAGCGCCGGCCGCCGTGCAGGGCGAGTGAACCGAGCGCCAGGGCGGAGACGATGGCGAGGAAGGTGGGCCACCCGGCGTCGCGCAGCGCGGGAATCACCAGCGTCGCGACTCCGGCGACGGCCCATATCAAGGTCCAGGGGCGGACCCGCCGGCCGGCAGCCGTCGCGGCGAAGTAGGCGGCGAGGGCGAGCGGGACGGCGACGATCAGGAGATTGACGCCGAGGCCGTCGCCGAGCAGGAACCCGCTGAACACCCCGGCCACCAGGGCCGACCAGAGCGTGGCCGTGGGGATACGGGCAGGCGCGGCGGGACGCACCTTGCTGAACCGGCTGACGGTCGGCGGCTTCGGCGGGCCGTACGGGCTCGGCTGCCGCAGCGCCGCTCCCGGCGGCCACTGCGGCGGCGGTGCGCCCTTCTGGGACGCGGCCGGTGCCGCGCTCGGCGACGCCACCGGGGATCCTCCCGCCTCCCGGGCCGACTGCGGCAACTGCCTCGCCGAGGAGCCGGGGGCAGATGCCGTCCGGGCCCCGCCACCAGGCCCCACGGGCGACGACGATCCCGTCGCGCTCGCCCCGGGCGGTTCCGATGTGCCGTTCGCGGCCGCGTCCCGCGGCGGTTCGGGCGGTGTGTCTGACATGTGCCCCCCTCCCTGCCCGAACCCGGACAGGCCGGTGCCATGCCGCGTACGGGCGGGCTTCTCGTCGGCGCGCGCTTGTCATGATCAGCGCAGCGCGTGGGCGACAGGCTAACCGCGCCTCCGCCACGCGCGGCCGCCGGTCCGCGGCTGTGGCAGGACCGTGACACTCGCCGCGCCACCGGCCACGGGGGCCCGAGGGCTCAGTGCGGCGCCTTGGAGGGCAGCCAGCCGGGCAGTTCCTCGGTCTGGGCGAGCCATTCCTCGGGGGGCGCCCCGCCGTCGGCGGCGGCCACCACTCCCCCGGCGATCGCACAGGTGGTGTCGACGTCACCGCCGACCTGCGCGGTCGTCCAGAACGCCCGCTCGAAGTCACCCAACGACCGGGCGGCCGACCAGAGCGCGAACGGCACGGTGTCGTGGGCGCTCGTCCGCCGCCCGCTGCCCAGCACCGCCGCGACGGTGCCCGCGTCGTCGTAGTCCAGCATGTCCCGCGCGCGGCGCAGCCCCGCCCCGACCGCGCTGCGCGGCACCAGGGCGACCACTCCGTCGAGGAGGTCCGCCGGAGTGGGCGGCCCGGCCGGGTCCGCGGCGAGCGCCGCGGCGGCCGCCACCGCCATGGACCCCACCACGGCCTCTCGGTGCTGGTGCGTGGTGTACGAGGAGATCTCGGCCTGGTGTGTGGCCTGCTCCGGATCATCGGCGTACCAGGCGCCGAGGGGAGCGATGCGCATGGCGGAGCCGTTGCCCCAGGAGCCCTGCCCGTTGAAGAGCTCGGCGGCCAGCTCCCGCCAGTCGCCGCCCTCCCTGATCAGCCGGAGCATCCGGTTCACCGCCGGGCCGTAGCCGCGGTCGAAGTCATGGTGCTCGGCGAAGGAACGAGCGAGGGCGTCCTGGTCGATCCGGTGGTGCTCGGCGAGCACACCGAGAACCGAGCAGGCCATCTCGGTGTCGTCGGTCCACTGCCAGGGACCGGGCGGCAGGGCGCGCCGTTTCAGCAGCGGATAGTTCATGGGTACGAAAAATTGGGAGCCCAGGGCGTCTCCCACGGACAGCCCACGGAGGCTGGCCAGGGCGCGTTCGAAGCGCCGGTCGAGAGAGGAGGAGTCAGCGGTCATCGCCCTGCCACTCTATCCGGTGGCGCCGTACGGTTCCGGGGTACGCCATCGTTCGAAGGGCCGGTCGAGCGTGTACCGCCCGTCCTCCCCGAGCAGAAGCATCCTGGTCTCGCCGTTTCCTGGGTTGGACAGCGACTCGAACTCGGCGACCGTCCAGTGGAACCAGCGCATGCAGAACAGCCGCATGGTGAGCCCGTGCGTGACCAGGAGCACGTTCGGCGGATGGTCGGGCGCCTCGAAGCTTCGGTAGAGGCTCTCCAGGAACGCGCCGACCCGGTCGTACACGTCCGCGCCCGACTCTCCCTGCGCGAATCGGTAGAAGAAGTGCCCATAGGCGTCCCGATAGGCCTTCTGCAGGCGCACATCCTCCCGGTCCTGCCAGTTCCCCCAGTCCTGCTCCCGCAGTCGCGGCTCCTCCCTCACCCGCACCAGGTCCGGGTCGAGCCCGAAGGCCTGGAACGTCTCGAGGGTGCGACGGTACGGCGAGACATAGACGCTAACGCGCTCGTCCCCGAACAGCTCCCGCAGCCGGTCCCCCGTCTCCTCCGCCTGCCGGCGCCCCACGCCGGTGAGCCTCAGGGCGTGGTCGGGCTGCCGTTCGTACACCGTGTCATCGGCATTGCCCTCGGACTCTCCGTGCCGGACGAGGACGATGCGCCGCGGTCGTGCCATGCGTCGACCCTAGTTGCGAGCCCCGGCGCGGGCTCGGCCGAGGGGGCGTCCGGAGTCCGTCCGGGGCCCATCCGGCGTATCCGGCCCCAGAAGGGCCGCCCCCGCGCCGGATCGCGGAATCACACAGTCCAGGACGGTTCGAGCGCGACGACGTCGCCGTTCAGCGCCGCCACATCGGCTTCGATCTGGGCCCGCAGGGCGAGGCGTTCCACACGCTCGGCTCGGTACTTGCCGTGCTCGGCGGCCGACCGCCACATGGACAGCACCAGGAACTCGTGTCCCGGGGCCTCCCCGAACACCCCACGCAGCATCCCGGGCGAACCGGCCATCGCCGGATTCCACACCTTCTCCTGCATCAGCGCGAAGTGCTCGACCCGCTCCTTGTGGATCCTGCAGTGGGCCACCCGGACCACGTCGGCGTCCGTGAAGCGGGGCTCGAAGCCCGTTTTCACATCGAAGCGGTGATCGAAGAGCTTGACCTGGATGTCCTTGTAGGTGCCCGCCTGCGCGGCGGCCAGCCGATCGTGCGAGCGCGCCATGAACGAGTCGTAGAACGCCCTGCTCTCCCAGAAGGCGAAGATGTGGGCCACTTCGGGCCGTCCCCTGCTCCACCCTCCGCCCTGTCCCCGGAATCCCGGCTCACCCAGCAGCCCCGCCCACTTCCGCTGCCCCCGCTCGAACCCCCGACGGTCCACCACGGTGCAGCGAATCCACTTGACCAGCACCGCGCCATCGTACGGCCCCGGACACCGGCCGCGGTCGCGCTCCGCAGGAGTGCACCCGCATGACACCATGAACAACGTTCCCGTCCACGCGGGGAGTTGACGGTCCGTAATGAGAGAGGGGATTCCGGTGAGCGGTCTCAACAAGGGGGTCGGCAAGGTCGAGGTGACGCTCAAGTGGGACCCCAGCCCCCTCGGTGAACCGGCGCACGATCTGGACATCGTCGCCGGGGTCTACACGGCGGACGACCCGTACGGGGTCCCCGCGTACCTCGTGCACTTCGACAGCAGGTCTCCGGACGGCACGATCACCCTCAACCGCGAGAGCAGTACGGGACAGGGCTTCGGCTTCGACGAGGCGATGACGCTGGAGCTGGACCGCCTTGCCGGCCTCTACACGCGCGTGGTCGTGGGCGTGGCCATACAGCAGGGCGGCGGCCGCCGGACGTTCGGCGACATCTCCAACGCCGGCGTCCGCGTCCGCGAGGGCTACACGGTCCTGTCCGACGACGGCTTCGCCGCGCTCTCCGGGTTCACCGCGGCGACGGTGGCGGAGTTCGTACGCGCCGGAACGGGCAGCTGGGAGTACCGCCCCCTGTTCCGCGGCTACGACACGGACCCGCAGTCCTTCGCGGCGCTCATGGGAGCGGCCCGCTCCTGAACCAGCGCCGCGCACGCCGGAAGAAGCGCCGCGCACACCAACAGCCGCACGCCGGAAGAAGCGCCCGCACACCAGAACAGCCGCGCGCTGTGTGCAGCGCCGTACACGCCGAAGGAGGCGGAGCCGACATGTCGACTCCGCCTCCCCGGCCGTTCACCTCACGCCCTGACGGCGCCCGGTATCAGCTGCAACCGCTGGTCGAGCCGCAGCCCTCGCAGATGTAGCAGGAGCCGGCCCGCTGCATCTTCGTACCGCACGAGAAGCACAGCGGCGCGTCCGCGCTGATGCCGAGCTGCATCTCCACGAGCTCCGCCGAGGTGTGCGCCTGCTTCGGGGCCGGAACCTCGATCTTGGGCGTGGCGACGACCTGCGGGATCTCCTGCTGGCGCGGAGCCGACTGGGCGAGGCCCTCGACGTCCATGTCCTCGTCGGACTGCTCGTACGAGCCGGTCTCCAGGTGGCGCTGACGCTCCTCCGCCGAGTGGATACCGAGCGCCGAGCGCGTCTCGAACGGCAGGAAGTCCAGCGCCAGGCGGCGGAAGATGTAGTCGACGATCGACTGCGCCATCCGCACGTCCGGGTCGTCCGTCATACCGGCCGGCTCGAAGCGCATGTTGGTGAACTTCGAGACGTAGGTCTCCAGCGGAACGCCGTACTGCAGACCGACGGAGACGGCGATGGAGAAGGCGTCCATCATGCCCGCGAGCGTCGAGCCCTGCTTGGACATCTTCAGGAAGACCTCGCCGAGACCGTCGTCCGGGTAGGAGTTGGCGGTCATGTACCCCTCGGCGCCACCGACCGTGAAGGAGGTGGTGATCCCCGGGCGGCCCTTCGGGAGGCGCTTGCGGACCGGGCGGTACTCGACGACCTTCTCCACCGCGGCGCGGATGGTCTCCTCGGCCTTCGCGGTGACCTCGGCCTTCTCCGTCTCCTTCTTCTTGGCGGAGAGCGGCTGGCCGACCTTGCAGTTGTCGCGGTAGATGGCGAGCGCCTTGACGCCCATCTTCCACGCCTCGAAGTAGACCTCCTCGACGTCCTCGACCGTGGCGGTCTCGGGGAGGTTCACGGTCTTGGAGAGCGCGCCGGAGATCCACGGCTGGATGGCCGCCATCATCCGGACGTGACCCATCGCGGAGATGGAACGCTCGCCCATCGCGCAGTCGAAGACCTCGTAGTGCTCGGTCTTGAGACCGGGGGCGTCGATCACATTGCCGTGATCGGCGATGTGGGCGACGATCGCCTCGATCTGCTCCTCCTGGTAGCCCAGGCGGCGCAGGGCCTGCGGGACGGTGCCGTTGACGATCTGCATCGAGCCGCCGCCGACGAGCTTCTTGAACTTGACCAGGGCGAGGTCGGGCTCGAGGCCGGTGGTGTCGCAGGACATCGCGAGACCGATGGTGCCGGTGGGGGCGATGACCGACGCCTGGGCGTTGCGGAAGCCGTTCTTGGCGCCGAGGCGGACGACGTCCTGCCAGGCCTCCGTGGCGGCGGCCCAGATCGGCGAGTCCAGGTCGTCCATGCGGACGGCCGTGGCGTTGGCGTCGGCGTGCTGCTTCATGACCCGCTGGTGCGGCTCGGCGTTGCGGGCGTAGCCGTCGTACGGGCCGACGACCGCGGCGAGCTCGGCGGAGCGCTTGTACGAGGTGCCCGTCATCAGCGAGGTGATGGCGCCGGCGAGCGCGCGGCCGCCGTCGGAGTCGTAGGCGTGGCCGGTCGCCATCAGCAGGGCGCCGAGGTTGGCGTAGCCGATGCCGAGCTGGCGGAAGGCGCGGGTGTTCTCACCGATCTTCTCGGTGGGGAAGTCCGCGAAGCAGATGGAGATGTCCATCGCGGTGATGACCAGCTCGACGACCTTGGCGAAGCGCTCGGACTCGAAGGACTGCTTGCCCTTGCCGTCGTCCTTGAGGAACTTCATCAGGTTCAGCGAGGCGAGGTTGCACGAGGTGTTGTCCAGGTGCATGTACTCGCTGCACGGGTTCGAGCCGTTGATCCGGCCGGACTCGGGGCAGGTGTGCCAGCGGTTGATCGTGTCGTCGTACTGGATGCCCGGGTCGGCGCAGGCCCAGGCGGCCTCGGCCATCTTGCGGAACAGCGACTTGGCCTCGACCTCCTCGATGACCTCACCGGTCATCCGGGCGCGCAGGCCGAACTTGCCGCCGGACTCCACTGCCTTCATGAACTCGTCGTTCACGCGGACGGAGTTGTTGGCGTTCTGGTACTGGACGGACGTGATGTCGTCGCCGCCCAGGTCCATGTCGAAGCCCGCGTCGCGCAGGGCGCGGATCTTCTCCTCCTCCTTGACCTTGGTCTCGATGAAGTCCTCGATGTCGGGGTGGTCGACGTCGAGGATGACCATCTTGGCCGCGCGGCGGGTGGCGCCGCCCGACTTGATCGTTCCCGCGGACGCGTCGGCGCCCCGCATGAACGAGACCGGGCCGGAGGCGTTGCCGCCGGAGGAGAGCAGTTCCTTGGAGGAGCGGATGCGGGAGAGGTTCAGGCCGGCACCGGAGCCGCCCTTGAAGATCATGCCCTCTTCCTTGTACCAGTCGAGGATCGACTCCATGGAGTCGTCGACGGACAGGATGAAGCAGGCGGAGACCTGCTGCGGCTGGGGCGTGCCGACGTTGAACCACACCGGCGAGTTGAAGCTGAAGATCTGGTGCAGGAGGGCGTACGCCAGCTCGTGCTCGAAGATCTCGGCGTCGGCGGGCGAGGCGAAGTAGCTGTAGTCCTCGCCGGCCTTGCGGTAGGTCTTCACGATCCGGTCGATGAGCTGCTTCAGACCGGTCTCGCGCTGCGGGGTGCCGACGGCCCCGCGGAAGTACTTGCTGGTGACGATGTTGACCGCGTTCACCGACCAGAAGTCGGGGAACTCGACGCCACGCTGCTCGAAGTTGACCGAGCCGTCGCGCCAGTTGGTCATGACGACGTCACGACGCTCCCAGACCACCTCGTCGTACGGATGCACGCCGGGCGTGGTGTGGATGCGCTCGATACGCAGACCCTTGGTCGACTTGGTCCCCTTGGCGCGGGAACCTCGTGCCGGGCCGCTCGCCGTCTCTGTCATGCCGCCTCCCATATACGGGCAAAAACACCCTGAAGTGCCCAAAACTTCCCAGGCACGCTCTCTGTTCTGATGCCGGGAACGCCACGCACGGCGCTCTCGACAGGTCTTGTGCCGCTCGACGGCCGATCTCCGGGCTGCCTGCGCCCGGCCCGTCGGTCAGTCGGCGGCGGTGGCGGGAACGGGGACCTCACGGGTCACGCCGTTCCCGCGTTCCTCAGCGGGAGGCCGCCCGGCGCGGAGCTCCGCGATGGCGGCCTCGAAGTCTTCGAGTGAATCGAACGCCCGGTACACGGACGCGAAGCGCAGGTACGCGACGAGGTCGAGTTCCCGCAGGGGGCCGAGTATGGCCAGCCCGACGTCATGGGTGGTCAGCTCGGCGCTGCCGGTGGCGCGCACCGCCTCCTCGACCCGCTGGCCGAGCTGGGCGAGGGCGTCCTCGGTGACCGGCCGTCCCTGGCACGCCTTGCGCACGCCGGAGATGACCTTGGTACGACTGAAGGGTTCCGTCACGCCACTGCGCTTGATGACCATCAGCGAGGCGGTCTCCACCGTGGTGAAACGGCGGGAGCAGTCGGGGCACTGGCGGCGGCGTCGGATCGACGTTCCGTCGTCGGTGGTGCGACTGTCGACGACGCGGCTGTCGGGATGCCTGCAGAAGGGACAGTGCATGGCTTCCGACCCCTCCTTCACAGCACGACTGAATAGCCTCGACAGGCCCGTCAAGACCCCCCGAAGCAGCCCCAAGCATAGGCGATGGCCAAGGCCTTGGCCGACCGGGGACCACAACTTCTGGGTGGCGGGATCAATCCAACCACTAGATCTGGGGTTGGGCCGCCGTTCGGGCACGTCGCGCGTGTCGCGGCGCGGCTCGCCCGGGAGACCGGCCACGAGAGTACGGGACGCGCGCGCCGCCTCCACTCCGGGGCCCGCGGGTGCCAGACTGGAAGCGCACCCCGCTCGTGCCGCGCCGCCGCCGACCGGTACCGTCATGGACCGAATTCCAAAGGATCCGGAGCGCATATACACCCAGCCGAACACACGCGTAAGACAATCTGCGATTTTTCACTCGAACGTGTGTTTGGCGCAACCTTTCGAAAGCTACTACCGTTGTCGAGCTAGGGAGAACATCTCGAGAGGGGCCGACGTGACCACTACCGCAGACAGTGCCATCATCACTGCACAGGACCGCTCCCAGAGCCGACTCGAGCCGGTGCATGCCATGAATGACGCAGCCACGAACCCGGAGGGTCCCAAGCCCACGCGCTCGCTGCCCGGCCGACCTCCAGGCATCCGGGCGGACAGCTCCGGCCTCACGGACCGGCAGCGGAGGGTCATCGAAGTCATCCGGGACTCCGTCCAGCGGCGGGGCTACCCGCCGTCGATGCGGGAGATCGGCCAGGCGGTGGGGCTGTCCAGCACGTCGTCGGTCGCCCACCAGCTGATGGCTCTCGAGCGCAAGGGCTTCCTGCGCCGCGACCCCCACCGCCCCCGGGCGTACGAGGTCCGGGGCTCGGACCAGCCCAGCGCGCAGCCCACGGACACGACCGGCAAGCCCGCCGCGTCGTACGTCCCGCTGGTCGGCCGGATCGCGGCCGGTGGCCCGATCCTCGCCGAGGAGTCGGTGGAGGACGTCTTTCCGCTCCCCCGCCAGCTGGTCGGTGACGGCGAGCTCTTCGTACTGAAGGTCGTCGGCGACTCGATGATCGAGGCAGCCATCTGCGACGGCGACTGGGTCACCGTGCGTCGCCAGCCGGTCGCGGAGAACGGCGACATCGTGGCCGCGATGCTGGACGGCGAAGCCACGGTCAAGCGTTTCAAGCGGGAGGACGGCCATGTCTGGCTCCTCCCGCACAATGCGGCTTACCAGCCGATCCCCGGTGACGAGGCGACGATCCTCGGCAAGGTGGTAGCGGTACTGCGGCGGGTGTGACCCCACCCCGTCGGCCCTGACCGGGCCCCGGGACCCACTGCGCCGGTCCCGGGGCCCTGCATTTTCTTGGTTCGGATTTCTTGGTTCAGCGGCTGCTTTCCGTTCTCCACAAGCAGCTCAGCCCCTCAGCGGCCGTCGACCGTACAGACGGCCACGCAGGCGACGGGCATGCAGACAGGGGTGCCGGTGCCTTTCAGCACCGGCACCCCTGTCTGATTTCTTTTCCCGGCCTACTCCTCCGGTTACTTCCCGTCCGCCTTCGCCTTGGCGTCGATCGCGGCCAGCGAGCGGCGCACCTGATCGCGGTCCGTGGTGTACCAGAAGTCGGGCATCGAAGCCCTCAGGAAGCTGCCGTACCGCGCATTGGCGAGCCGGGGATCGAGGACGGCTACCACCCCTCGGTCGCCGGTCGCCCGCACCAGACGACCCGCTCCCTGGGCCATGAGCAGAGCCGCATGGGTCGCCGCGACGGCCATGAAGCCATTGCCGCCGGCTTCCTCGACCGCCTTCTGGCGGGCGCTCATCAGCGGATCGTCGGGCCGGGGGAACGGAATCCGATCCATGATCACGAGCTGGCAATTCGGGCCCGGCACATCGACGCCCTGCCACAGGGAGAGCGTGCCGAAGAGGCAGGTCTCCGGGTCATCGGCGAATTTCTTGATCAGTTCGCCCAGCGTGTCCTCGCCCTGGAGCAGGATCGGCTTGTCCAGCCGCCCGCGCAGCTCCTCGGCGGCGGCCTGTGCGCCCCGCATGGAGGAGAACAGACCGAGCGTCCGCCCACCGGCCGCCTCCACCAGTTCGGCCAGCTCGTCCATCATGTCGCCGCGGCTCCCCTCCCTGCCTGGGGTCGTCAGATGGCGGGCGACATAGAGAATTCCCTGCTTGGGATAGTCGAACGGGGAACCGACGTCGATCCCCTTCCACACCGGCACGTCATCGCCGGCGGTGCCCTCCGGAGCGAGGCCGAGGGAAGCTCCGACACCGTTGAAATCGCCGCCGAGCTTGAGCGTGGCCGAGGTGAGAACCACCGAACGCTCGGCGAACAACTTCTCCCGCAGCAGCCCGGACACGGACAGCGGGGCGACCCGGAGGGAAGCGCCGAAACGGTCATGGCGCTCGTACCAGACGACGTCGTACTCGGAGCCGTTGCAGATGCGCTCCGCCACGCCGTGGATGGACTCCACGGAGGCCAGCGCCTGCTTGCGTACGGCGTCCTCGTCCTGGACCGACTTGTCCCGGGTGGAACCGAGGGCCGAGATGACATTGCGGGACGCGTCGCGCAGCGCCATGAGGGCGTAGCCGAGGTCCTCGGGGACTTCTTCCAGCCTGCCCGGCAGGGCCAGCTCCATCAGCCGCTCGAAGCCCTCGGCGGCGGTCTGAAGCTCATCGGCGACCTTCTCGTTGACCAGCTTCGCGGCACGGCGGACCGCGCGGTTGACCTGGCCCGGGGTGAGCTCGCCAGTGGCGACGCCGGTGACCCGGGAGACGAGCTCATGAGCCTCGTCGATGATCAGCACCTCGTGCTGAGGCAGGACCGGGGCGCCCTCGATGGCGTCGATGGCGAGCAGCGCGTGGTTGGTCACCACGACGTCGGCGAGCTTGGCACGCTCCCTCGCGGCCTCGGCGAAGCACTCCGCGCCGTACGCGCACTTGCTCGCCCCCAGGCACTCCCGGGAGGAGACGGAGACCTGCGACCAGGCACGGTCGGAGACACCGGGGCTGAGATCGTCCCGGTCTCCCGTCTCGGTCTCGTCGGCCCAGTCCCGCATCCGCAGCAGGTCCTGCCCGAGCTTGCTGGTGGGCGCGGCCGCCTCGAACGGGTCGAAGAGGCCCTCCTCCTCGTCCTGGGGCACGCCCTCGTGAAGCCGGTGCAGGCACAGATAGTTCGACCGCCCCTTGAGCATCGCGAACTCCGGGCGGCGGCGCAGCTGCGGGTGCAGCGACTCGACCGTGCGCGGCAGGTCTCGCTCGACCAGCTGTCGCTGGAGCGCCAGGGTGGCCGTGGCGACGACCACACGCTCCCCGTGCGCGAGCGCCGGCACCAGATAGCCGAGGGACTTTCCGGTGCCGGTGCCGGCCTGGACGAGGAGGTGGGAACCGTCGTCGATGGCCGCGGCGACGGCCTCGGCCATGGTGACCTGGCCAGGCCGTTCCACACCGCCGACGGCGGCGACTGCGGCGTGGAGGAGCTCGGGGAGGGATGGCTTCGTCATAGCCCGACCAGCCTACGGTGCGCCACTGACACTCCGATCACGCCAGCGGATTGGGGACCGTGCCGTGGACGGCCGCGTGAGGTCGCTGGGGGCGGTCACGGTAGCCGTCCAGATGCAGACGGTTGCGGTTGAGACAGAGCCGCTCGATGCGGGGCGTGAGCAGGTCGAACATCTCGAAGCGGTCCTTGAGCTCGGGGAACCGGGCCAGGTAGCGAAGGATCTCGGCGCGCACGAGAGCCCAGAAATCCTCTTCCGGGACGCCCAGTTGGTCCTCGCAGAGCGGCGCCAGGTACCGGAAGACGCCGACGAAGAGCCCGGAGTGGATGAACTGCGTCAGGAAGCCGGGCTCCTCGGTGAGCAGCACGGCCCGTACATCGTCGGGCATGGCGTCGTGCTCGGGCAGCGACCGCGCGCTGACGTTCACGTCGTCGACGAAGTCCTTGATCGCCATCCGTACCGGGACGTCCTGGTCGTCGTAGACCACGACGGCGTTCTCGCCGTGCGGGGAGAAGACGGTCCCGTAGCGGTAGAGGAAGTGCAGCAGGGGCGGCAGCAGCGCGGCGAAGAGACGCTGGAGCCATGCGGTGGGCGCCAGCCCGGAGCGGTCGACGAGCTCGGCGGTGAAGGCCCTGCCCTGCGGATCGGTGTGAAGGAGCGAGGCGAGGGTGCGGGCGCGCTCGCCCGGGGGGAGCCGCAGCGGCTCGCGCCAGATCGCGCCGAGCAGTTCCTTGTACTGGTACGGGACCTCGGGAAGCCGGTCGTAGAGCGGGTGCTCGACGGCGACGGAGGCGACCTCGCCGAGCAGGATCACGCCGCACTCGTCGCGCAGGAACGGATCGGCGTCACGCAGTCCGTGGACCCAGGACGTGACGGCGGGTGCGGCGAGGGTGCGCTCTGTCGGAAGGCCGCGCCAGACCAGCGTGTTGAGAACCGAGAGGGGCAGCTTGACGGTGTGCCGGTCGGGCCTGCTGGTGTTGACGAAGGTGCGGATGGACTGCTGCGGCAGCCGGAGGTCCCCGTCGCTGGACAGCGGAACGATGGCGCCGCGTGCGACGGCGGGCGCGTAGAGCGGAAGCAGGATCTCCTCCCACTGCCAGGGATGGACGGGCAGCAGGAGATATGTGTCGGGGGCGAGCCCCCGGGCGCGCAGCGCGGCGTGGAAGGCCTCGCGTACGGCGGGGTCGAGTTCTCGCTCGTAGAGCTGCTCGGGGGTGGCGAGGCCGGCGACGCCCCGGTAGTCGGCGAGCTCGGTGCTGACAGCGATCCACGGGAGGCGGGCGGGGCGGCGGGCTTCGGGGGCCCAGCGTGCTGTGTCGGCGGGGGAGAAACCGATGCGGCCCTTGTTGAGGACGATCCACGGGTGGCCGGTCTGGTGGCCTTCGAGCTCCGCGTATCCGAGGTCGGCCAGCTGCGCGGCGCTCAGGGCCGTGTGGTCGAGGTGGGCGTCGGCGGCCAGTGTGAGGGTGAGCTCGCGCAGGAGATGGCCGAGCGTGGCGCCGTCGAGCGCGAGGAGGCGGCGCGCGCGGACCAGGAAGTCCAGCGGGTCGGTGTAGGGCAGGCCGTCGCGGGCGACGGAGTCGGCGTCGACGCGCCAGCTGCCGTAGGCGCCGCGGCGGGCGGTGAAGGTGAGGACCGAGTCGTCGTCCAGTGCGAGGGCGTAGTGGCGGCGGCCCGCCTCCCCGGTCTCGCTTGCGCCCGGGTGCTGGGGGCGGGGCTCGATGATCTCCTCGTACGCGAACTCCCCGAGGGCCTTAGCGAGGAGGCGGGCGGCCGCCCTGTTCCAGTCGGCCGGGTTCAGTTCGGGCGGGGCCGGCAGAGGCGGCTCGGCGTGCTCAGCGGCCTGGTCGGCGGAGTCAGGGACGGCAGGGGACTTCGGCACAGGGATTGACTCCTCGGGATGGAACCGATGCGGGTCGAGCGGTGTATGGAAAGCAGAGGGTCGTTCACAGGGTGTGTCGCAGGAGGTGTCACAGGACGTGTCGCAGAGCGCGGTCACGGACCATGAGGGCGGCTCGCTTGTCGGGGAGGTCGACTTCCGCGGAGAAGCGGAATCCGGCGCTCAGGAATGCTGAGACGGAGGGGGTGTTGCGCAGGTCCGGTTCGGCGATGACGCGGGTGCAGCGCGGCCGGTTGTCGAGGACGAGGTCAGCGACGGCTTTGAGCAGGGTCGTGCCGACGCCGCGGCCCCGGTCGACGACTCCGCCGATGAGGAGGTGGATGCCGGTGTCGTGGGGACGCGCCGGATAGTGCCGGGCGAGAGGGTCGAGATCGGCCCGGTAGATCTCGAAGTAGCTCATGGGGACGCCCTCGAGCACGCCGAGACAGGGAACGCTGCGTCCGTCGCCGTCGAGTTGGGTGCGCAGATGGCCGGCGGTGACCGCCGGGGGGCCGTCGAGCTCCCAGAAGGCCGCGACGGCGGGGTCGTTCATCCAGCGGCTGACCAGCGGCAGATCACGTTCGACGCGTACGGGGACGAGTTGGAAGGGGCCGAGGGAGGTGGTGACCGGGCCCCACTCGGGGAGGTTGTCGAGGAGATGCCGGTCGGCCTCGTCGGAGCCGACCGGGGCGCCCGCGCTCCCGCCCGCCTCGAACAGTGCGATGAGTTCATCGGGCAGCCGTAGGTCCAGGGTGTCCTCGCCGCACCCGTCGGCGTGGGGCGGCGGGCTGGATCCGGTCTCGGTGCTCGCATCGGTGGGAGGCACGGTGGCGCTCTCCTCTCAGCAGTTCGGGCGGGTCGTGTTCTTTCAGGCGTGGAGGGGGTTGGCGATGGTGACGTAGACCGACTGGGTGTCGACCGGGCCGACGAGTTCGTCGAGGCCGTGGAGGCGGGTGAGGAGGTTGGCCTTGCAGCGCAGGGCCTTGGTGTCGAGGAGGTGCCGCGGCAGGGGCGAGCCGAGGGCGGTTGCCGAGGCGAGGAACTGCCGCAGGGCGGCGAGCAGGACGCGTTCGTCGGCGAGCCGCTGCGCTCCGAAGGCGCCGATCAGCCCGAGGACGTTGTTGATGCCGAGGTAGTAGGCGAAGCGCTCGTCGGTGACCTCGTCGGAGACGAAGGTGTCGCTCGCGGTGCCGATGCCGGGGAGGCGCTTCTCCAGGGCGGCGCGGTGGGACTCCCTGAAGTAGTAGCCCTGGTTGTCGCGGTAGCGGCCGCCCGTGGGCCAGCCGTCGGCGTCGAGGAGCACCAGGGTGTTCTGCTGGTGGGCTTCGAGGGCGATGCCGGCGGTGCCGTCCAGCCAGAGGATCGGGCGCACGACCTGGTCGAGATAGCGCAGGAACCACTCGGCGGAGACGGCTCCGGTGGGCCGGCCGGTGCGGGCGGCGAGGCGGGCCACGGTCTCGGCGAGCCGGGAGCGCATCACGGGGCTGCCGGGCCAGGGCCGGGGCGCTGTGAGTCCGGCGATGCAGACGGCGTCGTCGGAGGGCCCGAAGGGGTTGTGCCGGAGCATGACGTCGAGGCCGGGGACCGGTTCCCCCTCGGGGGTGTCGACGGCGAGCCATGCGGGGTCGCGGACGATGTCGAAACCCGGGTGGGCGGACTGCCACTGCTCGGCGAGGCCGGTGCGGAGCAGCCGGTGCACCTCGACGCCGCGGTGGAGCTCCTTGCGGAGGTTCTCCCGGCGCGAGTTGGTGATGCGCACGCCGAGCGAGAGCTTGAGCATCGCGGGCGCGCCGGGCCGGTGCACCGTACGGACGGAGGAGGTGGGGTGCCAGGGGTCGCCGTACGGCCCGAGGTCATGGACGAGGCCGGCGTCGAGGAGGGCGGCGACGGCGGGGCGGTGCCGCAGTTCGCGGGCCTGCCAGGGGTGCAGCGGCAGGGCGACGGTGTTGTCCGGGAGTCGCAGGCCGTCGGCGAAGCGGGCGGTGAGCTGTTCCGCGGGCAGCGGGCGACCCTGCTCGGTCCAGGCCGACTCGGTGGCCAGGACGGATCGGTCGACGGCCGTCCAGTGCAGCGGAAAGGAGCCGTACAGCTCGGGTGAGTAGATGCGCGCTTCGGCGTCCGAGAGGCCTTCACGGCTCTTGGGGGTCGGGTGCAGGGGGTGCCCGAGCAGCAGTGACTGCTCGGCGGTGAGGAAGAGGTCCGCGTCCGGGGCGGGAGCGGGGTTCAGGCGACGGTCGGCGATGAAGTCGGCGGTGCGACGGGCCGAGTCGGCGACCCGGGCGACGAGTTCGGTTCCCTCGGGGCGGCCGGACTCGCGTCCGATGAGGGCGGCGACGGTCACGGCGTCGGCCGGCGGGGCGCCCTGCGGCGCGCCTTCCAGGGCGGGGGGCCCGAAGCGGTGCCAGCCGGTCGGCGACCAGTGGAGGACGGGGACGAGGAGGGCGGTACCGCTGGCGTCGAGGGGAACGCGGAGGGTGTGGCCGGTCGGGGCGGCGAGGTCGTTCTCCCGGACCCAGCAGCGGAGCAGGCTCTCGGTGGCCGCGATGTCGGCGGCCCTCGCCGGGTCCGGATGATCGAGGGGGTCGGCCTCCTGGGGGTGCCGGCTCTCGTCGCGTCCTGACGGGCGGGCGCTCGGGGGCGCGGGCGGACGCGGGGCGTCGTGCGGGCCCGAGTGCTGGCGAGGAACGGTCGCCGACTCGACGCCGAGCGGGCCGAGCGGGCCGTGGGGACCTTCGGCGCCGGCCGTGGGGCGGTCGTCGGCGTCGGGGGCCTGGGAGGCGGAGGTGGGATTCACGGGGGACTTCCTTGCTGATGGTGTCCGGGTGGGGTCCGGGCGGGTCCGGGGTTCAGTGGGACGGTCCGGTGGCGTGTCGATGGGGGCGAGGGGTGCGCTCGGCGGCCGCCAGGGCGTCGGCGAAGCGGTCGAGGACGGCCGCGACCTGTTCGTCGGTGACGGTGAGGGGAGGGAGGAGGCGTACGACTCCTGAGTGACGGCCGCCGAGTTCGACGATCAGGCCGCGGTCGAGGCACTCGCGCTGCACGGCCGCCGCGAGGGCGGGGTCGGTCGGCGGGGTGAGGGAGTCGGGGGCGGCGGCGTCCGGGTCGACGATCTCCACACCGATCATGAGCCCCCGGCCGCGTACGTCGCCGATGCAGGAGTGGGCGGCGGCGAGGCCCTGGAGCTGGCCCAGCATCCGTGCGCCGAGGGTGGCCGCGCGGTCGGCGAGCCCGTTCTCGCGGACGTAGGCGAGAGTGGCCGCCCCCGCGGCCATGGCCAGCTGGTTGCCGCGGAAGGTGCCCGCGTGGGCGCCGGGCCGCCAGACGTCCAGTTCGGAGCGGTAGACGATGACGGCCAGGGGAAGGGAGCCGCCGATGGCCTTGGAGAGGACCATGACGTCGGGGACGACACCGCTGTGTTCGACGGCCCAGAAGGTTCCGGTGCGGCCGACGCCGGTCTGTACCTCGTCGGCGATCAGCGGAATCGAGCGGGCGGCGGTGAGTTCCCGCATCCTGCGCATCCAGGCGTCGGGCGCGGGGATGACGCCGCCCTCGCCCTGGACGGGCTCGACGATCATGCCGGCGGGGGTGGTCACTCCGCCCTTGGGATCGTCGAGGAGGCTCTCGGTCCAGCGGGCGGCGAGTTCGGCGCCGCGCTCGCCTCCGATGCCGAACGGGCAGCGGTAGTTCTGGGGATAGGGCAGCCGGGTGACCCGTACGTCCGTGGCGCCGCCCGAGGCGTCGAGCGCACCGGCCGTCATCCCGTGATAGGCGCCGGTGAAGGCGAGCATCCCGCTGCGGCCGGTGGCCGTGCGGACCAGCTTCAGGGCGGCCTCGACGGCGTCGGTGCCTGCCGGGCCGCAGAACTGGATGCGGGCGTCGTCCGCCAGTTGCCGGGGCAGGGTGCGGAACAGCTCAGTGGTGAAGGCGTCCTTGACCGGGGTGGCGAGATCGAGGACATGCAGGGGGGCGCCCGAGTCGAGGACCTTCCTGATGGCTTCGAGGACCACGGGGTGGTTGTGCCCGAGGGCGAGGGTGCCCGCTCCGGACAGGCAGTCGAGGTAGCGCCGGCCGTCAGCCCCTTCGATGGTCAGCCCCCGCGCCCGTACCGGCACGATCGGGAGCGAGCGCGCGTAGGTGCGGGCCGCTGATTCCCGGAGCGACTGGCGGCGCAGGATGCCTTCGTGCGCTGACGTCGTCGCGGCGGGCGGTGCCACCGGAGCTGGTTCGGTCACGGCCACGGCTTGGTGTCCTCCCGCTGTAGACCCGTTGTAGACAGGTGCGTTCGCCCCGCTGTGACGGATGCGCCGTCAGTGACGGCTGCTCCGCACATCGGTGTGCCATCCCGGCCGCGGGCGCGGCGGGGCATGACGGTGCCCTTGCTGTCCCCCGTACGTACCAACGACGGCACGCGCCCCGGATCACGGGCCGATCGAAGATCGTTCAGTGGCCCGGATCACGGCTCGGCCTCGCCCGGAACCGCGGCCCTGCCGCACGCCGTCCCCTTCCTCACCGGCATAGTGGGGGCCGCACTCCGGTGCCGAAGGTCAGAAGTTCCATGTTCACAAGTGCATTTGAAGACGTAGTCCCAGGGGGATCACCACATGCGACCCATTCGTCCGCTGCTCGCCGCAGCCTCCCTCGCCGCGGCGCTGGCGCTGACGGCCACTGCCTGCGGCCCGAGTGAGGACACGGCGACAGACAAGCCCAGCGCGCCCGCGAGCCAGTCCTCCGACGGCACGATCAAGATTCCGGACGATCTGAAGGACCGTCTGAAGAAGCACGGGATCGATCTGGACAAGTGGCGGAACGGCGAGTGGAAGAACTGGGACAAGGAGAAGTGGCTCCGTGAGGCCAAGGACTATGTGAACCCGATCATCGAGGACCTCTGGGACCCGGACCGGATGCGGGATGCCGAGCAGCCCGACAAGCCGGTCGAGGAGGAGGACATCTCCGGTGACGACGGCATCACGGACCCCACGCCCAGCCCGGTGGCCGCGAAGAGCGCGAAGACCCCGTACCACGCCAACGCGGCCGAGGCCGGGAAGGTGTTCTTCGACGGCCCCGAGGGCTCGATGGTGTGCTCGGCGACCGTGGTGAAGGACCCGGCGCATCCCGGCAAGTCCAACATGGTCTGGACCGCCGGTCACTGTGTGCACGCCGGTAAGAACGGTGGCTGGTACCGGAACATCGCCTTCGTACCGTCGTACAACAACGGCGGGAGGCCGACCTCGGAGCTGCAGAGGGCCACGCGCGAGCAGATCGCTCCGTACGGCGTGTGGTGGGGCGACTGGGCGCAGACGTCGGCACAGTGGATCTCCCAGGGCGCCTCGACCGGTGGCCAGGGCGCGCCCTATGACTTCGCGGTCATCCATGTGACCCTGGAGAAGGGCGGCAACGGCAAGTCGCTGGAGGAGACGGTCGGTTCGGCCCTTCCGGTCGAGTTCAACGCCCCGGCGGTGCCGAAGATCGCGAACATCAGGGCGACGGGCTACCCGGCTGCGCCGCCGTACGACGGCCAGAAGCTGTTCCAGTGCCAGGACAAGCCGGGCCGGCTGTCAGTCAAGGCGAAGCAGCCGACGATGTACCGCATCGGCTGCACCATGACCGGTGGTTCGTCCGGCGGCGGCTGGGTCGCCAAGGGCCGGGACGGCAAGCCGGCACTGGTCTCGAACACGTCGATCGGTCCGGTGACGGCCGGCTGGCTGGCCGGTCCGCGACTGGGCGTGGAGGCCAAGGGCATCTACGACGAGGTCAGCAAGAAGTACGCGGACCGCTAGGCGCGTTGGGGCGCGGGCTGACCGCGCCGATCGTCCGGCGGGTCCACGGTGAGCGCGCCGCGGACCCGCCGGCCCGCGGTCGGTCCCCCACGCACGGCAGCCGCACGCACGGCATAAAGTGTCTCCGCAGCTGCGGGACGGTTCGTTCGAAGACCGTCTCGCCGCGTGACACGTTCATGGCAAGTTTTTGCAGCAGAGCGGTGTGCACGGCGTGATGCCGTACGACTCCGCCGGACATCCAAGCACTTCAGGGGGAATCGTTCTCATGCGATCCATACGTCCCATGCCGGCCCTCGTCGGCCTGGCCGCGGCCCTCGCGCTGACGGCCACGGCCTGCGGCCCGACCGAGGACGCCGCCGCCGACAAGCCGGCCGCCTCCAGCCCCGCCGCCGAGCAGAGCGGCGCGCAGGACGGCGGCGGGCTTCCCACGGACCTGGCCGACAAGCTCAAGAAGCACGGCGTCGACCCGGACAAGTGGAAGAACGGCGAGTGGAAGAACTGGGACAAGGAGAAGTGGCTCCGTGAGGCCTCGGACTTCGTCAACCCGGTGATCGAGGGGCTCTGGGACCCCGAGCGCATGAAGACGGCGCAGAGCCCGGACCAGACGATCGCGGCCACCTCCGGCACCACCGGCACCACCGATCCCACGCCGCGGCCGGTCCGGGCGCAGCGGGAGAAGACTCCCTACACCCGCAACGCGGCCCCCGTCGGCAAGGTCTTCTTCGACTCGCCCAAGGGTTCGATGGTCTGCTCGGCCACCGTGGTGAAGGACCCCCGCAGGCCCGGCAAGTCCAACATGGTGTGGACGGCCGGTCACTGCGTGCACGCCGGTCAGCGGGGCGGCTGGTACCGCAACATCGCCTTCGTCCCGGCGTACAACAACCTCGGCAAGTCGCCGGCCGCGCTGCAGAACGCCAAGCAGCACGAGATCGCGCCGTACGGCACGTACTGGGCCGACTGGGCCGTGACGTCCGGTGACTGGATCAACAAGGGCGGCACCAACAGCGCCTGGGCATACGACTACGCCGTCCTGCACGTGAAGCCCGAGCGGGGCGGCAAGTCGCTGGAGGAGACCGTCGGCGTCGCCCTGCCGGTCGACTTCTCCGCCCCCGCGGCCCGTCAGGTGAACGCGATGGGCGCCTGGGGCTACCCGGCCGCCCCGCCGTACAACGGTCTGATCATGCACAAGTGCGTGGACCGGCCCGGTCGTCTGTCCGTGGCGCCGAACATGCCGACGCTGTACCGCATCGGCTGCACCATGACCGGTGGCTCGTCCGGCGGCGGCTGGTTCCGCACGATGCCGAACGGCAAGCTGGCGCTGGTGTCGAACACCTCGATCGGCCCGGCGGGCGGCAACGGCTGGCTCGCCGGCCCGCAGTTGGGGCAGAGCGCCAAGCAGGCCCACGAGATGGTGAGCAAGAAGTTCGCCAAGTAGGCACGCGCCGCACGGACAAATGAACCGAAGGCCCGCTCCCTCGCGACGAGGGGGCGGGCCTTCGGCCTTGGCGTGTGACGGAAGACGTCAGTGCGCGGCGGGGACGTACGGTGCGAGGAGGGCGGCGAGCTCCTCGTGCACCCGTGCCTTGATCAGCGTGCCCTCCGCCGTGTGCTCCTCGGAGATCACCTCGCCCTCGGCGTGCACCCGGGAGACGAGCCCGCCCTGGGTGTACGGCACGAGCGCCTCGATCTCCACCTTCGGCCGCGGCAGTTCGTCGTCGATCAGCGCGAGCAGCTCCCGCATGCCCTCGCCGGTCCGCGCCGACACCGCGATGGAGTGCCGCTCGGCCCGCAGCAGCCGCTGCAGGACGAGAGGGTCCGCCGCGTCCGCCTTGTTGATCACCACGACCTCCGGCACGTTCACCGCGCCGACGTCACGGAACACCTCGCGCACGGCGGCGAGCTGCTCCTCCGGAGCCGGATGCGACCCGTCCACGACGTGCAGGATCAGATCGGAGTCACCGACCTCCTCCATGGTGGAGCGGAACGCCTCGACGAGGTGGTGCGGCAGATGCCGTACGAATCCGACCGTGTCGGCCAGCGTGTAGAGCCGGCCGCTGGGCGTCTCGGCCCGGCGCACGGTCGGGTCGAGGGTGGCGAACAGCGCGTTCTCCACGAGCACGCCCGCGCCCGTCAGCCGGTTCAGCAGGGACGACTTTCCGGCGTTGGTGTAACCGGCGATGGCCACCGACGGCACCTTGTTGCGCCGGCGCTCCTGCCGCTTGATGTCACGGCCGGTCTTCATCTCCGCGATTTCCCGGCGCATCTTCGCCATCTTCTCGCGGATCCGTCGCCGGTCCGTCTCGATCTTGGTCTCACCGGGACCACGGGTGGCCATGCCACCACCGCCGCCGCCACCCATCTGACGGGAGAGCGACTGACCCCAGCCTCGCAGTCGCGGCAGCATGTACTGCATCTGCGCGAGCGCGACCTGCGCCTTGCCCTCTCGGGACTTGGCGTGCTGGGCGAAGATGTCGAGGATCAGTGCGGTCCTGTCGACCACCTTGACCTTGACGACATCCTCGAGATGGATGAGCTGGCCAGGGCTGAGCTCACCGTCGCACACGACGGTGTCGGCCCCGGTCTCGAGCACGATGTCACGCAGTTCGTTGGCCTTGCCCGAGCCGATGTACGTCGCCGGGTCGGGCTTGTCACGGCGCTGGATCACGCCGTCGAGCACCAGCGCACCCGCCGTCTCGGCGAGTGCCGCCAGCTCCGCGAGGGAGTTCTCCGCGTCCTGCACCGTCCCCGTGGTCCAGACACCGACCAGCACGACGCGCTCCAGGCGCAGCTGTCGGTACTCGACCTCGGTGACGTCCTCGAGCTCGGTGGAGAGGCCTGCCACACGCCGAAGCGCAGCGCGCTCGGAGCGGTCGAACTGATCGCCGTCCCGGTCCCCGTCGATCTCGTGGCTCCAGGCGACGTCCTCTTCCATCAGGGCATCGGCCCGAAGGCTCTCGGTGCGGTTGGTGTCCGCGAAGCTCTGCTCGTCCTGGGAAGGGGAAGAAGAGGAGGTCATTGGATCCTTACGTCGAAGAGAGAGGTTCGTTACGTCAGTCACAACGCGTTACCACCGGGGATGATTCCCGCTGGGCCCGTCCGACATTCCGTACCTTCGGTGAGGCCCGGCCGCGCCGCCGACCTGTTGATGGTGACACGGTACGCCCGGGCCCGTCACCCGGGTTTCCGGGGCGCCCGTCACCCGGGTTTTCAGGGCTTCGAGCGCTTCGCCGCCCGGTCCCTGCTCCAGTCGGCGTGGCCCGGCATGGCGGGCGTCTTCTTCGCGTACAGCCAGCCCGCGAAGAACGCCGTCAGATCTCGGCCCGCGATCCGTGAGGCGAGGGCCGTGAAGTCGGCCGTGGTCGCCGTACCGTCGCGGTGTTCGGTCACCCAGCGTCGCTCCAGCGTTTCGAAGGCGTCCTTTCCGATCTCCTGGCGCAGCGCGTAGAGGACCAGGGCGCTGCCGTCGTAGACCACCGGCCGGAAGAGGCTGATCTTCTGGCCCGGTGCGGGCGGTTCGGGGGCCGCCGGGGGGCCGCCCGCCGCGCGCCAGCCGTCCGACGCCGCGTACGCCTCACGCATCCGGCGCTCCACGGGCCGCTTCGCCTTTTCCTCCGCGTACAGCGCCTCGTACCAGCTGGCGTGCCCCTCGTTCAGCCAGAGATCGGACCAGTTCCGGGGGGAGACGCTGTTGCCGAACCACTGGTGGGCGAGTTCATGGACCATGACCGCTTCGACGTACCACTGCGGGAAATCCGTCCGCGTGAACAGGGACCGCTCGAAGAGCGAGAGGGTCTGCGTCTCCAGCTCGAAGCCGGTCGACGCGTCGGCGACGAGCACCCCGTACGTCTCGAAGGGATAGGGCCCGATCTTGCCCTCCATCCACTTCAGATGGTCCGGGGTCCGCTTGAGCCACGGCTCCATGGCGGCCCGGTCCGCGGTCCGCACCACGTCCCTTACGGGCAGCCCGTGCGGGCCCTCGCGGTGGACGACCGTGGAGCGGCCGATGGAGACCTGGGCGAGCTCGGTGGCCATGAGGTGGACCGTGCGGTACTCCCAGGTGGTGGCGGCGCCGGCGGACCGCGTCCGTGCGACGGGGAGCCCGTTGGCGACGACCGTCAGGTCCTTCGGCGCGGTGACGCGGAAGGTGAAGAAGGCCTTGTCGGCGGGGTGGTCGTTGCTCGGGAAGACCCGGTGTGCCGCGTCGGCCTGGTTGGCCATGGCGAGCCCGTCGGTGGTCCGCACCCAGCCGCCGCTGTCCTGGGGCCCGGAGGGGTCGCTGGTGTGCTCGACGGTGATGTGCAGGGAGTCACCGACCTCGACCGCGTCGGAGGGGGTGACGACCAGGTCCTCGCCGCTGGTCACGAACGCGGCCTTGTGCCCGTTGACCTCCACGGAGCGGACCTTGCCATGGGTGAAGTCGAGGTTGACGCGGTCCAGCTGCCCGGTCGCCACCGCTTCGATCCTGGTCACGGCGTCGAGCGGGGCGCTGTTGTCGCCCTGGTAGGTGAGGGAGATGTCGTACGTCTGGACGTCGTAGCCGGGGTTGCCCAGATGCGGGAAGAGCGGGTCGCCGATGCCCAGGGGCGCGGGGGCCGGCAGGGCGGCGGCGACGAGACCGGCCGAGGCTGCGACCAGTACGGCGGCGCGCAGGCGCCGCGGCGTACGGCGGGCGACGGGGCGGGAGGGGTGGCGACGGGAGAGCAGCATGGTGCAACGGCTATCAGTGCCCCGCCCCGCATCTGTGCCGACGCGCTCCGTTCCCACCCGAAGGGGTCACGGAGGGGCATGCCGGAAGCCGCCGCGCGCTCAGCCGTTCGCCGCCGGGTGCTGGGCGCGGGTCACGTCGTACACCCCGGGTACATCGCGCATCGCCCTGATCAGCGCGGGCAGTTCGGCGGCGTCGGCGAGTTGCAGCGTGTAGGTGTGGCGTACGCGCTGTTCCAGGGGCGGCTCGACAGTGGCCGAGACGACGGCCGCGCCCGCGATGGCGATGGCCTCCGTGAGATCGGCGAGGAGCCGGGGCCGTCCGAAGGACTCCGCGACGAGGGTGACCCGGCACTCCGCGGCGGCGCCCCAGCGGACACCGACCGGTTCACGGCCGAGCGACTTCATCCGGGCGACGCCGGAACAGCCTTCCCGGTGCACGGTGACCGTGCGGCCGCGTACGGCGAAGCCGGTGATCGCGTCGGGCGGTACGGGGGTGCAGCAGCCCGCGAGCCGCACGGTGGCGTCCGGGAGGTCGGCGACGGCTCCCGGGGCGGCGCGGCGGCCGGCTGTGACGGTGGCGGGTGGCCGGGGGGCGGCCGCCGGAGCCTTGGCGCCCTCGGGATGGGTGGCGAGCCAGCGTGTGATGGCGATGCGGGCGGTGGGCGTACGGGCATGGTCCAGCCAGTCGGGCGAGGGACCGGAGGTGGCGTCCTGGGCGAGCAGCAGCTGCACGGTGTCTCCGTCGCTGAGAACCGTACTGAGCGTCACCAGGCGGCCGTTGACCCTGGCGCCGACACAGGCGTGAGCGGCCTCGCCGTGCTGTTCGTACGCGGCGTCGACGCAGGTCGCCCCGCCGGGAAGGCCCAGGGTTCCGCCGTCGGAGCAGAAGACGGTGATCTCCCGGTCCTGGGCGAGGTCGTCCCGCAAGGAGGTCCAGAAGGTGTCGGGGTCCGGGGTGGACTGCTGCCAGTCGAGGAGACGGGAGAGCCAGCCGGGACGGGTGGGGTCGACGCGTTCGCCGTCCTCGGTGGGTTCGGCGCCGTCGAGCGGCGCGGCGTAGGGGTTGCCGAGGGCGATGACGCCTGCTTCGGCGACCTTGTGCATCTGGTGCGTACGGATGAGGACTTCGGCGACCGCGCCGTCGGGTGCGGCGACCGCCGTGTGCAGCGACTGGTACAGGTTGAACTTGGGCGCGGCGATGAAGTCCTTGAACTCCGAGATCAGCGGGGTGAAACAGGTGTGCAGCTCTCCGAGGGCCGCATAGCAGTCGGCGTCGTCGGCGACCAGCACGAGGAGCCGGCCGAAGTCGGTGCCGCGGAGGTCGCCGCGCTTGAGTCTGACGCGGTGGACGGACACGAAGTGCCGGGGTCTGACCAGGATTTCGGCACCGATACCGGCTTCGCGCAGCACGGTGGTGATGTTCACGGCGAGTGCCGAGAGGGCCTCCCCGGACGCCGAGTTCTCCGCGATCAGGGCGCGGGTGTTCTCGTACTCCTCGGGGTGCAGGATCGCGAAGACGAGGTCCTCCAGCTCGGTCTTGAGCGCCTGGACGCCGAGCCGTTCGGCGAGCGGGATGAGGACGTCACGGGTGACCTTGGCGATCCGCGCCTGTTTCTCGGGGCGCATCACCCCGAGGGTGCGCATGTTGTGCAGCCGGTCCGCCAGTTTGATCGACATGACGCGGACGTCGTTGCCGGTGGCGACGAGCATCTTCCGGAAGGTCTCGGGTTCGGCGGCGGCGCCGTAATCGACCTTCTCCAGTTTCGTGACGCCGTCGACGAGATAGCAGACCTCGTCGCCGAACTCCTCCCGCACCTGATCCAGGGTCACTTCCGTGTCCTCGACGGTGTCGTGGAGCAGGGAGGCGGTCAGGGTCGTGGTCTCGGCGCCCAGCTCGGCGAGGATCAGGGTGACGGCCAGGGGGTGGGTGATGTACGGCTCGCCGCTCTTGCGGAACTGACCGCGGTGCGAGGACTCCGCGAGGACGTACGCCCGGTGCAGCACGGCGAGATCCGCGTCGGGGTGGTGGGCGCGGTGGGCGTCGGCGACATGACCGATGGCATCCGGGAGCCGGTCGCGCGCGGTGGGTCCGAGCAGTGCGGCACGGCCCAGCCTGCGAAGGTCGATCCTCGGGCGGCCGCGCCTGCGGCTCGGCGCATCGGGGTTGGTGGCCTCTGCGCTCATGGGGCACCTCCGGCGGGGTCGACCGGCGGTGGGCGGGCAAGGCGTGCCCGCCGGGCCGGTGCTTGATGCTACCGACCCCACCACGTGGCGCAGTCGCGCTCTCGCTCAGCGTGAAACGGATCACCCATTCGAGCGAAGGTTCAGGACGCGACCGTTTCCCTGTCGTTGAGCCAGTCGGCGTCGATGGTCCCCTCGGCGACGATGACGGCGGGGCCCGTCATCTCGATGTCGCCGTCCGGGTGCTCGGTGATCACCAGGGTCCCGCCGAGCACGTCGACGGTGTACGTGACGGGGGCGCCGGTCGAAGCGGGGTCGGCGCCGTCCCTGCGGGCCGTCGCGACGGCCACGGCGCACGCGCCCGTGCCGCAGGAGCGGGTCTCGGCGGCGCCGCGCTCGTGGACGCGCATGGCCACGTGACGCGGGCCCCGGTCCACGACGAACTCGATGTTCACACCCTCGGGGTAGACCTCCGCCGGGGCGAACGGCGGCACCGACGACAGGTCGCCCGCGTGGCGCAGGTCCTCGACGAAGGCGACAGCGTGCGGATTGCCCATGTTCACATTGCGGGCGGGCCAGCTGCGGCCGTCGACGGTGACCGTGACGCCGTCCTGGGGGAGCAGGGCGCGGCCCATGGAGACCGTGACGTCGCCGTTCTTGGCGAGGTGGGTCCTCTTGACACCGGCGCGGGTGGCGATGGCGACATCTCCGGCGGTGACGAGGCCGGCGTGCTGCAGATAGCGGGCGAAGACACGCACGCCGTTTCCGCACATCTCGGCGATCGAGCCGTCGGCGTTGCGGTAGTCCATGAACCACTCGGCCTCGTCGGCCATCGCCCGGGCCTCGGGGTGGGCGGCGCTGCGCACGACGTGCAGGAGCCCGTCCCCGCCGATCCCGGCGCGACGGTCGCAGAGCCGGGCGACGACGGCCGCGGGCAGCTCGATGCCGTTGTCCGGGTCGGGGACGATCACGAAGTCGTTCTCCGTGCCGTGGCCCTTGAGGAAAGCGATCGGCGAGGTCAGCTTGGTGGTCACGGGATCAATCGTAAAGGGAGGGTCCGACAGGGCCGTCGCGGGCGCCGCGCGGGGGTTGGCGTACGTCCTGCCGGAACAGGCGCGCGGGGCGGACGGCGGGTGGGCGCGTACGTCCTGTCGGACAGGCGCGCGGGGCGGACGGCTGGGGTCAGCGGAGACGGGCGACGCGCCAGACGGCGAGCGCGACGAGCGCTCCGCTCGCGGCGAGGTACAGCGCGAGAACGCGCCAGTTCGGCCGCTCTCCGGAGCCGCGGGCCGGGAGTCCGGGCCAGGTGTGGCCGACGCGGCGGGCCGCCATCATGCCCCAGCCCGCGGCGCAGCAGCTGATCAGCAGACCCAGCATGGCGACGACGGCGCCGCCGTCCCCCGACCCGAAGGCCAGGGGGAAGGCGAACATCAGGGATCCGACAGCGGCGAGTCCCACGATGGGGGCGAGCTGCCAGATCCGCAGTCGGCGCTGCGGCCGGAGCTCGACCTCGACCTCGTCCGGAGTCATCTCCGGGGGTCCGTTCTGGTCGTCGTCAGGACCGTCGGGGCTCAGGCGGGGAACGTCGTTCCGTGCCTGCTGCCGCTGTTCTCTGTCGCGAGGGCCGGCCTCCATCGCCACGCGCCCTCCCCACTCGGATTCCACTGGTCGATCGATGCTCGATGATGGCACGCCGCCGGGCACCGAATTGAACGCCGGAGCGTCCCGATGCCATCACGTGATCAGGCTGTAACCGCTCGTTCGACCAACGTCAGCGCCCGCTCGGGGAGTTCCGCCCGGTGTTCCGCGGCGCCGCTGAGCCAGTTGACGCGCGGGTCGCGGCGGAACCACGAATCCTGGCGGCGGGCGAAACGCTTGGTGGCGCGCACGGTCTCGGCGCGCGCATCGTCCTCGGTGCACTCCCCGGCGAGCGCGGCGAGCACCTGCTGGTAGCCGAGGGCGCGGGCGGCGGTACGTCCCTCGCGCAGGCCCCGTGCCTCCAGGGACCGCACTTCGTCCACCAGACCGGCCTGCCACATCCGGTCCACGCGCGTGGTGATCCGTTCGTCGAGTTCGGGGCGCTCGACGTCGACGCCGATCTGCACCGTGTCGTACACCGGGTCGGGGCCCGGGAGGTTGGCCGTGAAGGGCTTGCCGGTGAGCTCGATGACCTCCAGCGCGCGGACGATGCGGCGGCCGTTGCTGGGCAGGATGGCCTGCGCGGCCCCGGGGTCGGCGGCGGCAAGCCGGGCGTGGAGCACCCCGGAGCCCCGCTCCTCCAGCTCGGCCTCCAGCCGGGCCCTGACGACGGGGTCGGTGCCGGGGAACTCGAGGGAGTCGATGGCGCCGCGCACATAGAGGCCGGAGCCGCCGACCAGGACGGGCGTACGGCCGGCCGCGAGCAGCCGGTCGATCTCCGCCCGGGCCAGGCGCTGGTACTCGGCGACGCTGGCGGCTTCGGTGACGTCCCAGATGTCGAGGAGGTGGTGCGTGATGCCGCCACGCTCCTCGAGCGTCAGCTTGGCGGTGCCGATGTCCATCCCCCGGTAGAGCTGCATGGAGTCGGCGTTGACGACCTCGCCGCCGAGTCGCTGGGCGAGGAATACGCCCAGATCGGACTTTCCGGCCGCTGTGGGACCGACGACGGCGATGACCCGCGGAGCGGGAGCTGCACTTCTCACTGCCCCAGTCTCGCAAACCTCCGGACGCGTCCCCGAACGAGCTACGTGACGGTCCACAGCCGGGTTCGTTGCCTGTTGCGAGGTTCCGACCGCCGGTTTCTGGACCGGCTTCACCGGGCGGCGCAACAGGGCGCTCCGGGCGACGCGGAATTTCGCCCACACGAGTACGCTATGGAGTAGATATGGGCGTTTTTGCAAGGTTTCTCCGGAAGGGGAAGGAAACTTCCGCGGCGTCAACGGAGGAGGCGCAGGCCTCCACCCTGACGGCCGAACCGGAGACGGCCGAAGACGCGTCCGAGGCGGAGCAGGTCGAGGAAGCCGCGGACGCGCCGGAGGCCGAGGCCACCGAGGGAGCGACCGGCGAGGCTGTGGAGATCCCCAAGCAGCAGTCGGCCGACGAGGCGGCGGACAACGAAGCCGGCGAGGGCGCCCGCACCTAGTGTCGGCACGCCATACGCACCCCATTACGAGGGAAGGTGACCCATGGGCCTCATGGATTCGCTGAAGGCCAAGCTCGCCCCGGCCAAGGACAAGGTCTCCGACCTCGCGCAGCAGCACGCGCCCAAGATCGACCATGGGCTGGAGAAAGCCGCGCGGATGGTCGACGAGAAGACCAAGGGCAAGTACCACGGGAAGATCGAATCGGGCACGGGCAAGGCCAAGGATGCCCTGGACCGGATCGCGCACAAGGACGACGGCAGCACGCCGCCGCCCCAGGCGCCGTCGGCCCCCTGACGTCCGGGCGTCACCTGCCTCACCCTCATCACGGCGGACGGCCGCGGAGCATCACGCTCCGCGGCCGTCCGCCGTTCGCCGTCCATCGCGAGACGGCAGGCCTCAGCCGGCGCTTCCAGGGGTGCTTCGAGGAGGTGCTCTTCCGCTAGGACCAGGCGGCGACGACGTAGCCGACGCCGTACGGCGCGTCCTCGTACAGCAGGCGGCCCTCCAGGTTCGCGCCCTCCGCGGCGCCCGCGAGGACCTGCCAAGGGGCACGGCCGGCCACCTTCAGTTCGTACGCGAGGTGCTCGTCCAGCGTCAGGAGGGCGCCGGTGTCCGCCGAGCCCAGCGCACGGGCCGTCGCGGCGTCGAAATCGGTGGCCCGCTCGTCCAGATAGCCGGGCGCCTTCAGGCTGCGGCACGCGCTGCCGTCGCCCATCACGAGGAGAGCCACACGGCCCGCCCGTACCGCCAGTTCCCGGCCGGTGGCGGCGCAGCGGTCGGGCGCGAGCCGTTCGTCGACGCCGAGGCCTTCGATCGGCGCGTCGGCCCAGTCGGCGCGCGCGAGGAGCCAGGCGGCGACGGAGAGCGCGGCGGGCAGCGGGCGGGCCTCGGCGGACGCGTCCGTACCCGCGCCCGTCTTCCTGTCCCCGGTGGTGCCCCCGCCGCCGAGCCGTACGGCGAGATCCACCCCGAAGCCGCGGAAGGAACCCGTGGAGCCCTCGGGGTACGGGCCCTGGGCGTCCTGCCCGGTCGGCGCGATCACCACCAGCCGGTCGGGCCGGGAGGCGGCGAGTACGCCGAGCGTGTCCAGACAGGCCCTGCGGGCCGGGTCCAGCTCGGGCGCTGCTCCGGCGGCGACGTCGGGGACCAGCAGGGGCGGACAGGGGCAGACGGCGGCGGCGACAAGCATGATCCGCAGCCTAGCCGGGCGGCGCCGCCGCATGGGGCGTGGCGGGCGACGCCCCCGCCCGAAGCCCCGGCTCCGGGTGACCGGGGCCGAGGCTTTCGGCGGAGTCACAGCGCCGAGCAGCCGCCCGTCATCGCGGGGAGGGGAGCCGGTGCGCCCACGGTCGGCAGGCCCAGCATCACGCCGGACTGCTGCGGGGCCGCGTTGCGCCTCTCCCAGGCGTCTCCCGCGCGGGTGCGGCGGACCCCGGTCGTCGGACCCTCGGCGAGAAGGTGGTGCGGGGCCGCGTATGTCACCTCGACGGTCACGACGTCGCCCGGACGCACCTCCTGGTCCGGCTTGGTGAAGTGGACCAGTCGGTTGTCGGGGGCGCGACCGGAGAGGCGGTGCGTGGCACCGTCCTTGCGGCCCTCGCCCTCGGCGACCATGACCTCCAGGGTCCTGCCGACCTGCTTCTTGTTCTCCTCCCAGGAGATCTCCTCCTGGAGGGCGACGAGGCGCATGTAGCGCTCCTGGACGACCTCCTTGGGGATCTGGCCCTCCATGTCGGCCGCCGGGGTCCCGGGCCGCTTGGAGTACTGGAAGGTGAAGGCGTTCGCGAAGCGGGCCTCGCGGACCGTGTGCATGGTCTGCTCGAAGTCCTCCTCGGTCTCGCCGGGGAATCCCACGATGATGTCGGTGGAGATGGCGGCGTGCGGGATGGCGGCGCGCACCTTCTCGATGATCCCGAGGAAGCGCTCCTGGCGGTACGAGCGGCGCATCGCCTTGAGCACGGTGTCCGAGCCGGACTGCAGCGGCATGTGCAATTGCGGCATCACATTGGGCGTCTCGGCCATCGCCGCGATCACGTCATCGGTGAAATCGCGCGGATGCGGCGAGGTGAAACGGACCCGCTCCAGGCCCTCGATCTTCCCGCAGGCGCGCAGCAGCTTGGAGAAGGCCTCGCGGTCGCCGATGTCGGAGCCGTACGCGTTGACGTTCTGGCCGAGCAGGGTGATCTCGGAGACGCCCTCGCCGACCAGCGCCTCGATCTCGGCGAGGATGTCACCGGGCCGGCGGTCCTTCTCCTTGCCCCGCAGCGCGGGGACGATACAGAAGGTGCACGTGTTGTTGCAGCCGACGGAGATCGAGACCCAGGCCGCGTAGGCGGACTCGCGCCGGGTCGGCAGCGTGGAGGGGAACGCCTCCAGCGATTCGGCGATCTCGATCTGCGCCTCCTCCTGGATGCGGGCGCGCTCCAGGAGCACCGGCAGTTTGCCGATGTTGTGCGTGCCGAAGACCACGTCGACCCACGGGGCCTTCTTCACGATGGTGTCGCGGTCCTTCTGGGCCAGGCAGCCGCCGACGGCGATCTGCATGCCCGGGCGCGACGTCTTCATCGGGGCGAGCCTGCCGAGGTTGCCGTACAGCTTGTTGTCGGCGTTCTCACGGACGGCGCAGGTGTTGAAGACGACGACGTCGGCGTCACCGTCGGAACCCTCGGGCGCGCGGACGTAGCCGGCGTCCTCCAGCAGGCCGGAGAGCCGCTCGGAATCGTGGACGTTCATCTGGCACCCGTAGGTGCGCACTTCGTACGTTCGCTGGGTGTCCACTGCCGGGCTCCGGTCGCTGCTGGTCATGTGACAAGGGTAGGCGGTGCCCGGAGTACCTCCTCCTCGGACCGGGAGAATCCTCGGACCGCCATTCTCCGGACTGTGAGAACCCCGGACCGCGGGAATCCACAGACCCTGAGAAGCCCCGGACCGTGAGACTCGTCCCGCGGGAACTCATCCCCTGGCCATTACGGCGAGTGAGCTGGCAGGATCGCGCCATGCTTCCCGTACTGTCCCGCATCGGCCGTCGCCGCGTTCTCATGGGCGTGGCCGCCGTCCTGGTGGCGCTCGGGCTGGTCGCGTGGTGGCTGATGCCGCTCGGGCGGTCGGCTCCGAGCGGGCGGGTCACGTTCAGTACGGGCGTACCGACGGGGGTGTACCAGCGCTACGGCGAGCTGTTGCAGCACGCCCTGGCTCGTGACCTGCCGGATGTCGCCGTGGAGCTGCGCGACAGCGAGGGGTCCCAGCAGAACCTGGCGCGCCTGGCATCCGGCGAGGCCGACTTCACCGTCGCGACGGCGGACGCCGTGGCGACCTACCAGCGCAACCGGAAGCCCGGATCCGACCGGCTGCGCGGCTGCGCGCGCCTCTACGACGACTACGTGCAGCTGATCGTGCGCAAGTCCTCCAAGGTCGAGAAGGCGAGCGACCTGCGCTCACTGCGCGTGGGTGTCGGCCAGGAGGGCTCGGGCGTGCGACTGATCGCCGACCGTCTCCTGACGGCGGCGGGGCTCGACCCGGCGAAGGACATCGTCCCGGTCTCGGCGGGCATCGACACCATGCCGGGGAAGCTCGAGCGCAATGAGCTGGACGCCTTCTTCTGGTCGGGCGGTCTGCCCACCAACCCGGTGCAGGCGCTCTCGGAGCGGCTTCCGATCCGGCTGATCCCGCTCGACGGGGCCCTGGTCGACCGGCTCCACTCGGCGGGCGAGAGCACGCGCTACTACCGCTCGGCGGTCGTGCCGGCCGACGCCTACGCCTTGGCGCAGGACGGCAAGCCGGTGGAGACGGTGGCGGTGGCGAACCTGCTCGTCACCACGGACCGTACGGATCCGGACCTTGCGGAGGGCTTCACCGGCACGGTGATCCGCAGCCGCGACCGGATCGGCAGCAAGGTGCACCCGGCGCAGCTGGTGGACCTGCGGACGGCGATCTACACGGACCCGATACCTCTGCACGAAGGGGCCAGGCGCTACTACCGCTCGGTCAAGCCGTAGGGCCGCCGGAGGCGGCAGCCGACCGGACGACGCGGCGGCTAGCGGGAGTGCGGCGCGGTCCTGGGCAGGGTCACCGTCACCCGCAGGCCGTGCGGCTCGTGCGGGGCGTAGGTGATCGAGCCGCCGCCTGCCGAGAGCAGGGCCCGTGAGATCGACAGGCCGAGCCCGGAGCCCTTGACGTTCTGGTGGCGGTTGCTGCGCCAGAAACGGTCGCCCACGCGGGTCAGCTCCTCCTCGGTCAGGCCGGGGCCCCGGTCGGCGACCACCACCGTGGAGGTCTCCCCGTTGGAGGCGACGGAGACGGTGACCTCCTCACCCGCCGGCGTGAACTTGAGGGCGTTGTCGATCACCGCGTCGAGCGCGCTGGAGAGCGCCACGGGGTCGGCCCAGGCGGTGACGGCGGCGCCGTCGCCGGTGAGTGCGACGCCCTTCTCCTCGGCGAGCGGGCGCCAGGCCGCGACGCGTTCGGCGGCGAGTTCACCGATGTCGGTGAGCTTGAGGTCGGCCGCGGCGTGCTCGGCGAGGGCGAGATCGAGGAGGTCGTCGAGTACCTGGGCCAGCCGCTTGCCCTCGGTGCGGACGGAGGCGATCTCCGGGTTGCCCTCGGGGAGTTCGAGCCCGAGCAGCTCGATCCGCAGCAGCAGCGCGGCCAGGGGGTTGCGCAGCTGGTGGGAGGCGTCGGCGACGAAAGCGCGCTGTTGCTCCAGTACGTCTTCGACGTTGTCGGCCATCTCGTTGAACGAGCGGGCCAGGCGCCTCAGTTCGGGTGGACCGCCGGCCGCCGCGACGCGGGAGTTCATCCGCCCGGTCGCGATGTCATGGGTGACCGCGTCGAGTACACGCACGGGTCGCAGTACCCAGCCGGTGAGCCGGAACGCCGCGCCGACGGCGAGCAGCATCGCCGCGGACTCGCCCGCCACGATGAGCAGCCAGCCGTGCAGGATCCGTGAACGCAGCTGCCCGGTGGGCGAGTCGGTGACCACGACGGCGACGACGTCCCCGTCGCGTACGACCGGAGAGGCGACGGCGAGACGGCCGTTGTTCTGCCACGGCCAGACCTGGGGCGGGTCGTGGCTGCGGCGGCCGGCCAGCGCCTCCCGGAAGGCCCGGCGCTCCTCCCCGTAGGAGGGCAGGGTGAAGTCGTGGGGGGCGACCCCCATCGCGCGGTTGTCGCGGTAGAAGACGCCCGCCCGGATCCCGTACACCTCGTGGTAGCTGGCGAGTTCGCCGGCCAGGGTGCTGCGCCGCTCGTCGATGCCCGTGTCGTTCTCGGTGACGAACTGCGCGAGCGCGGCGAACCGGGCCGCGTCGTCGATCCGGTCGACGACGACCCGCTGCTGTTCGGCGGCGGCCAGACTGACGGCGAGCGGGAAGCCGAGGGCCAGCAGGACGCCGGCCATCAGGACGATGAGGAGCGGGAGGAGGCGAGTACGCACAGGGACTTACGCGGCCGGTGCGACCAGGCGGTAGCCGACGCCGCGCACGGTCTCGATCAGGCTGGGCATGCGCAGCTTGGAGCGCAGGGAAGCCACATGCACCTCGAGCGTGCGACCGGTGCCCTCCCAGCTGGTGCGCCACACCTCGCTGATGATCTGCTCCCGCCGGAAAACCACTCCGGGCCGCTGGGCGAGCAGCGCGAGGAGGTCGAACTCCTTGCGCGTGAGCTGCACGGTCGCCCCGTCGACACTGACCCTGCGGGTCGGCAGTTCGATCGTGACGGAACCGAGGCTCAGCGCGTCCGCGGCGCCGGCGCCGGACTCCTCGCCGCCGGTGGTGCGCCGGCTCACGGCGTGGATACGGGCGAGCAGTTCGCCGGTGTCGTACGGCTTGACGACATAGTCGTCGGCCCCGAGGTTGAGGCCGTGTATACGGGAGCGCACGTCGGCGCGCGCGGTGACCATGATCACCGGCGTCGCGGTGAGCTTCCTGATCTTCCCGCAGACCTGGTAGCCGTCCTGGTCGGGCAGCCCGAGGTCCAGCAGGACCACGCCGAACGGCGGCTTGTCGCCCTGCACGGACGGCAGCAGCGCCTTGAGCGCCTCCTCGCCGCTGCGCGCGTGCGTGACGGCGAAGCCGTGCTTGGCGAGCACGGCCGACAGGGCGGCGGCGACGTGGTCGTCGTCCTCGACGAGCAGCAGTCTCATGGCCCCCCTCCGGTCGTGCGGTCGCGTGTGTGATCGTCCCGCTCGGTCTACCCGCGGGGGCGTCGGTCCAGCCGCCTGATCATCCCGTGTCTTCGTGTCTATCAGGGCATGAACGCCGATGGTCGGTGTGGCAGTCAAGGGCCTACCCGTGACAGCGGGGTTTCCGTTATCCACCCGGTACTCCACCCGCCGCCCTGTTCACGCGGAGTGTCCGGTTGAAGCCGGATCGTTATGCTCAATTTCCGCTCAGATGTAATGACGCTGGTCGCAACGCGTGATTAGTGTCCTCCCAACCGAGGAGGACGGAGCAAGAAGCCGATGAGCGGAGTTTCAGTGACCAAGGGCGACAAGGACGCCGCGGCGGCGTCGGGCGACCTGGTCGTGCTGAGCAACGTCAACAAGCACTTCGGCGCGCTGCATGTGCTCCAGGACATCGATCTGACCATCGCCCGTGGCGAGGTCGTGGTCGTCATCGGGCCCTCCGGGTCCGGCAAGTCCACGTTGTGCCGCACCATCAACCGCCTGGAGACGGTCGACTCGGGCTCCATCACGATCGACGGCAAGCCGCTGCCCCAGGAGGGCAAGGAGCTGGCCCGGCTGCGTGCCGATGTGGGCATGGTCTTCCAGTCGTTCAACCTCTTCGCGCACAAGACTGTGCTGGAGAACGTGATGCTGGGCCAGGTCAAGGTCCGCAAGGCGGACAAGAAGGCCGCGGAGGAGAAGGCCCGCACCCTGCTGGACCGGGTGGGTGTCGGCTCGCAGGCCGACAAGTACCCGGCGCAGCTCTCGGGCGGGCAGCAGCAGCGCGTCGCCATCGCCCGTGCCCTGGCGATGGATCCCAAGGTGATGCTCTTCGACGAGCCCACGTCGGCGCTCGACCCGGAGATGATCAACGAGGTCCTGGAGGTCATGCAGCAGCTGGCCCGCGACGGCATGACGATGGTCGTCGTCACGCACGAGATGGGCTTCGCCCGCTCCGCCGCGAACCGGGTCGTCTTCATGGCCGACGGAAAGATCGTCGAAGAGGCGACTCCGGACCAGTTCTTCAGCAGTCCGCGCAGCGACCGGGCCAAGGACTTCCTGTCGAAGATCCTTCACCACTGACGTGTACTGCCGAAGTGCACCCGCGGGGGTGCGCTGACGCGGTGTACTGCTGGCGTGCACTTTCGACGTGTACTGACGCGGTGTGCTGACGAGGTACACCGCCGACGTCCTCGTGGACGTCCACCACTGACGACCAACGCGACCAACGACCCACGACTTAAGGGATGTTCACCATGAAGCTCCGCAAGACGGCCGCCGTGGCCGTTGCTGTGCTCGCGCTGACCGCGACCGCCTGTGGTGGCAAGGAAGGCTCCGCCGGCGACAAGCCCACCGGGATCAAGCCGGGTGCGACGAACGCGCCGCAGCTGCCCAAGTACGTCGTCGCCTCCGAGGTGAAGCTGGATTCGGCGACCTACAAGAAGGCCAAGGAGCGCGGCAAGCTGATCATCGGCTCCAAGGCCGACCAGCCCTACCTCGGCTTCGAGGACCAGGCGACCAAGAAGCGCTCCGGCTTCGACGTCGAGATCGCCAAGATGATCGCCGCCGACCTGGGTTTCACCGAGAACCAGATCGAGTGGAAGACCGTCGACTCCAAGCTCCGTGAGACCGCGATCTCCACGGGCCAGGTCGACTACTACGTCGGCACCTACACGATCAACGACAAGCGCAAGGCGCAGGTCGGCTTCGCGGGTCCGTACTACAAGGCCGGCGCCGACCTCCTGGTCCGCAAGGACGAGACCGGTATCACCGGTCCGCAGAGCCTCAAGGGCAAGAAGGTCTGCTCCATCACGGGCTCCACCCCGCTGCAGGAGATCAAGAAGCCCGAGTACGGCGCGCAGACCACCGAGCTCGCCAAGTACTCCGACTGCGTGCAGCAGCTGCTCACCAAGCAGGTCGACGCCGTCACCACCGACGACTCGATCCTCAAGGGCTACGCGGCCGCCAACTCCGGCAAGCTCAAGGTCGTCGGCAAGCCGTTCACCGAGGAGCCCTACGGCGTCGGCATGAACAAGGACGACAAGGCCCTGCGCACCGCGATCAACGACTCGCTCGACAAGCACATCAAGGACGGCACGTACAAGAAGATCTACGAGGCGACCCTGGGCCTGTCCGGCTCCGCCTTCGTCGCGCCGCCGGCGATCGTCCGCTACTGACGAACCGGCCGATGAGGAGCGCCCCGTACTCCGGTACGGGGCGCCCCATCCCCTGCCCGTGCACCCCTCGCCCGTAAGCCGCTGACCGCCGACGCGGAGACCTCATGAACGTACTGCTCGACCATTTCCAGGATTTCCGCGACGGCTTCATAGGCACCTTGTCGATCACCGTCGTCAGCTCGGTCATCGCACTGGTCCTCGGCATCGTCATCGCCGGCTTCCGGGTCTCCCCCGTTCCTCCGCTGCGCTTCTTCGGGACCCTCTGGGTCACCCTGCTGCGCAACACCCCGCTGACCCTGCTCTTCCTCGTCGCGACCTTCGTGGTGCCCGAGGTGCTGTTCCCGGGCATGAGCCCCTTCGTCCTCGGGTCCCTCGCTCTCGGCTTCTACACCTCCGCCTTCATCTGCGAGGCCGTCCGCTCCGGCATCGGCACGGTGCCGCTCGGCCAGGCCGAGGCCGCCCGCTCCCTCGGTATGACGTTCTCGCAGACCCTGCGCATGATCGTGCTGCCGCAGGCGACCAGGACGGTACTGCCACCGCTCAGCTCGATCTTCATCGCGCTGACGAAGAACTCGGCCATCGCCGGTGCCTTCAGCGTCGCCGATCTCTTCGGCTGGCAGACCCTGATGAGCGAGGAGGGCTACGCCATCGCCCCCATCTTCCTCTGGGTGGCCATCGCCTATCTGATCATCACGTTCACCATCAGCGGGATCTTCCGTGTCCTTGAGCGCCGCATGGAGGTCGCCCGATGAGTGCCAGCGTTCTCTATGACGCCCCCGGCCCCAAGGCCGTCGTACGCAACCGGATCTACTCGGTCCTCGGCACCCTCGCGCTGCTCGCGCTGGTCGCCGTCACCGTGGCACGGCTCAGCGAAAAGGGGCACCTCGCCCCCGAGATGTGGGACATCTTCAACTACGCGGGCATCCGGCAGAACATCGCCGACGCCGTGCTCGCCACCCTCAAGGCGTTCGGACTCGCGGCGGTCGGCTCGCTGGTCCTCGGCGTCCTGCTCGCCGTCGCCCGGCTCTCCGACCACAAGCCGGTCCGCTGGCTGGCCACCGGCTTCATCGAGATCTTCCGCTCCATCCCGCTGCTGATCACGATCTACGCCGTATGGGTCGGCTTCCTCACCGAGTACTCGATGTGGGCGCTGGCGCTCGGCCTGTCGATCTACAACGGCTGCGTGCAGGCCGAGGTGCTGCGCGCCGGCATCAACTCCGTGCCCAAGGGGCAGCGCGAGGCGGCGTACGCGCTCGGCATGAGCAAGACCCAGGTCATGACCAGCGTGCTGATGCCGCAGGCGGTCCGGGCCATGCTGCCGACGATCATCAGCCAGCTGGTGGTGACCCTCAAGGACACCTCGCTCGGCTTCATCATCCTGTACCCCGAGCTGCTCCAGACGGCCCGGCTCATCGCCTCGAACACGCAGGTCAACGGCCAGTACCCGTACGTCTCGACGATCATCGTCATCGGCTCGATCTACATCGCGATGTGCCTGTTGCTCTCCGCGCTCGCCACCTGGATCGAGAAGCGCGGCCGCCGCGCCAAGACCGGCATCGGGCCGGCGCCGACCGGCCAGGCCGTGGTCGCCGGCGCGAGCTTCGAGGCAGCCCCTCTCGTCGGCGACGGCGTCGACGGGGCTGATGGCTCGCTGAACTGACGGTATGTGACATCATCCGGGGGCAGTGGCAGTCGCGCCGCTGCCCCCGTCGCTTGACGCACGCACCCGCAGTGGGTTGCATACGTTCTGTGACCACGCACCGGGCTCCCGCCACACTCTTCCGTGCATCCCGCATGACCGAATGTGCTTCAGGAGCCACTCCGTGGACCCCGTGATCGTCGTCGGAGCGGGGCCCGTCGGGCTCACGCTCTCCCTCGCCCTGGCCGCCCAGGGCGTTCCTTCCGTCGTGCTGGACGAGGGCCCCGGCAAGGACGAACCGCGCCCCGCCCGCACGGTCGTCCTGCGCCCCGACATGGCCGCTCTGGTGGAACGCCTCGGCTCTGCCACCCTCCGCGACGAGGGCACCCGATGGGTCGGCTGGCGGTCCCTGCGCCGCAAGCAACAGATGCGCCACGTGGAACTGCGGCCCTTCGCCCTCGACGAGGGCGACGACCACGTCGACGGCGGGGACGCGCCGCCGACCGAGGACGCGCCCGGCGCCGAGGCGCTGCTCGCGCCGCTGCACATCCCGCAGCACGCCCTGACCCGCGGCCTGCGCGACGCCGTCGCCGCCCACGACCTGATCCAGATCGTCACGCACAGTCGCCTGGACTCCGTCGAGCAGGACGGGCACGGCATCACCGCCCACACCCGCGGCCCGGAGGCCACCTGGTGGCGCGGAAGCCATCTGGTCGGCTGCGACGGGGCCCGCTCCACCGTGCGCAAGCTGCTGGGCGTGCGCTTTCCGGGGCGCACGGCCGTCGAACGTCACGCCGTCGCCGCGCTGCGCACCGAACTCCCCTGGCCCGGTGAGGCCGTGCTGCACCGTCAGCCGCCGTGGCCCGGCGCCGGGGAGGAGATCAACGCCCGCCCCCTGCCGGACGGCACCTGGCGCATCGACTGGCTCCTGCCGCCGCGCGGCGACCTGGTCACTCCCGACGCGCTGGTGACCCGTATCCGCGACACCCTGGCCGGCTGGTGCGGTGAGACGCCGCCGTACGAACTCATCGACACCGGCGTCCACACCCTGCACCACCGCCTGGCCCGGCGCTGGCGCGTCGGCCGGGTCTTCCTCGCCGGGGACGCGGCCCATCTGCTGGGCGCGGTCGGCACCCAGGGCGTGGACGAGGGGCTGCGGGACGTCGACAACCTGGCATGGAAACTGGCGCACGCCTGGCACCACGGGCCCTCCGACACCCTGCTCGACAGCTATCAGACCGAGCGGCGCGCGGCGGTCGCCTCCCGCCTGCGGGCGGCGGACCAGTCGCTCCCCGTCCTGCGCGGAGGCGGCGGGCTGCGCACGTACATCCCGGGGAGCACGCGCGGCTACGACAGCCTGCTGGCCGACGGCCATCTGGGGCGCGGCCCGCTGGGCGCGCCCCCCGCTTACCCGCACTCCCCCCTCGCGCCTCCGCATACCGACGGCCAGACGCCGGTGGGTACGCCGACGGGCGCGCCGGTCGAGGACGTACGGGTGACGGCGCCCGACGGCACGGCCGTACGGCTCCGGGACCGGTTGGGGCGGGGACGGCTGCTCGTCGTCCTCGTCGCGCCCGGTACCGGGGTGTGGGACCGCAGGCACTGGATGACCGCCGGGGTGATGCCCCGGCTGGCCGCCGCGGTGACGGCGTTGCCGGTCAGGGCGGAGGTGCTGGTGACCGAGGGGTATCCGGGCGCCGCGGCACACACCGTGCTGCTGGTGCGACCCGACGGACATCTGGCCGCGGCGTTCTCCGGGGTCCGCCCGGCCGAGCTGTACGAGGCGGCGGACGCGGTACGCGGTGGCGCGCCGGCGACCGGGGCGAGGACGCCGTCCGGCGCGGGGCCGAGAACGGGGATGGGATCCGGTTCGGCGGCGGGGGCCGGGTCCGGAGCGGTGGCGGGGTACGGAGCCGCATCCGGTTCGGGGGCCGGGGCGGCATCCGGTTCGGGGGCCGGGTCGGCTTCCGGTTCGGGGGCCGCGGGAAGTGACCGTACGGCGGACGTCAATTGACCGTCGCGGGCGCGCATGGTGTACTCCGGATCATGACCGACACCTGTGTGCGCCTGTGGCGGAGGGTCCATATGGACCTCGTCCGCTACGCGGGCTGCGTGTGTCGCCCCTCCTGCTGACTTCGCCCTTCCCTTCGCGTGCCGCCGCGCCCTCGCGCGCTCTGTGACGCCGCACGCGCTTCCGCGAACTCTCAGGACGGTTCCCATGTCCACGTCTGCGCCCCTGCCCGTCGCCGCGCCCTCGGCGCCCACCGCCGCCGACCTCCTCGACTTCGTCCACCGCACCGCCGCCGACGCCGAACTGATCGCCTCACTCCCCCTCGACCCCGAGGGCCGTACGTGGGTACGGCTCGAAGGGCCCGGCGGCAGCGAGGCCTGGCTCATCGGCTGGCCGCCGGGCACCGGCACCGGCTGGCACGACCACGCCGACTCGCTCGGCGCCTTCGCCACCGCGCGGGGCGAGCTGAAGGAGAACTCACTCGCCGTCCGACTGCCCACCGGCGGCTGGAAGACCCTCGAACTCCACGAAGGCGTGGACCGGGAGCGGCGGTTGGCCGTCGGCAAGAGCCGTGCGTTCGGTCAGTTCCATGTGCACGAAGTGCTCAATGAGTCGACCGAGGAGCACGCCGTGTCGGTCCACGCGTACTACCCGCCGCTGCCTCTGATCCGGCGCTACAGCCGGACGGGCGCGGTACTCCGCCTTGAGCAGGTCGAGCGTCCGGAGGACTGGCAGTGAGTGAGAAGAAGGTATCCGTCGACGACCTGCTGGAGAGCGCGCGAGGAGGTCTCACGCGGATCTCACCGCATGAGGCCTTCGAGGCGTACCGGGCCGGCCACGCGCTTCTGGTGGACACCCGTTATCAGGCACAGCGCGAGCGCGACGGGGTGATCCCCGGGGCGCTGCGGGTGGAACGCAACGAGCTGGAGTGGCGGCTGGATCCGCAGGGCAGCCACCGCTTGCCCCAGGCCGACAGCCACGACCGTCAGGTGGTGGTGCTGTGCAACGAGGGATACGCGTCGTCGTTCGCGGCGGCCTCCCTCCGCCAACTGGGCCTGCACCGGGCGACGGACCTGGTCGGCGGCTTCCAGGCGTGGAAGGCGGCCGGCCTCCCGGTCGTCACCTCCACACCCTGATCCCGGGCCGGGGGCGGCCCGGCGGATGAGGGCGGCCCTGCGAACACCGGCCGAGCCCCGAGCGCTTCCGGGCCCTGATCCCCGCAGGGCCTAGAAGGGCTCGTCCAGGCCCTCGGTGTCCTCGCCCTCTTCCTCCAGCGCCTGCCGGACCACCCGCAGGGCCATGCCCTCCGGGTATCCCTTGCGGGCGAGCATGCCCGCGAGCCTGCGCAGTCGACGGTCCCGCTCGAGCCCCCGGGTGGCCCGGAGCTTTCGCTCGACCAGCTCCCGGGCGGTCGCCTCCTCCTGCTCGGAGTCGAGCTGCCCGACGGCTTCGTCGATCAGCGCCGGGTCCACGCCCTTGGTACGCAGCTCCCGCGCGAGCGCACGGCGGGCGAGCCCCCGGCCGTGGTGCCGGGACTCCACCCAGGCGCCGGCGAACGCGGCGTCGTCGATGAGCCCGACGTCCTCGAAGCGGGAGAGGACCTCATCAGCGACCTCATCCGGGATGTCCCGCTTGCGCAGGGCGTCCGCGAGCTGCTTTCGGGTGCGTGGGGTCCCGGTGAGCAGGCGCAGGCAGATCGCCCGCGCCCGCTCAGCGGGATCCTGGGGCGACAGCTCCTTCTCGGCCCTCGACGAGTCGGTGCTGTCGCCCGGCCATTCGGTGCGGCCGGTCACGGGCTAGCCCTTGGCCGTCGTGGCCTTGGTCGCCTTGGTGGCCTTGCTCGCAGGGGCGGGGACGGACTTCGCCGACTCGTCGGTGGCGGCCACGGCCGCCGCGTCCGCGCCCGGCTCGGCCGTCGGTGCCTCGGGGCGAACGCCGACGCCCAGCTTCTCCTTGATCTTCTTCTCGATCTCGTTGGCGAGATCGGGATTGTCCTTCAGGAAGTTGCGGGCGTTCTCCTTGCCCTGGCCCAGCTGGTCGCCCTCGTACGTGTACCAGGCGCCGGCCTTGCGTACGAAGCCGTGCTCGACGCCCATGTCGATCAGGCCGCCCTCGCGGCTGATGCCCTGGCCGTAGAGGATGTCGAACTCGGCCTGCTTGAAGGGCGGCGCGACCTTGTTCTTGACGACCTTGACGCGGGTGCGGTTGCCGACCGCGTCGGTGCCGTCCTTGAGCGTCTCGATCCGGCGGATGTCGAGGCGCACCGAGGCGTAGAACTTGAGGGCGCGGCCACCGGTCGTGGTCTCCGGCGAGCCGAACATCACGCCGATCTTCTCGCGGAGCTGGTTGATGAAGATCGCCGTGGTCTTGGACTGGTTGAGCGCGCTGGTGATCTTCCGGAGGGCCTGGCTCATCAGACGCGCCTGGAGACCCACGTGCGAATCGCCCATCTCGCCCTCGATCTCCGCCCGCGGCACCAGGGCCGCCACGGAGTCGATCACGATGAGGTCGAGCGCGCCGGAGCGCACCAGCATGTCGACGATCTCCAGGGCCTGCTCGCCGTTGTCCGGCTGGGACAGGATCAGGTTGTCGATGTCGACGCCGAGCTTCTTGGCGTACTCGGGGTCGAGGGCGTGCTCGGCGTCCACGAAGGCCACCTGGCCGCCGGCCTTCTGCGCGTTGGCCACGGCGTGCAGCGTCAGCGTCGTCTTACCGGAGGACTCCGGTCCGTACACCTCCACCACCCGGCCGCGCGGCAGGCCGCCGACTCCGAGCGCGACGTCCAGCGCGGTCGATCCGGTGGGGATGACCTCGATGGGCTCATTCGGTCGCTCGCCCAGGCGCATCACTGCGCCCTTGCCGAACTGCCGTTCAATCTGCGCGAGCGCGGCGTCGAGCGCCTTCTCGCGGTCGGTTCCTGCCATGGGTTCCACCCGATTTGCTTGAGTCGATCGCTTCACGTGAAAGACGCTAACCCCTGCCACTGACAATGGGCCCCGGCGTCCGTCCGGCCTGTGGATAACTCCCTCACCAAACAGCTTGCCCCACGCCTCGCCACCCCCGGGAAGGACCGGGCCGGAGACCTATAAGAATGGATGTTCGATTTTGGTGTCAAGCGACACACCACACGCCGACGCGGGCACTCCGGCTGAGTGCCCGCGTCGGTCCGTGCCAGGGGTTCGGACTGCTCTCGTCCGGAGTCGTCTCAGGTGCTGAGGAGCCGGTTGAAGAACGAGCGGTAGCGCTGAAGAGCCAGGCGCAGGTCCTCGGTGGGAACCTCCTCGCCGGCCTGCCACTGGCCTTCCAGGTCCTGCTTGTGGGAGGAGAAGGACGCTGCCAGGGTCTGCATCACCTCGGCGACCAGCCCGTCGGCGGAACGGACCGCCTCACGGGGATCGTCCACGAAGCGCCCCTGGATCTCGCTCCAGGAGCCGCGGAAACCCTCGGCCTGGCCCGCGTCGAGCAGGGGCTGGTCCTCCCCGGCCTTCTTCTCGTCGAGGTCCCGATCGCCCCCGTCGAACGCACCCTCGTCGTCCACACCCGCGTCGGCACCCGCGTCCGCGGAGGCGTCCCGGCCCGTGTCCAGGCCCGTGTCGTTGTCGGTGTCCCGGCGGCCCCGCTCGTAGACCTCGGCGCGGTCGCCCGACGTCGCCTCCCCGGGGTAGACCGCCTGTCCCGCCCCGGGATCCGCGCTCGGTTCCGTGCCGCCCGCGCCCGCCAGCTGCTCGGTGGTCACGCCGTCCCCGTTCGCCGGTTCGCGTATGTCGTCCTGTCGCATCTCACATCACCTCGTGCGGCCTTGGTCGCCGATCAGTTCCTCGAAGAGAGCGCGGTAGTGGACCATCGCCCCGCGGAGCTCCTCGGTGGTCGCCCGGCCGTCGCTGCTGCGCACATTGACGTCATGGGCCGAGCGGTAGTGCTCCAGGGTGCGGCCGTGCTCCACGGACAGGTCCTGGAGCTGCTGCTCGAAGCCCTCGGTCGGGTAGCCGCGATCCCGCATCAGCCGCGTGACCAGCTCGTCCGCCTGGGCCACGGCGCCGTCGGGGCGGTCGACGAAGTGCTCCTGAACGCGGCCCCACTCGTCCGTGTACCGGTGGCGGGCCTCCGGCCGCAGCTCCTTGATGTCGAGCTCGTCGTGCCGCTGCGCACGACTGCGCAGCTCCCGGTCCGCCGCGCGCATACCGCCCTCGCGCTCTACCGTCCGGTCGTACTCGGGGCCGAACTGCTCCTGCAGCCGGCGCCTGCGCCGCATCATCCACACGGCCACGCCGATGAGGATCAGCACGACGGCGACTGGGACGATGACAGCGATCAGGGTGCTGGTGGACATCGGCTCCTCCAGGGTGCGCGTCATGTCGTTCGCTGGTAGCGCGAGTGCCCTGGACTCCCCCTGCCAAACGCTCCGTCAGGAGTCGTCGCGCGACTCCGGGGGCGATGCCTGGTCCTTCTTGCTGTGGTGCAGCGCCCGCTGGACGCGCGCGAGCACCGCCTCGCCGTACCGCCGGTGTCCGTGGACGCGCGGGTCCTCCGTCACCGCGTACCTCTTCACGTACGCGCCGAGAAAGGCCTGGAGCGTGGCGACGGCGGGAATCGCGATCAGCGCACCGATCGCGCCGAGCAGCGCCGTGCCCGCGACGACGGACCCGAAGGCCACGGCCGGATGGATGTCGACGGTCTTGGAGGTCAGCTTGGGCTGCAGGACATAGTTCTCGAACTGCTGGTAGACGACGACGAAGCCCAGCACCCACAGCGCGTACCAGGGGTTTTCGGTGAAGGCGATCAGCATCGGCAGGGCGCCCGCCAGGTAGGTGCCGATGGTCGGGATGAACTGCGAGACGAGGCCGACCCACACGCCGAGGGCCGGGGCGTACGGCACCCCCAGGATCTCCAGCAGGACGAAGTGGGCGACGCCGGAGATCAGCGCCATGAGCCCGCGCGAGTAGAGGTAGCCGCCGGTCTTGTCGACGGCGATCTCCCAGGCGCGCAGCACTTCGGCCTGCCTGCTGGGCGGCAATACGGAACACAGGGATCGGCGCAGCCTCGGCCCGTCGGCCGCGAAGTAGAACGAGAACAGGAAGATCGTCAGCAGCTTGAACAGCCCTCCGAGGACGGTGGCGGAGATGTCGAGCACTCCGCTCGCGCTGTTCTGCACGTACTTCCGCAGCCAGTCGGACCGAAGGAGGCTGTCCTGGACCTCGACCCTGGAGAGGTCCGTGTGGAAGTGCTGGTTGATCCACTTGATCACCGAGTCGAGATACCGGGGGAAGTCCTCGACCATCTCGATGATCTGGCCCGCCAGCATCGACCCCAGCAGTACGACGAAGCCGAGGCCGACGATCATGACCACGAAGAAGACCAGGAAGGTGGCGAGACCCCGGCGCATCCCCCGGGCGGCCATCCTGCCCACCGCCGGCTCGATGGCGAGGGCGATGAAGAACGCGATGAGGATGCTGAGGAGCAGACCGACGAGCTGGTGAAAGGCCCAGCTGCCGAGCTGGAAGCAGGCGACGAGCGCGAGGGCGAGGACCATGGCGCGGGGGAGCCAGCGGGGCATACGGGCCGAAGCGGCCGGGCCGTCCGTGGGGGGCTGCCCGGGAGGCCCGCTTCCCGGCGGGTTCGACGACGCGGCGCGGGAGTCCCCGGACAGGTCGGCCGACACGGCGGAGGAGTCGACGGTCGCGCCCGCGCCCGCGGCGTTCTCGGCGGCCGGCGCCTTGCCGACGGTCTCGACGGGCTGGTCCGGCTTGCCGGCGGGCTTCCCGGTCCCGGCACTCTTCCCGTGCTCGGGGCCGGTCCCCGGGCCGGGGCTCACCGCGGGCTCGGGGTACTTCTCGGTCTCGTCAGTCGGGGCCACCCCGCCAGTCTCGCGCACCGGACCGACATCCGGCCCTGTCCCGTTCCCCCCACCACCGCGTACGCGCATATGTCAGTACATGTCAGCGCTTGCTTTCTGGGACGCCCACGGCCGCGCACACCGCACGCCACACGTCCTTGGCCTCCCACCCCGCGTCCAGCGCCTCACGGACCGTGCGGCCCCCAAGCTCGGACATGACATGGTCCCGCGCGAAGGACTCGGCGTACGACTCACCGAAGTGGTCCGCCATCCGCTCCCAGAAAATCGTCAACCGCATGACACCAGTATCCCGCTCCTGAGAGTGCAGCCCTGTCCGTAGGGCTTGTCCGGACGGCATTGCCCCCTACGGTCGGACCATGGCTGGAACTCCCCTCGCACGAGCCGAACATTTCATCTGGCTGACGGCCCGCGTGCTCGAACAGCGGCGGTTCGCTTACCACTTCCTGCGCGGCGGCACCGACCCCGTCGAGGTCGCGCTCAGCGCGTATCTGAACGAGGACGGCGGCTACGGCCACGCCTTGGAGCCCGATCTGCGCGGTCCGGTCAGCCAGCCTCTGCACACCGCGCACGCCCTGCGGGTGCTGGAGTCCATCGGCCGCTGCGGCGGACTGCGGGTGGAGCGGATCTGCCGCTATCTGACGGAGGTGTCCACGCACGAGGGGGCGCTCCCGGCGCTCCATCCCTCGCTGCGCGAGTATCCGTACGCGCCCTTCCTGCCACTCACCGACCACCCACCGGGTGACCTGCTGGCGACCGGACCGGTGGTGGGTCTGCTCCACCGCAACCAGGTCTGGCACGCCTGGCTCTTTCGCGCGACGGACTTCTGCTGGGCCGCCGTGGACGCGCTGGAGAAGTCGCATCCCTATGAGCTCCAGGCGGCGATCGCCTTCCTCGACGGAGTGCCCGACCGGGCGCGCGCGGAGGCGGCGGCCGACCGCCTCGGCCGGCTGGTGCGCGAGCAGCGGCTCGCGGTACTGGACCCGGCGCATCCCGAGGCCTATCCCCCGGCCCCGGGGTACGCGCCCGGCGAGCGCCACTTTCCCCACGACTACGCGCGCGTGCCGGATTCGCTGGCCCGTCGGTGGTTCACGGACGAGGAGATGGGGCGCTCCCTGGACCACCTGACGGCCGAGCAGCAGGAGGACGGCGGGTGGCCGATCAATTGGCGCGAGTGGGCGCCGGGCACGTCCCTGGAGTGGCGGCCCATTGTGACGATCGAGGCCCTGCGTACGCTCCGGGCGCACGGCCGCCCCATCGACTGAGGAGGCAGGCCCCCGGGGAGCGGGCCGGAAGGCCCGCCCCGGGCAGCCGCGGGCCCCGCCATGCGACCGGTTCAGCCCTTCAGCCGCCGAGGGCCCGTACCCCCGCCGTCACCACGACCGCGGCTCCGACGACGACCAGGAACGGCGCCCGCAGAACGAGGGCGACCGCCGCCGCGGCGAGGCCCGCGGCCCGGGCGTCGAGGACCAGTGCGCTGTTCGCGCTGAAGGTCTGCTGAGCGGTCAGCGCGGCCAGCAGCGCCACGGGCAGCAGCGCGGACAGCCGCCGCACCAGGGGCCGCTCGAGTGCCCCGTCCGGGACCAGCAGCCCGGCGAGCTTGACCAGGTAGCAGCCGGCGGCGGTCAGCCCGATCGCGATCCAGACGCTCAACGGTCCTCCTCCTTCGTACGGCCGGCCCGACGGCCGGCGATCCCGCGACCCTCGAACCAGAGGACGGCGGGCGCGGCGAGCGCGGCCACCAGTACCGGCACCCCGGCGGGCAGTACCGGCAGGAAGCCCAGGCCGAGGACGACGGCGAGCGCGGCGACGAGCCGTTCCGTGGTGCTCCGCAGCATGGGTGCGAGCAGAGCGAGGAAGACGGCGGGGCCGGCCGCGTCCAGCCCCCACGCCTCGGTGTCACCGATGGCCTCGGCGCCCAGCGCGCCGAGGAGGGTGGTGAGGTTCCACAGCACATAGAGCGTGAGGCCGGTGACCGTGAAGCCGATCCGGGCGGCGCGCCGGGTCGGTTGGGCCAGGGAGACGGCTGTCGTCTCGTCGATGACCCAGTGAGCGGCGAGGGGGCGCACGGCCCGGGGCAGGGACAGGAGCTGGGACAGCCGCAGCCCGTAGAAGGCGTTGCGGGTGCCGAGGAAGAACGCTCCCGCCGCGGCCGTGAGCGGATTTCCGCCGGCCGCCAGCGCCCCGACGAGCGCGAACTGGGAGGCGCCCGTGAAGACGAGAAGGCTGAGCGCGCAGGTCTGGAGGATGCTCAGCCCCGCCCCCGCGGAGGTCACCCCGAAGGCGAAGCCGGAGAGTCCAACGGCGATACCGACGCCGAGCGCGTCACGGACGACGGCCGCGTCCGGCTTCGGCGCGTCCCGTATGACTGGAGGTGCTGTCTGTTCTGCCACGTCGAGGACGCTACGAGGAAAGATCGTCTCGGGTCTTGTACGTTATTGCGCGCTCACGCTGGTACGCACCCGGTGGAACCCCCACGATCCGGGTGAAATGCCGATTGAGGTGCGGCTGGTCGGTGAAGCCGACCGCGGCGGCGGCCTCCGCGGGCGCCGTGCCGGCTTCCAGGAGACGGCGGGCGGTGCGCACGCGCGCGTTGGTGAGCCAGGCGTGCGGCGGCATGCCGTAGGACCCCTTGAAGGCGCGCAGCAGCGCGAAGGGGCTGGTGCCGAGCTCGTGGGCGAGCTGCTCCAGGGACGGCGGCTCGGCCATGCGCTCCTGAAGGAGCTCCTTGGCCAGGGCGGCGGTACGGGCCCCGGCCGCCTGGGGCTTACGGACGGGCAGTGACTGGCCGTGGCGTCGCAGCAGCCGGGCGACGGCGACCCGGAGCACGCTGTCGGCGGCGAGCGCGTTGCCCTCCTCGGCCGCCCGGTGCACCGCGCGGACCAGTAGTGCGGTGTCCTCGTCCTCGACGATCGTCTCGGCGAATCCGGGTGTGCCGCGCAGGGTCGTCTCCTCGGCAGCGATCGAGGCCACCAGCTGCGACGACGGGTAGAGCGTGGCGTACGACCAGCCCTCGGGCACTCCCGCGTGCGCGGCGTGCGGCACCTCCGGGTTGATCATGACCACCGTGCCAGGCCGGGCCCGGATCGTGCCCTGGGGCATGACCACGTCCTCGGCCCCCCGCCGGACGGCGCCGAGAACGAATCCCTCGTGGCTGTGGCGAGTGAAGGAGTGGCGCACGTAGCGGGCCTTGAGCAGATCAAGTCCGGGCACGCCCGGGTACTGCCAGTGTCTGGCCCACTCGTCCTTCCGTTCGCCCGTCGGCTCGCTCGCCATACCCCCATTCTGCGCCGGACCGTACGCCGCTGACCTGCTCGTCCATGCCGTGGACGCCGGTTGTCAGTGGCCGGGTGCACGATGGGGGGCATGGCCAGGACTGCGCTCGACTCCTTCTCCCCCGCGACCCGCGCCTGGTTCGCGGGGGCCTTCAGCGCGCCCACCGCCGCCCAGGAGGGCGCCTGGCGGGCGATCCAGGAGGGCTCCGACGTCCTGGTGGTGGCCCCGACCGGCTCGGGAAAGACGCTGGCCGCCTTTCTCGCCGCGCTGGACGGCCTGGCGTCCACACCGCCTCCCGCGGAGACGAAGAAGCGCTGCCGGGTGCTGTACGTGTCACCGCTGAAGGCCCTCGCGGTCGACGTCGAGCGCAATCTGCGCAGCCCGCTCACGGGCATCCGGCACGAATCGGTGCGGCTCGGACTGCCCGAGCCGGAGGTGCGGGTGGGCATCCGCTCGGGCGACACCCCGCCGGCCGAGCGCCGGTCGCTGGCCACCAAACCGCCGGACATCCTGATCACCACGCCCGAGTCGCTGTTCCTGATGCTCACGTCCTCCACGCGGGACGCGCTGTCCGGTGTCGAGACGGTGATCCTGGACGAGGTGCACGCGGTCGCCGGGACGAAGCGGGGTGCTCATCTCGCGGTCTCCCTGGAGCGGCTGGACGAGCTGCTGCCGCGGCCGGCCCGCCGGATCGGCCTGTCCGCGACCGTGCGGCCGGTGGACGAGGTGGCCCGCTACCTCTCACCGCAACGCAAGGTGGAGATCGTCCAGCCGGCGTCCGGCAAGGAGTTCGATCTCTCCGTGGTCGTGCCGGTGGAAGATCTCGGTGAGCTCGGCGGCTCGCCCGCGTCGGATGCCGGTCAGGCCGAGAAGCCTTCGATCTGGCCGCACGTGGAGGAGCGGATCGCCGATCTCGTCCAGTCGCACCGCTCGACGATCGTCTTCGCCAACTCGCGGCGGCTCGCCGAGCGGCTGTGCAACCGGCTCAACGAGATCGCGTACGAGCGGGCCATGGGCGAGCCCCTTCCGGAGGGCTCGCCCCCGGCCGAGATCATGGCCCAGTCCGGCGCCGCGCAGGGCGCGCCGCCGCTGCTGGCCCGGGCGCACCACGGCTCGGTCTCGAAGGAGCAGCGCGCCCTGGTGGAGGAGGACCTCAAGGCGGGCCGGCTGCCCGCCGTCGTGGCCACCTCCAGTCTGGAGCTGGGGATCGACATGGGCGCGGTGGACCTGGTGGTCCAGGTCGAGTCACCGCCGTCGGTCGCCTCCGGCCTTCAGCGGGTGGGCCGGGCCGGGCACCAGGTCGGTGCGGTGTCGACCGGTGTCGTCTTTCCCAAGTACCGCGGCGATCTGGTGCAGGCGGCGGTCGTCACCGAGCGGATGCGCAGTGGCTCCATCGAGTCGATGCGTGTCCCCGCCAACCCGCTGGACGTGCTGGCCCAGCAGCTGGTGGCGATGGTCGCGCTGGACACCTGGCAGGTCGACGATCTCCTGACCGTCGTCCGCAGGGCCGCGCCGTTCGCCTCGCTGCCCGAGTCGGCGTTCACCGCCGTACTGGACATGCTCGCCGGACGCTATCCGTCGGACGCGTTCGCCGAGTTGCGCCCCCGGGTGGTGTGGGACCGCGTCGCGGGCACGGTCACGGGCCGCCCGGGCGCGCAGCGGCTCGCGGTCACCTCGGGCGGCACCATCCCGGACCGGGGGCTCTTCGGGGTCTTCCTGGCGGGCGCCGATCCGAAGAAGGGCGGCGGCCGGGTCGGTGAGCTCGACGAGGAGATGGTCTACGAGTCCCGGGTCGGCGATGTGTTCACCCTGGGCACGACCTCGTGGCGCATCGAGGACATCACCCGCGACCGGGTCCTGGTGTCGCCGGCCCCGGGGGTACCGGGGCGGCTGCCGTTCTGGAAGGGCGACCAGCTGGGCCGGCCGCTTGAACTGGGTCGCGCGGTCGGGGCGTTCCTGCGCGAGGTCGGATCCATGGCCCCCGACGACGCGCGCCTGCGTCTGCTGGCGGCGGGCCTCGACGACTGGGCCGCCGGCAATGTCCTCGCGTACCTGGACGAGCAGCGGCGCGCCTGCGGCCACATCCCCGACGACCGCACGATCCTCGTCGAGCGGTTCCGCGACGAACTGGGCGACTGGCGTGTGGTGGTCCACTCCCCCTTCGGCGCTCAGGTCCACGCCCCGTGGGCGCTGGCGCTCGGAGCCCGCCTCGCCGAGCGGTACGGCATGGACGCCCAGGTCATGCACGCCGACGACGGCATCGTGCTGCGGCTGCCCGACGCCGACCTGATGGGGCTGGACTTCCTCGACCAGGATCCGGCGGCGCCCGGCCTGGAGTACGACAGCGAGCAGGCCCCGATCGGGGCGGGCGACGTCGCCTTCGACAAGGGTGACGTCAGCCAGATCGTCACCGACCAGGTCGGCGGCTCCGCGCTGTTCGCCGCCCGGTTCCGTGAGTGCGCCGCCCGCGCCCTGCTGCTGCCCCGCCGCAATCCGGGCAAGCGCACACCGCTGTGGCAGCAACGCCAGCGCGCGGCGCAACTGCTCCAGGTGGCGAGCGAGTTCGGTTCGTTCCCGATCGTTCTCGAAGCGGTCAGGGAGTGCCTGCAGGACGTCTTCGACGTCCCCGGGCTCACGGAGTTGATGGGTGACATCGAATCCCGGCGGGTCCGCCTCGTCGAGGTCACCACCCCCGAGCCGTCCCCCTTCGCCCGGTCACTGCTCTTCGGCTATGTGGCGCAGTTCCTGTACGAGGGCGACTCGCCGCTCGCCGAGCGGCGCGCCGCCGCGCTCTCCCTGGACTCCCGGCTGCTGGCCGAGCTGCTCGGACAGGCGGAGCTGCGCGAGCTGCTGGACGTGGACGTCCTCACCGAGCTGGAGCAGGAGCTCCAGTGGCTCACCGAGGACCGCCGGATCAAGGACGTGGAGGGCGTCGCGGACCTGCTGCGGGTCCTCGGCCCGCTCACCGAGGTCGAGTTGGTGGAGCGGGGCGCGGATCCGGCCTGGCCCGGGCGGCTCGCCGAGACACGCCGCGCGATCCGGGTCCGTATCGCGGGAACCGACCACTGGGCGGCCGTCGAGGACGCGGGCCGGCTCCGCGACGCGCTGGGAACCGCGCTCCCGGTAGGTGTCCCCGAGGCCTTCACCGAGCCGGTGAAGGACCCGCTCGGCGACCTGCTCGCCCGGTACGCCCGCACGCACGGCCCCTTCACCTCCACGCAGGCCGCCGCCCGCTTCGGCCTCGGCGCGGCCGTCACCGACGGGGCGCTCCAGCGTCTCGCCGCGGCGGGCCGGGTGGTCCAGGGCGAGTTCCATCCCTCCGGGATCGGCCAGGAGTGGTGCGACGCGGCGGTACTTCGACGGCTCCGCCGCCGCTCGCTCGCGGCCCTGCGCCATGAGCTCGAACCGGTGCCGCCGGCCGCGCTCGCCACGTTCCTCCCGCAGTGGCAGCATCTGGGCAGCAGCAGTCTGCGGGGCATCGACGGGCTGGCCCGGGCCATCGAGCAGCTTCAGGGCGCGCCCGTGCCCGCCTCGGCGCTCGAGAAGCTGATCCTGCCGTCCCGGGTCACCGGCTACTCCCCCGCCCTGCTCGACGAACTGACCACGACGGGCGAGGTCGTCTGGGCCGGCGCCGGCGCCCTGCCGGGCAAGGACGGCTGGGTCTCCCTCTACCTCGCCGATGCCGCGCCCCTGCTGCTCCCTCCGGCCCACCCGCTGGAGCTGACCGCCCTGCACGAATCCGTGCTGACCGCCCTCAGCGGCGGTTACGGACTGTTCTTCCGGCAGATCGCCGACCAGGTCCGCGCCACCACGCACCCCGACGCGACCGACCCCCAGCTCGCGGACGCCCTGTGGGACCTGGCGTGGTCGGGCCGGCTCACCAACGACACGCTCTCACCCCTGCGCGCGCTGCTCGGCTCCGGGCGCACGGCGGGCTCCACCGCGCACCGCGCCCGGCGCACGGTCCCCCGCGGCCGGTACGGGACGCTGACCGCGGCCGCCCGGACCGCGTCCCGGACGGGCCCGCCCACGGTGAGTGGGCGCTGGTCCCTGCTGCCCCCCGCCGAGCCGGATCCCACCCACCGCGCGCACGCGCTGGCCCGCACGCTGCTGGACCGGCATGGCGTCGTCACCCGGGGCGCGGTCGCCGCCGAGGGCGTCGAGGGCGGCTTCTCGGCCACGTACCGGATCCTCTCCGCATTCGAGGACAGCGGGCAGGCCCGGCGCGGCTATGTGGTGGAGGGTCTGGGCGCCGCGCAGTTCGCGATGGACGGCGCTGTCGACCGGCTGCGCGCGGCGGCGACCGCCCGAGACCGCGCCGAGCAGACGACCGCTCCGCGCGCGGTGGTCCTCGCCGCCGCCGACCCCGCCAACGCCTATGGTGCGGCGCTCCCCTGGCCCGAGTCGCCCATGGGCGCCGGCCACAAACCGGGCCGCAAGGCGGGCGCCCTGGTGGTCCTGGTCGACGGCGAGCTCACGCTCTACATGGAGCGCGGCGGCAAGTCGCTGCTGTGCTGGCGGACCGCCCCGGACGATCCCGCGTTCGGGGCGGCCGCCGAGGCCCTGGCCACCGCAGCGCACGCGGGTTCCCTCGGCACGGTCACGGTGGAACGGATCAACGGCGAGGCGGCCCTCACCTCACCGCTGTCCCGGGCCCTCGAGACGGCCGGTTTCCACGCGACACCAAGGGGCCTCCGCCTGCGCGCGTAACGGGAGGGCCCGCCGCCTGACCCCCAGTGGCCCCAGCCCAGGAGCCCCGGGCCCCCGCCTCGGAGGCCGCCTCCCGCGCTTCGGTCCCCCATGGCCCACCGGGGATCCCGTACTTCCGGCCCCATGGCCGACGGGGGATCCCGCCTCCCGGCCGCCCGTCCCGCATCATGGATGCCATGCCCGAAGGAGACACCGTCTGGCTGACCGCCCGCCATCTGCACAAGGCACTCGCGGGCCAGGTGCTGACCCGGTCCGACCTGCGGGTCCCGCGGTTCGCCACGGCCGACCTCACCGGCCGGACGGTCCTCGACGTCACCCCGCGCGGCAAGCACCTCCTCACCCGTGTCGAGGGCGGTCTGACCCTGCACTCGCATCTGCGGATGGACGGCGCCTGGCGGATCTACGACCCCGACGAGCGATGGCGCGGCGGCCCCAACCATCAGATCCGGGCGATCCTCGCGAATGCCGCCCACACCGCCGTCGGCTACCGCCTCCCCGTCCTGGAACTGCTCCGCACCTCCGACGAGGAGAACGTCGTCGGCCATCTGGGCCCCGACCTCCTCGGCCCGGACTGGGACCCGGAGGAGGCGGTCCGCAGACTGGCCGCCGCCCCCGAACGCCCGCTCGGTGACGCACTGCTCGACCAGCGCAACCTGGCCGGCATCGGCAACGTCTACAAGTCGGAGCTCGCGTTCCTGGCGGGCGTCACCCCCTGGCTCCCGTTCGGGGAACTCGCCCCCGGGATCCCCGAACGCCTGGTCGCCACCGCACACCGCCTCCTGGAGGCGAACAAGAACCAGTTCGAAAGGCGGACCACGACGGCGAGGCATCCGGCCCAGCAGCTCTATGTCTACGGCCGAGAGGGCCGCCCCTGCCTCCGCTGCGGCGCCGCCGTCCGCAAGGCCGAACTGGGCGACCGGGTCACCTACTGGTGCCCCGGCTGCCAAAGCGGACCCACTGGTTGACGACCCGTCAGATTCGGTCGTACCGTCCCCGCATGCCCCTCACCGCGTACGACCTCACCGGCCGGACCGCGTTCATCACCGGCGCCGCGAGCGGTATCGGCCGCGCGGTCGCGGTGCTCCTCGCGGAGGCGGGCGCCCATGTCCACTGCGCGGACCGCGACGAGGTCGGCCTGCAGGAGACCCGCTCCCTCGTCACCCAGCGGGGCGGCGCCGCCCATCTGCACCCGCTCGACGTCACCGACCAGGCCGAGCTGCGGACAGCGGTCCACCGGGCCGGCCCGATCGACGTCATGGCCGCCATCGCCGGCATCATGCACACCAGCACGGTCCTGGAGACCCGCGACGAGGACCTCGACCGCGTGCTGGCCGTGAACTTCAAGGGAGTGCTGTACGCCTGTCAGGAGGCGGCCCGCTCCATGATCGACGCCGGCACACGCGGCTCCATCATCACGATGGCATCAGGCGCGATGGACGCGGCGAGCGCGGGACTGCTCTGCTACAGCGCGGCCAAGGCGGCGGTGGTCCAGCTGACCAAGACCCTGGCCACCGAGGTCGGCCCCCACGGCATCCGGGTCAACGCGGTGGCGCCCGGCTGGATCCGTACGCCCATGACGGACCGCCACGAGACGGAGAGCCAACAGCGGATCGAGTCGGTCATGGTTCGGATGTCCCCGCTCGGCCGGGTCGGCGAGCCCGAGGACATCGCCCACGCGGTCCTCCATCTCGCCTCGGACGCCTCGGCCTTCACGACCGGTCAGATCCTGCGCCCGAACGGCGGCGTGGCCATGCCCTGGTAGAGAGGATCCTCAACGCCGAGGCGGCGCCGCCGGACGCGAACCCCGCGGTCCGCCGCCCGGAAGGCGCCGTCACATGCACCGGTAGCAGGCTCAGACCCCAGCCGCCGGCCGCCACCGCTCCCTCGACGAGCCCCGAGCGCTCCGGTTCGAGCGTCACCCGCAGCACCGCCCACCACCACAGTCCGCCCACTATCAGCGCAAGTGCTATGAGCGGGACCCGTCGCCGTACCATGCCGCCTCCTCCGGCCGACGCTAGACCGGACCGATCACGCGGCGGCAGGGCGCACGGGTGACTTCACAGGCGCGTATGTGCACCACTCGGCGCCCCTACGCGCTCTCCGCCTGGAACATCCAATGGTGCTTCTCCAGCTCGGCGGTCAATCCGATGAGGATGTCCTGGCTGATCGGATCCGGCTCCGCGGTCGCCTCGATCCGCTCGCGCATCCGCCCGATCACGGCCGCCAGGCCGTCGACGAGGATGCGCACCGCGTCCGTGTCCTTGATCCATCCCTCCGGAACGGCCTTGATCGCGCTGGCGGAGGCCACCGTCGCGGCCCGCCCGTCCGGCGGGACACCGAGAGCGGACGCCCTCTCCGCCACGGTGTCGGAGTGCTGGCGCGCCGTGTCGACGACCTCGTCGAGCTGGAGGTGGACGGAGCGGAAACGCGGTCCGACGACATTCCAGTGCACCTGCTTGGCCACCAGGCCGAGGTCCACCAGATCCACCAGCGCGCCTCGCAGGGCTTCGCCGACGGTCTTCAGATCCGTGTCGGACAGCGGGCTCTTCACGACGGACATACGTACTCTCCCAACAGTCGTGCAACGGTCGTACGTACCGTCTACCTTTGCACATTTGACCTAAACCAGGCACTTGGAGAGCGCCCCTGGGCAGTGGGGAAGGACGGCCGAAACACGCTGGCGGGAAAGGCCGAAAGGCGTGGTTCCGGGCCGGGAGAACGGGACCACGGCGTCCGAGAAATGGCGAAAGCCCCGGTCCGCCACTCGGGCACTGACCAGGGCTCAGCCCACTTCACCTTCAAGCAGCGACGACGTCGACCGCTTCCGCGGGTGCCTTGATGGTCACCCGCTCCGTCGGCACACCCGCCACCGACGTCACCGAAACGGAATTGAGCATCGGGCGCACCGGCACAGGCACCGGTTCACTGGCCGCTGCCGACTCGGCCAGCTCTGCCAGCGACAGCTCGTCGCTCACTTCCCGCATGAGCTCGGACATCCGTACGTCAAGCGCGTCGCAGATCGCGGAGAGCAGCTCGGAGGAAGCCTCCTTCTGCCCCCGCTCCACCTCGGAGAGATAGCCGAGCGAAACTCGGGCGGACGAGGAGACTTCGCGCAGAGTACGGCCCTGGCGCTGGCGCTGCCGACGCAGCACGTCACCAAGCAGGCGACGGAGCAGAATCATCGGTGGCTCCCTCCTCGGACCGCGTAGCCGCATCCTTCACGCCCCACCGTACCGCCTCGCGCTGCGGCCGTGCGGGGAGCGATGTCGTGTTCACTCAGGGCTGCAAACATCAATTCCCCCCGTTCTGTTCCGTATCCTGTGCCCGCGCATTCCCGGAGAGTTCGTCCGCGAGCAATTCCAGCACGCTCCGTACAGTCTCTCTACGGATTTCCTCCCGGCCGCCGTTCAACCGCAGAGCGGCCACTTTCCCGGCTCCGACGGGACCCGCGACGGCCACGTACACCGTCCCGACGGGCTGTCCGTCCTGCGGTTCCGGACCCGCGACACCGGTCGTGGCCACTCCCCAGTCCGCGCCGAGCCGGCTGCGGACACCCCTCGCCATCTGCAGCGCGACCTCGGGGTCGACCGCCCCCCGCTCCTCCAGAAGGGTCCCGTCGACGCCGAGGAGCTCGTCCTTGAGGGCCGTCGCGTAGGCCGTGACGGACCCGCGGAAGGCGACCGAGGCTCCGGGGGCGTCGGTGAGCTCCGCGGCCACGAGGCCGCCCGTGAGGGACTCCGCGGCCGCCACCGTCTGGCGACGCTCAGTGAGCAGTCGCAGGACGCGGGCGGCCGTTTTCATCGCCCCGACCCCGCCGAGGAGTCCGCCGCGGCCGCCGCCGCACGCTCCGCGGCCAGCCCCTGGCGCCGCAGCACCACCGCTTGTCGGACGTAGTCGAGCCCGGTGACGACCGTCAGCACGACGGCCACGGCCATCACCCAGAAGCGCAGGGTGGCGAGCGGCCCGGTCAGAGCCAGGACGTACATCCCGACCGCGGTGCCCTGGGCGAGGGTCTTCATCTTTCCGCCGCGGCTGGCCGGAATCACTCCGTGCCGGATCACCCAGAACCGCATCAGCGTGATCCCGAGCTCGCGGAAGAGGATCACCCCGGTCACCCACCAGGGCAGATCGCCGAGCCAGGAGAGACAGATCAGACCGGCCGCCATGATCGCCTTGTCGGCGATCGGGTCGGCGATCTTCCCGAAGTCCGTGACCAGGTTGTAGGCACGGGCGAGGTGCCCGTCGAAGATGTCGGTGATCATGGCGACGGCGAAGGCCGCCCAGGCCCAGGCGCGCCAGGCGGGGTCGTATCCGCCGTCCTGCAGGAGCAGCAGCACGAAGCCCGGGACGAGTACCAGCCGCACCATGGTCAGGATGTTGGCGATGTTCCAGAGGCTGGCCTGATTGACGGCCGCGGTGCCCAGCTTGCCGCCGGGCGCGGGCCTGCCCGTGCCGCCCGCGGCGGGTGCCGGGACTCCCGTCATCTGCCCGCCTCCCTACAGGGGGTCCGGGGGTCGTTCCCCAGAAGTTCGACGCACTCGGCCACGAGGTCGACGCCCTCGGTCCCCACGACCTTGGCCGTGACCATACGGCCGGGGACGAGTCCCTCGTTCGTGGTGAAGACGACCTGTCCGTCGGTCTCGGGGGCCTGGTGGGCGGCGCGGCCCACCGCGGGCTCTTCCTCCTCGTCGGAACCGGCCGACTCGACCAGTACTTCCAGTGTCTCGCCGAGTCGCTCCTCCGCGCGCTGGGCGGTCAGCTCCTCCGCGAGCCGCGACAGGTGCGCGAGCCGCTCGTCGACCACTTCCTGGTCGAGCTTGTGCTCGTAGGTGGCCGCCTCGGTGCCGTCCTCGTCGGAGTAGCCGAAGACGCCGATGGCGTCGAGCCGCGCGTGCGTGATGAAGCGTTCCAGCTCCGCGAAGTCCGCCTCCGTCTCGCCGGGGAAGCCGACGATGAAGTTGGACCGGGCACCGGCCAGCGGCGCCTTGCTCCGGATCGTGTCGAGCAGCTCCAGGAAGCGGTCGGTGTCCCCGAAGCGCCGCATCGAGCGCAGCACCGCGGGGGCGCTGTGCTGGAAGGAGAGGTCGAAGTACGGCGCGACCTTCTCGGTCGAGGTCAGGACGTCGATCAGCCCGGGGCGCATCTCGGCGGGCTGCAGATAGCTGACCCGGACGCGCTCGATCCCGTCGACCGCCGCCAGCTCGGGCAGCAGGGTCTCCAGCAGGCGGATGTCGCCGAGGTCCTTGCCGTACGAGGTGTTGTTCTCGGAGACCAGCATGACCTCCTTCACGCCCTGCTCGGCGAGCCAGCGCGTCTCGCTGAGGACATCGGCGGGGCGGCGCGAGACGAAGGAGCCACGGAAGGACGGGATGGCACAGAAGGAGCAGCGCCGGTCGCAGCCGGAGGCCAGCTTCACGGAGGCGACGGGGCTGGTGTCGAGGCGGCGGCGCAGCGGCGCCCTCGGCCCGGAGGCCGGCGCGACGCCCTCGGGCAGGTCGGCGGGCTGGCCGTGGCCGGGGAGGGCGACCTCGGCCTGCTGGCGCTCCACCGGGCTCAGCGGCAGCAGCTTGCGGCGGTCGCGCGGGGTGTGGGAGGCGTGGATGCCGCCGTTGAGGATGGTCTGGAGCCGGTCGGAGATGTCGGCGTAGTCGTCGAAGCCGAGGACTCCGTCGGCCTCGGGGAGCGCCTCGGCGAGCTCCTTGCCGTACCGCTCGGCCATGCAGCCGACGGCGACCACGGCCTGGGTCCGGCCGTGGTCCTTCAGATCATTGGCTTCGAGGAGGGCGTCGACGGAGTCCTTCTTGGCTGCTTCGACGAACCCACAGGTGTTGACGACGGCGACATCCGCGTCGGAGGCGTCCTCGACGAGCTCCCAGCCGTCCGCTGCCAAGCGGCCTGCGAGCTCCTCCGAGTCCACCTCGTTACGGGCGCAGCCAAGAGTGACAAGGGCGACGGTACGGCGTTCGGGCATGGGCTCAAGACTACTTCGTCCCGGCCGCACCCCCGCCGCTCAGGGTTGACCCCCCGAGTGGATCAGCGCGGATCAGCCGACCTCGGGGTCCGCCTTGGTGTACGTCAGGCGCTCCACCTGGCCGTCCTCGAACTCCTCCTCGACCTTCTTGCCATTGACGAAGAGCTCGATCGGCCCGGCGTTGCCCAGGATGAGGTCGATCCGCTCGTCGTCCTGGAAGGTCTTGGTCTCGCCCTTTTGCAGCAGACCGTCGAAGAGCAGCTTGCCGTCGTGGGCCTTGGCCGAGATCCAGCTCTTGTCGTCGATCGCGGTCATCATCACCGTGACCTTGTCCTGCGCGGCGGCGATGGCACTCTCCGACGGGGCCGGCTTGGGCGCCGGCTTGGTCGGGGTCGGCTTGGGGGCGGGCTTCTTCTCCGGCGCCGGGCCCTCGGCCACGTGGCGGGCCCCGTCGTCGCCGTCGTCGCCGTTGAACATCGTGAAGCCGACGAAACCGATCACGGCGACGATCGCCGCGACCATGGCGGCGGTCCAATTGGGGCGGCGCGGCTCGGGGCGGATACGTTCCGCCTCGAAGAGCGGTGCGGCGGGCGTCGGCGACGGCCGGCCGCCGTGCTCGGCGTCGTACTGCTCGACCAGCGGAGCGGGATTCAGCCCGACGGCGCGCGCGAACGTGCGGATGTGGCCGCGGGCGTAGACGTCGCCGCCACAGCGCGAGAAGTCGCCCTCCTCGATCGCGTGCACGATCGGGATGCGCACCCGTGTGGACGCACTGATCTCGTCCACGGTCAGACCCGAGGCGATACGGGCCTGCTGGAGTGTGCGGCCGATGGGAGGCCGCTCGGAGGGCCGGTCGGAAGGCCGGTCGGAAGGCCGGTCGTCTTCGGGGGAGTTGCCGATGGACACGAGGGCGCCTTTCGAGCGTGTAACCACCTGCTGGATGTTCAGTCTATGGGTGGTACGAAAGGGTGGGGCAACCGGGCGGACGCACTTTGTACGCCATCGGAATGGCAGTTGCGCGGCCGACGGATACAGGAGGTCGGGACAAGCTTCTGTCCCTCCCTCCAACTTGACGTACGACCAAGGGAAACGGTTGCCCACTGTTCCCTTACGAGTGAGCCTCGGCGTCCATCAGGCGGAACCCTCCCCGCGGATCACCGCGAGGACTCCATCCAGTTCGTCCGGTTTCACCAGTACGTCCCGGGCCTTGGAGCCCTCGCTCGGCCCGACGATGTTGCGCGACTCCATCAGGTCCATCAGCCGGCCGGCCTTGGCGAAACCGACACGCAACTTGCGCTGGAGCATCGAGGTCGAACCGAACTGCGTGGAGACGACCAGTTCCGCGGCCTGGCACAGCAGGTCCAGGTCGTCGCCGATGTCCTCGTCGATCTCCTTCTTCTGCTTGGTTCCCACGGTGACGTCGTCCCGGAAGACCGGGGCCATCTGATCCTTGCAGTGCTGCACGACGGCCGCGACCTCGTCCTCGGTGACGAAGGCGCCCTGCATACGGATCGGCTTGTTCGCCCCCATGGGCAGGAACAGCCCGTCACCCTTGCCGATCAGCTTCTCCGCGCCCGGCTGGTCGAGGATGACACGGCTGTCGGCGAGCGAGGAGGTCGCGAAGGCGAGCCGGGAGGGCACATTCGCCTTGATCAGACCGGTGACGACGTCGACGGACGGGCGCTGGGTGGCGAGCACCAGATGGATTCCGGCGGCGCGGGCCAGCTGGGTGATGCGGACGATGGCGTCCTCGACGTCGCGCGGCGCGACCATCATGAGGTCCGCCAGCTCGTCCACGATGACCAGCAGATACGGGTACGGCTGCAGCTCGCGCTCACTGCCCTCGGGCAGCTTCACCTTGCCGCTGCGGATGGCCGCGTTGAAGTCGTCGATGTGCCGGAAGCCGAAGGCGGCCAGGTCGTCGTAGCGCAGGTCCATCTCGCGCACGACCCACTGGAGGGCCTCCGCGGCCCGCTTCGGGTTGGTGATGATCGGCGTGATCAGGTGTGGGATGCCCTCGTACGCGGTCAGCTCGACCCGCTTGGGGTCGACGAGGACCATCCGGACGTCCTCCGGGGTCGCTCTTATCATCACCGAGGTGATCAGGCAGTTGATGCAGGACGACTTTCCGGAGCCGGTGGCCCCGGCGACCAGGACGTGCGGCATCTTCGCCAGGTTGGCCATCTCGTAGCCGCCCTCGACGTTCTTGCCGAGCGCCACCAGCATCGGGTGGTCGTCCTCGGCCGCGGCGGCCAGCCGCAGGACGTCTCCGAGGTTCACCATCTCCCGGTCGCTGTTCGGGATCTCGATGCCCACGGCCGACTTGCCGGGGATGGGCGAGATGATCCGGACGTCCGGGCTGGCGACGGCGTACGCGATGTTCTTGGTCAGGGCGGTGATCCGCTCGACCTTCACGGCAGGGCCGAGCTCCACCTCGTAGCGGGTGACCGTCGGGCCACGGGTGAAACCGGTGACGGCCGCGTCGACCTTGAACTCCATGAAGACATTGCTGAGCGAGGCGACGACCGCGTCATTGGCCGCGCTCCGGGTCTTTCCGGGCCCGCCGCGCTCCAGCAGGTCGAGCGAGGGCAGTGAGTAGGTGATGTCCCCGGAGAGCTGCAACTGCTCGGCGCGGGCCGGCAGCGGCTCGGACCGCTCGGGCGCCGGCTTGGTGAGGTCCGGTACGGCGCCGCCGGGGCGCGGCCGCTCGGAGTCGCGGGCCGGCGGCACGGGCGCGGCGGCCGGGGCCTCGGGGGCGGCCGCCGCGGCCGCCCGGTCCCGGTCCGCGGTGACGTCCCGGGTGAGGTCCGCGACCAGCGGCGACGGCGGCATTCCGTTCAGTACGGCTCCGTCGAGGGCCGCCGCGGCCGCGGCGGCCACGTCGACCGCGTCCATCGGCCGGTCGAAGGAAGGCTGGACGGAGGACCTGCGCGGCCGCCTGCGCCCACTGAGCGCGTCCTCCTCGGCCCGCTCGGCGTCGTAGGCGGCGGGCGCCTGCCCGCGCCGCCGCCCCCGGGCGGGGCCCGCCTCGCGCCACTCCTCGTCGTAGGCGTCGGACTCGCCGCGCTCCGGCTCGTACGGCGCCTCCAGGATGCCGAGCCGGACGCCGAGCGCCCGCAACCGCTGTGGGATGGCGTTGACGGGGGTGGCCGTGACGACGAGCAGGCCGAAGACGGTGAGCAGCACCAGCAGCGGTACGGCCAGGACCTCACCCATCATGAAGATCAGCGGCTTGGACGCTCCCCAGCCGATCAGACCGCCGGCGTCCTGCATGGCGGCGGTGCCCGCGCCGCGGCCGGGTGAGCCGCAGGCGATGTGCACCTGGCCGAGCACCCCGATGACGAGCGCGGAGAGGCCGATCACGATCCGCCCGTTGGCCTCGGGCTTCTCGGGATAGAGGATCAGCCGGATCGCGATCGCGCCGATCAGCAGCGGGACGAGCAGGTCGAGGCGGCCGAAGGCGCCGGTGACGAGCATCTGGACGAGGTCGCCGACCGGACCGCGCAGGTTGGACCAGGTGCCGGCCGCGACGATCAGGGCGACGCCGAGCAGCAGCAGCGCCAGACCGTCCTTGCGGTGCGCGGGGTCGAGGCCCTTCGCGCCCCGCCCTATTCCCCGGAACATCGCGCCGATCGCGTGCGCGAGGCCTAGCCACAGCCCGCGCGCGAGCCGGTACACGCCTCCGGTGGGCGACGGCGCGGGCCTGGGCGCCGTCCTCTTCGCGGCGGCCTTCCTGGCAGGTGCCTTCTTCGCGGGGGCGGCCTTCCTGGCTGCCGCGGTCTTCTTGGCGGGGGCCGCCTTCTTCGCGGCGCCCGTCGTACGGCCGGCGCGCGGCTTCGCGGTGCCCGCCGTGCCCTGGGAACCCTTGCCGGACGTACGTGAGGCCATGGGGGTGAGGTTACCGGTGTGAACGGCGGTGGACACGCGTGCGTACCGCTTCACCCGTTCGTGTCGCCCTTGCGGGGACGGCGAACTGACGGGTGGTACGGCGATGACCGGCGGGACTCGGCCGTGCGGGCGAGCCCGTCAGCTCTGCGAGGGAAGGGTGTGCGCGCCGCCTCCGGGACCGGCGCCGGGCTCCAGCGCGTCCAGCGCGCGCCGCAGGCCGGTCAGCTTGCGCTCCAGGTGGGCGGCGGTGGCGACGGCAGCGGCGTCCGCCGAGTCGTCGTCCAGCTGCTTGGACAGCGCCTCGGCCTGCTCCTCAACTGCCGCGAGGCGTGCGGAGAGTTCGGCGAGGAGACCGGCGGACTCCTTGGCCATACCGCTCTGGCCGCCGCCCTCCAGCTGGAGCCGGAGCAGTGCGGCCTGCTCCCGCAGCTGGCAGTTCTTCATGTACAGCTCTACGAAGACCGACACCTTGGCGCGCAGCACCCAGGGGTCGAACGGCTTGGAGATGTAGTCGACCGCGCCCGCCGCGTATCCCCGGAAGGTGTGGTGGGGGCCGTGGTTGATCGCGGTGAGGAAGATGATCGGGATGTCCCGGGTCCGCTCCCGCCGCTTGATGTGCGCGGCCGTCTCGAAACCGTCCATTCCCGGCATCTGGACGTCCAGCAGAATGACCGCGAAGTCATCCGTCAGCAGCGCCTTGAGCGCTTCCTCCCCTGACGATGCCCGCACCAGCGTCTGATCGAGCGCAGAGAGGATGGCCTCCAGCGCCAGCAGATTCTCCGGCCGGTCATCGACCAGGAGGATCTTGGCCTTCTGCACCATGCCCCGTCCTCCTCGCCCCGGCACGGTCTCACCCCGACTCGCCGAGCCGGGGGAAGCACCGGGCGCCGCCCCAGGGGACGGCTCCCTTGCGCCGTCCGTCCTTGTGCCGGTCATGGTAGCCGCACCCCGCCTGTCGCCACACCCTGTCACCGCGATGTCACTGTGCACGTAGCAGAAACGCGGTGGGAGACCAGAAGGTTCCCCGAATACCGCCGCCTCACACGCCCTCGGCCACAGCGAGTCAACACCGCGCCGCGGCCCCGGCGGCGGCCGCTCACTCCCCGCGCATCCACTGCTCCATCACGGAGAGGAGATGGTCCGGATCGACCGGCTTCGTCACGTAGTCGGACGCTCCGGACTCGATCGCCTTCTCCCGGTCGCCCTTCATCGCCTTGGCGGTGAGCGCGATGATCGGCAGCCCCGAGAACTGCGGCATCCGGCGAATCGCCGTCGTCGTGGCATACCCGTCCATCTCGGGCATCATGATGTCCATCAGGACGACCGTCACATCGTCATGCTGCTCCAGGACTTCGATGCCCTCGCGGCCGTTCTCCGCGTACAGCACGGACAGGCCGTGCTGTTCCAGCACGCTGGTCAGCGCGAAGACGTTACGGATGTCGTCGTCGACGATGAGCACCTTCTCGCCGCCGAAGTCGAACGTACGCCTGGGCTGGGGCTCCTCCTGCGCGCCCTCGGCCCAGTTGTCCGCCCCGGCCGACCCGGCCGGCTGGCCCGGCACCGCCGGCCGCCGCTCCACACTGCCCAGCACCTTGCGGCGGTGCCGGAACAGCGCCCCCGTACCCGAGCGCGGATCGGCCGAGCCCGGAGCGGGAGCGAACGACGGCGCCTGCAGAGCCAGGTCGATCCCGGCGTCCTCCGTGTCGCCGTACTCCCCGACCGGAGCGCCGGGCATCGTCTGCCCGTAGCCGTTGGGCGGAAGCTCACTCGCGTGCAGCGGCATGAAGAGGGTGAAGGTTGAGCCGCGGCCCGGCTCACTGGCCGCGTAGATCTCGCCGCCCAGCAGCCGCGCGATCTCACGGCTGATCGACAGCCCCAGACCCGTACCGCCGTACTTGCGGCTCGTCGTGCCGTCCGCCTGCTTGAACGCCTCGAAGATGACGCGCATCTTGCTCGCGGCGATACCGATACCGGTATCGGTCACCGAGAAGGCGATCAGATCGGCCTCCGGATCGCGCAGCGAACCCGCCTCCAGCAACTGCTCACGGATCGACTGCGGCACATCCGTCCCGGCCGGCCGGATCACCAGCTCCACCGCCCCGGTGTCCGTGAACTTCACCGCGTTGGACAGCAGATTGCGCAGCACCTGAAGCAGCCGCTGCTCGTCCGTGTGCAGCGTCGCCGGCAGCTCCGGCGACACCCGTACGGAGAAGTCCAGCCCCTTCTCCGCGGTCAGCGGCCGGAACGTCGCCTCCACGTAGTCGACGAGCTGCACCAGGGCGATACGCGTCGGGCTGACGTCCATCTTGCCCGCCTCGACCTTCGACAGATCGAGGATGTCGTTGATCAGCTGGAGCAGATCGGATCCGGCGCCATGGATCGTCTCCGCGAACTCCACCTGCTTCGGCGACAGGTTCGCGTCGGCGTTGTCCGCGAGCAGCTTCGCGAGGATCAGCAGCGAGTTGAGCGGCGTCCGCAGCTCGTGGGACATGTTCGCCAGGAACTCGGACTTGTAGCGCATGGAGACCGCGAGCTGCTCGGCCCGCTCCTCCAGCACCTGCCGGGCCTCCTCGATCTCGGTGTTCTTCACCTCGATGTCACGGTTCTGCCGGGCCAGCAGCTCGGCCTTCTCCTCCAGTTCCGCGTTGGAGTCCTGAAGTGCCTTCTGCCTGCTCTCCAGTTCGGCCGACCGCTCGCGCAGCTGCTCGGTGAGCTCCTGCGACTGCTTCAGCAGCACCTCGGTCTTCGTGTTGACGCTGATGGTGTTGACGCTGGTCGCGATCATCTCGGCGAGCTGGTTCAGGAAGTCCCGCTGGATCTGCGTGAACGGCTGGAACGACGCCAGCTCGATCACCCCGAGGACCTTCCCCTCGAAGAGGACCGGCAGCACGATCACATGCGCCGGTGACGCCTCGCCGAGCCCGGAGGAGATCTTCAGATACCCCGGCGGCACATTGACCTGGATCGTCCGCTTCTCCTCGGCGGCCGTACCGATCAGGGTCTCCCCGGGCCGGAAGGACGTCGGCATGGAACCGGCCGAGTACCCGTAACTGCCGCGCATCCGCAGCTCGTACGTTCCCTCCCCCGGCGCGCCCAGCTCCGAGCCGCCCGTGGGCATCGCCACGAAGAACGCGCCGTGCTGCGCCGAGACCACCGGCGTCAGCTCGCTCATGATCAGCGAGGCGACGTCGTCGAGGTCCCGGCGGCCCTGCATCAGACCGGAGATACGGGCCAGGTTGCCCTTGAGCCAGTCCTGCTCCTCATTGGCGAGGGTGGTGTCGCGCAGGTTGGCGATCATCGTGTTGATGTTGTCCTGGAGGACCTGGATCTCCCCGGCCGCGTCCACGTCGATCTTCAGATTGAGATCACCCCTGGTCACCGCCGTGGCGACGGCCGCGATGGCCCGCACCTGACGGGTCAGGTTCCCGGCCATCTCGTTCACCGACTCGGTGAGGTCACGCCAGGTGCCGTCGACGTCCCGGACCCGGGCCTGACCGCCGAGGATGCCCTCCGTGCCCACCTCACGGGCGACCCGCGTCACCTCCTCACCGAACGAGGAGAGCTGGTCGACCATGGTGTTGATGGTGTTCTTCAGCTCCAGGATCTCGCCCTGGGCGTCGATGTCGATCTTCTTGGTGAGATCACCCTTGGCGATGGCGGTGGTGACGGTCGCGATCTGCCGCACCTGGCCGGTGAGGTTGGAGGCCATGGAGTTCACCGACTCGGTCAGGTCCTTCCACGTACCGGAGACGCCCGGTACGCGGGCCTGGCCGCCCAGCTCGCCCTCCGTACCCACCTCACGGGCCACCCGGGTCACCTCGTCCGCGAACGAGGACAGGGTCGTCACCATCGTGTTGACGGTGTCGGCGAGCTCGGCGACCTCACCGCGCGCCTCGACCGTCACCTTCTTCGTCAGATCACCGTTGGCGACGGCCGACGACACCCGGGAGATGTTCCGCACCTGACTGGTCAGGTTGTTGGCCATCAGATTGACGTTGTCGCTGAGGTCCTTCCAGATACCGGTGACACCTCGCACCCGGGCCTGACCACCCAGAATGCCCTCCGTACCCACCTCGCGGGCGACCCGCGTCACCTCGTCCGCGAAGTTGGACAGCTGGTCGACCATCGTGTTGACGGTCGTCACCAGCTCCAGGATCTCGCCCTTGGCATCGACAGTGATCTTCTTCGACAGGTCGCCCTTGGCGACCGCCGTCGTCACCTCGGCGATGTTGCGCACCTGAATGGTCAGGTTGTTCGCCATGAAGTTCACGGACTGGGTGAGGTCCTTCCAGGTGCCCGAGACACCCTGCACCTCGGCCTGACCACCCAGAATGCCCTCGGTACCCACCTCGCGGGCCACCCGAGTGACCTGCTCGGCGAAGCTGGAGAGCTGGTCCACCATCGTGTTGAGGGTGTTCTTGAGCTCCAGGATCTCGCCGCGCGCGTCCACGTCGATCTTCTGCGACAGATCACCCCGCGCCACCGCGGTCGCGACCTGCGCGATGTTGCGGACCTGCGCCGTGAGGTTCCCGGCCATGCCGTTCACCGAGTCGGTCAGGTCCCGCCACACCCCGGCGACGCCGGGCACCTGCGCCTGACCCCCGAGCCGGCCGTCCGTACCCACCTCACGGGCCACCCGCGTCACCTGGTCCGCGAAGGCGGAGAGCTGGTCCACCATCGTGTTGATGGTGTTCTTCAGCTCCAGGATCTCGCCGCGCGCGTCCACGTCGATCTTCTGCGACAGATCACCCCGCGCCACCGCCGTGGTCACCTGCGCGATCTGGCGCACCTGCGACGTCAGGTTGCCGGCCATGAAGTTGACCGAGTCGGTGAGCTCCTTCCACGTACCGGAGACACCGTCGACCCGTGCCTGACCGCCCAGCCGGCCCTCCGTGCCCACGTCCCGCGCCATACGGGTCACCTGGTCGGCGAACGACGACAGCTGCGACACCATCGTGTTGACGGTGTTCTTCAGCTCCAGCATCTCGCCGGCCACGTCCACCGTGACCTTCTGCGACAGATCACCATTGGCCACCGCCGTGGTCACCTGCGCGATGTCACGCACCTGGCCGGTCAGGTTACGGAACGCCGTGTTCACCGAGTCCGTGAGGTCCTTCCACGTCCCCGCCGCGCCCGGCACCTCCGCCTGACCACCCAGCCGGCCCTCGACACCGACCTCCCGGGCGACCCGGGTCACCTCGGAACCGAAGGCGGAGAGCTGGTCCACCATCGTGTTGACGGTGTTCTTCAGCTCCAGCATCTCGCCGGCCACGTCCACCGTGACCTTCTGCGACAGATCACCGTTCGCCACCGCCGTGGTCACCTGCGCGATGTCACGCACCTGAGTGGTGATGTTGCGGAAGACGGTGTTGACCGAATCGGTCAGGTCCTTCCACGTCCCCGCCGCGCCCGGCACCTGCGCCTGACCACCCAGCACGCCCTCGGCGCCGACCTCGCTCGACACCCGGGTCACCTCGTCGGCGAAGGTGCGCAGCGTCTCGGTCATCTGGTTGATCGTGTCCGCGAGTTGAGCGACCTCACCGCGCGCGCTGACCGTGACCTTCTGGGACAGGTCGCCGTTCGCGACCGCCGTCGTCACCTCGGCGATGCCCCGCACCTGCGACGTGAGGTTGCCCGCCATCGTGTTGACGGAGTCGGTCAGGTCCTTCCACACACCGGCGACGCCGGGCACCTCGGCCTGACCACCCAGCTCACCCTCCGTACCCACCTCACGTGCGACGCGGGTCACCTCGGAGGAGAACGAGGACAGCTGGTCGACCATCGTGTTGACGGTGTTCTTCAGCTGGAGCATCTCGCCGGCCACATGAGCCGTGACCTTCCGCGACAGATCGCCCTTGGCGACGGCCGTGGTGACGAGAGCAATGTCACGTACCTGCGCGGTCAATCGGTACGCCATCGTGTTGACCGAATCCGTGAGATCCTTCCACGAACCGGACATACCGCGCACCTGGGCCTGGCCGCCCAGCTTGCCCTCGGTACCGACCTCCAGTGCGACCCGCGTCACCTCGTCCGTGAACGCCGACAGCTGATCGACCAGGTTGTTGACCGTCCGCGCGACCTTCAGGAACTCGCCCCGCAGCGGACGCCCCTCGGCCCCCTCGGACCGCAGCTCCATCCGCTGGTCCAGATCACCCTCCGCGACCGCGGACAGCACCCTGCCGACCTCGGAGACGGGCCGCGTCATGTCGTCCACCAGCGCGTTCGCGGCCTCGATGGCCGCCGCCCAGGCACCCTCACTGGCCCCGACCTCGAGCCGCTCGGAGAGCTTGCCCTCACGCCCCACCATCCGGCGGACCCGGGACAACTCGCCGGTCAGATGCAGTTTCCGATCGGCCACCTCATTGAAGACGGCCGCGATCTCCGTCATCACACCGTCACCGGAGACGGTCAGCCGCCTGCGGAAATTGCCGTCACGCATCGACACCAGGGCCGACAGCAGCCGGTCGAGCGCCGCAGCGTCGACCTCCACCGTCCCATTGCTCCGGGACCGTCCGCTTTTCGTACGCGTGCTCATGCCCCGCGCCGTCACGCCAGACTCCACCGTGTCCCTCCCGCAGGGGTTGACCGTAGTGCTCGGGTTGTCTCTGGAAGCCTGCCCAGTGTTTCACCGCAGCCGAACCAGGCCATAACACTTCGGCAGCTTGGCATAACGTCCCCATCCTCGGGGGACGGAAACAGCGGTGACCGGCATCCGCTCGGACAGTGAAGGTAAGTAACCTGGCATCCGGCTGTCCAACCGCCCCGTCCGCCCGGCGGGGGCGGCATGGCGCGAGGACGACGACCGGGCACCGGGAGGGGCAGGGCCGACCATGGCACAGCCGGGCGTCGAGACGCGTACGAGGAGTTCTGTGATCACCGCGCGGGCGGCTGCCAGCTTCGACCCCGTGGGGCGGTCGGTCGCCACCGCCCGCGCCTTCGTCAGAGACACGCTCCAGGGCTGGGGCTACACCGATGTCGTCGACGACGCCGTCGTCCTCACCAGCGAGCTCGTCACCAACGCGGTCATCCACGCCGGCACCGCGGCGGACGTCCTGTGTCTGCGTACGGAGGACGGCGTCCGGGTCGAGGTCGCCGACCGCTACCCCGAGCGCGAGATCCCGATCCAGAGCACCGGCCCCCACCTGACCAACCTCGACAGCGAGAACGGCCGGGGACTGCTCCTGTGCGCCGCACTCGCCACCCGCTGGGGCGTCGAATACTCCCCCACCCGCAAACAGGTCTGGTTCCAACTCGACCTCCCCCAGCGCATGGTGGGCACCCGCTCCGCAGGACCGGTCCTCCCCGTCGACCTGCTCCCCGTCGCCGACGAACGCGTACGCGTCGCCGTCGTCCAGATCGACCGCGGCGGCGCCATCGCCGCCTGGAACGACGACGCCGAGGAACTCTTCGGATACGCCTCCGAGCAGGTCGTCGGCAAGCCCCTCGGCGACTTCGCCGCCTGGCCGCAGACCCCCGGCATCGGCACCGGCCTGGCCGAAGCCCTCCAGCTCTCCCGCTGGGAGGGCAGCTACGGAATCCGCGGCGCGGACGGCCGCGTCATCCCCATCTACGCCTCCCACCTGCGCGTCCGCGACACCCAGGGCGAACCCTCCACGGTCTGTCTCCTCGTACGGGACTACGAACGCGCCGTGCTCCAGTCCCCGCCCCGCGCCCCCGTCGACTCCAGCGCCGAGAACCGCACGACGGACCCCTTCGAGGTCTTCATCGGCTCCCCGGCCCCCGACGACCTGGACGGCCTCCTCCAGCGCACGGTCGAACGCGCCCGCGACATGCTCGACGGCGACTCCGCCTTCCTGCTGCTGGCCACCGACGACGAGACCGAACTGGAAGTACGGGCCACCACCGGCCTCCCCTCCGCCCGCCAGCGCTTCGCCCGCGTCCCCGTCGAGGCCGGCACCGGCCGGTACGGCTCCGCCCGTATGCCCGCCGTCCACGACGACCTCGCGGCCGTCCCCGGAGCCGTACCGCTGCTGAACGGCACTGGCATGAGGTCGGTCGTCACCGTCCCCCTCAAGGTCGAAGGACGCCTCACCGGCTCCCTCGGGGTCGCCGCCGAAGCCTCCGGCCGCTACTCCAACGAACAGGCCCTCCGCCTCCAGTTCGCCGCCGACCGGATCGCCCTCGCCGTCGAGTCGGCCCGCCTCGGCGAGCTCGAGCGCCTCCGCCGCGGCTCGCTCAGCTTCCTGGTCGAGGCCTCCGACCTGCTCGCCGGCACCCTCGACCGCGACCAGACGCTGGCCCTCATGGCCCAGATGACCGTTCCGACGCTCGCCACCTGGTGCGCCGTCTACACGATCGCGGACCAGTCGTCGGACCCGTACCTCTCCTACGTCCTCCACGAGGACGAGGACCGCATCGACGGCCTCAAGGCACTCCTGTCCAGGATCGCCCCGCCCGACCCGGTCCCCACCCCGGGCGCTCGTGTCTGGACCGCCCCCGCCGACGCGGCCCACCAGGCGGCCCTTCGCACCTCCAGGCGTGAACTGGACGGCGCGTCCAGCCCCCTCTCCTCCGGCATCGGCTCCACCCTCGCCACCGCCGCGGCCGTCGGCGGCGAGACCGTGGTCCTCCCCCTCGTCGCCCGCAACCGCGTCATCGGCATGCTCACCCTGGGCAAGCCCTCCGACGACCATTTCCGCCAGGAGATCCTGGAGCTGGCCGAGGACCTCTCACGCCGGGCCGCCCTGGCCCTCGACAACGCCCGCCTCTACTCCGAGCGCACGGCCATCAGTCAGTCCCTCCAGCGCAGCCTCCTCCCGCCGGACCAGCCCCAGATCCCCGGCGTCGAGGTCGAGGTCATCTACCGCGCGGCCGGCGAGGGCAACGAGGTCGGCGGAGACTTCTACGACCTCTTCCCGATCCGCGACGGCGTCTACGGCTTCGCCATCGGCGACGTCTGCGGCACCGGCCCGGAGGCCGCCGCCGTCACCGGCCTCGCCCGCCACGCCCTGCGCCTGCTGGCCCGCGAGGGCTTCGGCGGCCCCGCGGTCCTGGAGCGACTGAACGCGGCGATCCTCGACGAGGGCGCCCGCAGCCGCTTCCTCACCCTGCTCTACGGCGAGTTGTGGCCCCAGGAGGACGGCAGCGCCATCCTCAAGATCGTCTGCGCCGGCCATCCGCTCCCGCTACGGCTGCGCCAGGACGGCACGGTGGAACCCGCCGCCGAACCCCAGCCGCTGCTCGGCGTCATGGACGACCTGGAGCTGTACGAACAGACCGTCACCCTGGACCCGGGCGATGTCCTCCTGTGCGTCACCGACGGCGTCACCGAACGCCGCGAGGGCTCCCGCATGCTCGGCGACGACGGCCTGAGCGACGTCCTGACGACCTGTACGGGCCTGACGGCCGGCGCCGTCGCCGCCCGCATCCTCCGCGCGGTCGAACGCTTCGCGGCGGAACCGGCTTCCGACGACATGGCCATCCTGGCGATGCGCCTCCCGGAGCCACACCAGCGCTGAACGCGAAGAAGGCCCCCCGCCGTTGGGCGGGGGGCCTTCTTTCATACGAGCCCCCATGCGGAATCGAACCGCAGACCTTCTCCTTACCATGGAGACGCTCTACCGACTGAGCTATAGGGGCCTGTTGACTGCGGGGTTTCCCTCGCGGCAACGAGAAGAATCATACCCCGAACTGGCGTGTGTTCCTAACCAACCCTGTCCGGTCTCTCGCCGCCCTTCCTCGCCCGCACACCCCTATCCCGCCGGCCGTTGAACTGCCTGAGGACCCTGAGGACCTGAGGTCCCTGAGAAAGTACTGAACGCAAAAATGCCTCAACCCCCGGACAGAGTCCGGGGGTTGAGGCTAAAGATTGTTCGGCGGCGTCCTACTCTCCCACAGGGTCCCCCCTGCAGTACCATCGGCGCTGAAAGGCTTAGCTTCCGGGTTCGGAATGTAACCGGGCGTTTCCCTAACGCTATGACCACCGAAACACTATGAAGATGTCGAACTACAACCGGCATACGGGAGTTCGTTACTTCAGAACTAACACAGTGGACGCGAGCAACTGAGGACAAGCCCTCGGCCTATTAGTACCAGTCAGCTTCACCCGTTACCGGGCTTCCACATCTGGCCTATCAAC